>OY763410.1:0-1032500 GCA_963667415.1 Dehalococcoidia bacterium | reverse complement strand
CCCTGGCGCCGTGCCCACCAGTCCGGCAACCGAAGAAATGTTGATGATGGAACCCCCTCCCGCCGCACGTAACGCCGCAATGGCAGCCTTGGTGCCCAGGAACACACCCTTGCTGTTCACGTCCATGATCCGGTCCCAGATTTCAGCCGGAGTGCCGTCGATCTTCGGTGCGTTGAGCCCTCCGGTATCCGTACCTCCGATACCCGCGTTGTTGACCAGTATGTCCAGCTTGCCGTACTCACCCACCGCCCGGTTCACCGCGCCCTCCCACTGCTCCGGCTCGGTTACGTCCAGGTGAACGTACGTAGCTCGTCCACCCAGCTCCCGTATCTCCGCCTCTAGCTTCAGCCCTTCCTCATCGAGAATATCGCCGAAAACCACCGCCGCCCCTTCGCGGGCGAACAACCGCGCCTCGGCCGCTCCCTGGCCTCGCGCTCCCCCGCTGATCAGCGCCACCTTCCCTTCCAGTCGCATCTCTATCCTCCTGTCCGGATTGTCCGCCGATGTCGATTCATCCACTACGCTGACTCAGCCAAGCGAAATCTCGCCTTCGGACGAAGACCCCGCTACGCCACCGCCACGGCCTCTCCAGCCGTGATCTCCGCCGCAAACCGCGTCAGCAGCCCCGCCAGCCGCTTCGGCACCTCTACGTTCGGACTGTGCCCGATCCCGTGGAACATGTGCAGGTGCCGGCTTGCTTCTGGCAACTCCAGGTACTCCGCCACGATGTTGTCCACGCCGACAGTGTCGTCCCGGTCGCCGCCCACCACCATCGTCGGCACCTTAATCTCACCCACACGCTCTCTGAGTCGCAGCGCCCCCATGGACCGCCGTCCTCCGATCGCCCGCTCGATCGGATTGCGCAGGATGATCGCGTTCACTTCCTCCGCAAATTCTTGCGTGATGTGCGGACCCTGGAACCCCATGTCCCCTCGGGTCAGTCCGCCCTCGGCAAACGACGCCCGCAACTCCTGCTCCCAGTTGTCGGGCAGCACTCGCCCGGCCAGCGGCGCCGAGTTCAGCAGCACCAGCCCCCGCAGCATATTCTGGTGGTTCATAGAAAACTCGGTGACCGTCGCGCCGCCCATCGAATGCCCTACCAGGATGAAGTCGTTCAAGCCCAGCGCCGACACCGCGTTGTGCAAATCCCGAGCGAAGTTCTGCACCGTGTAGTCGTCCTCGGACGCAGTCCTGTCCGAGTCCCCGGCGCCTCGATTGTTGATCGCGATGATTCTGAACCTGCCGGACTCCGCAAGCGCCTCGATCGTGTACTTCCACAGGATCGCCGACGACGCATACCCGTGCACCAGCACCATCGTCTCCGGTCCGTTGCCTTCCTCGTAGTATTGCAGCCGGACATTCCCGGCCTGGACGAATTTGCTCTCCATTCGATTTGCCTCCCTGTTATTCGTGTATGCTCATCCGTGTGCTGCGAAATCCCGGTGATTTGGAGTATCCTAGCACGAACCGGTTGTTGACCGGCACATACCGAAATCTTGATGCGGAGCTCGCCCACCCCGCGAGAAGTCCGCAGGGGGAACAATGAGACTGGAAGGCAAAGTGGCAATGGTATCCGGTGGCGCGAACGGCATGGGCGCCGAGGAATGTCGGCTCTTCGCCCGAGAGGGCGCTAGGGTCGCCATTGCCGACATCCGCGAGGAGGACGGCCGCCGCGTCGAGGCCGAAATCGCCGAGGCCGGCGGCGAGGCAATGTTCGTCAACCTGAACGTATCCGACGAAGATTCCTGGATCTCCGCCGTGGCTCAGGTCGTCGCCCGCTTCGGCAAGCTCGATGTACTCGTCAACAACGCCGGCATCAGCGGCAGTGGCGAGCGCGACTTCCGCAGCACCGACGCCTGGGACCGCCTGCTCGACATCAACGCCCGCGGCGTCTTCCTCGGCACCAAGCACGCTGTCGAGGAAATGCAGAAGATCGGCGGAGGCTCCATCGTCAACATCTCCTCCATCTCCGGCATCGTCGGCCAGGAGTCCGTTCACCCCGGCTACAACGCCTCCAAGGGCGCCGTCCGCCTGCTCACCAAGGCCACCGCCGTTCAGCACGCCAAGGACGGAATCCGCATCAACTCCGTCCACCCCGGCATGATGCCTCCGATGCTAACCTCCTTCCAGCGCGGCGACGCCCGGCGCGACCGCTTGGTCAACGACGTCCCCATGGGCCGCGAGGGCGAGACCATCGAGGTCGCCAACGCCGTCCTGTTCCTCGCCTCCGAGGAGGCCTCCTACATCACCGGCGCAGAGCTCGTCGTCGACGGCGGCTTCACCGCCCGGTAATAGACCGGTCACTCTCGAATAGCAAACGAGCCCGGTCGTTAATACTGGTCCTCTTTAAGGACGAGCAGCCGGGCGCAAGAAACGGAGGAAACGATGGGATTCCGGGTGCTACACCACTTGAACACTGGCAACATCAAGGGCATTCCTGAGGAGGCCCGCTGGGCAGAGAATCTGGGCTACGACGGCCTCTGTACCGAGGAGACTGGGCACGACCCCCTGTTTCCCCTCGTGCTCGCCGCCACCACCACCTCCCGCGTGTCCCTCGAGCCCCGCGTCGCCATCGCCTTCCCCCGTTCGCCCATGGTCTTCGCCTATGCCGCCATGGACCTGCAGAACCTCTCCGGCGGTCGCTTCCGCCTCGGCTTGGGCACCCAGGTCAAGGGCCACATCGAGCGCCGCTTCTCCACCGAGTGGTCCGCGCCCGGCCCCCGACTGCGCGAATACGTCCAGTCCCTCCACGCCATCTGGGACGCCTGGCAGGACAGCACGCGCCTCTCCTACCACGGCGACCACTACAACTTCTCGCTGATGACCCCCTTCTTCAGCCCCGGCCCATCCGACCAGCCACGTCCGCCCGTCTTTGTCAGCGCCGTTAACGCCTACAACTGCCGCGTCGCCGGCGAAGTCTGCGACGGCATATCCCTCCACCCGCTGATGTCCCCTGAGTTCCTAAAGCAGCGTATTCTTCCACCCATCGCCGACGGTGCCTCCCGCGCCGGCCGCGACGTCAAGGACGTCAACCTAACCGGCTCCAGCTTCATCATCACCGGACCCAACATGTCGGTCATTGAGGAACGGAAATACGCCGTCCGCCGCCAGATCGCCTTCTACTCCTCCACCCGCACCTACTTCACCGTGCTGGAAACCCATGGCATCGAGGACGTGGGAGTCCGCCTTCACGAGATGTCCCTCAAGGGCCAGTGGGACGAGATGACCAACCTCATCACCGACGAAATCCTCGAGGAATTCGCCGTTATCGCCGAGTACGGCGACGTAGCCGCTGCCGTAAAGGAACGCTACGATGGCCTGCTCAACGAGGTCGTCTTCGGCATGGACGTCGTGGGTGCAGACGACGAGCAAATCCTCCGCCGAATCATCTCCGAGTTACAGGAATAGCCTCCTACGAGGCGTTCACTTCCCGGTGATGCGCCTTCCGTAAGGGAGGGAGAATCCCGCCGAACCGACCGCCTCTATTCATCGGCCTTGGCCTCACCGTTTATTGGCCTTGCCCCAACCGTTCATCCTCCTTGTCCCCAACCGTTCATTCTGAGCCTGTCGAAGGACGAACGGTTGGGCAAAGTCCGCTCCAGCAAAGCCAAATGTCTCTATCTTCCACACCATCGTATGTCGAATGACAAACCATCGGCTGCAGTCCGCTACCCCTCGCCTTGCGCCGCCCAGCTACCCGCTTCCACCGCCGACAAGAAGTCCAGCATCGTGCTGTTGAACAGTGCCGGCTCCTCAAGGTTGATGGCGTGTCCGCTCTGCGGAAACATCGCCAGCCCGCTGCGACGAACGCAGCGCTTGACGAACAGCATCGGCTCCAGGCAGGGATCGTCCTCGTCCCCCACCATCAGCAGCGTCGGGACCTCCAGGCTCCGCATCTCCTCCTCCAGTTGGAACACCGTCGGCCTCTTCAGCTGTATCCCCTGCGTTATCAGAGCCGAACCCAGCGCCGAGTGCGCCACCAGGCCGGCCCGGAACTTCTCCCAGCCCACCGGGTCCTTGCGACGGAACTGTATGCGGGTCGATCCTCTCGCGTATTCGTTCCCAAACCCTTCAAACCCCTCTGTCTTCAGACGCTCCACCTGCTTGTGCCACGCCTCCAGGTGCTCCTCCCGGTCCGTCGACCCCGTCCCGGTGGCCGCCACCACCGCCGCGCGGCACATCTCCGGGTACGCGATGGCGAAGCTCAGCGTCGTGGCCGCACCCATCGACAGCCCCGCGACGTATGCTTCACCGATGCCCAGGTGCCGCAGCAGGTCGCGAATATCATCTACCAACCGGTCCTGCGAATACGCCTCCGGGTTCTCCGGCACCTCCGACGGCGGATACCCCCGGTGGCAGTACGTGATCACCCGGTACCGGCGGGCAAAGAAATTGACCTGCGGTTCCCAGCTTGTGATGTCCCCGGCAAACTCGTGCGCGAACACCAGCGGAAATCCCTCGCCCGCCGTTTCGTAGTAGATACTCACGCCGTCGTCCGCTGTAAATGTAGGCATGGCGACTCTCCAATTTTTGGTTGTCCGGTTTCCCCTATGAAACTGGGATGCTCTGAATCCAGGATGGCGTTCCGGTTCAGGTGGTTTTCCTGCCTCATTCCTGACCTCACTACCTGGTCCCAAACGATGCTCGCTGAATTCTCTCCCTTGCCTCCAGCCATATTATATCGTACAATTGTTCTTATGCAAGATTCCCTGAACAGCCCGATTGCCCTGTCTCAATCAAGGACCAAAAATGAGCCGGTTTGGTACACAACTTTACAAAATGTTACACAATGTTACATCGTCACGCGAAGGCCTCCCGATGAGACAATGAGACTGGTCTCTCCCGACTGTCATCCATCAAAAGGCACGGCGCTTAGTCCCATGCCAACTGCCCAAAGCTCGGGGTTCAGACGGCGAAAGCATCAAACCAGGGACGCCTGACCTGCCTGACCACCAAATTCGGAACGCTACCGTGAGCCGAGCCGGGTCTTGTCTACCGCCCCAAAAACCAATAGGCTTGCGACAAGTCTAGCAGCCACTGCCGCCATCCACACCGCGGCCGGCCCATACCATACCGCCGAAATCGAATTGGAGGAAATCATGCTGAACAAAGTCCATCACATCACCTTCGTGGTCGAAAGCATCGACGACATGGCCAACTACATCGAGCGCAACTTCTCCATGTCCCCCATGTCCCGCGACGAGTTCGAAGACCGCGGCTTCAAGTCCATCCTCTATCAGATTGGCGGAACCTACGTCGACTTCTTCGAGCCCCTCCGCGAAGACACCCCCATGGCGCAGCAGCTGAAGGCCACAGGCCCCGGCGTCATGCACGTGGCCTTCGGAGTCGACGGCATAGACCAGGTCTTCGCCGACCTCGTGGGCAAGGGCAACAAGATGCGCAGCGAAGCCCCAGCCCCCAGCCCCTTCGGATACCGCAATCTCAACATCGACACCGCCAGCTCCCACGGCATCCTCTTCCAGCTGGCCGAGGGCGAAGTCTCCCACTAGCGTGCTCACCATAGCCGAACTCCGCTCCATTTCCGCCGCCCGGCTCGAAGATGCTCAGGTGCTATTCGACGCTGGGCGGTATGACGCATCTTCCTATCTGTGCGGGTATTCCCTCGAATTGGCGCTGAAAGCCAGGATATGCGAAACTCTGAATTGGGTAGAATTCCCCGAATCGGGAAAGGATTTTGAAAACTATCGATCATTCAAGACTCATAATCTGAACGTGCTGCTGTTCCTCTCTGGGATTCGTAACCAAATCTTGGCTGATCAAAAGCAGGAATGGGAAACGGTGATGGGTTGGGATTCGGAACTTTGGTATGCGCGTCCCGGCAGATGCACTGAAACTGCTGCTGCAGGGATTCTGCATTCGACTCAAAAAATTCTGAGAGCCTTATGGAGCCAGTGATCATCGGCCCCATGAACCGGGTCGTTAGAAAGCTAAGGGATATGGAACGGGACCTCTCTGAGAGTATGGGAGGGTTCGTATTCTTTGGTCTCACATTGCCTGAAGAAGATGCTTACATCTGGCGATTGGTGATGGCTGCTCCTTGGATTTCGGGACACCAGTTCGAGGATGTTGGGTTCATACTTGAAGAAATGAAGAAATACTTGACCCAAAAGGAATGCAACGACATTTCCCTACGTTTGATTGGATGCGATGACTCGGGACTGGAACCAATCCACGAAGCACTGGAAATACGTCACGGCTTGGTAGAAGTCTTCGACGTTGACCTCTTTCACGAGACAATCCGCCGAGCCTACATCATCACCGCCCAAAGACTTTCCCCCGCAGCAGTGGAAGGGAGGGACTGAAACACCATGCAATACAGCACACTTGGCCGCACCGGCCTCCGAGTCTCCCGCGCCGGATTCGGCGGCGGCGGCATCGGACAGGTCTGGGGCTCAACCACCGAAGACGAGGCCATTCGTTCCGTCCACCGCGCCCTCGAATTGGGCATCAACTTCTTCGACGTTGCCCCGGCCTACGGCGACGGTAAGGCCGAGGAGGCCCTCGGCAGGGCGCTGATACGGCGCACCGAGGACTTTGTGATCGCCACCAAGGTCCGGCTCCGCGAGGACGAGATGGACGACATCGCCGGAGCGGTCCGCCGTTCCGTCGAGCGTAGCCTCAACCGCCTGCGCCGCGACTCCGTCGACGTCCTGCACGTCCACAACCGTTTCACCGAACAGCGCGGCGAGGCCCGCGATTCCATCACCGGCGACGACGTTATGGGCCCGGTGCTTGACGCCTACAAGGAGATGCAACGCGAGGGCAAGACCCGCTACATCGGCCTCTCCGCCATGGACCACCACGTCCCCACCATGCACCGGCTCCTCAACAGCGGTGAGTGGGACACCGTCTTGGCCTACTACAACCTGCTCAACACCACTGCCCAGACACCGAAGCCGTTCGGCGCCGACGTCTTCGACAACGGCCAGATTATCCCCCTCGCCAAGAGCAAAGGCATGGGCGTAATCGGCATTCGCTCCCACGCCGCCGGTGCCCTCACCCCGGCCCTCGATCGGCCGCCCACGCCCGGCGACGCGCTGATGGAAGCCGACCTGCGCAAGGCCCCCATGCTCGACTTCCTGCTTGAAGGCCCCATAGAATCTCTCTCCCAGGCGGCCATGGTCTTCAGCCTGATGAACCCCAGCATCGACACCACCGTCCCCGGCGTCAAGAACGAGGCCGAGGCTGAGGAGACCGCCCGCTGCGCAGACCTCCCGCCCATTACAGACGCACACCTCCACCGCCTCCGAGACCTCTACGAGCGCGACTTCCGCTAACAGCAACAAGACCGTTCATCCTGAGCCCGTCGAAGGACGAACGGTCTGCTTTTCCCAGAAAATCCAGCACCAGGCAGTCGCAGCTATATCCGTGCAACAACGAGACCGTTCATCCTGAGCCTGTCGAAGGATGAACGGTCTCCTGTCCGCAAGATGACATCTTCCCCGACACCGCACGCTAAACCAGCGGCCACACATCCTTCGCGAACCGCTCCATCCGGCCCAGTATCACGTCCAGGTCCTCCGTCTGACGCATGAAGTCCAGTACCAGCGACCCCACGCCCATGTCCTGGTACGCCCGGATATCTGACGCTATCTGTTCCGCGTTACCCACGAACGGTAGCCTGTCAGCCCCGGCCGCCGAGTCGGTCATCTCGAACTGGTGCGTTCGGTAGATGGTCTCAATCTCCGAAGGGTCCCGGTCGAAGCGCTCTGCATACATCGCCAGCCTCTCCAGGCCTGCCTTCAGCTGCTCAGGCGTCCCCATCGGGAACGTCGGGTTCGACCCCAGCGGATACCACCCGTCCGCCAGCTCCGCGGTCCGTCGCAGCGCCGGACGGCTCTCGCCTCCGACCCATATCGGCGGATGCGGCTTCTGTACCGGCTTTGGGTCGAAGCTGATGTTGTCGAAGCTGACGTACTTGCCCTCGAAGTGCGGATCGTCGCTCGTCCACAGCTCCTTGAACGCCCGAATGTACTCGTCGGTAACAGCCCCTCGCTCCTCAAAGGGCGGAGTGTCCAGCGCCTCGAATTCCTCTCGCATCCAGCCGGCGCCCACCCCAACCACCAGCCTCCCTCCAGACAGAAAGTCAAGAGTTGCCAGCGCCTTCGCCGCCAGCAGCGGATTCCGGTACGGCACGATGATCACGCTGGTAACCAGCCTGATCCGAGACGTCTGTCCCGCCAGGAATGCCAGCAGCGTGAGCTGCTCCATGGCCTCCCCTGACGGGCCACCAGGATATTCGCCTCCCTCTGAATAGGGATAAGGGGATGAAATGCTCCGTGGAATCAGGATGTGGTCTCCCGAAAACATTGCATCATATCCAAGCTCTTCTCCCCATTTGGAGATTCGACCCAGGATCTCGGGTGTCATCAATGGACCCCTGGCCGGCAGCACAAACCCGTATTTCATTTTCATAACTCCTTTGTTTCCCGGTGAAATGAGTCAGAGATACAACTCTCCAACAAGTCCCCAGTACCCGACCCTCAAAGGGCCGACTGACTTCACAGCTCCTGCTCCGACCAGGAATGCCGGGCGACGCCAATCACCTCGGAACTTGACTCAGAACGCCCGCCGCAGTACCTCCATCACCTGCTCCGCCTCCGTAATCGCCACGGCGTTATTCCGGCAACCTCCATCCGTCAGCACCAGTTCCGCGATCTCCGGCAGGTCCTCCTCCGGTATCTCCAGCTCCCTCAGCCGGTGCGGCATCCCCAGCCCCATGATGAAGTCGTCCACCGCCCGCGCCGCCAGTTCCGCCGCCGCCTCGTCGCTCATCCCCGAGATGTCGTGGCCGGCGGCCCGGGCCAGCAGCGCCTGCTTGCCTGCCGACGCCGGCCGGTTGAACTCCATCACGTACGGCTGCGTCACGCAGGAGGTATACCCATGCCCTACACCATACTTCACTCCCACAATATGCCCGATAGCGTGCGAAAGCCCAACCGCGAAGTTCGGCGCTCCCATCATCGTCATCCACGCCGCCACCAGGCACTGCAGCCGCGCCTCCGGGTCCCCGTCCGCCTGCCGCGACCGTGGCAGCGCCTCGAACAGCATCTCCGCCGCCGTGAGTATCGGCGCATCAATCGCCGGCTGATTGCCTCGGCAGTACAGCCGCTCGATGCAGTGGTCCAACGCCTTCACTCCCGTCGACAGCCACAGCCAGTCCGGCGTCCCCGCTGTCACGTCCGGATCGAGCACAATTAGGTCGGCGTGCAATCGCGGGTGCCCCACGCGAATCTTGTGCCCCTCACCGTCGTCCAGCACGTTTCCGCCGCCCATGTTGAACTCCCCCGCCGACAGCGTCGTCGGAATGGACACCTGCAGAGGCAGCGCCTTCCCGTCCAGTTCCGGCCGTAGCATCCCGTCCTCTCGATGTCCGCGCTCTCGCAGTTCCCCAACGGAGGTAATCTCCTCGGCCATCAGCACTGCGATCATCCGCGCCGCGTCCGAGATCGTGCTGCCGCCAACGCCCACCAGCGTGTCCGCCTCCAGCGACACCGCTAGATTCGCCGCCTCCACCGCCGTGGACAGCGGCGCCCTCTGCGTAAGCCCCGAGTACACTCCGGCCACCGAATCGCCCAGCGCCTCCTGCGTTCGGCTCACGGCATCCGTCTGCTCCGCCACCGTTCGACCCGACAGCACCAGCACTCGCTTCCCGCCCAGGTTGGCCACCTCGCTACCCAGCGAAGCCGTCTTCCCCTGCCCGAAGATTACCCGCGTCGGCACGGTGGGATTGAACTCCCCGCTCAGCTTCGCGTACGCACTCATCGCTTCACCATTTCAGCCCGAATTCCAATGACTACAAACGCCCTCCCCGGAGTGGGAGGGCCAGGAAGGTAATACATCCTTGACAACCCCGCCAACTCTAGTCCGATAGCGGAATGATGATGGCGAAGCGCGGCTCCGTCCCCACCACTCGCGTCGAGTGCCCCGCCCCGGTCATGTCCTCCGCCAGCAGCACCGTCCCCGGTCCGTAGTGCTTGATTGTCCCGTCGGGCGTCCCGACCTCGATCTCACCCGTCAGTGTGATGCTGTACTGCCGCCGAGGCGCCGTGTGGAAATCCAGAAAATACCCCGGTTCATACATCCGGAAGGTGATCCCCGGCGTCTTGATCAACTCCGTAGTAAGCCCGTGCGCACCCTCTGTGTCAACGAAGCTCTGCATCTCGAAATCCCGTTCCTCGACCACCGACTGCCCATCGGCTCCCGTGTATACGTGAACGAACTTTGCCATTACGCCCCCAGTAGGTTCTTTCAATTCAAGATTCGGTCAATTCAGGTTCCGGCTAATGGTACAGTAATTCAAAGGTGCGTCAAGAAACTCGCCACAGGTCATCATCGCCTTCGAGGTATCCCCTTTTCGTACTCAAAGGAGTCCCAAATCCTCTACCAGGCTCAGGGAGCGCGCACCGCTCGACCCGCACAGAGCCAGGGCAGTCTGCCGGACTGCGTTTTAAGCGCCTCTCGCCCCGCTACACCACGTACGCCAGCGCCTGCCCCGCTCCCGCCGACAGCACCACCACCAGCCACGGCGGCCACTTCCAGACCGCCAGCAGCCCTAGCGCCACCAGCGCCATCCCGAAGTCCTCCGGCCCGTGTATCGCGCTCGTCCATACCGGATCGTACAGCGCCGCCAGCAACAGTCCCACCACCGCCGCCGCGTTGATGCCCCGCAACGCGCCGCCGAAGCTTTCCCAGCTCCGCACCCGGTCCCAGAAAGGCACAACGCCGATAACCAGCAAAAAAGACGGCAGAAAGACGGCCCCCAACGCGAACAGCCCTCCGGCCCAGCCCGAGGGCATGCCGACGAAGACGCCAAGATAGGCGGAAAAGGTGAACAGCGGCCCCGGCACCGCCTGAGCCGCCCCGTATCCTGCAACAAACTCCGCGTTCGTTACCCACCCCGGCGCGACCACCAGTTCCTGCAGCAGCGGCAGCACCACGTGCCCACCGCCGAACACCAGCGAACCCGCTCTGTAGAAGCTGTCGAAGACCTGCAGCGGTTCCCCCAGAGCCCCCGACGCAAGCGCCCGCCCTGCTACCGGCAGCCCCACGAGCAGCAGTGCGAATACCACCAGGCACGCCGCCGCAACCGTCCTGCTGACCGCGAACTGTTGCTCCCTTCGCCCTGACGACTGCTCCGCCCGCAGAAACCGCCAGCCGACAAATCCCGCCACCACGATTACTATTAGCGGCCCCCATCCCGATGACCAAGCCAGCACTCCTACTGTCGCCGCGATAGCGATCGCCGCCCTCGGGCGGTCCGGGCACAGGCTGCCCGCCATCCCCCATACCGCCAGCGCCACCACCGCCAATGCCGCCGTCTTCAGCCCGGTCAGCCATCCCGCGCCTTCCAGGTCGCCGAAAACGGCCACGCCATACGCAAACAGGATGAGCCCTACCGCCGATGGCGTTGTGAATCCCAGCCACGCCGCCAACCCACCCGGCAGTCCTGCCCGGCGCAGCCCCAGCGCGATTCCCACTTGACTGCTCGCCGGCCCAGGCAGGAACTGGCACAGCGCCACTAGGTCGGCGTACGCCTCCTCTTCCAGCCACTTCCGCCGCGCGACAATCTCTTCTCGATAATAACCCAGGTGCGCCACTGGCCCGCCGAAGGATGTCAGCCCCAGTCGCAGAAATACCAACAGTACTTCCAACGAAGAGCTGCGCCCGGACTCACCCACCATCCAGCGCCCTCTCCACTCTGCGCCGAAGATTGCGAATCCACCAGCGGAGCAACGAGTCCGACGGCGCGGCGACCAGCGACCTCGCCATCATCCCGTACACCCACCGCCTTTTCACCCTCGAGGGTCGCTCCGGGTCAAGCCACTGTTCATTTGCTGCAAGCTTCTCCAGCGTCGCCAGCCCCAGCAGGATCGGCCAAAGTACCGCCAACCGCAGACGCAGACACCGCCGCGGCGTCGCCAGCAGATAGGCCTCAGCGGCATCGAAGTGCTCCAGCGCCACCCGAATCCACGGATTCAGTACCCGCCGCGCCCGCTCTCCGTTGTTCGGCTCCAGCAGGTCTTCTGGCGACAGCCCGGCGGCGTTCAGCTCCGGCTCAGGCAGGTAGCACCGGCCGCTGCGCAGGTCGCGAGGCACATCACGGAGCACGTTAGTCAGTTGCAGAGCCTTCCCAAATCGCACCCCCAGGTCACTTATACGTGCGCTGTCCCACCGGTATAACAGCGGCTGGTGCCTCATCGCCACCGAAGTCCAGAACCCGCCGACGCACCCCGCCACCATGTACGTGTATTGGTCCAGCTCCTCCGCCGTCTGCAGTGCAGCCACTGACCCAGAGTCCTCGGACGGGAAAGTCGTCAGGTCCCACTCCATCCCCTGCGTCAGAGTAACAACCACGGAGCGAACGGAAATCCTGTCGTTCTCGGTTAACCCATCCAGCGCTGCGAACACTTTACGTACCCTGCTCAGCAGAGTCGTCTCCGCCTCCAACGCCCCGTCACGCAGGCGAACGTCGAACACGATGTCCTCAATCTCATCGAACGACATACTGCCCTCAACCATCGCGCGGAAGGCCAACAGCTTTCCCAGCCGCTCCTCCGGGGGCAACGCACGGGTATCAGCTATGGTGTCGGCGGCGCGGGCCAGCAGGTAGGCCACGGCCACAGGTTGGCGCATTCCGGATGGCAGGACGCGGATCGTCAGGTAGAAGGAGCGGGAAACACCCTTGAGAACCTCCCTCAGAAACAGCCGGTTGTCCACTTGCTCTTCCACCGGCGTTAACGGACCGCCCTCAGAGCTTTGCCCTAGTTCGCCGCCCCGTAGGGTGATTCGATTTGCTCGCGAACTACCCCTGCCAGTGCCTCTGCAACCATCTCATCCACCGGAAGTCCCTCTTCCAGACGTTCGATAACCGCCAGCTTGGCCCTCGTCTCAGGGTGCTTAGGTACAAAAAGGGAGCAACAGTCCTGGTCCGGCTGTATCGAGATGGGAAAGGTGCCAATGCCCCGCGACATCCCAACGATTTCTTCCTTGTTCATTCCTATCAGGGGCCGCAGCACCGGCATGTCCGCCACCTTGTCCACCACGGCGATGTTGTCCAGTGTCTGCGAGCTAACCTGCCCGCAACTCTCGCCGGTTACGATGGCCTTCGCCCTTGCCTGCTTGGCCAGTGCTTCGGTAATGCGCAGCATGAACCGGCGATACAGCAGAACCCGGTACGACGGCGGCGTCTCCACAATTATCCGCTTCTGTATCTCCGACAGCGGCGCGAGGTATAACTCGGATCTAGTCTGGTGCCGCGCCAGCATCTGCGTCAGCTCTGTTACTTTCTCAATCGACGACCGGTCCACCAGTGGGTAGCTGTGAAAGTGGACATAGGATGCTGGACATCCCCGCTTCATCATGTGCCACGCTGCCACCGGCGAGTCAATACCACCCGACAGCATCACTGCCACCCTGCCGCTCGAGCCCACCGGCAAACCGCCGTGGGCCGGCGTCTCGTTGAAGTACAACAGGATGCCTCGCGTTTGTATGTCCAGGAAGATCGACAGGTCAGGGTCCGAAAGGTCCACCCTTGCCCCGGTTATCTCTTCCACGAACCGGCCCAGCTCCCGGTTGACCTCCGGTGAAGTCATGGGAAAGCGCTTGTCCGCACGATTCGTGACAATGCGAAACGACTCGAACTCCATCTCCGGCAGTCGCTGCCGCAGGGCTTCCCTGATCTCGTCCAGGTCCTGCGAATATTCGTGCGCCAGGAAGAACTTGGCCACGCCAAAGCACTCTCGAACACGGCCCTCGACGTCCTCCCAGCAGCCGTCGTCCTCAAGGGTGAGGCCAATCATCAACTGTCCCTGCCAGACGCGACTGACCCCCGCACCCTCTGTTGCCTGGCGCAGGTTTTCCTTCAGCCGTCGCATGAACCACGGACGGTTCTTGCCCTTCAACGCCAGCTCGTGTGTCTTTACCACTACATGAGTTTTCACGCCGACATTTTACACAACCCTGCCGCCCGGCGCAGAAAAACCCTCTCCCGCTTGGGAGAGGGTTGAAGTTGGGTTCCACCTGTTGCTCGGCAGGCGGTTAGGAGAAAATTGACTCCTTGATCGCCTGAACGTCGTGACGCAGGGTACTGTCCTCATTCATCTCCCCGTTGATCTTCCCAGCCCCGTGGATCACCGTCGAGTGGTCCCGACCGCCCAGCAGCCGCCCAACCTGCGTCGGCGGCAGGCCTATCTCGTGGATCAGCAGGTACATCGCCACCTGCCGCGGCACCGAAATCGTGCGCTTCCGGCTCCGGGCCAGAAGGTCGTCCACCTGCACCCCGTAGTACGCCGCCACCTCCGATAGTATCCGCTGTGGATCGATCGAAGCCCGCGACTGCTCCGGAGTGACGTCGTTCAGGATTCGCTCGGTCGTATCCAGCGTTATATCCACGTTCATCAGCTGGGCATAGGCCACCATACGGTTCAGGCTGCCCTCCAGTTCCCTGACGTTTCGCTGCACCCGCTTGGCGATCAGCTCTAAAACCGCGTCGTCCAGGCCCACTTGCATCTCGTCGGCCTTGCTCGCCAGTATCGCCATCCGCGTTTCTAGGTCCGGCGGCTGTATGTCCGCGATCAGACCCCATTCAAATCGCGACCGCAGCCTTTCCTCCATCAAAGGCAAGGCCCTTGGAGGCCTGTCCGACGACACCACTACTTGGTTGCCGGAGTTGTGTATGTCGTTGAAGGTGTGGAAGAAGCCCTCATGCGTTTGCTCTTTCCCGCTCAGGAACTGCACGTCGTCCACCAGCAGCATCTGCACCGACCGGTAGCGATGGCGGAAGTCCTCCGTTGTCCTGTTCCGTATCGCCGAAATGAACTCGTTGGTGAACTGCTCTGAGGTCACGTACAGCACCGACATACCCCGCGAAACACAGGTGCGCCCGATTGCCTGCAGCAAATGCGTCTTCCCCAGCCCTGCACCTGAATAAAGAAACAGCGGGTTGTAGGCGACGCCCGGCGTCTCAGCCACAGCCTGCGCTGCGCTGAACGCCAACCGGTTCGAAGGCCCTACCACGAACGAATTGAACGTATATCGCGGGTTTAGCGAGCGAAACTCGAACAGCGGTTGGCTGGCCTCGGGAAGCACCCCGGGCGGTAGCTCTGCTCTCTCAACGGCATACGAAATTCCTTGAGACATCACCCGCAGTTCCAACTGCAAGGGGTGGCCTGCTACCTTTTCCAGGGTACTCTGAAGTCCATGGAACATCCGCCGTCTCAGCCACTCCACGGCGAACGGCGTCGGCGCCTCGACAACAAACACCTGCCCGTCGTCGGCAACGCCTTCCGTGGGCTTCAACCAAGTCTCGTAGATCGGGCGGGGCAAGCGCATCTGGAGGTCTCCGAGAACCGCCTTCCAGACCTCCCTTGCCGAACCGTTTCTCATCCCAGCCTCCGCTCCTGATTCTCTTCTGATAACTGCGCTCCCAGCCCCCGCTCCCTTGATACGGTAATTCAGTCTGCTGTGAGTAGCCCTTAAAAAAGGCAATAGCAATCCGCTGAAAAGGTCGCAGGGAAATCAAAATGGACTTCGCCGCCTTGCCTCTGGAGGCACTTGTCTGGCGGCCTCAGGTCCGGGCGAATGCCGTGTATTTCTAAGCGAACACTTGGCTCATTGCGGGAGAACTACTGGGGGGCACAAGGCGAAATTACCAATATTTGGCAGTGTATGTCAACCGCGATTTGCGCTTGATAATTGTGTAATTTCCATGAATTTTCGGTCGAATCTTATACCCGTATAAATCCCCTATCTGACCCCCTCACTCGTACCTCAAGGGTATCACTCCAGGGTGCCCCATGGCCTCCATAGACCAGCGCGAATCACCCCCCGTCCGTTTTTCCTCGAGCCCCCTCTCACCCTCCGTCGATTTGCGACGTTCATTCCCGTTGGATATAATTGCCAGTCGTGCCCGGGGCCGCGGTTTTGGCCCCGATTACATTTGGGCCTTGAATGAAAACGGGGCCGGCAGTCGCCTCAGCCGTGCGGCCGGAAGGTCAGCCACCACGAGGCGGTGACGGAGAATTGCCATAATGCCTCCTCGAAGATCTCGCGGACGTGCGGCAGACAAGGACCGCAACGGCGCCGTGGCTGCAGCCCTTCCCGGCAACCTCACACCCGAGAACCTCGTCGACTTCTACCGCCGCATGGTCCTGTCCCGCACCATCGACGAACGCATCTGGGCCCTCAACCGACAGGGCAAGGTGCCCATCGCCGCCTCCAGCCAGGGGCACGAGGCTGCCCAGCTCGGCAGCCTGCTCGCAGCAGAGAAAGACGGCGATTGCTTCCTATTCCCCTACTACCGCGACCTCGCCCTGAAGTTCGCCGCTGGCCTTACCGCCGAGGAGGTCATGCGCTCCTTCATGGGCAAGGCTGGCGACCCCTACAGCAATGGCCGCCAGTTCCCTCTCCAGGGCGCCGACCTTCCCCGAAACATCATCCAGATATCCAACGTCGTAGCCGCTGGCCTGACCCAGGCCGTCGGCTACGCTCTCGCCTGCAAGATGCGCGGCGAACACACCGTCGTCCTCGTCTACTTCGGCGACGGCGCTTCCAGCCAGGGCGAGACGCACGAGGCTATGAACTTCGCGTCCATCCACAACCTCCCCGTTATCTTCATCTGTGAGAATAACCGCTACGCCATCTCCGTCCCCCAGCGGAAGCAGATGAGCATCGACGAGGTCGCCAGCCGAGCCGCCAACTACGGATTCCCCGGTTTTTCCGTCGACGGCATGGACTTCATCGCCTGCTACGAGTCCACCCGCGAGGCCATCAACCACGCTCGCTCCGAAGGTCCGGTGCTCCTCGAGATGAAGGTCGAGCGCTTCATGTCCCACACCACCGACGACGACGACCGACGCTACCGTCCGGCGGATGAGGTCGAGCAGGCCCGCCAGCGCGACCCCGTCGTTACTCTCGGCAACCTCCTCGTCGAAAACGGCATCCTAACTCAGGAGCAGGTCGACGCCACCGCAGCCGAAGCCCTCGACGCCGTAGACGCCGCCACCGATGCTGCCGACGTCGCCAGCCCACCCGACGAGTCTACCCTGCACTACATGGTCTATTCCGGCTAGCACTCATCGTTTTGAAGAATCGGGGCGCACCCACGTGCGCCCTGCGCATTGACTAACGCAACTCGTACACAGGAGTCTCCATCCGTGGCAGACAAGAGCGTAATCGAAGCCGTCCGCGAGGCCATCCGCGAAGAAATGCAACGCGACCCTTCCATCTTCGTCTTGGGCGAAGATGTCGGTGCCCGCGGCGGCGTGTTCCTCGCCACCCAGGGCCTCGTCGAGGAATTCGGCGAGGACCGCATCATCGACACCCCACTCGCCGAGGCATCCATTGTCGGCATTGCCCTCGGAGCGGCCTTCCGCGGCCAGCGCCCAATGCCCGAAATCCAGTTCTCCGACTTCGTATGGCCTTCCATCAACCAGCTCATTGGCGAGGCCGCACGCTCCTGCTACGGCACCAACGGCGCTGTGACCGTCCCCATGACCGTACGTATCCCCTATGGCGGCGGCATCCGCGGTGGCCTCTTCCACTCCCAGAACGTGGAGACCCATTTCTTCCACACCCCGGGCTTGAAGGTCGTAACCCCTTGTACGCCCTACGACGCCAAGGGCCTCCTTAAGACCGCCATCCGCGATAACAATCCCGTCGTCTTCCTCGAGCACAAGAAGACCTACCGCCTCGTCCGCGGCGAGGTCCCCGACGGCGAGTACTCTCTCCCCCTCGGCGTGGCCGACGTAAAGCGCCCCGGCAGCAGCCTCACCGTCGTCAGCTACGGGCTCACCCTCCACTATTGCCTCGAGGCAGCCCAGCAGGTGTCGGCCGACGGCATTGACCCCGAGGTCATAGACCTTCGCACCCTGTCTCCCCTCGACCGAGATACCATCCTCACCTCGGTGCAGAAGACTGGAAAGCTCCTCATCGCCCACGAAGACAACATCACCGGCGGCATCGGCGCGGAAATCGCCGCCCTCGTTGCCGACCAGGCCTTCGAATACCTCGACGGCCCCATCGCCCGCGTCTGCGGACCCGATGTTCCAACCATGCCCTTCGCCCAGACCCTGGAAGACGCCTACACCCCAGACACCCCTAAGATTGCCGCGGCCATGCGTCGCCTAGCGGCCTACTGACTCCGACCACCGGGTTCGGACTATTCTTGACAGGACAAGTGGTGAGCAATTGGCCGTAACGGTTGAACTTCCCCACGTCGGCGAATCCGTAGTCGAAGGCACCATCGGAAAGTGGCTCAAGAAGCCCGGCGAGACCGTCCGCCGCTACGAGCCCTTGGTTGAGGTCGTCACCGACAAGGTGACCATGGAAGTCCCCTCGCCTGTCGCAGGTGAGCTACTCCGCCTCCTCGCCGAGGAAGGTGAGACCTTGCCCATGGGCGCTCCCATCGCCGAGGTCGGCGAACCCGGCGAGGCTCCCGGTCAGTCGACCCCTCCGGCATCCGCGCCTGCCGCGTCGGCACCGGCGCCCTCACCCGTTCCTGCGCCTGCTGCTCCCGTTACCAGCTACCTGATGCAGAGTGTCACGCCCGTCGGGCCCACCGGAGGCGCAGCCGTCGAGGCCATGGAACCCATGGTCGGCATCGATGCAGTGGCCCAGGCCGCCGCTGCTCCGCCCGCCTCTCCTGCACCCGCGCAACCTGCCCCCACAGCTCCGGCGCCCGTCCCGGCTCCAGACTCTGCTCCAACCTCCACCGCCGACAACAGGCGGCGCCTCTCACCAGCCGTGCGCCGCCTCGCCCGCGAACACTCAGTCGACCTCGGCCTTATCCAGGGCACCGGCCTCGGCGGCCGAATCACCCGAAACGATGTCCTGCGATACCTCGAGTCAGCGCCCACTCCTGCAACCGCCGCGGCCCAGCCCGTAGCGGCTCCTGCCCCGGCAACCGCTCCGTCACCCGACGTTCCAGCCGGTCCCGACGAAGAGTTGATGCCCGTTAGTCCCGTACGCCGCATGATTGCCGAGGCCATGGTGCGCAGTGTCACCAATATTCCTCACGCCTGGAGCATGAAGGAAATCGACGTCACCGGCCTCGTCGCTCTGCGCCAGTCCATCCGCGCCGACTTCGAGCGACGGGAAGGCGTGCCCCTGACCTACCTGCCCTTCGCCATCCGCGCCGTGGTCGAAGCCCTGCGCAAGGTTCCCACCATGAACGCCAGTTGGGGCGGCGACAACATCGTCCTCAAGCGTCGCGTCAACCTCGGCCTCGCCGTGGCCGCGCCCAACGGCCTCATCGTGCCAGTCATCCTGAACGCCGACCGGCTGAACCTCGCCGGCCTCGCCCACGCCGTCAACGACCTGTCCGACCGCGCCCGCACCAACCGCCTACGCGTCGAGGACGTCCAGGGCGGCACCTTCACCTTGAACAACACCGGCGCCCTCGGTTCCGTCATATCCGGCCCCATCATCAACTACCCCCAGGCCGGCATCATGACTACCGATACCATCCAGAAGCGACCGGTGGTAATTAACGACGCCATTGCCATCCGCTCGATGATGAACATCTGCCTGGCCTTCGACCACCGCATCAATGACGGTGCCGAAGCCAGCGCATTCCTCGACGCCGTCGCCTCCCGCCTTGAGTCCATTGGCCCCGACACCCCCGTCTTCTAAGCAGACCATGGCCACTCCGCCAATAGAGGGTCTCCAATCCCCTCTCCCTCTGGTAGAGGGCTAGGGTGAGGGCGTTTCCTTTATGCCCAACTGCCGCTACTCTTGGCTCGGCACCGTCGAATACCTCCGCGCCCGCCAATTGCAGGACGAGATCGTAAACCGAGTCCACGACGGACTCTCCCCCGACACTCTTCTCCTCCTCGAACACCCGCACGTCTACACCCGCGGCCACCTCAGCCGCGACGAGCATCTGCTGACCGCAGACTCGGAACTCGCAGCCCTCGGCATTCCCGTCCACGAGACTGACCGTGGCGGCCAGGTCACCTACCACGGCCCCGGCCAACTCATCGGATACCCCATCCTCAACCTGCGCCGGTTGGGCATCGGCCCCCTGCAGTACGTCCGCACCCTCGAGCAGGTCCTCGTCGACACCCTCGCCGACTTCAACATCCCCGCCCACGTCGAGCCGGGCCTCACCGGAGTTTGGACCCCCGGAGGCAAAATAGCCGCCATAGGCGTCAAGATTAGCCGCGGCGTCGCCTTCCACGGCTTCGCCCTCAACGTCAGCCCTGACCTCTCCTGGTACCGTCACATCGTCCCCTGCGGCATCACCGACCGCCCAGTCACCTCCATGGCCGCCCAGCTTGCCACCCCCGTCGGCATCACCGCCGTCCGCACCGCCCTCGTAGACCACTTCGGCAAGGCCATCGGCCTCCAAATGACCGAGGAAACGCTCCTCTTGGCCTCCCCAACATACGACTCGGAGCACGAAGAACATACCGATGACTTCGCCACCGGTGAGTAGAATCCCTACCGGACAACGGGCCGTATATTTTGCAACAACCTTGCAATGTGCTGTCTTCCTCGCGGTCTTTGTCGCCTGCGCCGGTCCTGACACCGTTCCACCAACCACCACCGAACCCACACACCCCGGGCCCTCTCCTGCCTCACTTCCAACCCTTATAGACAACATTCCTACCCCTGAACCCAACCCAACTCCCACACCTCCCGCTGCAAGGGCTGACGACATCCGGTGGCTCCTCCAGTCCTTGGACGGCAGTCCGCTCATCGACGGGACCCATATCACCCTCTCCCTGAACCGGGACTCCTACAGCGGCTTCGACGGCTGCAACACCTTCGGAGGCCGGCATAACGACGGAACCCCCGTGGCTTCCCCGGACGGAACCTTCGCAGCCCCAAGCGAGACCGTAAGCACACTTATCGGATGTCAGGACCCCGAGGGCATCTTGGATCAGGCCGACGCCTATATGGCCGCCCTCCGTCAGTCCTCCAACTACCGCCTGATAGACGAACTGATGTTGGAGATTCTGGACGCGACCGGACAGGTCCGGCTCGTTTTCGTAAGCCAGGAACCCCTCCCCGGCACACCCGCGCGTCTGGAAGGCACAAGTTGGCGGCTCATCAGCGAGGACGCCACCGACAACGGCATGCGAATACCAACCTTGACCTTCCTCGACGTTCACCTTTATGAAGGGACCACAGCCTGCCGCGCCGTTGCCGGGTCCTATCAGACCTCCGGAAAGAGCATTCGCTTCCCCTCCATTGGAATGTCCGGCGACCACTCCACTTGCTCCACGGAGGTGATGCAGCACGAGGGCCAGTTCACCGACGACCTCAGCTATGCCATCGAATACTCTGTTTTCTGGCACGAAGAAACGAAACGCCTCGTTCTACGCACCAGCCGCGGCAGGACCCTGACCTTCGAGTCCTTGCCGGCCTCCCCCTCCCAATGACCCTCGCAACCTCTGCGCCCTCTCCGTAAGGACGCCCGCCCCTTGATTTCCTCTACCGTCTGTGATTAGAATGAATGTACCAAGTCAGGAGGTCAAGCCAAATCTCTGCGCCTCTGCGTACTCGCGTTTAAGTCCTGTCTCTGTGTTCTCTGTGCCCTCTGTGGTGAAAAGTCCCCCAGCCACCAACAGGGTTCAAATACGCAATGAGCGGAAATGAGCGGAAATGATTGGGTTTTGAAAAAACCGGCCGGTTCCCGGCCTCATTGGGGGCGCTTCAACACGCGACTGAACCCTCGCTGAGACTCCCAAACAGCTACAGAATGGCACGTAACGCTACACAGCCAATGGAAAATCCCTCGTGGGTGCGGCACGCGCTAATCCCCCCTTGATTCCCCATCAACCGGCCGCTTTAATCGCCCATCCTCGCTTTGACACCCCACCGGGCCGTTGCTACACTCGCCCGCAGATTTGCAGCACCGGAGGGCGCCCAATGGCGGTATCGGAGAAAATTCGGCAGTTCGTGGCGGAAGGCGGGTGGATTCGCCGGGTCTTCGAGGAAGGCATCGCCCTCAAAGCCCAGATCGGCGCAGAGAACGTCTTCGACCTCTCCCTTGGTAACCCCATCATCGAGCCGCCCGACGAGTTCAAGAACGAACTCCGCCGCCTCGCTGACGAACCAATGGCCGGCATGCATCGCTATATGCCCAACCCCGGCTACGCCGATACCCGCCAGGCCGTCGCAGACACCCTTACCGAGGAGCTAGGCCTCCCCTTCACCGCTGGCGACATCACCATGACCTGCGGCGCAGCCGCCGCTGCCAACGTCGTCTTGAAGACCATCCTGAACCCGGGCGACGAGGTCATCATCCTCGCCCCCTACTTCTTCGAGTACCTCTACTACATCGACAACCACGACGGGGTCTCTGTCGTAGTCAACACCAACGACCGCTTCCAGCTAGATCTCAACGCCATCGAAGCGGCCATAACCCCGCGCACTCGCGCGCTCATCATCAACTCGCCCAACAACCCTTCCGGCGTGGTCTACTCCGCTCAGGAGGTCTCCGGCCTCGCCGACCTTCTTAACCGCAAGCAGGCCGAGCACGGCACCGAGATCTTCCTCATCAGCGACGAGCCATACAAGCGCATCATATTCGACGGAATGGACTTCCCCCAGGTCCTCCCGTCCTACGACAACACCGTCATCGTTACCTCCCACGCCAAGGACCTCGCCCTTCCCGGCGAGCGTATCGGCTACATCGCCATTAACCCCAGCCATCAGGGAAAGGACGAGCTCGCCGCTGGCTTCAGCTTCTGCAACCGAACTCTCGGCTTTGTCAACGCCCCCGCCCTGATGCAGCACGTCGTCCGCAGCCTGCAGGGCGTCAGCATCGACCCCGACTACTATCAGCGCAAGCGCGACTTTCTGCACACCGCCCTGATGGAGATGGGCTACGACACCGTCAAGCCCCAGGGCGCCTTCTACCTCTTCCCGAAAGCCCCCATAGACGACGACGTGGAATTCACTCGCCAGCTGCTCCAGTCCAACGTGCTGGTCGTCCCGGGCCGCGGCTTCGGCACACCCGGCTACTTCCGCATCTCCTACTGTGTCGAGGACTGGGTGCTAGAGGGCGCTGCAGCAGGGCTCGCCAAGGCGGTCGCTTCCTGAGTCCCCTTTATCCCGGAGTCCCCTTCATCAAGGAAATGGCCAGTGTGAGGCAGTTCGCTACACAGCCTGGGGAGCAGGTGACCTCTCCGGAGTCTTGGGCCGTGGAATGACCCAGTAGCCCACCGAGGCCAGCGCATAGATTATCGCCAGCGGCAGCAGCGCCCAGTAATAGCTGCCCGTATGGTCGTATATGAACCCCATCCACACCGGCGTGCTCATCGACATCAACTGGTCCGGCAGGTGTTGCCAACCTCTTAGCGTCGCGTAGCTGCGCCGCCCGAAGAAGTCGCCCATGATGGCCCAAGCCAGCGGGTTCGCGGTCTCCGACGCCGCCAGCAAGATCACGAACACGTAGACCTGCCATAGGTTGCCGCTGTGGTTGAGCAGCGCCACCAGCGACAAGGCTCCGCCGATCATGGCTACCGAGCTCAGCCGTTGCTTCGACATGTTGTCGCCCAGCCACCCGACGATGGGGTTCAGCACCAGCGAACTCAGCGACAGCAGTCCCAACATCAGGGCGGCGATGCGGGTGGCATCGTCCTCCGGACGGGCGGGCCCAGTCAGGAACCACACGATAATTGGCACGAACAGCCACTGCATCCCCGAGTGCACCGTGTTCCGCAGGCCCACCGCCAACACCAGCACCCAGTACGTAGGCGTGATCATCGCCTCCCTGGCAGTGAAGTCGGACGGCCCCAGCGCGGGCTGCGACCCAGAGGTATTACTGACCGCTTGGCTTCTCCCTCCTGGCGGCCTCGCCGCCGTGGCAGAGTCAGGCGAACGGTCTCCATCCGGCAACAGTCCCCTGCTCTCGGGAGACCGGTGAACGAACATCGTCAGGGGCACCACCAGGGCCAGGATGGCCACCCCCGATGCGAACGCAATCGGCCGCCAGCCTATCTCCACGACCAGCAACCCCACCGCAGGAGCGATGAAAAGCCCACCGGCCGGACTTCCCATACCCGCCACTGCCATAGCCAGAGCCCGGTGCCTCCGGAACCACTGGTTGATGGCCGGCATCAGCGCGTTGTTATACCCGGCCCGGAACCCCAGCGACAGCAGCCCGACGAACACCAGAAGGAAGTACAGATAGCTGTGGGTCAGCGACAGCAGGATGAACCCAACCCCAGAGGTCGTGCTTCCCAGCACCATGATCAGCCGCGGTCCGAACTTGTCGTTGAGCCAGCCCAGCAGCGGCCCCTGCAGGCCTCCCTCCATTCGTCCCAGGGCCTCGGCCAGCGAAAACACCCCGACCCCCACGCCCAGCTCCCTGCTGAGAGGATTGACGTAGTTGCTGAACCCCCGGTTAAAAGTGCCGTGCTTCAGCGAATCGGCCCAAGCGGAAATGGCAACGATCCACCAGCCGTAGAACATCCTCTTCGGCAGTGTAAGGAGTCGTTTCGCTTCAGAGCCGATCAATGACCTGTTTTTCTCCTATGCCGGCAGTTCAACCGGAGAGCCTAGTATACCCCGGCCCCGCAGCCCCTGCCCTGCGCGGATCGCCTTTCCAGATTCCAGTTCGACCGGGTGCCAGCGCCAACCGGGAAACAGAAGAGAACCCGCCCGCCCCGCGTTAATCCGGGACGGACGGGTCGACTGACCGGAAACCAAACGTTCTGGTGAGAAGTCTACCCTAGAGATTGATTACGATGTTATCCGGGCCTCGCGACAGGACCGCTTCGGCGGGCTCGTCGTAGGGGTTTCCTTCGATGTGGTCGAAGTGGGCGGGAACGAAGATGAAGTCGCCGGGTCCCGCCTCGATGTACTCCTTGTAGTCCTCACCGTAATAGACCCGAATATGGCCCTTCAGCACATAGGCCGCCGTCTCTGCTTCACCGTGGTTGTGCGGAGGTCCCATGGTGTTGGGAACGCACTCAACGTGGCCCAACCAGATCTTCTCCGCACCTGCGGTGTTGCTGTCGATGCCGGGTTTCCGGATCATTCCAGGCGTCTGCGCGGTGGACTCTGGAGCTGCTACGCCGTGGACCACCTTCAATTCCCTGCCCTTGATATGAGTGCTCATTTAACCTCCATCGATGTCCGAGGTCTGTATCGCTAAACTGGCGCAATAATACCTTCCCAACCCTAGAGGCGGCAAGGGAAACGGTGTTTATGCCACCTGACAAAAGGTGAATTTGTCCACTAGCAAAGTCAGTTATCCACGGATTTCAGGTGGGTTATCCACGAAATTCGTGTGTTTTCGGCCAAAGCCATATATCCATTCAACTTTATGTTTATCCGCCATCCCAGCAGGTCAAGAATTGCCAATTTATTCAGCCGATGGTTTACTGAGCGCAATTGTCCTTCTGAACTCTTGAAGCGTCATTTGGGAGATCCGATGAACCTCACTGAAAGAATCGCTGAATACATCACTACAACCGGCCTGGAAGACTTCCCGCCCAACGCCATTGACGCGGCCAAGGCCGCTATCACCGACTGCCTTGGCTGCGCCATAGCGGGCTCCCGTGAGCCGCTGGCCGACGTGCTTTGCGACTACGTGAATGGACTCGGCGGAAAGCCCGCCGCCACGGTCATCGGCCGCGGATTCAAGACCACATCCCTGGAAGCGGCATTGGTGAACGGTGCGATGTCCCACGCACTGGACTATGACGACGTGACATTCATTACCAAGACCCATCCCAGCGCGGCGTTGATTCCGGGGGCCCTGCCACTGGCCGAAGAAGTCGGCTCTACCGGCGCGGAGCTTCTGCTCTCCTATCTGGTAGGCTTTGAAGTGGCCTGCGCCGTGGGCGACGCCATAAGCCCGGCCTACTTCGACGATCTTGGCTGGCATCCAACCGGCCCGCTCGGGGCCCTTGGCGCCGCCGCTGCAGCCGCGCGTCTCCTGCGCCTTACTCCCGAGCAGACGGCAATGGCCGTGTCCCTCGCCGCCTCCCAGGCATCGGGTTTGCGCCAGAACTTCGGCACCATGACCAAGCCCTACCATGCAGGCGCTGCCTGCCGGGCCGGAGTGAACGCCGCCAGGCTGGTCCAGGCCGGTTTCACCGCTTCCGACGACGCCCTGGAAGGAAGATTCGGTTTCATGCGCGCCTTCTCCGGCGGCAGCGGCTACGACCCCGACAGAGCTGCTTCCTCACTGGGGAGCCGCTGCTTCTTGGTCGAATCAGGCATCGAAATCAAGAAGTACCCGTGCTGCGGCAGCGCCCATCTCGCTCTCGACGCCACCACGGAACTGCTGCGGCGCGAATCCTTCTCCGCCGGGGAAGTGGACCACATCGAGGTCCTTGTCGACTTCGACCCGCCCCGCTCGCTGATCCACTCCCGTCCCACGGGCGGCCTCGAAGGCAAGTTCAGCATGCAGTACTGCCTGGCCGCGGAAATCATCGACGGCCAGATTGGCCTCGCGACCTTCAGCGACGAGCAGGTGATGCGCGCCGAGGCACAGGACCTGATTCCTCGTATCGATATGCGTCGCCATGCGGGTTATGAGGGCCAGACGAGCTGGACTGAGGCCCACAACCTCGTGGAAGTACACCTGAAGGACGGACGTGTCCTGAGCGAACGCGCCGACCGCGCAACCACCGGCGCCCTCCGCGGCGTGACTCGAGAGGACGTACGCGTCAAGTTCCTGGACTGCGCCGCCGTGGCTCTCAATGAGCAGGACGCCCAGTCCGCATTGTCAATGCTCGACAGCCTGGAAGAAGTTGGCCCGGTCGGTCCGCTGGCGGAACTGCTGGGCGGGTAGCCATCACTATTCAGCAGTCGATAGATGCGTGAGCCGGCTCGATTCGTCAAGCCGGCTCATTTTTTCTATAGCGCGGTTTGACCTACTGCGCGGTCATGCCTCCGTCGATGACCAGTTCGGTACCGGTCATGAAGGATGATTCGTCCGACGCGAGGAACAGCGCACCGTTGGCGATGTCTTCCGGAGTGCCGATCCGCTTCAGCACAGTGCGCTCGATGGTCTCCTCGCGGCTGTCGGCGTCGGGCCACACCTGGTCGCCCATGGCGGTGTCGATTGGACCGGGGTGTATCGAGTTGGCGCGAATACCTTCCTGTCCGTACTGTACAGCCGTGGACTTGGTGAAGAGTCGAACCGCTCCCTTTGAGGCGCTGTAGGCGCTGCTTGTGCGGCTGCCCACCAGACCGGCCGTGGAGGAGATGTTGATGATCGATCCGCCACCAGCCTTCCTCATTTCGGGAATGGCCAGCTTGGTTCCCAGAAACACGCCCTTGGCATTGATGTCCAGCACGGCGTCCCACTGTTCCGAAGTGGTATCCGCAACGTGGCCGCCGCGCCAAATGGCGGCGTTGTTGACGAGAACGTCCAGCTTGCCGTAGGCAGAGACGGCGGCGGCAACGGCTTGTTGCCAGTCTTCCTCGCTGGAGACATCCAAGTGCACAAAAGTAGCGTCGCCGCCCAGCTCGTTTATCTGCGCCGCAACCGCCATTCCGTCCGCGTCCAGCACGTCGGCAATGACCACCTTCGCTCCCTCGCGAGCGAAGAGCCGGGATTCCGAGGCGCCCTGGCCACGGGCGCCTCCGGTAATGAGCGCAACCTTTCCTTCCAATCGCATAATCTCCCTCGCAATTCCTTCTAGTAAGGAACAGAATCAATATTTCCAGTGCAAGCCCGGAGTGTAGCTTTGCTCAAGTCAGCGGGTCAATCTTCAAGATCTGTGCGGCAATTTCCGAATCAGGTGGTCTGGCACATCAATTGGCCTTTGAATTGACAGTTTGGCCTCCGCCCGAACCCTGTTATTCGGGCAACGGGGAAGGGACAAAATCCCTTGTCCTATGGGCAAGCAAGCCTGGACCACGATTCCGCCAACCGAAGGTCCTCGCGTGGAGATGTAACATTCTGTAACATTCCGTAACATTTGTCTCAAATATGCCTTTAATTGAGACATGCTAATTCACGGCTCGGGTCTTTCAGAAATGCCAAAGGGGAGGCGAGCAGAAATGCCAAAAGGGGGCTGATCAGATTGGCACTCGTACGCCCGCGCGTTGGAGTGTCCAATTGTGTAAAGTTTTGTAAAGTAAGTATCACCAACACTCTTAATTGAGACAATTCTTCCTACTGGTCGGAGTCCCTTCAATAGGTCAAAAATAGTATAAGAACAATTGTACGTCTGTCATGGGCTCGATGGCAAGGGCCCAATGTCATTAGAAGGATCCGGCGACTATGGGATCCAGCGGCGTTGACTCAAACTGTATTGCCAACTCGTTCAGCATAATCCGGAGCGCTCTATCCCTCCCAATAAATGACGGGCCGGGCCAGTTTCACCGAGACTGTTACGGAGTCGCCGCTGGTCGACGACAATTATTGACAACCCGCAGACCGCGCTAATAAGATACCCGCAACTCAGCCTGAAAGCTGGAGCGAGTATTGTTGCCAGATTTCGGGCAGTCGAGAACGTAAAGGCAACTTCAATACCAAGGAGGGGATCATGGGCGACCAGGACATCGCATTGATGGCTCACCTGATGCGGCGCGCAGGGTTTGGCGCTACCCGGGAAGAGCTGGAGACCAGAGTGGCCAAGGGCTACGAGGCCACGGTGGAAGAACTGCTCAATCCGGAAAAACAGCCGGCTCTGGACCGCAACGAAATGATGCGGTACCACCCGTGGACCTGGCGACCCGGCACTCTGCCCGGCATGGGCGCCGCAGAGTGGCTGCATGACATGGTCAACACCAAGCGCCCGTTGGAAGAGAAGATGGCCCTGTTCTGGCACGGCATCTTCGCCACTGGCGTCTCCAAGGTCGACCACTATGACGACGTGATGGACATGATCGTCAAGTTCCGCGAGAAGGGTCTGGGCGACTTCCGGGAAATGCTGATGGAAATGGCCAAGGACCCGGCCATGATCTACTGGCTGGACAACTGCGAGAACCACGCCGACGCCGTCAACGAGAACTGGGGCCGCGAGCTGCTGGAGCTCTTCAGCATGGGCGTGGGCAACTACACCGAGGTTGACGTGCGCGAGTGCTCCCGCGCCTTCACCGGCTGGACCATCGAGCCGAAGCTGCCGCGAGGGCCCATCGGCCGCCACGACTGGTTCTTTGAGTACCGCCCCGAAGACCACGACGACGAGGAGAAGACCTTCTTGGGCAACACCGGCAACTTCAACGGCGAGGACATCGTTCGCCTCATCAGCGAACATCCGGCCAGCGCCCGGTTTATCGCCCGGCACCTGTACAACTTCTTCGTGGCCGATGAAGCGCAGGTCCCGGCCTGGTCGGTGACGCCTCCAAACGACCCCGAGGCAGTCGAAGCCATTGCCAAGGCGCTGGAGGAGAACAACTACGAGATGAGGGCGGCCCTGCGGCTGATCTTCAACTCCGACTTCTTCAAGGACTCCCGCTTCACCCGCCTGAAGAACCCCACCGAAGTTGTGGTGGGCACCCTGCGCATGGTCGGCGGCGCCGAGTTCCCGGCTCCCGGCATCGGCGACCTTTCCCGCCAGCCCAGCTATATGGGCCAGGACCTGCTGAATCCGCCCAGCGTGGAAGGCTGGCACACCGGCGCAGAGTGGATCAACAGCGGCTCACTGATGCGCCGCGTCAACTTCACCGCCGACCTGGTGGGCGACGTCTCCCGCCCCGGCATCCGCTACATGGTTGACCGCCTGCAGGAGCGGGGAATCAGCAGCGCCGCCGACGCGGTGGACGGCTGCCTGGACCTGATGGGCCCGCTGGAAGTCACTAACGAGAGCCGCGACGAGCTCATCGGATTCGTCGGCGAGGGCGGCGACTTCTCCTGGAACGGCGAGCGCGAAGTGGCAGAGTCCACCCGCCGCGTGTCCGAGCTGCTCCAGCTCATCGTATCCCTGCGCGAGTACCAGTACGCTTAATCCAGTTGGAACGCATGGAGTGCGGACTTAGCTTTCCGCACTCCCCATTCCTGGGTTTATCAATAAGCAAGCCGGAACGACCGGCAGGAGGACAATCTGATATGACCAGCACCAAGAAAGACCCGGTCGTGGTGGTGTTCCAGCTAACCGGGGCTAACGACTATCTCAACACCATCATCCCCTACACCGACCCGCTTTACAGGGACAACCGCCCGGCCGTGGGCGTTCCCGAAGAGCGCATAATCAAAGTCGACGACAAGATGGGCTTCCATCCGGAGATGGCCCCTCTGAAGCACGTATACGACCGCGGCGACATGGCCATCATCCACGGCATCGGCTATGCCAACTCCCCTCGCTCGCACTTCCGCTCCATGGACATCTGGCACACCTGTGAGCCGGACAAGCTGGGCACCGAGGGCTGGCTGGGCCGCGCCACCCGCGACATCGACCCCAACAAGGAAAACGTTCTGACCACGGTCAGCTTCGGTCCCTCCCTGTTCCGTGCGCTGGCCCTGCCCGGCGTGCCGGTTGCAGTGGTAGATGATCTCGACAACTATGGCCTGCTGCCCAACATCGCCGGCGAGCAGCGCAACAAGGTTTTGGACCGCTTCGCCCGGATGTACTCCCCGGCCATCGGTACCGGCGCGGTCATGGACTACATGGGGCAGACCGGACTGGACACGCTGGAGGGCGCCGACATCCTGAAGGAAGCCCCGAGGATCTACTCGTCCGGCGTTGAGTACCCGGACACGTCCATAGCCAAGAAGCTGAAGGGCATCGCGCAGGTGCACATGGCCAACTTCGGCACCCGCGTGTTCTACGTGGACCATGGCTCCTTCGACAGCCATTCCAACCAGATTGGAATGCATGACAAGCTGTGGTACGACGTTTCCCACGCGATGGACGCCTTCCTGGACGACCTGAAGGAGCACGACGCAGATCAGGAAGTTGTGGTCCTGATGTTCACCGAGTTCGGCCGCCGCACCCACGACAACGGCTCCGGAACCGACCACGGCGCAGGCGGAGCGGCCTTCATGTTTGGCTCGAACGTCAAGGGCGGACAGTACAGCGAATTCCCCTCCCTGGAGGAGAAGGACCTGGAGCAGGGCGACGTGGTCCCCAACTACGACTACCGCGGCCTGTACACCACCGTCCTCGAGGACTGGATGGGCCTGGACGCCAATCCCCTGGTGGGCGGAACCTACGAGAAGCTGCCCATCCTGGCTTAATTGCCGAGAATTGCCAGCAGAAACCGAGTGTAGGGGCGGGTTTGATACCCGCCCTTACGCGGCACCCCTCTACCCGTATTAGGGAGGAAACGAATGCTTACCGAAACAGTGGCCGGCCGCACCTTCGACTACAGTCACAACGTGGGCCGTGGCGCGCAGACCGGCATGGGATTCAACACCCCGGTGGCCCTGACCATTGGCTCCGACGGCGTGGTCTACGTGGCGAATCGTGGCAGCGAGTCCATCAGCAACGTGGGCTGGAACCGCACCGGCGTCGGACAACGCATCTCCAGGGTCACTCTGGGAGAGACCTGGGGCGAAGAAGAATACCTGGGTGAGTTCAGCCGATACGGCAGCAACGACGGTCAGTTGATCTGGCCTGCCGGGGTCGTAACCGACAAGCAAGGCAGCGTTTACGTCGCCGACGAATGGATGAATCGCGTCTCGGTGTTCGACAAGGATGGAAACTACCAGCGGCATTTCTCGACGCTGCAACCCGACGACCCTGAAGAGAGCGGCAGCTGCGGCATCGCCATCTCCGCCGACGATGTCCTGTTCATCACCGACGGGCGCAGCCACCGGGTGCGCAAGTTCCGCACCGACGGTACGTTCATCGGCGCCTTCGGCAGCAAGGGCTCCGGCGAAGGCGAATTCGATTCGCCCTGGGGCATAGCCATTGACAAGGACGGCTACGTCTACATCGCCGACTCGGGCAACCACCGCGTCCAGAAACTGACGCAGGACGGCCAGTTCGTGGCGCAGTTTGGTCGCCACGGCAACAAGCGCGGCGAGATCAACTACCCGTCCGACGTTGCCGTTGATCCCGAGGGGGACGTGTACGTCTGCGACTGGAGCGACAACCGCTGGGGCAAGGGCCGCGTCCACATCTTCGAGGCCGATGGCAAGTTCCTGACCAGCCTGGTTGGGGACGCTCAGCAGCTTTCGGCGTGGGCGCAGATGACGGTTGACGCCAACGCCGACTACGCCAAGCGCCGCCGTGAGGTGCGCACAACCGAGCCGGAATGGACCTTCGCGCAGCCGACCGCCATCGAGTACGACGAGGAGAACAACCGGCTGATCGTGGTGGACACGCAGCGCAGCCGCCTGCAGATCTACAACAAGCTCAGCCGCTACCTCATCCCGCAACTCAACCTCTGATCAACGGTCTGCAGCACCAGGGAAACGCCAAAGTCCGCCGGGCCAGCCCGGCGGACTCTTTTCTTGGTGAAGGCTTTTTCGACTTGCGATAGCCTATCGCGCTATGGCAATGGCTTCAAATGTTCATCAAGCCATGGAACAAGGTTGGCAAATCTAAAGGAATTAGTTTCATACAGTTCCATGAGAAAGGCATAGGCGGCGTCCCTGCCACAGTCGATGAAAGAGCCATTCATCCGCAAGAACGCGTCCGTGATTACGTAAGCAACGCGTTTGTTTCCATCAATGAATGGATGATTCTGAGACAGACTCTCCATCAGGGCTGCAGCTTCCTCGATGAGGCCGTCATAATACCCCATTTGGGGACGCAGAACGGCCGATGCGAGAGCCCCTTCATCTCGGAGACCGTGGGCACCGCCAAATTCCTCAATCAACAAATCGTGAATGGCGATCACTTCCTCGATGGTGGGGTATCCTCCGGTCACTGGGCCAGCAGCTCAAGGAGTTCCCGGTTCCGCTCCATACTGGCCCTGGCGTGGGCCATGACCTCGGGCCGAACTTTCCTTTGGGAGCGGCCCTCGATGTAAGCGCGAAAGGCATCTTCCAGCACTGCCTGAAACTGCCGCCCGTCATCGCTGGCTATCTTTCGCATCCCAGCCAACAGCTCAGGGTCAACTTGGCTGGAGAATTTCTCCCGCTTTCCAGTTGTCATATCTGCCCTCTCAGGTACACTATAGGCTGAGTTAACACCCTGACAGTCCATATCACCAAGCCATATTATATCAAGGTATATCAAGATGTTTCAGGGCGAATGATTTATGGAACCTGACCGCGAGCAGCATTTTCTCCGCATGGCGGTGGAGCAGCCTGACATCCCGTGCGCGGACGCGCCGGAGGAGATTCTCGAGGCCTGCGCCGTCGAGGTGGAACCCACCGACTTCCTCGAGCAGTACTTCGCCACGGGTCATTCCGCCTGGCTGGCGCACAAGCACGGGCGCAGCATCAACAAGCCGCAGGTCCTGGTCAACCAGGCAATACTTGTCCTGTACCGGCGGGCTTGCCTGCTCAACACCGCGCGGCTAATGGGCCAAGCCACCGAGTACGCCGACCAGCCCTTCTTTTCCGACGAAGACTTGTACTGACCGCTGTAGCGCCTGTCTTCCGGATATCCCGCCGAAGGACAGGACGTTTGCGAGCGGTTCTACGGGGTCGCCGTCTGCGTAGTACAATCTCCCCAACTAAACCCGCGGAGGAACAATGCAGGGAAAGACCGCCATCGCCAACATCCTCAAGCAGGAGGGCGTTGAACTCGCCTTCTGCTTTCCCAACAACACGCTGATCGACGCCATAGCCGCAGCGGGCATCCGCCCCGTCATCGCCCGGATGGAGCGAGGCGCGGTGAACATGGCCGATGCCTACAGCCGCATCAACAATGGGCACAAGACCGGGGTCTGTATAGTGCAGGCCGGCCCCGGCATTGAAAACGCCTTCCCCGGAGTGGCGCAGGCGTATGCCGACAGCGTGCCCATACTGATGCTGCCCGGGCACGAAGGCTCCAGCCGCACCACCATGACCTCCGACTTCTCCGCCACTCGCAACTACAGCGGAGTGACCAAGTGGTCGGGGATGATCAACTCGCCCGACCGCGTTCCGCAGATGCTGCGCCGGGCCTTCACTCAGCTCCGTGCGGGCCCGTCTGGCCCGGTGGTGCTGGAAACGCCGATCGACGTGATGAACGGCGAAATAGATGAGTCTGAGTTTTTCTACACGCCCATAACCAAGCGCCGCACCGCCGCTGACCCGGTGGATGCCGCACGCGTTGCCCGCCGCCTGATGGACGCCTCCCGCCCGGTCATCTATGCCGGACAGGGCGTGCTCTATGCCGAAGCCACCCCCGAGTTGGTGGAGCTTTCGGAGTTGCTCAACGCCCCGGTAATGACCACCACCCTGGGCAAGAGCGGCTTCCCAGAGAACCATCCGCTGTCCCTGGGCACCGGCGGCAACACCGGCACCCGCGCCGTGGGCGAGTTCCTTCGCAGGTCTGACCTCGTCTTCGGGATCGGCACCAGCTTCAACAAGACCCTGGCGTCGGCTCCGGTCCCGGTAGGCAAGGCAGTCATCCAGTCCACAATCGACGACCGCGACCTGAACGGTGAATACGGCCTGGAAGACATGCTTCTGGGCGACTCCAAGCTCGTGCTGCAACAACTGATCGACGAGGTGAAGAGTGCCCTCGGGAACAACGGGCGGCGCGGCGACAATTCCGTTTCCAGCGAAATCGCCACCATCAAGCAGGAGTGGCTGGCCGAGTGGATGCCGCGCCTCACGTCGAACGACATCCCCATCAGCCCCTACCGCGTGGTGTGGGAACTGAACAACGGACTGGACAAGGCCAATAGCATCGTCACCCACGACTCCGGAAACCCCCGCGACCAGATTGTTCCGTTTTACGAAACGACGACGCCTCGCGGCTACATCGGCTGGGGCAACTCGACGCAGCTGGGAGCTGGCTTGGGCTATGCCATGGGCGCCAAGCTGGCCGCGCCGGAAAAGACAGTGGTCAACCTGATGGGCGACACGGCCGTGGGAATGTGCGGCACGGACTTCGAGACCGCCAGCCGCAACAAGATCGGCACCATCACCGTGATCATCAACAACGGCGCAATGGGCGGTTACGAAAAGAACATCCCCATCGCAGTCGAGAAGTACGGCTCCAAGTTCCTCACGGGTGACTACACCAAGATGGCCGACAGCCTCGGCTGTCACGCGGAGACCATCACCCAGCCCGGCGACATCGCACCGGCCCTCGCCCGCGCCCAGGGAATAGCGTCCGGCGGACAACCGGTGGTGCTGGAAATTATGACACGCGAAGAGCCAGTCTTCTCCAATTACTACTAGGCCATAACAGGCTTCCGGCAAACAGGGAACACCGATGACCCGAACCGTAAGCGACCCCGCTGCAGCCAATCGCGGAAGCCGCCGCTGGCTGCAGGTGCTGGTCAACTGCCGCCCCGGACTCCTGAACGATGCCATCGCTGCAAGTCTTCCGGAGCGGCCGGGCGATATTGACTGGCGGTCGCCGCTGGCCGCCGACCACTATGCAGAATATCGCGACCAAACCTTTCTGGACCGACTGGCAAGCTCAAGCAACTACCGCGAGCCATCGCGACCGCAGCATGATCTGTCTGACTTCTGGCCCCGTTTCGGCCCACAGTGGGACGGCCTTGCCGTTACTGACAATGGTCAGATACTGCTGGTTGAAGCCAAGGCACACATTTCTGAAATGGTAACCGCTCCCTCCCAGGCGCGTGGCGAGTCGGCCCGACAGAAAATCCAGGAAAGCCTGGCAAGGGTAAAGACCTTCGTAAATTCCAAGTCCCAGGCCGATTGGTCAGCCAGCTTCTACCAGTACGCAAACCGCCTGGCCCACCTCCACTGGCTTCGTGAGGTCAACGGCCACGACGCCTATCTCGTCAACCTGTTCTTCGTCAACGACAGGGAGGTGCAGGGACCCGAGTCGGCCGCCGAGTGGGGAGCCGCCATCCGCCTACAGGAAGTGTTCCTGGGTGTGCGCCAGAGCGGTCAGAATGGCTACGCCCTTGACCCGTGGGTCGGGGCTCACGTTGTGGAAGTCTTCATCGACGTTAACTACATCCCCGTCCGGTATCCTCCGGTAATTTAGCCCCGCCAGCGCTACCTGTTGGCTCTTCGAGATCTCTGTGCTGGTTCGGGGCTGCTCTCTGCGGGCGTCATTGTCGCGCTGATACTTTCTTGCAGCCAACCAACTCCCTTCCCGACGGCGACCAAGGCGACGCCCACGACCAATCCAACCGCAACGTCCGTTCCGCCTACTCCTACACTCGCTGCGACGGCAACGCCAGTTCCACCTACGCCAACTCCCGCGCCGACAGCAACGCCCTTACCTCCAACTCCCGCGCCAACTCGCGCGCCCTCTCCAACACAGATTCCTAGCAGGCCCGATCTCTATGGGAGCGCCCGGACGCCGGAGCATATGGCTTCGCTCTGGTGGGAATGGGAAAGCGACTCAGACGGCAGCCTTCCCGCTTTCAGGGAGCTGGAAATTACCTTCACCATCCACAACAACATCGACGACTTCTCGGATACGAACGGCATCTATCTGATGCTAGCGAGCGGAAATATTTCCGACGTACCTTTTTACTTTGGCTTACAAACTGACGTTGATGCCCCTGATCCTCCGTATCGGCGGGGGAAAGGGGTGGTATTTTCCAGGTGGGAGACCCGCGACCTGGCCAACTCAAGGCCCTCGCGGTCATACAGCTGGACTGAATCGTCCGGGCACGAGGGAGACTTCATCGGGGTGCGGCGGTCTTACGGTTGGAAAGCCGGAGACTATCGTGCGCGAATTGCACCCGACGGCGCCGAACCGGATGGCGAATGGTTCGGCTTATGGATCACAGACCTGGCCTCAGACATCACTATCTGGATTGGATCACTGAAATTCCCTTTCCTGAATGGCAAGGCTGCTATCGACCCACCTTCATACACCACCGTGGAGATTTACGGCGATCCAATTTGGCCCATCGACATCCCTGCCTGGCACGTGAGCGTGGAAAGGCCGCTTGGAGATGATGTGCCGTCAACCTCGGGATTCACGGACTACTCATCTTTTTCCGGTGATGTCCTCAACTCTGATATCCGGTATGAGCGGGAAGAAGACAGGGTGCACTTTCGCGTGGGCGGTACCACCGAACGCACGACGCCCAAAGGAAGAGTATACTTTTTAACCAGATAGTCTCTTCCGCCAGACTCGATTCGGAATACCCTGTCAGCGCCGACGCTTTGTTGTTTGACATTCCGGAATTTACTCACCCAACCATTTAGCCTGCCAAGGAGCAACCCAGATGCCAGAGAAGTTCAGCTACGATGGACTGTTTGCCGCCGGAGTGCCGGAAGTGGTGCCCGGCAAGACACGCCACGCAAAGTACGATTTCGCCGTCGCCTACCCCAACCCAGACACCCTGCCGCTGGACGGACTGGCCGACGCAGTCCGCAGCGTGCTGTCGAGGGAGGGCCGCGACCTGGCCTACTACACGGACCCAGGCGGCTACCTGCCCCTGCGGCAACTGGTGGCGGACCGGCTGCGGGCGAGCAGGAACATGGAAGTCGACGCGGAGGAGATGGTGCTGACCGGTGGCTCCGGCGAGGCCATATCCATGGTCATCCAGGCCCTCACCGACCCGGGCGACACCGTGCTGACCGAAGAGTTCCTCTACCTCGGCACCCTGCGCTCGCTGCGCCGCTACAAGGCCAACGTGGTGGGCATCAAGTGCGACGAGGACGGCATCATCCCCGAAGACCTGGACGCGACCATCCAACGCCTGAAGGCCGAGGGCCGCAAGGTCAAATACCTGTACACCATACCCACCTTCCAGAACCCGCTGGGCTGGACCATGACGCTGGAGCGCCGCAAGAAGGTGCTGGAGGTGACCCGGCAGCACGGCGTGCCGGTGTTCGAGGACGACTGCTACATCGACCTGCGCTTTGAGGGCGAGGATGTGGCATCCTTCCACTCACTGGACGACACCGGCCAGGTAATCTACGTCGGTTCCTTCTCCAAGACCATCGCCCCCGGAATGCGCATGGGCTACCTCGTCGCGCCGCCCGAGGTCATGAGCCGGGCTTGGGCCTTCAAGATGGGTGGAGCCGTCAACCACTTCGCAGCGCTGACAATTGCGGAATACATGAACCACGGCGACCTGGAAGGCCACGTGCGGGTGCAGAACGAAACGCTGCGGGCGAAGCGAGACGCCATGCTGGCCTCGCTGGGAGAGAACTTCGGAGACGCGGCAACGTGGAGCAAGCCCGAGGGCGGCCTGTACGTCTGGGTGACCCTGCCCGAGGGCGCCGACCTGGAGGCAGTCCAAGACCAGGCGTTCCAGGAAGGCGTTGGCTACTACGCCGGGACGCTTTTCTCGCCAGAGGGCGTGGGCCAGAACTCCGCCCGCCTCTGCTTCGGCTATCCCACGGCCGAGGAGAACTACGATGGCGTCGCCGAGCTGGCCCGCATACTGGAGCGCCACGGGGTTATGGGCTAGGTCGGCTAACCCCGGGCATCAGCTCGATACCCAGGCCGTTGGGGTCCTTCAGATACAGCGAGTGGCCCACTTCCTGGTACTTGACCCGGTTGGCTTCCAGCCGGGTCTTCACTTGTTCGTAACTATTGCGAGGGATGGGCATGGCGATGTGCATCACGTTGCCCACCCCCTCGGGCGCACGACGTTGCAGGCGTGGGACGTCGGGGAAGTCGAAGAAGGCCAGCGTCATGCCGTTTCCGATGGCGACGTTCATGTGGGTCGACTCCGCCACGTCCCGATTGGGCGTGACACGAGTGACAGGCATCCCCATAACCTCTATGTAGAAACGGGCGGTCTGTTCCAGGTCCCTGGCGAAGACCGCGATGTGGTCGACCCCGCCTGTGGGGGCTTCAACATCAACGTCGGTGAGAATCATCGCCTGCAACCTGGCACGCTTGGCTTCAATGTCGGTGGCGGGTGCAGTCATGGCGTCCTCCACTAATCGGCGGGTTCCTCCGGGTCCTCCAGGTCGAGCATTGCCAGCAGACGGCCGTAGCCGATGAACATTCCGGTGATCATGCCCAGTTCGAAGATCTCCGGGTCGGTGAACTCCCCGCGGAGTTCGGTGAAGAACTCGTCGTCGACGTTCTGATGGTCGACGGCCATCTTTTCGGCGAAGCGGACTGCCAGCTTCTCCCGGTATGGCAGGTCGGTATCTTCGAAGTGGGTAAGAGACGCCACCATCTCCTCGGTCATTCCCTGCTGCACCGCCGGCACAGCGCGACCGAGCTTTCAAGTGGCGCACTCGTTCAGCTCGGCTATCTTGAGCCGGACCAGCTCCTTCAGGCGGGCGTCCAGCAGCCCTTCCAGCTTTAGCGGGCCGTAGAACGCCCAGAAGGCTTCGTAAGCCTCCGGGAGGTTGCCCGCGGCCTGGAAGATGCGCGGGTTGAGCTTGTGGTCCGCGGCTGCCTTCGCGATTTTCTGCATTCCGGGCGTCAGTTGCTCAGTGGGAACCAGCTTGATGCGCGCCATATCGCTGCCCTCGCTAACCACGAAGGACACAGGATTCTCTCCTGCGTCCCTCGGGCTTGTCGTACTTGATTGCGGGGTTACACCACAGGGCGGTCGGCCACGGCCGGGTCCACCTTGCGGCGCTGGAACTGGCCATCGCCGAGGGTGCCGAAGAAGTTGCCGTCCTCGACGACCACCTTGCCCCGCAGGATGGTGGTGACGGGCCAGCCCTCGACCTCGCGGCCTTCCCAGATGCTGTAGTCGGATATGTGGAAGTCGTCCTTGGTTAGCGCCCGCTTGATGCCGGGGTCGATCAGGCAGATGTCGGCGTCACTGCCGGGGGCCAGCACGCCCTTGCGGGGGTAGAGGCCCATGATCTTTGCGGCGTTGGCCGAGGTCACATCCACGAACCGCTGCAGCGGCATACCCTGCTTGGACACTCCCTCGCTGTAGGTGATGCCCATGCGGGCCTCGGCGCCGTTGTGGCCGCCCGTCGTGTCGGAGATGGTGCGACCCGATATTTTGGTCTCCCAGGACGTGCAGTACTCGTCGGTGGCCATGGTCTGCAGGCCGCCGTTGATGATGCCGTCCCACAGCGACTGGCGGTCCGCTTCCGACTTCAAGGAGGGGTAGGTATGGTACTTCATACCGTTATCTTCCTTGTAGTTCTCCTCGTTGAAGCAGCAGTAGTTGTGCAGCGTTTCGCCGTAGATCGGGCGACCGTTGGAGCGGGCTTCTGCGATATTGCGCACGCCCTGCAGCGCACTGACGTGGACGAAATAAATCGGTGAACCGGTCCACTCAGCCACCCGGAGAGTCCGAGTGAAGGAGACGTCCTCGGACTCCGCGCTGTGCACCTCGGACATATTGAACCACTCGGTGCGTTCCTCGCGGGTGAGCTTCTGGTACATGTGCTGCACCATGTCGTCGTCCTCGGCGTGAACGAGGAGCATGGCGCTGAGACGCTGTATCTCGGTCATCAGGTCGTGCAGATGGCCGGTGCCTACCATGCGGGGCTCACCCGCGGTGGTGGGGGGACGGATGTTGGTGGTGAAAATCTTGACGCTGGCGAAACCGTCTTCCACGAACTCGTGGAGCGAGCCGAGAATTTCCTGGGGAATCTGCCCCAGCATCATCAGGTGGTGTGCGTAGTCGGCGTAGGACTGGCCCTGCCAGACTCCGGTTCGCTCCACGATGGCCTGCTGGATGTCGATGCCGGGATACTGGATGGCGAAATCCATAAGGGTCGTTGTGCCGCCGAAGAGAGCGGCGCGGCTCACCTCCGGAGGCGGTGCGGTGGTGAGGTTCCCGTGGCCCATGATGGGCGCGGAAATGTGGGCGTGCGGCTCGATGCCGCCGGGGACGACTATCTTGCCTGAGGCGTCGATGATGCGGCCCGCCTCGTCCCCAAGGGTCCCAGGCGCGGCCACCGCCACGATTCGCTCGCCCTGTACCGCCACGTCCCATTCGCCCACCCCCATGGGAGTGACGACCTGCCCGCCGCGGATAATCAAGTCCAGCATGAGAATTCCCCCTGTTCCAGTCTGGCGCAACCGCCGCTTTTTGCACGGCAGTTTAGCACAAGGCCGAGGTCAAGGGGCGACCTTCCTACTCAGCGATGGAGTGGGGAAATCTTCGCTGGGAAACCTGTCAATCCCCGGCAGCAGGCTGGGTTCCCGGGGCGGGCCGAGCTGGAGCCTCGGGCTCAGTCTGCGCCTCGGGCGGGAGCTGTTCCTCCCAGTCAGGGAGCTGGTGGTGCCTAGTGGTGGGGAGCACCACGATGCTGAATACCCCTACCAGGCTCAGGACCAGCGACAGACCCATGGTCGCATCGAAGTTATTCGTCAGGTCGCGCAACGCACCACCCGCGAGAGACCCGGCGGCCATGCCGATGCCCGCGCCCATCATCTGCCACCCGTAGGTGGTGCCGATGGGAGCGCTGCCATAATACTGCCGGTTGATGATGGGGAAGGCGCTCATTTCGCCGCCGAATCCGATGCCAAACAGCACCGAAAACAGGTAGAAGTGCCAAGCCTCCGTGGAAAAGAACAGAAGCAAGATGGGCACTGTCTGCAGGAAGAAACAGACGGCCATCACTCCCTTGCTGCCCACCCGGTCCGCCATCACCGGCACGGCGAAGCGCGTTATCGTGCTGGTAACTGACAGCGTCACGAATGCCCCGGCCGCCAGTCCCTGCGAAACACCCTCAGACTCGGCGATGGCCACAAGGTACACCAGCACGATGGCGTGTCCGGCGCAGCCCCAGAAGTGAATTCCGATAAGATTCCAGAAGGCCAGGGTGCGCTGCGCCTGCTTGAAGAACACCTTGGTCCGAATCTTGGCTATCTCGCCAACCTGCATCTTGCGGACAGGTTCGTTCTCGGACGCCCCTAGCGGACGCATTCCGATCTGCGCCGGCTCGTCGTAGAAGAGCCTGACCAGCAACAGGATGGCCACGCCGCCGATTATTCCCGGCACCCAGAAGGCGGCACGCAGCCCGGGCAGTCCGCCACCGAACAGTTGGATGACCAGCAGCATGATGGGCACGGCCACCAGCGGCCCCACTCCCTGAGCCGACTGCAACAGTCCCATTCCCGTGCCCAGGTGGCGCTTGAACCACATGGTTACCGACGCCGTCAGCGGGACCTGGAAGATGCCCATCGAAGCGCTGAGGATGATTCCGAAGAACAGGTAGAACTGCCAGAGACTGGTCATGAACCCGGTGAGCACCATTCCCGCGATGAAAAGGAATGCACCCAGGGTCATCGTGACCCTAGCGCCGTACCGGTCTCCCAACCATCCCGCGGACGGCCCCAACATTCCGGAGACCACCCACTGCAAAGCGAACCCGAATCCGACCGCGCCATAGCTCCATCCGAAGGACTCCACCAATCTTGGAATCAGGATGCTGGACGATGAACGGAAGGAAGAGCTGAACAGCCGCATCACTGCCGCCACGCCAACAACGACCCATGCGTAATGGATGGGTTTTCCAGCAATGGTCAGGTCGCGGGCTTTGAAGGAGTACCGGGGGGAGGTGTTCATATGGAACGGCCTTCGCGAAACCGGGGCAAGGATGAAGCAGAAGAGGATTATAGCCTAATCTACACGCGGTTATTTCCGCGCTACCGGATTCCCGCGCAACTCTCCTGCACCAGGTTGTCAACCACGCCGCCGTGCTGCTGTTTCCATTCGTCCGTGACCTCGGTCAGCAGTCCTCAAGGCATTGCCTACAAAGCTATCGGGAACCCCGATCACCAATACCTCGCCTGGTTCCTTGATCCTGTCGGCTCCACCGCCTTGGAACGGGTTCGCTCTGGGAACATCAATGCTATGACGAGGACTGCTATGACGAGGACTGCTATGACAAGGGGTAGGGCTGCACTTCAGGTGGTCTGGTAGTTCAGGCGTCAGCGGATTGAGGCTTTCGCCCCCGATCTCCGATCTTCGGGCAGACGGAATGGAAGGAAACCCCCTTCCTTTGGTTGAATGACAGTCGGGAGAGACCAGTCTCATAGTCTCATCTGGAGGCCGTCACGTGACGGTGTAACATTTTGTAACGTTGTGTAACAAGACCCGCTCATTTCGGTCCTTAATTGAGACAGGGCAATCATGCTGTTCAGGGAATCTTCAATAAGAACAATTGTACGACAAGCGATAGCTGAAGGCAAGGGCGAGATTTCAGCGGGCATCGTTCGGGACAGGTGGTGAGGTCAGGGCCGATGCGGGATTTGGGTTCCCGCGGACGGAAATGAAGAGTGGGGCGGCGAAAAAACACCTGCATGGGAAGACTATCCATATGGCAGGTCCCGTTGTTGACAAAACGGTGCCCGTCTGTATAATAGTAGGTTACTGGTTTATGTCTAGAAAAATGCCTCAGCATCTCCGCCTCACTTCAACGCCTCTATACTCGCTCGCAATTCAAACTGGTCCGCTTACGCCCTAGGTACCCTTGTCCGGCGGCCGCCGCTATTCTCGGAAAGGAGATTAGGAATGGCTTTGTCTCCCGTGCGCGTCCAAAACGGACATTCCCTGTCAAAGCAGGATGTTCGCTCCTATGCCCGAATCCCTCAGGTCCTCGACGTCCCAAACCTCATTGAGAGCCAGATTCAGTCGTATGACTGGTTTCAAGATGAGGGACTCAAGGACGTCTTCAGGGAAATCTCTCCCATCTCGGACTACACGGAAAAGAAGTACGAGCTACACTTCCGTGAACACAAGTTCAGCGAACCCAAGTATTCGCCGCAGGAATGCAAAGAACGGGAGATAACCTACTCTCAGCCTCTCTATGTCACCACTCATCTCGTGGTGAAGGAAACCGGCGAGATCAAGGAAATGCCCATCTTCATGGGGGACTTCCCCATGATGACCGAAAACGGCACCTTCATCATCAACGGCGCCGAGCGTGTCGTCGTGAGCCAACTGGTGCGCTCCCCCGGCATCTACTTCGTCATCGAGCGCAACCCCAGCAGCAATCGCGGCCTGTGCATGGCCAAGCTCATACCTTCCCGCGGTGCCTGGCTGGAGTTCGAGACCAGCAACAAGGACGTCCTGTCGGTCAAGGTCGACCGCAAGCGCAAGGTGTCTGCCAGCATCTTCCTGCGGGCCCTCGGCATTGCCTCTGACGAAGAGATACTGTCGCTGTTCGAAGACGTGGACACCGACGAGACTCACCGCTACATACAAGCGACCCTCCGCAGTGACCCCGCCGCCGACCCGCGCGACGCCACTTTCCGCGAGGAAGAGCTGCGCCAGATGTGGGACAAGGCCGAGTGGCTCCACGGCGAGGACGAGGACTTTGACCTGGCTTCCGCCCAGCGCATTGCCGCGGCGCAGGTGGAGTTCTACAAGAGGCTGCGTCCCGGTGAGCCTCCCAGCCTCGACAACTCCCGCAACCTGATAAACAACCTGTTCTTCGAGGCCCGCCGTTACGACCTCGGCCGGGTGGGACGCTACAAGTTCAACCGCCGTCTCAGTCTCGCGGAAGGCGTCGGCCCCATGACCCTGACCCGCGAAGACATCATCGCCGTGCTGCGCATGATGATCCGCATCAACAGTGGCGACGGCCAGGTGGACGACATTGACCACCTCGGCAACCGCCGTGTGCGCGCCGTCGGTGAGCTGGTGCAGAACCAGGTCCGCGTCGGCCTGCTCCGGATGGAGCGAATGGTCAAGGAAAAGATGACCCTAGTGGAGCAGGAAAACGCTTCGCCCCAGGCGCTGGTCAACATACGGCCGGTGGTGGCGGCGGTGCGCGAGTTCTTCGGAGGCTCCCAGCTCTCCCAGTTCATGGACCAGACCAATCCGCTGGCCGAACTGACCCACAAGCGCCGCCTCTCGGCCCTCGGGCCCGGCGGCCTGTCCCGTGAACGCGCCGGCTTCGACGTCCGCGACGTTCACTTCTCTCACTACGGCCGCATCTGCCCCATCGAGACACCGGAAGGCCCCAACATCGGTCTGCTCAGTTCGCTGGCGTCCTACGCCCGGGTGAACGCCTTCGGCTTCATTGAGTCTCCCTACCGCCTGGTGCGCCGCGAGATTGCCAAGGACTCACCAGACCTGCAGGGCCGCATCGCCACGGACGCGGTGGTCAACCCGGAGAGCGGACGCGTCATCGTCAACGCGGGCGTCTCCATCGGCGCAAACCGCGTAAACGCCATCCACGCACTGCCCGAAGGCACCATGCTGAGGGTCAGGCCTTATGTGGCGTCAGCCCCTGAAGACGGCGGCCCGGACAATTCGGTGATCTGGCTCTCCGCCGATATGGAGGAGCAGTACAAGATTGCCCAGGCCAACGCCAGGCTAGACGAAAAGAACCAGTTCCAAGACGACCGTATCGAGATTCGCGTGGGTGACCAATACACCCAGGGCACTCCCAGCGAAGTGGACCTGATGGACGTTTCTCCAATGCAGATTATGAGCGTGTCGGCCGCACTCATACCGTTCCTTGAGCACGACGACGCCAACCGCGCGCTGATGGGTTCCAACATGCAGCGCCAGGCCGTTCCTCTGCTGCGTCCCCAGGCGCCCACCGTCGGCACTGGCATCGAGGACCGCGTGGCCCGCGACAGCGGCCAGATGGTGACGTCCCACGTCGAAGGTGTGGTCACGTCGGTCAACGGCCGCGTGATCGTGGTCACCGACGGCGAGGGCGAAGAGCACGCCCACCCGCTCATCAAGTTCTCCCGCACCAACCAGGGCACCTGCTTCGATCAGCGCCCCATCGCCACTCGAGGCGACGTGGTGCGGACCGGGGACGTCCTGGCCGACAGCTCTTCCACCGAGAACGGCGAGTTGGCCCTTGGTCAGAACGTGCTGGTGGCCTTCATGTCCTGGGAGGGCTACAACTACGAAGATGCAATCATCGTCAGCGAGCGTCTGTATCGCGACGACTACTTCACCTCCATCCACATTGAGCGCCACGAGATGGAGGCCCGCGAGACCAAGCTTGGTCCCGAGGAAATAACCCGCGACATTCCCAACGTGGGCGAGGTCAGCCTGCGCGACCTCGATGAGCGCGGGATCATACGAGTCGGTGCCGACGTTGGACCCGGAGATATCCTGGTCGGCAAGGTTACGCCCAAGGGCGAGACCGAGCTCACCGCCGAGGAGAAGCTTCTCCGCGCCATTTTCGGCGAGAAGTCCCGCGACGTTAAGGACACCTCCCTGCGCGTGCCTCATGGTGAGCGCGGCAAGGTGATAGACGTCAAGGTGCTGAGTCGCGAGAACAAGGACGACCTCAGCCCCGGAGTGAAGGAAGCGGTGCGTGTCTGGATAGCCCAGACCCGCAAGATTTCCGTCGGCGACAAGATGGCCGGACGCCACGGCAACAAGGGCGTTGTCGCCCGCATCCTGCCGGAAGAGGACATGCCCTACCTGGAGGACGGCACCCCTGTCGACATCATCCTGAACCCCATCGGCGTGCCCTCCCGGATGAACCTCGGCCAGGTGCTCGAGACGCACCTCGGCTGGGCGGCTCGCGGCCTGAATTTCCGCGCCAATACCCCGGTCTTCGACGGGGCCAGTGACTCGGCCATCGAAGACTCTCTGGCCCGCATCTGGTTCCTGGAGAAGGAACAGGCCATCAAGACCGGCGAGGGTCTGACCGACGACGAACGCAACGTGGTCGTGCGTTGGCTCTCCGAATACGGCAGTGGCCCCCAGGACATGATGGGCCGGATTTTCGATGAGTCCCAGACCGGCTTCTCCCGCGAAGCATGCCTGCGCCTGTGGCTGGCCCTCGAGGCCGGACGCGACCCGTGGGGCAAGGACATCCAGGGCCTGCGCGACCTGTCGCTGGAAGTCCACCGCCAGCGCGGCATAGCGCCGCCCACCTTCGGCAAGTTCAAGCTCTTCGACGGTCGCAACGGCGACGAGTTCGACCAGTTGGTAACCGTCGGCGACATCTACATTCTCAAGCTCATCCACTTGGTGGAGGACAAGATTCACGCCCGCTCCACCGGCCCGTACTCGATGATTACCCAGCAGCCCCTGGGCGGCAAGGCACAGTTCGGCGGCCAGCGCTTCGGCGAAATGGAAGTCTGGGCCCTCGAGGCGTACAGCGCCGCATACAACCTGCAGGAGGTGCTGACCGTCAAGTCCGACGACGTGGCAGGACGAGTCAAGACCTACGAGGCTGTCGTGAAGGGCGAGCCCATCGGACAGCCCGGTGTTCCGGAATCGTTCAACGTCCTTCTCAAGGAACTGCAGAGCCTGGGCCTTGCGGTACAGCTTCTCAACGAGGACCGGCCCGCCTTGACCCAGGATATTGGCCAGGAAATTGTGCAGGAACTCGGACAGGGCGTAGCGCCTGGACTCGATCGCGATGTGGACCTATTCCAACCCCTGGAGGCGATTTAATTATGGTTTCAATGGCTGACCGCACTGATACGTCGGCTACCCATTTCAACGCGATTCGAATCTCTATCGCCTCACCTGAGCAGATTCTCAACTGGTCCCACGGCGAGGTTACCAAGCCCGAGACCATCAACTACCGCACGCTCCGCCCGGAGAAGGACGGCCTCTTCTGTGAGCGCCTCTTTGGCCCCACCAAGGACTGGGAGTGCTTCTGCGGCAAGTACAAGCGCATCCGGTACCGTGGCGTCGTTTGTGACCGCTGCGGCGTGGAGGTCACCCGCGCCAAGGTACGCCGCGAGCGCATGGGGCACATCCGCCTCGCGGCCCCCGTGGCCCACATCTGGTTCAGCAAGACCAACCCCAGTCGCCTGGGCCTGCTGCTCGATCTCTCGCCTCGAAACCTGGAGCGCGTGCTCTACTTCGCCCAGCACATCATCGTGTCCGTTGACGAAGAGGTCCGCCAGGAGTCCATCGAAGCCGAGCAGCTCAAGTACGACCTCGACATCGAAAAGAAGCGCGAAGTCGCCGCAGACAAGCTGGCGGAACTGAATGTCCGCCTTCTGCAGCTGACTGGCGGCCAGAGGCCCGAGACCGACAATCCGGCGGTCGAATTCGCGCCGGAGGGCGGCGACCCCATTCCTGAGTTGCTGGAAGTCCAGCAGGAGATACAGGCAGTCAGCAACCAGCTGGCCGAAGAGGAGAACGAGCTCTCCGCCCAGTTGAAGCTGGTCATGGATGAACTGAACGACATCCAGAAGATGAAGCTTCTGGCCGAATCTCGCTACCGGGAGCTGAAGGACCGCTTCCCGGATGTCTTTGAAGCCGGCATGGGGGCCGAGGCTATCCTGGCCATCCTTCGCGATGTCGACCTCGAGGCCCTGCGTGACCAGTTGATCACCGACATGCATTCCACCTCAGGCCAGCGCCGCCAGAAGGCCATCAAGCGGCTGAGAGTGGTCGAGTCCTTCCGCCAGAGCGGCAGCCGCAGCGACGGCGGCCGCGGCGAGGGCACCCGCGTCGAGGACATGATTCTCACCGTGATGCCCGTGCTGCCCCCGGAACTGCGCCCCATGGTGCAGCTTGACGGCGGCCGCTTCGCCACCAGCGACCTCAACGACCTGTATCGCCGTGTCATCAACCGCAACAACCGGCTCAAGAGGCTGATGACCCTCGGGGCCCCGGAGATCATCATCCGGAACGAAAAGCGGATGCTCCAGGAGGCCGTCGACGCCCTCATCGACAACGGCCGGCGCGGCCGACCCATCCAGGGTAGCCACAATCACAAGCTCAAGAGCCTGTCCGACCTGCTTCGCGGCAAGCAGGGCCGCTTCCGGCAGAACCTGCTGGGCAAGCGCGTGGACTACAGCGGACGCTCCGTCATCGTCGTAGGCCCCGAGCTGAAGATGAACGAGTGCGGCCTTCCCCGGCGCATGGCTCTCGAGCTGTTCAAGCCCTTCGTCATGCACCGGCTGGTCATGCTGGGCATCGCTCCCAACATCAAGAACGCCAAGCGAATGGTGGAGCGCGCCCGCAGCGAGGTCTGGGACATCCTCGAAGACGTCATAAAGAACCGTCCGGTGCTGCTAAACCGCGCACCCACCCTGCACCGTCTCGGGATCCAGGCCTTCATGCCCGTGCTGATCGACGGACACGCCATTCAGATTCACCCGCTGGTCTGTTCGGCTTTCAACGCCGACTTCGACGGCGACCAGATGGCCGTGCACGTGCCTCTCTCCGCCATGGCGGTCCTGGAAGCCAAAGAGACCATGCTCAGCACGCGCAACATGCTCTCCCCGGCCTCCGGCGACCCGCTGGTTGCACCCACGCTGGATATGGTGATGGGCTGCTATTACCTGACCGTGGAGAAGCAGGACGGCAAGGGCACCGACCAGCGCTTCGAGAGCATCTCGGAAGCCCGCGACGCCCTCAACGCCGATCTTATCGAGCTGCATTCTCCCATCTACACCCGCCACGTCCGCGGTGCGTCCGACTCATGGCACAGGACCACCCTGGGCCGGCTCATCTTCAACGAGATACTGCCTAGCGAAATCGGCTTCCAGAACCTGCTGATGAACCGCGACGCCCTGAAGGAACTGACTTCGGAGCTCTACCGAGTACTCAGCAACGAGGATACGGCCCAGGTGCTGGACGACATCAAGAACCTGGGGTTCCAGTACGCCACTTCCTCCGGCATCACCATTGCCATCAACGACATCCAGGTGTCCCCCGAGAAGAGCCGGGTACTCGCCGATGCCGCCAGCAGCGTCGACAAGTACTTCGAGGAATTCCAGTTGGGTCTCATCTCCGAAGATGAGCAGTACAGCAAGACCATCGAGGCCTGGTCCCAGGCTTCGTCCCAGACTGCCGAACTGGTGCGCCACCAGATTGACGAATACGGCGCGAAATACGGGGGCCTGGGCACCGGCGGCGAAATGCTCCGCGACTACGATGCCCTGGGCTACGGCGGCATCGGCGTCATGGCGCTATCGGGAGCCAAGGGTAATACCTCACAGATCAACCAGATGGCGGGCATGCGCGGGCTGATGAATCGCCCACGCGGCCGCATCATCGAGCTTCCCGTGGAGTCCAGCTTCCGCGAGGGCCTCACGGCCCTGGAGTACTTCATTTCCACCCATGGCGCCCGCAAGGGACTGACCGATACGGCGCTCAACACCGCCAATAGCGGTTATCTAACCCGGCGCCTGATAGACATCGCTCAGGAAGTCATCGTCCTCCTAGAGGACTGTGGCACCACCGACGTCTACAACGTCCAGTTCATTCCCGACAACCAGCGGGATGAGCGCACGGACCGGACGGCCGACCGCATCAAGGGCCGCTACGCCGCGGAGCCCATCGCCGACCCCATGACCGGCGAAATCCTGATTGACCAGAACGAACTCATCGACGTTCCCCTGGCCGAGAAAATCGAGGAAGCCTATGGGGCGGCCGTGGAAGACGGCGTGCTGGACCGAGAGGATGCGCTCATTCCGGTTCGCTCCCCCTTAACCTGCGATGCCCCTCGCGGTGTCTGCCGCAAGTGTTACGGCTGGCTGCCCGCAACCGCCAAGCCTGTGGAAATCGGCCAGGCTGTCGGCATCATTGCCGCCCAGAGCATCGGCGAGCCCGGCACCCAGCTCACCATGCGCACCTTCCACACCGGCGGCGTGGCCAACGTATCCGACATCACCGTCGGTCTCCCCAGGGTGGAAGAACTGTTCGAGGCCCGCGTGCCCAAGGGCGCTGCCCTGCTCGCCGATATAGACGGGCAGGTCGAGCTGCAGTCCTCCGAGGACACCCGCGTCCTGCGGGTCGTCTACAGCGAGGAAATCCGAGAGGAATACCCGCTGCCCGAGGGCGCGGACGTCATGGTCGACGACGGCGACCTCGTGGAACCCGGAATGATACTGGCCTCCACGATGCAGCCCGAGGGCGGCGATACGGACGGTGCGGAGACCACCGAGTTGGCCAACGTGCCCATCCTTGCCGCAGTGGGCGGCCGCGTTGAAGTGGCCAGCGACTGCATATCGGTAATCTGGGAAGACGTGGAGACCCGTGAGCACGTCATCCCCGCCGCGGCCTACCTGATGGTCGGCGACGGCGACTGGGTGAACGCAGGCGACGCTCTCACCAGCGGCCCGCTGAACCCCCACGACCTGCTGCGGGTGCTGGGCAAGGACGCCCTGCAATCCCACCTCGTGGACCAGGTGCAGGCCGTTTACCAGTCCCAGGGTGTGGGCATCCACGACAAGCACATCGAAATCATCCTGCGCCAGATGCTGCGCCGCGTCCAGGTGAAGGAGACCGGCGACACCGAGTTCATCCCCGGTGAGGTGGTGGACAAGTTCGCCTTCCAGGAGCAGGTCGCCAAGGTGATGGCCGAGGGTGGCGAACCCGCGACCGCCGACCAGGTGCTGCTCGGCGTGACCCGCGCCTCCCTTCGCACCGACAGCTTCCTGTCTGCGGCCTCCTTCCAGGAGACCACCCGCGTGCTGACCGAGGCTGCGGTTCGCGGACAGCAGGACTACCTGCTGGGCCTGAAGGAAAACGTCATCATCGGGCGGCTCATCCCGGCGCAGGTCGAGATCCCCGGCATGGCCGAGCTGCTCAAGCCCCAACCTGCCCTGGACCTTGCCGCAGTCTCGCCGGGCGGCTGGCTGCGCGCACCGGCCGAAACCAACGATGAAGAAGTGGACCTCAGCATTCTCGGCCCTGATGCCGAGGACGACGGCTTCGAGCGGATGGCCAGGCAGGTCGCCCGCACCTACGCCACTGAGGACACCGACGACGAAGACCTGGAAGACTTCTTCGATGACGACGACGAGGAAGAGGAGACGGAGGAACAGCCGCAGGCCGAAGTCCTCCCCATAGGCCTCGCCGAGGAATCTGAGGGGACGTCCGAAACGGTCGAGAAGACTGAGGAGCAACCCAGCGAGTAGCCGTTGTTAATCAATGGGCCGCGGCGGTGCTGCGGCCCCTGTCTCACCTTCGGGAGAATGATGCCTGTGGCCGACCTGCCGGAAACTACCGAAATCGGTCTGGAAGTGGAACTGGCACCCTCGCACCCTGTTGGCCTGACATTGGCCAATCCGGTGATGGTCGCGTCCGGTACGTTGGGATACGACGGCTACGGGCGTGGACTCATCGGCAAATACCCGTTGCACGAACTGGGCGCGGTCATCCCCAAGACCGTCACTCGCCAGGCCCGCGAGGGTAACCCGGAACCCCGGTGGTACCCGGAATCGTATCGGGTAGCCTGGGAAGAGGGTGACCACCTGTTCCTGAACGCCATCGGCCTCATCAACCCAGGCATCGAGACCGCCGTACGCGAATGGACGCCCAGGTGGGCTGAATGGAACGCCACGGTGCTCTTCAGCTTCGCCGCCCACAGCGTCGGTGAGTTCGGCGAGATGGCAGCCATGACCGCCGAAGCAGTTGGCATCAGCGCCCTCGAGCTCAACCTAAGTTGTCCCAACATCGAGAACGGGGCGATGTTCAGCTACAGCGCGGCCTTGACCCACGATGCGGTCGCGGCCGTCAAGGCCAACACTTCCTTGCCTGTACTGGCAAAGCTATCTCCCAACGTGCCAGACATCACAGAGATTGCCCTGGCGGCAGTGGACGGCGGGGCCGACGCCCTGACCATCTGCAACACCCTGCCCGCCATGCGCATCGACCTCGCGACGCGACGCCCGGTGCTCGGCAACATCACCGGCGGGCTGTCCGGCATGGGCCTTCGCCCGGTTTCCCTGGCGCTGGTCTACCAGACAGCACAGGCCCTGCGGGAATCAGGCAAAGATATTCCCATCATAGGAGTCGGCGGCATCTTCGAAGCCGAACACGCCGTCGAATACATCCTGGCGGGCGCAACCGCCGTACAGGTGGGCAGCGCCAACCTGATAGGCCTCGACGCACCGTGGCGCATCCTCGACGGACTGCGTCGGTACATGGCCGACAATAACATCCGCAGCCTCGACGAACTGAGAGGAGCAGCCCATCCGGCGTTGGCCGCTGCGCTGTAAGTTTTCCTCCTGCAGCGGGAAATGGTACATTGAGGGCGTAATGCCGCCCATCCCTTTCCGGGCGGGAGTACCCCTCCCGGAAATTCATTATTGATAGGACAAGGGCCTATGGTTTCCGTTCTTCAGAAAATAATCGGCGACCCCAACGACAAGGCTCTGAAGAAGCTGGGCCCCATCAGGGAGTCCGTCAACAGGCTGGAGCCCGAATATCAGCGCCTCAGCCCAGAGCAGTTGCTTGCCAAGACGGAAGAGTTCCGCCAGCGTCTGACCGGCCGCGAGTCCCTAGACGACCTGCTGCCCGAGGCCTTCGCCGCGGTGCGTGAGTCGGCCCGTCGCAACCTGGGCCAGCGCCACTACGACGTGCAGCTCATCGGCGGAACTGCCCTCCACCAGGGCAAGATCGCCGAGATGAAGACCGGCGAGGGCAAGACCCTTGTGGCCACCCTGGCGGTCTACGCAAACGCCCTGACCGGCAAAGGCGTACACATTGTCACCGTCAACGACTATCTCGCCCGCCGCGACCCGGTGTGGATGGGCCCCGTGTACCACGCCCTCGGCCTGAGCGTAGGCTGTCTGCAGCACGACGCCGCGTTCGTCTATGACCCCGATATCACCGGCGGAAAGCTGCCGTTCCTTCAACCCGTTTCCCGATCCGAGGCCTACCTCGCCGACGTCACCTACGGCACCAACAACGAGTTCGGCTTCGACTACCTGCGAGACAATATGTCTCTCTCCACCGACCAGAGGGTGCAACGGGAGCTCAACTTCGCCATCGTCGACGAGGTCGACAACATACTCATCGACGAGGCTCGTACACCTCTCATCATCAGCGGACCGGCCGAGGAGCCCGTCCAGCTGTACCAGAACTTCGCCCGCCTCGTGCCTCGCCTCGACCCGGCCGAGGACTACACAATCGACGACCGCACAAAGGCCATTTCCCTCACCCAGGAGGGAATCGGCAAGATGGAGCAGTGGACCAACACCTCCAACCTGTACGACCCCGAGAACTTCCACCTCGTCCACTATATGGAGAACGCCCTCACCGCCCACGTGATGAAGCAGCGAGACAAGGAGTATGTCGTGCGCGACGGCGAGGTCGTCATCGTCGACGAGTTCACCGGGCGTCTTCAGCCCGGCCGCCGCTGGTCCGACGGCCTGCACCAGGCCGTGGAGGCCAAGGAGGGCCTACGCATCCAGCGCGAGAGCATCACCTACGCCACCATCACCCTACAGAACTACTTCCGCATGTACCGCAAGTTGGCCGGAATGACCGGTACCGCCGCGACCGAGGCGGACGAGTTCTACCGCATCTACGGCCTGGAGGTTGTGGAGATCCCAACCAACAAGCCCATGCGGAGGCAGGATAATACCGACCTCGTGTACCAATCCGAAGAGGGCAAGTGGAAGGCGGTGACCGACCACATATTCGAGAAATACGATTCGCAGCAGCCGTTGCTCATCGGCACTACCTCCATCGAGGACTCAGAGTACCTGAGCGAAAGGCTACGCAAGCGCGGCGTTCCTCACCAGGTGCTAAACGCCAAGAACCACGAGGGCGAGGCCAACGTCATCGCCCAGGCAGGCAGGCTCGGCGCTGTTACCGTCTCCACCAACATGGCCGGCCGCGGCACCGACATCGTGCTCGGCGGCGCAGACACTGCCCGCGAAGACTGGCAGCAGGAGCACGACCGCGTTGTGGACCTGGGCGGTCTGCACGTCATCGGCACCGAACACCACGACGCCCGTCGCATCGACAACCAGCTCCGTGGGCGCGCCGGACGCCAGGGCGACCCCGGCAGCTCCCAGTTCTACGTATCGCTGGAAGACGAGCTGATGCAACGCTTCGGCGGCGAACGCATCAAGACCGTGATGGGATGGACCGGGCTGGAAGAAGACACGCCTGTTGAGAACAAGCTGGTTACCAAGTCCATCAGCGGTGCCCAGGTCAAGGTGGAGAGCTACCACTTCGACATCCGCAAGCACCTGCTGGAATTCGATGACGTTCTCAACAAGCAGCGCGAGGTCATCTACATCGACCGCCACCAGGCCCTCGGCGACGACGACCTGCGCGAGAAGACACTGGGAATGCTGCGCCAGGAGTTTGGACGGAGTATGGCCCAGTTCCTTCCGGGCCGCCACGCAGACGACTGGCAAGCCGAGGGACTGATCGACGACCTCGGGCAAATATGTGATCTGCCGCCCGAACTGTCCCACGAGGACCAGGTGTACCAGTACAGCCTGGAGCAGATCGAGAAAATTTTGTCCGACCACGCCGAAACGGCCTACTCCACCAGGGAAGAGGAGGTCGGTCTCGAAAACATGCGGCTCACCGAGCGGCTACTGCTTCTGCGGGCCATCGACTCCCACTGGGTGCAGCACCTCACGGCCATGGAGAACCTGCGCACGGGCATCGGCCTGCACGCCTACGGACAGCGCAACCCGCTGGATATGTACCGCTCCGAAGGCCAGAAGATGTTCTTCGATCTGCAGAACCGCATCCAGCGCGACGTGGTGCGAACTCTATTCCACGTAACCGTCGACCCGGCCCAGGCAGCCGCCAGCACCCGTGGCCGCCGAAACTCGTCGACCGACAGCCCGATGAAGGCAGTGAGCGGCGCCAACCGCAACGCACAGCCCTCGGGCGCTGGCAAGGTCGGCCGCAACGCCCCCTGCCCCTGCGGCAGCGGTCGCAAGTACAAGCGCTGCTGCGGCAAGGCCGCCTAACCGAATTTCAGCGAAGCCACAGCCTTCTGAAGTGTATGGCAAACACCCTCTTCCTCCGGGAGAGGGTTAGGGTGAGGGCGTACTCCCACAGGGCGAAAGCGGGAATCCGTGTGTGCAGTTCAGAAGAGGTTCTGTGATGCATCTGCAGAAATTCACCGTGTTCCTGATTCCACAAGACGAGGGCGGCTACCAAGTATTCTTTCCCTATTACCCTAACTGCACCACTGACGGTGACAGCGTGGAGGAGGCGTTGGCAAATGGGAAGGACGCCCTTGAAGGGCTACTGGTAACAGAATCAGAATGCGGTGGGGACCCTGTTCCGCCTTACGTTCATGCCCCGCATGTTGTTGTTGCGGAGGTAGACATCAAAGTGCCACAAGGCTTTCTCGAACAACAACCCGCTGCGACAACAACCTCGAAGTAAGCCAGAAACACGGATACGGGCAGCACCTGCCCATCACTCGCCGCTGACTCATCAATCCGAGAGGCTCTTCCCTCCGAAGAGTCCGCGCAGCCACCCCATGATTCCACCGCCGCCCGCAGGCCGCGCCTCCTCGTGGCCGTGCCCGTGGTCGCCGTGCTCCATCAGCACCACGCCCTCGCCCGACAGCACGTGCTCCGGGTCCCGGTCGAAGGCGACCTTGCAGCCCGGGCCGCAGAAGTAGTAGTCCGTTTCCTCGTAGTTGCTCTGCCCGCCCGGCGGGTTCTCCGTGTCGACTTCCATCAGGCAGACCGGGTCTATCGCAGTTGCCATCGTGTCACCTCTTGGCCCTAGTCTAGGCCTGTATCGCAGACCCGCGCAACCGCAGCGAGTTGGTAACCACCGTAACCGAGCTGAACGCCATGGCCAGCGCCGCCAGCACCGGGTTCAGGAACCCCTGCTGCCCGAAGAAGAACTCCAGCGAGACCGGCACGCCGCCCACGGCCTGGAACGCCGGGTACAACACGCCCGCCGCCACCGGAATCAGCAGCACGTTGTAGAAGAAGGCCCCGAACAGGTTCTGCTTGATGGTCCGTATCGTCTGCCGACTCAGGTTGAACGCCGTCGCAACCGCTCCCACGTCGTCCCGCATCAGCGTGATGTCCGCCGACTCGATGGCCACGTCCGTCCCACCACCCATGGCCAGGCTCACGTCCGCCTGTGCCAGCGCCGGAGCGTCGTTGATGCCGTCGCCCACGACTGCCACCACCCGACCCTCGCCCTGCAGACGCCGCACCACGGCGGCCTTGTCCTGCGGCAGTGCCTCGGCCTCCACCTGGTCGATGCCCAGCTGCCTCGCGATGGTATTGGCCGTGGCCGCGTTGTCACCGGTGAGCATCACCACCCGCAGCCCCATTTCCCGCAGGCGTTCCACGCCCCGGACGGCACCCGGCTTCAGCGTATCCGCCACCGAGAACACGCCCATCGCCTGCCCGTCGGCGGCCAGAAACACCGGCGTACTGCCCTCGGCGGCAAACCGCGTCGCCGTTTCGTTCAGACCGTCCAGGAACACGCCCGACTCGTCCATCAGCGCTCGGTTGCCCAGCAGTACTGCGGTCCCGTCGACCACCACGCTCACGCCCCGGCCCGGTATGGCCTGGAACTCGTCGGCTGTCGCCGGAGTTATGCCGTCCTCCCGTGCCTTGACGACAATCGCCTGTGCCAGCGGATGCTCCGACCCGCGCTCAGCCGACGCCGCCAGGAACAGCAGGGCACTCTCGCTGTCCGATTCGGCGGTATCGGTCCCCTTGGAAACGACCGCCGTCACCGCCGGCTTGCCCGTCGTCAGCGTACCCGTCTTGTCCAGCACGACCGTGTCCACGCGGTGGGCCTTCTCCAGCGCCTCCGCCTGCCGGATGAGCACTCCCTGCCCGGCTCCCTTGCCCACGCCCACGATGATGGCCGTCGGGGTCGCCAGACCCAGCGCGCAGGGGCACGCGATGATCAGTATGGCGACGAAAACCAAGATCGCCAGCGTCAGCGTCGGAGCGGGACCCAGCAACAGCCACAGCAGGAACGACAGCGTCGCCAGGCCCACCACGATCGGCACGAACCACGCCGAGATCCTGTCGGCCAGCCGCTGAATCGGCGCTCGCGAGCCCTGCGCCTCCTCCACCAGCCGGATGATCTGCGCCAGAGCTGTCTCCTGCCCGACACGCGTCGCCCGGTAATACAGTGCGCCGTGTCCGTTCAGGGTTGCGCCATACAGCGAGTCACCGGGCGCCTTCTCCACCGGCATGCTCTCGCCGGTCAGCATCGACTCGTCGACCGCCGAGTGCCCGCTCGCGACCTCGCCGTCAACTGCGATGTGTTCACCGGGTCGCACCAGCAGCAGGTCGCCCGCCACCACCTGCTCGACCGGCACCTGTACTTCGCCGTCGTCCCGCAACACCGTCGCCGTCGCCGGTCGCAGTTCGATCAGCCGCCGGATGGCCTCCGACGTCTGCCCTCGCGCCCGTGCTTCCAGGTATCGCCCCAGCAGGACCAGCGCGATGATTACCGCAGCGGTCTCGAAGAAGACCTTGCCTTCTATGCCGGCCCTCGCCAACACCGACGGCGCAAACGCCTCCAGCAACACCACCGCCACGCTGTAACCGTAGGCCGTGCTGGTGCCCAGCGCAATGAGCGTGTGCATGTTGGCCGATCCATGGCGCACCGCGCCCAGACCTGACCGGTAGAATCCAGCGCCAGCCCAGAACAGCACGGGAGTTGCCAAGGCCCACAGCAGGAAGGGATAAAAGCCCAGTTCCATCCATCCCGACACCCAGGGAAATCCCTTGAATGCCCCCAGGAATAGGAGGATGGCGCCGGCGGCAGCCACCAGCAGCCGATTGCGCAGGGCGCGCACTTCTTCGGTCTTGGAAAGCCGCTCCAGCTCCTGCTGCCGGTCGCCTGCAGCCTCGACCCGGTAACCTGCCTCCTCCACAGCGCGGCGAAGGTCTTCCAGCGTGGCCGCGGCGGGACTGAACTCCACGGCGGCTCTCTCGACGCCGAGATTCACGCTTGCTTTCGTCACGCCAGGGACTCCGGTCAGCGCCCGCTCCACGTGGTACACGCAGGCGGCGCAGGTCATCCCGCCTATGTTCAGCGTGGTCGAGACCGGCTCTGCTTCTCTTACGTCAGTTGCCATGGACTCATCGGGGGCTGCCTCCAGAAATCCGCGGCCCTGTGCCTAGACGCCTTCCACCAAGTACAGGTCGCCCGTCGAGGCCTTCATTCGCATTTCCTTCAGCGGCGCATACATTTCGGAGTCGTACCACTCCCTCGCCTTCTCGATGCTGTCGAACTGAAGCACCACGATGCGCTTGGGGTCGTAGTCCCCTTCGAGCTTCTCGGGAATCCCGCCCCGTACGACGTACGTCCCTCCGAAGGCCGCAACCGTCTCCGGCACCAGCTTTCCGTACTCGACGAATGTATCCGGATCGGTGATCGTGATGTTGCCAATCATGTAGCCAGCAGCCATGCTCGTGAGCCCTCCCGGTGGTAATTCTCGAATAACAGCGTAGCATTGAGGCGATGCGTAATCAAACCGTATTGCCGCCCCAAATTCCGCTGAACACCGACCGGTATCGCATCACGAAAACGGGAGCGGTGGTGAACCGCTCCCGGTGCGCATCTTGCCCAGTCCGTTGCGCCTACACGTAGCGCGGCTGCACATCCCGATGCAGCCCGAAGGCGTGCTTCCCGATCAGCTCCAGCGCGTCGAAACCGCTGATCGGATGCATGGTGCCCGCCCGCACGTCGCGGTAGTATCGCTCCAGCGGCAGCCGACGGGCCAGCGCCGCGCCGCCCACCATGTCCATCGCCTTGTTCACCACGTCCTGCGCCGTCTTCATGCAGAAGTACTGCATCGCCACCGCCTCAACGACGGTGTCGTCGTCGCGGTTGTTTATGTCTATCAGCCGCTTCGCTATCTCCGCCTGCCAGTACCATCCCGCGTGCAAGCCGATGTCCATCTCCGCCGCCAGGAATTGGTGGCCGGGGTAGTAGCTCTCGGGATGTTTGAACGGCATCCTGGTCCGGTCCCGCGTCTGGTTGATTGCGAAGTCCCGCGCCGCCTTGGCAATGCCAAGGTACACTGACCCGAATGTCCCGCCGTGCCACGCCCACAGCCCGCGGGCGTATTCGTCCCACTCCCACAGGTTGTGCTTGAAGCAGTGGTCTTCCTCGACGAACACGTTCTCCAGCCGCCAGCTGTGGCTCTGGCTGGCCCGCATCCCCATCGTGTCCCAGTCGTTCAGGCAGACCAGCCCCTCGGTGTCCGACGGCAGCACGAATATCAGGCCGATCTCCCCGTCGTTGGGGTCGTTGTATACAGCCGTGCAGCCGAACAGGTCCCCGATGGGACTGTTGGTGCCGAACCCCTTGCGCCCATTGATACGGAAACCGTCCCCTTCCTTCACCGCCGTCGCGGTTGTATATCCGAGGCCGGTGATGCCCTTGTAGCTATCCACCTGCGGGTCCGTAATGGCCCCAAAGACGATGAGCTGCTCGTCGGCGATTTTCGTCAGCATCTCCTTCGGACCATCCTCGCCCCGCTCCACAAGGTCGGTCATCACGAAGGGCAGCCCGAAGTGCATGTTGATGGCAAGCGCCGTCGCCCCGCACCCTTGCGCCAGCCGGTTCTGCGCGATGCAGATGTCCATCAGGTCGGCCCCGCCGCCGTTGCAGTCCGCCGGTATGGGCATGGAAGAGTAGCCCGACTCCTTCATTTCCGCGTAGTTCTCGAACGGGAACTTGCCCTCGAGATCGTATTCCGCCGCCCGCCCGGCGAAGGTGTCGGCGTGCTTCGCTGCCAGGTCGTACCACTTGCGTTGCGAAGGAGTGAGTTCTTGCGTCATTTGGTATCCTCCCCAAGCGCTCTGGATGCGCAATTCGACGATAATTGCTTGGTGGCCGCATTCTAGCGCACACGCAGGGGCGAGTCCATTGGCAACGGGATTCAGGAGCCAGCAAATAGGGAAGAGGGGAGAGTAAAGCGTTTACCTAACGATCAAGCCACCGGTCCAGTCCACCCGTCAGCGTCACCACCCGCGACCCGGCCGTCCGCTCGATGCAACCCGCGTCCTCCAGAGCGTCGACGATGGCTCGCCCCAGCGCGCCGCCCAGGTGCCACCGCCGCTCGGTCCAGTCCGTGCACCCGAAAGCGACGGTTTTGCCTGACCTCGTGGCCGGAACCGACACGCCCCTCTCGGCCAGCGCAGCCGCACCTGCATCGCTCGGACGGATATACACCCGCCGACCGTCAGCCTCCGCTGGGGCTTCCTCCAGCCATCCGCGACGCACCAGCTCGTCCATCAACTCGACGCCGGCAACTCCGGCTAGATGCCCGTATCAGGTCCGCGCCCGCCGCAACGCCGTATCCCGCCGCACCTCTCGCGCCGCCTGCGCGCTTGGGGGAGGAAACGAGGGCTGTTGCAACGTGGTCATACGGAGCAACCTCCTCTCATCCGCCACCGATCGCCGGCAGGAAGTGCACCTCGCTGTTCTCCTTCACCCGCTCCAGCAGCCCCATCAGGCTGGCCTCTCCGTCCACGATCACCGCCAGTCCGGGCAGCAGGTCGTCTTCCTCCACGTCCACCAGCAGGTCACGAGAGCCGGGATACATCCGTTCCAGGTTGTTGATCACCTGTCGTACCGTGGCCCCTTCGACCATCAGCTGCTGATTGCCGCCGCAGTGGGCCTGCATCCGCGGCGGGAGCCATACTTCCGGCATTGGCATCACCATTGCCCGTTTCCAGCAGGAAACGGGATCCCTGTTCAGGTTCGGAAACAAAAGTCGGGAACCCGGAGTACCCGGATTCCCGACTCGTCAGCGCTACTCGGGCTAGCCGCCGTTCTTGGACCAGAGGCCTTCCAGCACCTTGTCCGGCGATATCGGCAGCGAGTCCATCCGTACCCCGATGGCGTCGTAGACCGCGTTGGATACGGCGGCCAGCGGCGGCACCAGGGGCACCTCGCCTACACCCCGCAGCCCGTACGGATGCGCCGGATTGGCGATCTCGACGATTACCGTGTCGATCATCGGCAGGTCCAGGCTGATGGGCATCCGGTAGTCCAGGAAGCTGGCGTTCAGCATCCCGCCCTGATCGTCGAAGCGGTACTCCTCGTTCAACGCCCAGCCGATGCCCTGTACCACGCCGCCCTGTATCTGGCCCTCTACGTAGCTCGGATGAATGGCCTTGCCGGCGTCCTGCACCGCGGTGTACCGCAGCACGTCCACCTTGCCCGTCTCTGTGTCCACTTCCACGTCCACCAGGTGAACGCCGATGGAGGGCCCGGCGCCCGGCGGGTTCACACCGGCCCGTCCGACGATGGGGCCGCCAGTTCCGACCGCGCGGGCCGCGATCTGCTTGAAGGTCAGCTTGAGCTCCGGGTCTGAAGCGTGCTGCAGCACCCCGTCTACGTATTCGACGTCGTCCACCGGAATGTCCCAGATGCGAGCAGCGCGCTCGCGCATCTGGCGCTTCACGTCCTGCCCGGCCTCGTACGCGGCCCAGCCCGACTTGAAGGTGGCGCTGCTGCCGCCGGTGTTGGAGGTGAAGCCGATGCTGTCGGTGTCGCCCACCTGCGGCTTGATGTCCTCCACCGGGATGCCCAGCACCTCGGCGATATGCTGCGAGACGGCGGCGCGGCTGCCGCCGATGTCCGGCGAGCCCTCGGTCAGGCTGACCGAGCCGTCCGAAGTGACCACCGCCAGGGCGCTGGCCGGACCGGTGTTGTTGCCCCAGAAGCCGCTGGCAACGCCGCGCCCGCGCTTGATGTGGCCGTTCTTCCCGTCGGTCTTGTTCTCCAGCGGCGTGTTGAAGTGCGGGTGGTCCTTCAGCGCCTGCAGCGTCTCGATGTAGCCAACCTTGGGTGTCATCGGCCCTGTAACCCGTCGCACGCCCTCCTTGGAGCTGTTCAGCAGGCGGAACTCCAGTGCGTCCATACCCAGCTTCTCGCAAAGCTCGTCAATGGCGGTCTCCATCGCGAAGGCGGATGCCGGCGCACCCGGGGCCCGGTAGGCGGCCGACTTCGGCCTGTTGATTACCACGTCGTAGGCGATCAGGTACGCGTTGGGCACATCGTACTGCCCCATCATGCACTGCGCGCCCGGCGACACCGGCGAGCCGGGGAACGCTCCCGCCTCGTAGATCAGCGTAGACTCAGCAGCCACCAGCTTGCCTTCCTTGGTCGCGCCCAGCTTCACCTTGATCTTCGTGCCCGAGGTCGGTCCAGTGGCCTCGAAGACCTCCTTACGCGACATCTGCACCTTCACCGGGTGCCCGCTCTTGCGCGAGAGCAGGGCCGCCACCGGCTCCACGTACAGCACCGTCTTGGCGCCGAATCCGCCCCCGATCTCCAGCGGGATCGCCTTGACGTCGGCTATCGGAATGCCCAGGAACCGCGCCGTGTGGTCGCGCACGGTGAACTGCCCCTGGCTGCTCGACCAGATGGTCAGCTTGCCGTCGGAGCCCCACTGCGCCGTGCCGGCGTGCGGTTCGATGTAGCCCTGGTGCACCGGCACCGTCTCCGTTTCCTTCTCGACGATGACGTCGGCCTGCTTGAATCCTTCCTCAACGTCGCCGAGCCGGAACTCGAACTGGTTGGCAATGTTGCTGCCCGCGCCGTCATCACCCTCGTCCAGCAGCCCGCCCGGCCGTAGCGCCGGGTTCGACAGGCTGGCCAGCCGGTCGTGTACTGCGGGGGCGCCGTCCTTCATCGCGTCATCGGCGCTCAGCACCGGTGTCAGCACTTCGTAGTCGACCTTGATGAGGGCCAGGGCCTGCTCCGCCACGTGGGGGCTAGCGGCGGCAACGGCGGCAATGGCGTGGCCCTTGTACAGAGCCTTGCCCCGCGCCAGCACGTTCATGCTCAGGAACCCCAGGTTCTGTATGGCGCCCTCCGCCAGGTCCGCCAAGCGTCCCGACGTCTCCGGCCAGTCCGCCGATGTCACCACGGCGTGCACGCCCGGGTACGCCTCCGCCGCGCTGATGTCGATGGACTTGATGCGGGCATGGGAATACGGGCTGCGGAGTATCTTCCCGTAGAGGAGGCCGGGGAGGCTCTGGTCTGCGCCGTAACGCGCCCGGCCCGTGACTTTTTCGGCGCCGTCGGGGCGGATCGGCCGCGTCCCGACCACGTTGAATTCTTCGTTGGAAAGTACGATATTGGGCTTGTAATCCAGCATTAGCGTCTCCTGACAATAACTGGTATGTACTACCTGAAACTACCGCCATATAGTATCACAAGCAACGGCCTCAGACAGAAAATGTTAACCCGCCCTTTGCTGGAAAACGACCCGTACCAGCATCGCCCTGCCAAGTCGCGGGTCTCACTTCTCATCGTCCGTTCTGCCCTCTGGCGTCAAGGGCCAGAGCATTGATCCTCGCTTGAAAGGACATCATATTATGGCGAACGCCAGGCTTGCCACCCGCGACGACCGCGACGAGGTGCTTCGCCTCGTCAGTGAACTCCTCTTCGAACTCGGCGGCACCCCGCCGACGGCTGAAGCGATGACCCCCGTCTTCGAGCGACTGGTGTGCGGGGCCGACGACGGCTTCATAGCCCTTGGCGAAGTCGACGGAAGGGCCGTCGCCGTCTGCACAGCCTCCTTCGTCCAGTCGATGCGCACCGCGGGCCGACACGCCGTGTTCCAGGAGATGTACGTCGAACCCCACGCCCGCGGCACTGGCGTCGGAGCCGACGTCCTGCGTTTCGCCCTCGACCACGCCGTTGCCACCGGCTGCCGCATCGTAGAGCTCGGCACCCCCAGGGTTGGCGAGCGCGCCATCCAGTTCTACGAGCGCAACGGCTTCGAGGTCGTCGGTGCCCGTCTCCGCTGGACCCCGTAGACTCCTTCGCTCCCGGCAGACCCACCACACCTTACGGACGCTCGCGCCTTCGTGCCTTTCACCTTCGCGCCCTTCAATCGAACCCAATGGGCATCAGCATCTTTCCACGATTCCTTCACACATTCTTCACTGCTTCTTCAAATATTTTGGTTGTTTTCTTAAATTTCAACCAATAATATTTCCTTTGCGTTAATTCCATCCAGAGCCTTGCCACTTCCATCTTGTGCCTCAGCGGGGGAGGGGCCAGTGTAACGATGCAGGCAGGAAGGTTGCAGGCACCCGGACCCCAATGAAGCCCGGGCCTCCTCCGAGAGGTTTCCACGATGCCGGAATCTGCACTATACTTTGCGAACAACATTATGTTGATATTCCGTATCAAAAATGGCTATTCTTAATATTCGGCATCGTCTGTGAAATGTTTTTAATACAGGGTTTCGCAAACGGAATACTTTTGATACTTGAGCAACCCTCCTATTCTTTTTCAGAAAGAAAGCCCTGCAGCGAGAGAACCAGAAAACACGACGCTAACCCCCTCTGGCACTTGGTTCAGTAAGCCCACGCCCGGTGAGGGCATTCTCTGCGAGCAAACCATTTCACTCAAGAGGATGTATTGATGGCCAGGATAAAATCGCTATTTTTTCGTTTCCTTTCTCTGCCGCTGGGTATCGGACTTCTGGTGGTGGCCCTTGCAATGGGATGCCAGGGCTCGTCGGTTCCTGAAGACGCCTCCGGATCTCCGTCTACTGCCATGACAGCCGCCGAAGACGAAGGCGTACCAGGCGTCACGGACCAGCGTGTCCTCTTCGGCCAGTCTGCCGCACTCACCGGCCCTGCCCAGGCCCTCGGGCAGCAGATGCAACTGGGCATACAGGCTGCATTCGATGAGCAAAACCAGGCAGGTGGGGTCCACGGTCGCCAATTGGACCTGACCACCATGGACGACTTCTACGAACCGGACTCTGCATTTTCCAACACCAGGAATCTCATCAGGAATCAGGGTGTCTTCGCCCTGATCGGCGAGGTCGGGACTCCTACGTCCCGTTCCGCATCTCCCCTGGCCAACGCCGAAGGCGTACCCTTCATCGCGCCCTTCACGGGCGCGGAATTTCTCCGCGATAGCGGCCTCGACAATGTCGTGAATCTTCGGGCTTCCTACTATCAGGAAACTGAGGAAATTGTGGCGCGGCTGACCGAAGACCTCGGCATCACCCGCATTGCCGTCCTGTACCAGAGCGACTCCTACGGGCAAGCGGGCCTCGCGGGCGTGCGCCAGGCACTGGAAATGCGCGGACTGGCCCCGGTGCAATCCTGGTACTACCAGCGCAACACCAGCGCAGTGAAGCGGGCCGTCCACAACCTCGTTTCCGCAGATCCCGAGGCCATCATCATGATTGGCGCCTATTCGCCAGTCGCCAAAACCATAACGCTGGCTCGCGAGGACATCGACCCGGTGTTTGCCACCGTCTCCTTCGTGGGCAGCAACGCCCTCGCCAACGAGGTTGGCGCTGAGGGAACGGGCGCAATTGTTACCCAGGTCGTCCCTCTACCCCAGGACAACAGCATTCCCGCTGTTGCGGCGTACCACTCAGCCCTAAAGGCCTACGACTCCACGGCAGAACCCGGCTTTGTCTCCTTCGAGGGCTATCTCGCCGGCCGGCTGGCCATCGCAGGACTGCAGATGTGTGGACCCGACTTGAGCCGGGAGTGCTTCCTCAGCGCCATTCGCGACGCCGGGAGCATCGACATCGAGGGAATGGCTCTCCAATACGGACCCAGCGACAACCAGGGTTCCGACGCCGTGTACCTGACCGTAATCGGTGCTGACGGCAAATACCAGCAGGTCACCAAGCTGGGAGGTGTGCAGTAATGGGTGAGTCCCGCATATCCATGTCCCTGGTCCTCACCACCCTGGGCGCCCTGATCGTGATCATCGCGCTGGCGGTCGTCGGATGGATCTTCATCGGTGACCTCAACGACCGGACTCAGGCAAACAACGACGTGGAAGTCCTCGACGCTGCCGTGGCGGTCTCTCGGTATTCCAGTTCTCTGATTGCGACCGGGGCCGTACAGTCCAACGCAACAATGACTCGGGAAAGCGTGATAGCGGCCCGAGGCTCAATAGCCGCAGACAAGGCCGAGCTAAGCACCAATATTGCGCTCCTTGAGGGACAAGGATATGAATCCAGGGTGGCGCGAATAAGTCAGCAGGCGGGCCAATTGGTCTCCACGGTCGATGAAATTGAAAATGCTCGACCGGACCTGCTGCGGGCCCTTTTGGCGGGTGAGCAAAACTGGCAGAAGCTAGCTACCACCACAAACCGGGAACTGGTGCCCGCCCTCGCATCGAGCCTTGACAACCAGTACTACTTCATGATGACCGACAGAAGCGAGCTCAGGCCCACCGTTGCCACGGGAGCCGAAGCCTTCAATCGCGAGGAATTCGAGATTTACACCCACATCGACACCCTGTTGCGCTCCGTGGCCATCGGCCATTCCAGCCTCCTGGCAGCCAGCAGGATGAACGACCCTGCCATCGTGACAAATGTGGAGGAGGCCTTCGATTCGTCCGCCCAGCGCGCGGCGAAGAGCATCGAATTCCTGGCTGAAAACGGCGGGTATGAACTGCACCCGGACGTGGTCCCCCTTTCTACGGCGCTCTTCGCTGCCGGCACCGGAGAAGGCGGGTACTTCGATGTCCTCAAGATAAGGCTCTCCATGGCCGTCCGCGAAAGGGAATTGATCGCTGAGGCCCACGATACGCTCACTGTCCTCCAGGCAGAGCTCGACGGCCTTGTCGATGACGTCCAGAACGCCTCCACCGCGGCGAAAGACGACTCGGCCCAGGCCGCCTCCGCAGGGCGCATTATCATGCTGGTGATAGGAATCGTCGGCGTCGTCCTGACCCTGGCCACTGCCGGATTCTTCGTCCTTCGTGCGCGGCGAGCGTAGCCTCTGCCTTATCTTCGGCCTCAACTGCCGTTCTCAGGTACCAAACGAAATACGGGCCGCGCCTGTGTGCTTGTGCGGCCCAGTACTAATCGCGCCGCGCGTCTCCCGAACAGCCTTGTCTCCCGCCCCGGCACTAGCCGCAATTCGGGCCTTAGGATATACTGCCTGCGGAAATCGGAACCCTAGAAGCCCGCGCTGTCGCGTCACTACCAGTGACGCGAGCGCGGACTGTACTCAACTGGAGAGAACAGCAAGGATGCGTATACCGGGCAGGCGCGTCGGCCGGATTATTGTGGCGCTAGCCGTAGTTGGGCTGATTCTCCTTTCTACTGTGGCAAGCCACGGATGCCGGGTCCAGGGGCACAATCCCTCGGAGAGCGCCTCAGTCGTCTCCTCCGAATAACACCGGTCTGCACGAGAGTCCCGCCTCGGGACATTCGCCGGAAGGATCCTGGCACAGCCCGCTTCCGCTGTCGCGGGAGCCATCTAATCCTCCCCAACGCAGGCCGAGCATGGCGGCAGACAACAGCCTCTCCCCCCACGGCGGCGTACTGAAAATGTCCGTCGCACCCTCCGATCAGGCTGCGCACCTAGCCGGAGGGTTGCCGTCCCTGGCGGTCAACGAACAAATCGCCCGCGAGGTCATCAACCTCGCCTACGGCGTCTTTTCCCCTTTGGACGGCTTCATGGGCCGCGCCGACCTCGACTCCGTCGTCCGGAAAATGCGCCTCGACAACGGCCTCGTGTGGAGCATCCCCATCATCCTCGACGTATCCCCGTCCGGCTGGGCCACCACCGGTGCGAGTTCCGGCGGGCGGATATTGCTCACCCACCAGGACCAGCCGTTGGCAATCCTTGAAGTCGCCGAGGTCTACTCCTACGACAAGACCGTAATGGCCAAAAACGTTTACGGCACCACCGACCCCGAGCACCCGGGCGTCGCCCGCACCATGGCCCTCGAGGACACTTTGGTCGCTGGTAAGGTGACGCTGGTAAACCCGCCCGTCGTCAACCCTCCCTTCGACCGCTTCTGGAAGACCCCTGAACAACTCAGGTCCCGGCTGTCCCAGCTCGGCTGGAGTTCCGCAGTAGCCCACCAGACCCGCAACGTCCCCCACGCCGGCCACGAGATGATGATGAAGGGCGCACTCATGGCCTCCGGTGCGGACGGCATCCTCGTGAGCGCAGTCATCGGCGAGAAGAAGCCCGGCGACTACATCGACGAGGCCATCGTGCTGGCCCACGCCCTCCTGAGGGAAGAAGGCTTTTTCCTGCCCGAAATCCACGAGACCTCAACCTTGATGTGGGACATGCGCTACGCCGGCCCGCGAGAGGCCGTCTTTCACGCCATCGTCCGCAAGAACCTCGGCTGCACCCACCACATGTTCGGTCGCGACCACGCCGGCGTCGGCAGCCACTACGGCCGCTACGCGGCCCACGAGGTCTTTGACACGCTTCCCGAACTTGGTATAAAGTCAGTGCTCACCTTGGAGTGGTGGTACTGCCCCGTCTGCGAGAGCGTGGCCTACGAAGGAATCTGCGGCCACCCCGACCGGAAGCAGGACCTCGCCGGAACCCTTATCCGCAGCATCATCAGCGGCGGCGCTGGACCGGCCGCCACCACCCTTCGGCCACAGGTTCTGGAGGTAGTGCGCGACTGCGCCGACAAATACGGAATGGGCTCCCCCTTCGTGACACCTGAATACCTCGAGCGTCGCACGCCGGTCATCACCATGCCGGAGATAACCTGTTGCACCTGTACGGAGTGCCAGTCCGTTTAGAATTTTGTTCTTCAACCCCCTCTCCAGTCGTGAGGGGGTTTAGTTTTGCAGGAAACAGACCCGGAATATCCAAAACGACCGTCGAGGGTGAATCATGCCGACATTCGTAGACCCCAACAAGTGCACCGCCTGCGCCGGGGAGCATCGTGGGCCCCTGTGTGTGTATATCTGCCCCAACGACCTGATGACGCTGGACACCGGGGTCAACAAGGGACTCAACCAGGAACCGGAACTGTGCTCCGAGTGCTACGCCTGCGTGAAGCTCTGCCCCGAGGAAGCCATCAACGTCCGCGGCTACGCCGACTTCGTGCCCATGGGCGCAATCGTGCAGCCCCACCGCACGCCTGTCGAAGGCATTGAGAACGGCGGCCTGCAGTGGGAGGTCATCTTCCGAGACGGACGCCGGTTCGAGTTCACCTACCAGTCCCGCACCCGGCCCGCCGGTTCGGTCGTCCCCTACGAGGGCTTCACCGAAGACCGCGCCGCCGACCTGGGCACACAGAACCTCGCCGGCGACTCCAACTGGCTCGGCGTCGACCGCCTGCCAGTCCCTTCCAGCAAATAGCACCCGCATCTCCCTGCGCCCACGCGAAGGGATCGCGATGAAGCTGTTCTCACAAGACACAGGAATGCGCCGGACGCGCCTGTAACTCGCACCTGTAACTCGGAGGTTGAACCGTGGGATTCGAGACCACAGAAACTGTAGATTGCGATATCCTGATAATCGGCGGCGGAATGTCCGGCTGCGGTGCCGCCTTCGAGGCCAGGTACTGGGCCGGCAGCGACAAGCGCGTCGTGCTGGCTGAAAAGGCCGCCATCGAACGCAGCGGCGCGACCGGCGAGGGCCTGTCCGCCATCAACTGCTACATGGGCCAGCGCTACGGCTGGAACACCCCCGAAGACTTCGTAAACTACGTCGTCAACGACATGATGGGCCTTGCTCGCGAGGACCTCGTCTACGACGTCGGCCGCCACGTCGACAACTCCGTTCACCTCCTCGAGGAATGGGGCCTGCCCATCTGGAAGCAGGAAAACGGCCAGTATGAGCGCATCGGTCGCTGGCAGATTCCCATCCACGGCGAGTCCATCAAGCCCATCGCCGCCGAGCCCGCCCGCACCGCCCTCGGCGAAGAGAACATCTACGAGCGCGTCGCCATCACCCACCTGCTCAAGGACGACGACGACCCCGACAAGATTGCCGGCGCCGTAGGCTTCTCCGTCCGCGACAACAAGTTCTACGTCTTCCGCTCCCCCGTGGTCATCATCACCACCGGCGGCGCTTCAAACGTCTTCCGGCCCCGCTCCGTCAGCGAGGGTCTCGGCCGCACCTGGTACTCCGTCTTCGCCACTGGCTCGGCCTACGGCCTAATGATTCCCGCCGGCGTCGAGATGACACAGATGGAGCACCGCTTCGTCCCGACACGGTTCAAGGACGGCTACGGCCCCGTCGGCATGTGGTTCCAGTACTTCCACGCCAAGGTACTCAACGCCCTCGGCGACGACTACACGGTCACCCGCGCAGCAGAACTCGACAAGTACGAGCCCTACGGCTCCGCCATCCCGACTCCCACGCCGCTGCGCAACCACCAGATGTTCCTCGACATCCGCGACGGCTACGGGCCGATGTACATGCGCACCGACCAGGCGATGCAGGCCCTTTCAGCAGGCCCTGACGGCACCATTGACCCCGCGAAGATGGACCAGGTTCGCAACGAGGCCTGGGAAGACTTCCTCGACATGACCATCTCCCAGGCTCTGACCTGGGCCGCTCAGAACATCGCCCCTGAGGAGACCCCTTCCGAGGTCGTCCTCGCCGAGCCCTACATCATGGGCTCCCACTCCGGCGAGGCCGGCGCATGGGTAAGCGGACCCGAAGACATCGCCTCCAGCGATTACTTCTGGGGCTACAACCGCATGACCACCGTCCGCGGCCTCTTCGCCGCCGGCGACGGCGTCGGCGCGGCTCCGCACAAGTTCTCCTCCGGCTCCTTCACCGAGGGCCGAATCGCCGCCAAGGCCGCCGTCAACTACCTGAACGACAACCCCAGCCGACCCACGGTGTCCGGCGAGCAGGTCCAGGGCATGCGGCAGACCATCCTCGGCCCCCTCGCCACCTTTGACTCCCACAAGGGTGCAAGCACCGCCGAGGAAATTAACCCCAACTACATGACCCCCAAGCAGGCCCTCGTGCGCCTGCAGAAGATAATGGACGAATACGGCGCCGGGGCGTCGGCTTGGTACACCACCAACCGCCCCACCCTCGAGCGTGGCATCAATCTCATCGAAATGCTGCGCGAGGACCTGTCGCATCTAGCGGCACGCAGCCCCCACGAGCTCATGCGCTGCTGGGAGGTGGTCCACCGCGCCTGGGTCGGCGAGGCCCACCTGCGCCACCTGCTCCACCGCGAGGAAACCCGCTGGCCGGGCTACTACTACCGCTCCGACTTCCCTGACCTCGACGACCAGAACTGGCGCGTCTTCGTCAACTCCCGCTTCGACCGCGAAGCCAACTCCTGGAGCCTGATGACGAGGCCCTACCGGAACCTCATCACCGGGTAGCGCCAGCCACTTCGCCAATGCAAAGGGGCGCCCGAATATCGGACGCCCCTTTCGTACGTCTGCTAGAAGCCGCCGCCCACGTCGCCGCCACCGCCGTGGAAGCCACCGTCGAAGCCACCGCCGTGGCCGTGGTGGTGGCCGTGGTCGATATGCGACCCCACTACAAACGCACCTGTCGCGCCAGCGGCCCCCGCATCCAGGGCGGACGGGCGACCCCTGCGCCATCGCCTCCTGCCGGACTTGGGCCGCTCCGGCTCAGGCTCGGCAAACACATTCCCGGTCTCTTCCGACGCCATGCGTCGGGCATCCCATTCCGCCCAGACATCGTACGTATCGGCGCTTTTCCCCTGTCGATTAAATAGCTTATCGGCAAGCCAACTTAACAGCATTCGGACCTCTCCCCAAAGTGAGTAGGGCGTCGATTCAGGGTCAGCAGTTTACCCGCTTCCGTTAGAGTGAGGAAGGGATGGCGGCGGCTCGGTGAAGTCCTCACCCGCAGCCTCCGCTGCCAAACGTCGCTCGTTCCACTCCTCCCACTTCTCCTGGGCCTCCGCAAGACCTTCCTCACGGCCTTCCTCCCGGCCTCTTGCCCGTTGTCGCCGTAAGTATCTGTCCGAAATCATCGTAAATAGCATCTTGGTCACATCCGTCAGAAAAATGCTCTCGGCTGCTACCAGGATTATCAACCCCGCCATGCTCGTCCCGATGGCTATCACAATATCCAGCAATCCATCGGTCTGCCCGGCGGTAAAAACCTCGTGCCAGGACACCAGTCCAAGCAAGCATATAGTCTGAAGGTTGAACAGGGCAAGGTACCAGGCCTGCCAGTCCCTGGGAACACTCCAGATGCTTGCTCGATTCTCCCTTGTCAATTCTTCGTTCAAGAAGCGTTACCGCAAACAGCGCCAGTACACTGGACTACTGAATGCTCCCTAGCAGTACCAGTCGTCCCTCGGCCTCTGGTGCCACGCCTGCGGCCTCTGCGGCAGCACCGGACGCCTCGTGAGCAGCCGCCCCGCGGCGATCAGCAGTGCGCCGGCAACGAATCCCCCCACGTGCGCGAAGAATGCGATGCTGACCGAGTTCGACAGTCCCAGCGAGAACAGGCCCTGCAGCAGTTGCCAAGCAAACCATCCCCCCAGAAGCCAGATGGCCGGCAGCTCTATCACCGTGATCAGGATCATCAGGATCAGAGCCCGGATGCGGTTGTACGGGAACGTCAGCAGGTAGGCCCCCAGCACCCCCGACACAGCCCCGCTCGCCCCGATCAGAGGCGCCTGCGACTGCGGGTCGACGGCCATGTGCGTCAGAACCGCCGCCACGCCCGTCGCAACGTACAAAAGCAGGAATCGCACCGGCCCCAGCGACTGTTCCATGCTGCTTCCGAACACCCACAGGAAAAGCATGTTGCTCGCCAGGTGCAGCGCTCCCCCGTGTATGAACATCGACGTGAAAATCGTTCCCCACGTGGGTATGGGCGAGCCGATATCCGTCCCGTCGAAGAGACGCTGGTAGTCTCTCCCTTCCGACAACTCCGAGGGAATGAATCCCCACTTAAAGAAGAAAATGTCTATGCCGGACCGGCCGCCGCCAGTTAAAAGGCCCAAACCGCCGGTCTGCAACTCGTAGATGAAGACCAGGCAGTTCAGGCCAATGAGGGCTACGGTTACCGGCGGCAGGCCGGTGCGGCTGGAGCCCGCGTCAGAAAAGGGAAACACGTCTGGTCTTGCCCCTTTGGACTCTCCACCCGGCCCGCCTAACCCGATTCAAGATGGTCAGGTGGCGGCAGAACTGGCGAAAATGTCGCTCGTGGCGTGCGTAATTATCCCGGCGGCCACCTTGGGGGTCATCAGCCCCATGTTCAGCATCATCTGGTAGTGGGTCGGATCATAGTAGTTGTAGTTGAAGAAACGCCGGAAGAAATTCTCGTTAGCCTGTTCCAGCTCCATACCGTAGGTCTCTGCCTCTTCCCGCGTGTAATTCTCTCGCTGCATCAGCGTTTGGACTCGGACTTCCAGCGGCGCCAGCAGGCCCACGTGGAACGTCCCGGGCATGCCCTCCAGGATGGCGTTCGCACCCCGGCCGATGATGACCGCGTTTCCTTCCTCGTAGATGCCCTTCACCACCTTCTCGGTGGCCTCGATGAATTCCTTGTCGCTAACCTGCCGGTTGGTGCCGCTCTCCCCCATCATCTCCATGAAGGTTTCCGGCGGCAGGTTCTCGATCCCTCGTCCGAAGTACGGCTCTCCGCTCACGCCCGACATCGCAGATCGCTCCAGCATGGTCTGCAGGAAGCGGCCCAGTCGATCCCTGAACCTGTCCACCCGCTGCTCCTTGGCGATCACCGACCCCACCGGCGTCCCTATCAGCCGCGCTGCCTGCGTGAAAATCAGCCGGTCGTAGAAGTTCATCTCCATCTGCTCGGCCACCATCTGCCCGATGGATACCGCTCCGGCGCCCAGCGGACCGTTGATTGTGATGACTGCCATATCGTTTCCTCCTCGTGCGGTGGGATGTGCAGGCGACCCTCCAGCCTCCTATTCCGAGATGCCCGACTCCATCAGTCGTGCTCTGCGGCGGGGGTACTCCTCGGCCAGCAGTCCCAGGGCATACGAATCGAACCACTGGTCTCCCCGGCGGTGCGTCTTGCGGAAGTGCCCCTCCACCACGAACCCAATGTGCTCAACCATATCCATCGCCGGCTTGTTGTACTCCGGAACATCTACCCAGATGCGGTGCAGCCCCAGGTCGTTGAATGCGTGGTCCAGCAGGCTGACCAGCGACATCGTCCCATAGTGGTGATGCCACAGGTCCTTGCGGCCCACCAGTATGAACGCCTGCGCTTCCAGCAGCGGCCATTCGATGACCAGCTGCGCTTCCCCGATATGGTCTCCCTCCGTGGAATAAACGGCGTAGACCTTTCGGTTGTCGTCGCTGAACACCCGGTCCCAGTCGCTGCCTTCACCCTCCAGGACCTGCGATGGAACATATCCCGTGTGAAGAGGCTGCCCGTCCTCTCCCAAGCCGTACCACGACCCGTTGACCTCTGCATCATCCAGCCAGCCTGCCAGACGTTCCACGTCTTGGCGCGTGGGCGCCGTCAGAGAAACTTGCGGAAACATATCGTACCCCCTGCTTTCATCACCCTGGCTCGACCGAAGGCGGCCTCTGGTTTCTCCTGCCGCCTGTGAGTCCTTGTATCCTTAACATCTATGATACTTTACATTATAACAAGCCCGCTGCTTCAGTTCACTGAAGCGTTATGTAACCCCTCGAAAAGTGGCGAGTAGTATACTCTCGTGCGGGGTTGTCTACTAGACGACCCGCATCGGATTTCCGCACCTTTATGGCTCTTGGAGAATATGTATGCGCGAGAATTCGCTGAAGGCAACATTGCAGCAGGGCAAGGCAGTCTTCGGGGTGATGATTACCTTCCCCTCAGCACCGGTTGTGGAAATGCTCGGCTGCCTGGGATTCGACTGGGTGCTCCTCGATAACGAGCACGGGTCCATCACCGTCGACAACTCCGAAGACCTCGTCCGCGCTTCCGAGCTGTCCGGCATCGCTCCCATCGTACGCCCCGTCGCCAACAGGCCGGAAATCATCGCCCCATTCCTCGACCGCGGCGCCTGGGGCGTCCAGGTCCCTCACGTCAACACTGCCGAAGAAGCCCGCGCCACCGTCGACGCGGTCAAGTACTACCCCGACGGCCACCGCGGCATCTTCAGCCGCAGCCGCCCCGCAGGCTACGGCTTCAGCGGGTCCACCGGCGACTACGTGGCCGAGGCCAACCGCAACACCCTCGTCTGCCTCATGCTGGAGGAAGTCGAAGCCATCGAAAACCTCGAGTCCATGGTCCAGGTCGACGGCGTTGACGTGTTCTTCATCGGCTCCGGCGACCTCTCCCAGTCCATGGGCGTCCCCGGCCAGCAGGCCCACCCCGACGTTCAGGCCCAGATGGAGCGCGGCGTCGACGTCATCGTCAAGGCGGGCAAGGTCGCCGGCGTGAGCTGCCCCGACAACCTCGTCCCCAAGTTCCTCGACCTTGGCGTGCAGTACTTCCACGGCAACGTCAACAGCCTGCTCCAGACCTCCAGCGTCGCCTACCTCGAGACAATGCGCGAGTCCGCCGTCAAGGCCGGCCTGTAAGGAACCCAGGGGGTTCTTTAGCTCTCCCTCTCCCTTAAGGTCGCGGGAATGATGGGAGGGCTGGGGAAAGTCAAACCGCCTGGGGGTTAGGCAACCCAGGCGGTTTCTGCAGTCTGCATTGTGGAGATGAGGCTATACGGGAGTAGCGACGCGGTGGCCCATTGCTTCGTAGGCCCAGTGGAGCAACTCCTCGGTCTCCCCCCAGCCGATACAGGCATCGGTGATGGAGACGCCGTACTGCAACTGGGAAAGGTCTTCGCAGAGGCGCTGATTGCCCTCGTTGAGGTTGCTCTCCAGCATTGCGCCGACGATGTCACTCTCCCCGCTGATCTTCTGGGAAACTACATCCTTGAAAGCACGGGCCTGCTGCGTGTAGTCCTTGTTGGAGTTCCCATGGCTGCAGTCAACCATGAGCTGGGAGCGCACGCCGGCCTTCCCCAGGCGCTCCTTGGCCTCAGTGATAGCTTCCGTGCCAAAATTGGGGCCCGCATTGCCGCCGCGAAGCACGAGGTGCCCGTCGGGGTTGCCGGTGGTGCGGACCAGGGCGGTCTGGCCATCGCCGTCCACGCCCAGGAAACCATGCGGGCTGCGGGCGGATAGCACGGCGTCGACGGCAACCTGTGCATTACCGTCGGTGCCGTTCTTGAATCCGACGGGCATACTCAGGCCGCTGGCCATCTGCCGGTGGATCTGGCTTTCAGTGGTGCGAGCGCCGATGGTGCCCCAGGTTATCAAACCGGCCAGATATTGAGGGACAACCGGGTCCAAGAACTCGGTCCCGGCGTACATCCCCATCTCACCGATCTCCAGAAGGAGCGAGCGGGCGGTGCGGAGGCCGGCCTCGATGTCGAAGGTGTCATTGAGGTAGGGGTCATAAATGAGGCCCTTCCAGCCAACGGTGGTGCGGGGTTTTTCGAAGTAGACCCGCATCACGATGAGAAGGCGGTCGCTGAGTTTTTCGGACAGTTCTTTGAGGCGGCCCGCGTACTCCAGGGCAGATTCCTTGCTGTGGATGGAGCAGGGACCGACGACAAGGAACAGCCTGGAATCCTCACCATTCAGAACCTTCCGAACTTGTTGCCGGCCCTCTATGACAGTCCTTTCCACAGCGGGACTGACGGGCAGGGAGTCGACGAGATTTCTCGGCGTGGTGAGTGGCTGCATGGAATCGATGTGTACATCTACGGTTGTTGACGGCTGCACGGTGTTCCTTCCCAATAAATATAGTGACTCACGTAACTGTCTTAAATGCACCCCTGGCCAGATTTTCCAATGCAGGCCAGGCCTCCGGCACATCTACCAAAAAACCCCAACCTATGCTGGCTGGGGTTTGGTGTCTTCATGGCTGACTTTGGCTAACACACCAATCCCTCGCCGGCTGGCTGGCATCCGGTGAGGTAATAGCAGCGATAACCGCGGCCGTCCCAGATAGCTTTCATCACAGGTAGGATACTACTCGCCCTCCGGGTTTAAGTCAACGCGTTTTGAAAGCGTTTTCAGGGCAATCGCACCCGGCTCCATTCCTCCCGGATCTTCTGCCCTGCCCCGAAAGTCACTTACGACCTGTATGCCCTGAGGTTTTCGGTTCCGTGTAGGTAAATGTTCACCAATTCCTCGGGCTCTTTATCAGTATTCACAAGTATTAGTACCCTGATGCAACGGTTCAAGGCAGACGGCACCGTCATTTCTACAGCTCCGAGAAGAGCAGTGTTGCTCCACCCCAGCGCCCGAGCGGAACCCGCCGGAAACACTGCGTTCAGGTCCGGGGTCGTGGTGAAGAACACCGACGCCACATCCCGCTCAACCAGGTCATTGGCTTCAATGAGGGCCGCCATCAACTCCGTGGTCGCCTCATGGATTGCCTCATCGGAATTATCCCCGGCGACTGTGGCCCCTCGTATGCCCCGGCAAGCGGTCATTTGCGTCCTCCCTCGGCCGATTGTGCGGCTGGGGTTCGTCCAGCCAAGGATGATATGAAGGCGCTGGCCTTCTCCACCACCTCGTCCCGCGGCGACTCCAGCGTCACGCGCACCAGCGCGCTGCCCACCACCGCGGCGTCGGCGGTGCGGCCAACCTCGGTCACGTGGTCCGGCGCGGAGATGCCGAACCCAAGCGCCAGCGGAAGGTCAGTGTGTGCTCGCACCCGCTCCACCAGCTCAATCCCGCGGTTCGATACCTCGTTCCGCGCCCCTGTCACGCCCGTGACGCTCACGCAGTAAACGAATCCGCTCGCATTCTTGCACGACTCGGCAATGCTCTCCTCCGTGCTAGTCGGCGCAAGCAGCGGTATCAGCGACAAGTCCCGCTCTTGGCATTCGGCGGCCAGCGTCCCCGACTCCGTGCCCGGTAGGTCGACGGTGATCAGCCCGTCCACGCCGATGCGCTGGCACTCCGCCGCATACCGCGACACGCCGTACGAGAACACTGGATTGTAGTAACCCATCAGTATCAGGGGCGCGTCACCCATCCGACCCCGAAGTTCCTCGGCCGCCCGCAGACAGTCGACGGTCGTCACGCCGTTCTGCAGCGCCAGGAAACTCGACTGTTGAATCGTCGGCCCCTCAGCCAGCGGGTCGCTGAACGGCACCCCCAACTCCACCGCGTCCGCTCCCGCCTCCACCAGCGCCGGCACCAGTTCCAGCGTTGCCTCCATATCTGGACAACCCGCCGTCAGAAACACCACAAGTCCGGGGCGCTCACGCTCCCGGACCCTCTCAAACATCCTCTCTATTCGCTCTTTACCCATCGGGGGAAAGGATACCTTGTCACATATTCAATTCAGAATGGCAATCCGACAGGCCAAATGTAACCTACGGGCAACCCAGTGTCCAGCCCTCGCCAAGGCTGCTCCGCCCGTCGCTCTTCAAAGAAACTGCGTTGCCAGAAGGGCAATACAATTCTGCCCCGCGTGGGCCGCGATGCACGGCCATAGTGACCCCGTCCTCACGTACAGCAATCCCAGGAACAGTCCGGTGAAAAAAATGGGAATCATCGATCCCGGCTCCAGGTGCAGCGCCGCAAACACCAGCGCCGACGCCACCACCGCCGGACCCGGGCCGATGCTCCTCAGCAACCCCCGCAGCGCGAACCCGCGGAACAGCAGCTCCTCGCTAAACGGCGTCACCAACACCAGCGCCTGGAACGTCAACAACGCGCCGACGCCCGGAAAGAGGATTTCGTCATTGATCTCCGGCGGCTGCAGGAACTCCAGCCCCAGCCGGTCGACCGCGAATCCGTAGACGAACGTCACCAGCATGCTCGCTGCCAGTGCCGCCACCGTCAGCACGCCTGCCACCCCGACCGGAATGCTGGGCGCACCCAGTCCCAGGGCCGCCAGCGGCGAACTCGACATCCGTGCGCCCAGCAGCCACACAATCGCCCCGATTCCCAGCGCCAGCACATGAATCCCGACCAAGGTCTTCACCGCCAGCTCGTACTCAGGCAGCAGCGAGCCGACTGCTCCGCCGATGAAAGCCGCAGCCACCAGCACTCCCAGGAACAGGAACAACCCGGCCGTCACGAACGTTACCGACCACGGCGGCCCCTCCGCACCGATGGCCGTGCCGTCCGCACCCGCGGCCTCAGAGAACATCCCCGTCTCCGAGACTGCCCCGACCTCCACCTCGGGCAGTTGCCCGCCGCATCTCGCGCAGAACTGTACCCCGGGAATGGACTGGCTCCCGCAGTGAGGACAATCGATGTCGAAATTCGTGGACGTCATCGCAGTTTTCGGCAATCAACATACGGGCAATCACCCCGCCCCCGCAACCCCGCCTCCCGCTCATCACGCCCTCCCTGCTCTGTGTCCTCTGCGCTCTCTGCGGTGAAATCGTCCCCCGCCCTCCGTCCACCTCCGTCATTGCAACGCCGAAGCCCCTGCCACATAATGGCGACCGGCGCATCCCCGGCGGCCCAACCCGCCATGCAAGAAGCGCCCTCAGGAGCCAGACCGATATGCCCGACGACCCAGTAATCTCGCGGCAGTCCTTCGACGAAGCCGCCGCACGACTAGGCATCTCCGGCACCCCCGACCACATGGACGAGCTCTACAGCCAGCTCCAGGGCGTCCTCGCCGGAACCGCCGCCCTGCGCAACATCGACGTCACCGGCACCGAGCCCGACATGGCCTTCCGCCCTGCGGGTCCGGAATAGCGACTCCGGACTCCTTCGCAACCCATTCCGCATCACCGGGAGCAAACCGTGGACGAACTTGAAATCTGCTACGCAAGCGCCGGCGACCTCGGCCGCCTGCTCCGCTCCGGCGAAATCTCGCCCGTCGAAATCGTCGAGGCCCACCTCTCCCGCATCCGCGCCACTGAACCGGTCCTCAACTCCTTCATCACCCTGCTCCCCGACGAGGCCCTCGCCGCCGCCCGCCAGGCCGAGCGCGACCTCCGTGCCGGGCGCGACCGTGGCCCCCTCCACGGCATCCCCGTCGGCCTGAAGGACCTCTTCAACACCGGCGGCATCCGCACCACCTCCGGTTCGCGCATCTACGACACCTTCATCCCTGACCAGGACTGCACCGTCGCCGCCCGGTTCCGCGAGGGCGGCGCAATCCTTCTCGGCAAGCTCAACATGCACCAGTTTGCATACGGCCCCACCGGCGAAAACCCCGACTACGGCCACATGCACAACCCCTGGAACCCCGAGCTCGTCAGCGGCGGTTCCAGCGGCGGCTCCGGCTCTGCCACCGCCGCCGGACAGTGCACCATCACCACCGGCAGCGACACCGGCGGCTCCATCCGCATCCCCGCTGCCCTCTGCGGCATCGTCGGCCTCAAGCCCACCTACGGACGCGTCAGCCGCCACGGCCTCACGCCTCTCGCCTGGTCCATGGACCACCCGGGCCCCATGGTCCGCACCGTCGAGGACGCCGCCATCACCATGAACGTCATCGCCGGCCACGACCCACGGGACATCGCCTCCGTCGACCTGCCCGTCCCCGACTACACTGCCGCCCTGACCGGCCCGCTGGTCAACAGAAGCGGACGGGGACTGCGCATCGGCGTCCCCCGTCAGCACTTCGAGGCGCCCGTCGACCCCGAGGTGCGCCAGGCCGTCAACGACGCCCTGCAGCAGCTCGAGTCCCTCGGTGCCGAGGTGACCGAGGTCGACTTCCCCGAGTTCAACGACGCCGCCGCCATCTCCACCACCATGCTGATGTCCGAGGCCTCAGCCGCCCTCCGCGACCTGTTGGCCAGCGATGGCGACAATCTCTACGAGCCCGTACGCCTCCGCCTCGAGGCCGGCCTGTTCATCAGCGCCGCCGACTACCTCCGCGCCCAGCAGGGACGCGCCGTATTCGACCGCGCCGCCCGTCGGCTCCTCGACGACGTCGACCTACTCGCCGGGCCCACCGAGCCCGTGACCGCGCCGCCCCTGCTCCAGCAGCGCGTCCTCGCCGGCGAGCAGGAAATCGGCACCGTCGCCGCCCTCACCCAGTACACCCGCCCCTACAACATCACCGGCTTCCCCGCCATCTCCATCCCCTGCGGCTTCTCTTCCGACGACCTGCCCATCGCCCTCCAGCTCGCCGGCCGCCCCTTCGACGAAGAGACAGTCATCCGCGCCGCCCACGCCTACGAGCAGTCCACCCCCTGGCACACCCGCCGCCCACCCCTCTAACCCCCTCTCCCTTTTTGGAAAAGGGTTAGTAGGGGTGCGATCCCCGCAACATCCTGACCGGAGTATTCGGGACTATGTCCTATGAGTGGGACGAGGCCAAGCGGTTTGAGACCCTGGAAAGACGTGGGATTGATTTCGAGGAAATATATAATTTCCATTGGGACACCGCGATGACTTACCAAAGTGTTAGAAACGATGAAGTTCGCTCTGCCAGCTTGGGTATGATAGGAAATCGCCTGTATCATGTGGTATGGACTATGCGTGGGGAAAACACGCGAATTATCAGCCTGAGAAAAGCCAACATCAGGGAGGAACGAGCATATTATGGCGAGCAGCAAGGATAAAATTATCAGGTGTACTCCCGAAGAGGACGCCATCATCAATGCCCAAATCGCCGATGGTGACCCCGACGAACGCGAGTGGACCGATGAGGATTTCGCCAACGCTGTGTCCACGCCGGAACTGCTGGCTCTACATCCCCATTACTCAAAGCTGCCCCAATTCGCCCACATCAAACCGGCGAAGTCCATCAGCGTCGAGATAGACCCCGATATCGCAAGGCATTTTGAAAAGGGCGGTGGCCATTGGAAAACACGCCTGAATCAAGCCCTCCGCGACGCCGTGTTCGGCGCTGGCAACCCGAACGACTAGTAGCAAGGCTCCCATGCCCTCCTACCCCCACATAGTCCGCTACCACGAAGGAAAACAGCGCCCCATCGACTTCGGCGACTCCGACAACGAGCAAAGCATCCGCCGCGCCTTCGCCCTCTGCCTCGACTCCTACTGCCAGATGTTGTTTTAGAAATGCGTTGCGAACTCGGCTTCTCTTGCCTTGGCAAGTTCACTTCTGGTCAGCTTGACACAGACAATGGTTCGACCATCAGAAGCATGTCGAAGTGGCTGGCGTGCCGCTGAGGTCAGCGAGGCGACTGGAACTTAACGCTTAGGACACGTGACATGGACTCGCTGGAAAGATACGGGACATCCTTAGTCAAATATGAGGGTGTTGCTGATCTCACGTTTCCCGATGACTCGGGGGTTACATATAAAGGCTACTTCGAGGCGAAGCAGTTGACGGGAGGAGGAATAGCAATCGGCTTCGTGCCGATAGCCCTTGAGTCAGGTGGCTCGAAAACGATTACTGCTAGGTCCGATTCAGAACCATCATTCCATGGGCGGGATATGGACGGCTGGGAAGTAACGACCTGTGGGCAGACGCTTGCTTTGCCAATACTAGGACCTCTAGGTGCGCCCAAGAGTGCCGTCCATTCTGCAAGGGTCTTTGGTTCCCAGTGCATAAAGGCTCAACGCGAGGGGACCATGGAGTCAGGCTATGCCAAAGCACACTTTCTTGTATCGAATCTGCTTTGGCACGGTAGAGAGGTGGCGCCTGAGCCCATAACCCTCGAAGCTGGAGGTATGAACGTTACAGTTGCTCCAGTTGGCGACTACATGGAAGTGGCTGACAGCATCAAGGCTGTACGGGGGATAGCACCAACTGCTGAGGTCTCGATCAAGACCTCAGACGGGTCAAACCGGTCCCTGGAACGCTATGGGGATTTCATGAATGACCTGGTCTCTGTATTCCGCCTAGTAACCGGCAACAGAGTAGACTGGTTTTACGGGGAAGCTTTCGAAGTCGGCTCAGATAGAGTCGTGGAAAGGTTTCACAAGGATGCGGTAACTGGCCCATTCTCGAAGACAATCAGATTTATTCCAATGAGAAGCGGAATTGTGAGGGCAAGACCAAGGTTGAACTTTCAGGTGCTCGCGAGTTGCTTCCTGGACGATGGTGATAAGGCCATCGACCGGAAGACCTTGAAGGAGATGATCAACTATTTCATCAATGCCTGCGATGAGACGTCGTACTTGGAAGCTCGAGGTCTATTGGCTTCGACTCTCCTCGATTTGATCGTCTTCAAGTATACGAGTGCAAAGAAGACCCAAAATGTAATCGAGGAAAAGGAATTCAAGGGACGAGTGCTACCCGCCCTGAGAAAGGCCATTAGGGCTGTGCCTATACCAGAATTGACTATGAAACTGAGAGAGCGTGCCAATGAACAACTTCAAGGCGCGTACCGTCGATCATTTAGGCAGCGTCTCGAGTTCTTGACCAAGGAGCTCAATTTGCCCTTGAATGACGAGGATTTCGGGAGAGCCGTAAGAACAAGGAACAAGCTGGTTCACGAAGGGACTTACCTCACAGAGAACGAGGGCGATGAGTGGTATAGCCAGTACAAGTTCATGATCTGGGTAGACCTCGTTGCGCTATGCAGGCTCACAGGCTACGAGGATGATCTCCCATCGCTTATCGATGGGCGGGGACTGGAAGTCTAATCCAGCAAATCCTGATTCAGACAAATCAGGTGCGCCTCCACAAACCCCCTTCCCCGTACCACCATCCCCACAAATACTCCGTATCGTGTAGAATGAATGTAACTCGCACTCGCATATCCAACTCCGGCCGCAGGGTTGCCCGACTTGCCTGTTATCACCGCCGTAACATTCGACCTCTGGCAGACGCTCCTCATCGACAACCGCGATCTGGGCATGGCCAGGGGCGAAGCGCGCCTTGAGGGCGTCCGGCGTGTTCTCGCCGAGGCAGGCGAGGACTTCGACCCCGACCGCATCAGCGGCGCCTACTGGGACTGCTACCGGCAGTGCGTGGCCGTCCGCGAGGAACTCCTCGACGTCAGCTTCGACGAGCAGATCACCATCTTCGTCGAGAACATCAGCCCCGGCCTCGGCACCCGTCTCGGTCCCGCTTCCCTCGCCGAGATTACCCGCGTCTACGCCGACTCCTTCCTCGACTACCCGCCTCCGGCCCACTCCGACGCTGTGGACGTCCTCCGCAACATACGGGACATGGGCCTTCGCATCGGCCTGATCTCCAACACCGGCATGACCCCCGGGGCCACTTTCCGCACCTACCTGGCCAACAACCGGATGCTGGAATATTTCGACACCCTGACCTTCTCCGATGAAGTGAAGATGTCGAAACCGGCCAAGGAAATCTTCCTTATGACCCTTCGTTCCCTCGACGCCGCCCCGGCCCAGGCCGTGCATGTCGGCGACAGCATCCGTAACGACGTGGCCGGCGCCCGCGATTGCGGCCTGAAAACCGTCTGGATCACCGGGTTCAGCGAACGCGAGGACCCGTTAGACCCGTCAACCGAACCCGACGAGACCGTGGACGCCTTGAGCGCCGTGTTGCCGGCAATCGAACGCCTCCGCGTTAACCGGTAGCCCGTCGAACCGCCCCGACCCGGCGACGAATGCGCGAAATCGACTCCGGGGCGCCTTGAATTGCGCCCTCCCGCGCTGGCACTCTGTCAGTGACCGGCGGCATTTTTGCAAACAAAATGCCGCTACGGTCCCGGTTACAGGAATGGACAACGACCTGCAGGACATCTTTCTAGAAGAAAGCGCAGTCGACCTCAACGGGCTGTGCGCTGATGTGCTTGCCCGCCGTCCCCTCATCCTCGTCAGCAACCGCGGCCCCGTCGAGCACCAGATGCCCGAGGGCCACCGCCAGTCCGACGGCCCTCCCGCCACGCCCGAGCCCCGCCGCGGCAGCGGCAGCGTCGTCACCGCCTTCGCCTCCCTCGCCCAGAACTTCGACTTCACCTGGGTCTCCAGTGCCATGAGCGAGGGCGACCGCACCGTCGCCTCAGCCAGCAGCGGACAGCGCCTTATGTCCCCCCTGCATGGCCACCGCATCGGCCTCCGCTACGTGACCACGCCTCGTCGCGCCTACCACAAGTACTACAACGTCATCTGCAACCCCCTGCTGTGGTTCCTGCAGCACTACATGTGGAACCCACCCTACAACCCGACCGTCGACTCCACCATCCACGACGCGTGGGAGAACGGCTACGTCGCCGTCAACGAGGCCTTCGCCAAGGCAGTCGTCCAGCAGGCCCGCACCGGCGAGACCTCCCCCATCGTTATCGGCCACGACTACCACCTCTACCTGCTCCCCGAGTTCATGCGCCGCGAGATCCCCGACGCAGTCATCCAGCACTACGTCCACATCCCTTGGCCCACGCCCCTGTATTGGAGCATGATCCCCGGCTACATCGTCACTCGCATCTGCGAGTCCCTCTGCATGGCCGACATCGTCGGCTTCCAGACCCGCCAGGACGTCCGCAGCTTCCTCGACACCGTGGAGGAGTTCATCCCCGAAGCCCTCGTCGACCGCCACACCGACTCCATCGAACTCGACGGCCGCCGCTGCCTCCTCCGCGTTTACCCCGGCTCCATCAACGTGGAGGAAGTCCAGCACATCGCCAACGCCCCTCGCACACTGGAGTACGAGGCCCAGCTCCGCGCCGAGGCACCCGAGTCCACCATCGTTCGCATCGACCGCGCCGAGCCCAACAAGAACATCGTCCGCGGCTTCCGTGCCTACGAGCAGATGCTCAACGACCACCCCGAGCTCAAGGGCCGCGTAAAGTTCCTCGCCTTCCTCGTGCCTTCCCGCACCCACGTCCGCCAGTACCAGCGCTACCTCGACGAGGTCAAGCAGTCTATCAACCAGGTCAACGACGCCCACCGCACCGACGGTTGGGAGCCCATCGTCCCCTACATCGAAAACAACTACGCCCTCGCCATCGCCGGCATGAAGGTCTACGACACCCTCCTCGTCAACACCCTCGTCGAGGGCATGAACCTCGTCGCCAAGGAAGGCCCGGTCGTCAACCTCCGCAGCGGCGTCCTCGCCCTGTCACAAAGCAGCGGCGTCTACCGCCAGCTCGCCACCGGTGCCCTGAGCCTAGCCCCAACCGACATCGATGGCACCGCCCACACTCTGTACCAGGCCGTGACCATGCCCGCCCAGGAACGCAAGCGCCGCGCCGACCTCCTCTACAGCACCGTGCTCCGCCACGACAACAACGACTGGCTCGCCCGCCAGTTCCAGGACATCGCCGCCCTGCTCTGACAAGCCCGCTCTGCATACCCTCTCCCACGGGGGTTTGGGGCGGGGGAATATACGGTTTTCTCCTCAGGCCGACCCAGCAGAAGCAAATAGGCGCCGCGACCTGTAATCCTTCACAAAATTCGCTGGATTATTCTCCCGAAGACGGGTAAAGTGTAGGGCATGGAACAGTTCTTCAACCCGGCTCATCCCGAAGCCGGTTTCCCAGACATCCAGCTCTGCATCTTCCCCCATCTGCGAGAGTTCCTCGTGTTTGACGCACGCCTCGGAGAGCCGCAAGTCCGCTCCCTGTCGACCGACGAAGTCTTCAATGACGACTTCTTTCGCGCCGTGGAGCACGAGTTTTCTCACGTCCTGCGCGAAATGGGAGACTACCCCTTCGCCCATCTGATGAACGTCACAATGCACTTCGAGGAGTCCATCCGCGAGGTGGCGATGATGTTCATCCTCGAGCGCCTCGGCGTCAAACTCGGTGGCGGCCCTGACTTCCCCGGCGGACCCGATGGATTCGACTTCGACTTGCCCAGCGTCGTCGTGTACGTCGTCACTGGCAGCGCCGTTTCCGCCCACACCGAAGTTGTGCTGGGCGCCCTTCACGAACTACTGCAGAAGCCGGGTTCTGGCGAGTCCCTCTCCGAATGGGAAGAGCGTGTTTCCGAAATGGCCGCCCAGGAGTCGGAGATAATGCGGCGCCTCAACCGCGAGGACTTGCTCATGGCCATTCGCGGCGAGGCCCCCGACTACTTCGCCCTCTGGGACAACCTCAACTGACCCCGACGCCTTGGGTCGAAGACCTCCGCGACCTCTCCGCCGTCTCTGCGCCCTCGGCGTTTAAACGAATCCCTGAAGCAGGGAATCTCCGTGCTATCAGCCCCCTCCGTGATTAGCCGCCCATGAAAATCGGCCTCATCTCCGACACCCACTCCGCCGGCAGCGGACGCGACCTCCCCGACGCTGTCCTGCGCGCCCTCGAAGGCGTCGACCTCATCCTCCACTGCGGCGACCTCGAGTGCATCGGCGTCCTCGACTACCTCGAGACCGTCGCCCCCGTCCTCGCCGTCCGTGGATACGAGGACCCCATGGAGCCCGGCGACCGCCTCGCCTACGCCACCCGAGTCGTCCACGCCGAAGGCGTCTCCATCGGCATGATTCACGACATCCAGTGGCCCGGCCCCAAGGTCGCCACCACCCCCGACGGCACCGGCCTCGTCCTCACCGAAGGCGAAGCCGCCACGACCCTTGCCCGCAAGTTCGGCGAACCCGTCGACGTCGTCATATTCGGCGACACCCACGAGGAACTCGTCTGCCGCTGGGACGACGTCCTGATGATAAACCCCGGCAGCCCCACCTACCCCGGCAGCCAGCACCCCCGCGGCTCCCTCGGCACCGTCGCCATCCTCGACATCAACCCCCCCAACCCCGCAGCCCCAACCCCCTCGGCCCCGACTCCCCAGAATTCCAGGACCACCGCCCGCATCATCAACCTCTAAACCCCTCTCCCTCCGGGAGCGGGTCAGGGCGAGAGCGTTCTCATGCCCCTGCACACATGCCCCAGCACAAAGGTAGGACGCAGCTTTAGCCTGCACGTTCTGAACAATCGGCAATCGTCACAACCCTCAAAAGGCCAGGCCTTGCCGACTGTAAGCTAACCCGACCCTCACCATAGCCGGAAACGCTACCGCCCGTAATGACACCAACCCACAAGCCGCCATCCCGAAGAAGTCCGGAATCACCTCCGGAATCACCATCAAGGAGCCCGTGTCTACTTTGCCCACAAACCGCCGGAGTTCAAACCCCAAAGACATCGCGTTGGAAGCCTCTGCTGCAAACACTTCGACCCTGTTGCGCTTCCTGCATTTGGTCCAGGAGAACTCCGGATGCCGCCGGGTTCTGTATCCCGGCAGCTTCTTGGACATCACACCTTCCCTCGTCTTTCCCGACGTCTGCTACGTTGATTCGATGAAACGCACTGCCCGCCATCTGGCCGACCCCGAACTGCTGAAGCACATAAACGAGCACAAGACTTACCCGCAGGACCCCGTAATCCGTTCCTACGAAGCCGATTACGAGACCTTCGACGCAGAACCATCGGGTTCCTTCGACCTCCTGATTTCTCTCAACGCAGGGTTCATTTCCCAGAGTTGCAGCCACTTCCTGAAACCCGGCGGCCTATTGCTGGTCAACAACGGCCACTACGATGCAAACCGCGCCTACGTGGACCCGGCCTACGATTTTGTAACCGCCCTCGAAGACGACGCACCAGACTGGGAATCACTCCCGGACACACCTTTGCCCTACTTCAGCACCCGCCAGGGAGAAGTACTCACCCTGGCGATGGTGGAACGCGACGCCAAAAGACCGCCCAGCAAGGCCCTGTTCCGCCCGTCCAGACAATCCGACGCCTACCTCTTCCGCCACACAGCGAACCCCAACGCCCCCGACCCCTCATAACTCGTCAGGGAACCTAGCCGCAACGCCAGCACCGGTGCCTGAAGCAGCTTCAACAAAATCCCCGGCTATGAGTACCCGGCCATGAGTACATTGAAATAACCCTTGCCAACATTCAGCCGTGGGCCCCAAAGGTTCGCGCGACAATTCCCCTCTCCCTACCGGAGAGTCTAGAGTGAGAGCGTTCCTTCCCCTCGCGCGAATAAAAGAAGGAGAGGGCGAAGCTGGAAGAGGATACCAAGTAGCCGCTATTCTCCACCGACACATAAAGCGAGAGTTGTGATGCCACTCAGAACTGCCCAACAGTTGATTGAAGATGAAGTCGAAGAACACCGCAAGGATCTGATGCGGGACGTGACGAAGCGTAGCGAACTCAAGGGACTTGGCTATGATAGCGATGAGATTGATGCTCTAATTCAAGAAGAAAAAGATGAGGTGGAGCGTGAGGTTGCCGAATATCGCGCTGAGTTGATGGAAGAGCTACCGGAACGCGAAGCGGAACTGGCAGAGGATCGGGATGACACGTTTGCCTTGGCCGCGTTCAACAATGTCTGGCTACCGCAGTGCTTGACACCAGTGGACGGAGAAACTTCGACGCTGGTGACGAAAGAGGTTTACGAATCATATGTCGCTTGGAGCGGAGCGGTAGGCATCAACGAGCCTAATTCGCTGGCTAAAGTGCGTTCAGCACTAAAAACCCAGTACCTCATTGAAGACATACGGACCGGACTTCGGCAATACCAACTTGTAGAAGTTCCTACGAAAATCAACCGCGAACAGATTGTTGCTCGATATGAAGCTGATCAACGCAAGAGGGAACGAGAAGCCAAGAAGCTACAGGATTTGACCTGCCCGTACTGCGAACGACGGAGGTACGACGGTAATCGTTTCGACAGGTGCTATTGGTGCAATCGCATATTGAAGGATGGTATTCAGGTAGCTTTGTCCGCTTACTTGTCGGAAGACGTTGATTGGGAACGGACAGGAAGCAGTATGCAGGTGGCGTATCAACGGATGATTGATGCCGGAGAGATAACCCCGCCCGCGACTACCCTCCCACTGGCTCAAGAGAAGCCAACCAACGTAGTGGAAACTCCTATGCATAATGTCGCTCCACCAACACCAACCACGGGCCAGAAACAGTCAAGCGGAAACGAGAAAAGTACAGGTCTGTGGGCTACCTTGAAGAAGCTAGTCGGGCTATGAGGCAAGTGGCAACCATACCCGGCGGACACAGGAATATAACGCCCCTACGGAGTCCTGCCCACCCACAGTAAGAATCCGCCTACAGCGCAATCGGCCCCGGGTACTTCTCCAGCAGCGATATGAAGAACTCGTGCCGCGGCGGGTTCGTCGCGTCATCCTCCGACTTCCGCAGGTAAATCCGCATTGCCGGGTTCCCGTCTCCGTCCCGCATCCACAGCTGGTACGACGGCAGCCCACGGTCGTTCGTCGTATGGATGAACTCCGCCTCCCGTATCTTCGACATATCCAGGTGCATGTGCGTACCACCAGGCATCATCAGCGTCACCACCCGCCCGTCCGGCGTGAACCGCAGGTCGTCGAAGTCCATCCACACCTCCGCCGACGCCGCCGTGCTCTCCAGCATCACCATCACCTCGTTGAACGCCCCTCCGTCCCGACCGTCCCGGCACTCCTCCAGTATCCCCCTCAGCGTAACTCCCTCAGCAGTCATCCTGATCACTCCTTCCGACCGTTGGCTCCCGTCAAGATCACTTCCTCCCGTCTCAGACATCCACTCTATCGCCATCCCGGCTAAACAACACCCCTTACTCCCACTAATATCGACTCCCAGCCCAACCCTCGCAAACCACCTTCCCCCTTCCTCCACTCCCCTCAACCTCCGCGTGCTCCGTGTCCTCCGCGTTAAAACCCACCCGCCGAAGAATCCCATATCCCATGACCCATCCTCTAGATCCTGTCCATCCATGTAAAACAAGAAATCTCGGCGTGCTCGGCGTTTAAATCCCGTCTCCGTGTCCTCCGTGGTAAAACCCACCCGCCGAAGAGCCCCGTATCCCGTGGCCCATCCTGTAAATCCTGTCTACCCATGTAAAACAAGAAATCTCGGCGCTCTCGGCGTGCTCGGCGTTTAAATCCCGTCTCCGTGTTCTCCGTGTCCTCCGTGGTAAAACCCGCCCGCCGAAGAATCCCATATCCCGTGACCCATCCTCTAGATCCTGTCCATCCATGTAAAACAAGAAATCTCGGCGCTCTCGGCGTGCTCGGCGTTTAAATCCAGTCTCCGCGTTCTCCGTGTCCCCTGTGGTAAGACCGTCCCCCAAACCCAAAAGAAAGCGGCCGGAGGATGTTCCGGCCGCTCGATACCATACGAACTCGTTTGCCGCGAAGGCGCTCTACGCCAGGTTGATCAGCGCCGAGACCTCCAGGAACACCGGCGCGAACACCAGCGACACCACGGCCATCAGCTTCAGCAGGATGTTCAGCGAGGGTCCCGACGTGTCCTTGAACGGGTCCCCCACCACGTCGCCCTCGACTGCCGCCTTGTGCGCCTCCGATCCCTTGCCGCCGTGGTTCCCTAGCTCCACGTACTTCTTCGCGTTGTCCCACGAGCCGCCCGCCGACGCCATCATGATCGCCAGCATGAACCCCGACGCCACCGACCCGATCAGCAGCCCGCCCAGCGCGGCCTCGCCCAGAATGAACCCCGTCGCGATCGGCGCAATCACCGCCATCAGGCCCGGCACGATCATCTCCCGCAGCGCCCCTCGCGTGCTGATGTCCACGCACCGCGCCGAGTCCGGCGTACCCGTGCCTTCCATCAGACCCGGTATCTCGCGAAACTGCCGTCGCACCTCGTCCACGATCCCCTGCGCCGCCCGGCCCACGGCCTGCATCGTCAGCGCCGAGAATATGAACGGCAGCATCGCGCCGATCACCAGGCCCACGAGAATCTCCGGCTGCAGCAGGTTGATGCCCAGGTTCCCGGCCACCAGCTTGCCGTCTTCTCCGATCGTGATCAGGTCTGCGCTCACCGAGTACGCCGCCAGCAGCGCCAGCGCCGTCAGTGCCGCCGACCCGATGGCAAACCCCTTGCCCGTCGCCGCTGTCGTGTTCCCCAGCGCGTCCAACGCGTCCGTGCGTTCCCGCACCTCCGGGTCCAGGTTCGCCTGCTCGGCGATGCCCCCCGCGTTGTCCGCCACAGGACCGTAGGCGTCCGTCGCCAGCGTGATGCCCAGCGTCGACAGCAGCCCGACGCCCGCCAGTGCCACGCCGTAGAACCCTGCGAAGTAGTAGGCCAGCAGTATCGCCACCGACACGCAGATCACCGGTACCAGGGTGCTCAGCATCCCACTCGCGATTCCCTGGATGATGACCGTCGCCGCCCCGGTCTCGGATGCCGCGGATACTCTCTGCGTCGGCTTGTAGCTGTACGACGTGAAGTATTCCGTCGCCAGCCCGATGATCGTCCCTGCCACCAAGCCCGCCACGACGCACCCGAACCACCACCAGTTGTCCGTCAGCGTGATGGTCAGAATCGCGGCGAATATGATCAGCAGACCGCCCGCCGCGAATATGCCGTATCGCAGAGACCACAGCAGCTTGTCGAAGTCCGCCTGCTCGCCGCTCCGCACCACGAACGTCCCCAGTATCGCCGCCACGATGCCCGCGCCCGCCAGCAGCATCGGGAACACCGACTGCGAGTCCGTGAACTCGCTGCCAGCCGCCCCCGCCAGAGCCACCGCGCTCGCCGACAGCGCCACCGCCGATATGATCGAGCTGACGTACGACTCGAACAGGTCCGCGCCCATTCCCGCCACGTCGCCCACGTTGTCGCCCACGTTGTCCGCGATCACGCCCGGGTTCCGCGGGTCGTCCTCCGGTATCCCCGCCTCGACCTTGCCCACCAGGTCCGAACCCACGTCCGCGGCCTTGGTGAAGATGCCCCCGCCCACGCGGGCGAACAGCGCGATCGAGCTGGCACCGAATCCGAAGCCCGCCACCACGCTGATCTCCTGGAATATCAGGTACAGGATCGTAACGCCCAGCAGGCCGATGCCCACCACCGTCACTCCCATCACCGTCCCGCTCGAGAACGCCACCCGCAGCGCCGGGTTCAGACCCCGCATCGCCGCCGCGGCCGTCCGCACGTTGGCCCGCACCGCCACGTTCATCCCGATGAACCCGGCCGTGCCCGAGCAGATCGCCCCGACAAGGTACGATATCGCCGTCGCCGGCGCCGGTATGTCGTGATCGAAGATCGTGTAATCCAGCACGCCCAGCACAACTGTCACCACCACCACGAACGGCAGCAGCGACATGTACTCGCGGCGCAGAAACGCCCCCGCGCCCGTGCGGATGGCGTCACCGATGCTCCGCATCAGTTCGTTTCCGGGCTCGGCCTTCAGCACCCGCATCGCGGTGAAACCGGCAAAAACTAGGGCAAGAACACCTGCGGCAAGCGCAACAATCAGTGATTCCATGCAGTCTCTCGGAGGGTGAGATTGGGGAGAAAGAAAGCGATTTTAGCTAGCGAAACTTATCACAATCCCCCATAAACCGTCAATCCGAATTCCGTCGCCCCAACCCCCTCGTCCGAGCCCTCACTACCCCTCATGCGCATCTTCGTTCCATCTGCCATCTCCCTAGCCCCAAACCGTCATTCCCGCGCAGGCGGCAATCCAAACCCAGGCCTTCCCCCGCATTAAGCCCCAGGTAGCGGTCAAACTGGACAAGAAAAGAGGCACCAGCGATACAGCGATGCCCTCTCAGTGCAAGCCCAGCAACCCCCCATTAGCTGACCGGATTCAACACCGCAACACCCGTCGGCTCAAAATGCCGTACGTTCCTGGTAACCACCGTCAACCCGTGTTCGATAGCCGCGGCTGCAATAAGCAGGTCTGCACCGTCGTGCCCGATAGTCGCCGACAACTGCCCCCATCGTCGCGCCGTTGCCACATCCACCGGCAGAATCCGGTCCCCGTATAGCGACAGCACACGGTCGAGCCAGAGACCCAGGTCTCGGGCGAAAGACGGATTGTCCCGCTGTTGCTGAGCAATTCCCCGCTCGATTTCGCCCACCGTAACCACGCTTATGTGCAGGTCAGCCGTCCGTTGTTGCTCCATCCAACGGACAGCCTCCGGATTCCTTTCCCGCCTGCGAAGTGCAGAAAGCACGTCCGTATCAAGCAGAAACATCACAGGTCCAGCGGCCGGGCCGATATGGACAGTCGGTCAAACTCCAGGTCATCCTGCGGAATCTGAGCCAGCAGTTCCCCCAGCGACGGGCCGTCAGCTCTCTCCGCACGGCAAAGCCGCTCATATTCTTCCTCCGCCAGCACCACCACCGCCGGCTGTCCCCGCCGCGTAACCCGTTGCGGTTCCCCTGACAGCGCCGCATTGACCAGCGCGCTGAATTTGTTCTTCGCATCCTGCAGCGACCACTCCACCATAAATCACCCAGCTAGATAGTCTAGCTAGATTATACAACGGCTTGCCACTACCACTCCCTCACCCACCCGCACATTACCGCCCAGCCAGGAATTCCTTCACGACTCCAACACCAAATCGAGTGCCCAGCGAATGTACAGGCTTGACCATTTATTCAAAGAGATTCCCCACGTCTTCGAAGTCCCGCACAAAAGCGGTTACAGGAACACCTTCAACAATCTTAACGTCGCCATCCGAATAATCTGCGTGGGAAATGGCTTTGGTCCAAGCTGGCATCGGCTTCTCCACGTAGGGGTTCGCGTAAAAGACGGCCTTTGATTCGACAATTGACCACGGGTGCAATTCACGAAAGACTGCAACCCCAATTACTCGCTGATTCAGCGGTCCTGAGTTATTGAGCCAAAACCCATCTTTCCTTCGATTTCGAAAAAGGTCGGTAGAGCAAAAAGGTTGGGGCGTTCGAATTTGAGGCTTAAATCCTACACCGTGGCTGCCAAACAGGGCTTCATCTATTCGGTTGTTTGTAGGGTTACAACGAATAGCTATTATCAAGTTATCAACACCTTTGTGTTGACTTGCCTTCTTTTCCAACCGATCCCTCGTTTTCCTGATGTCATCAAGAAATTGGCCCGATCTCCCAGGATAAATCGATATGAGGCCACCAGATTTGGGGCGGAACTGAGGGTCAACCGGACTCAACCATCCAGTCAGTAACCAATCATCGTGTTGAACTCGGGCAGACGGAAGAATATCTCGGCTGTCACCACAAGCGCTTATGACCTCAAGTAAACTTTCATAGTCTGTTTCTTTTATCAATTTTTCGAAGGGACCTTTGATTTTTCGCCTTCCTGGCTGCGAATGCAGCTTTCCCTCGGTCTTAAGAACCAAACAAAAATCGGGGGAATAAATTTCATTTATCCAATCAAATACATTTAGTTCTTTCCTGTCCCTCTGCAACGTGGTTCCGCTTTGAATATCAATGTCTGTTGCTTCAACGACGTAAATTATTTGAGATCCACCCGGGCTCTCCTCAATTACTTTAAAATCAGGATGACCTTTCCCAATAGGAGGGTGAACTTCGACGTGGCTTCCGGTACCAATGAAGAAATCATGTAATACCAGTTCGAAGAAATTCGCATTGAATCCCCTGTCGTTCTGTTTTGAGCCAGAACCCTTGTGTTTAATTTCAGAGACGAATTCGCTCCTGATCTTACACGGGAGGCGGTCAACCCAACGCTGCAGCATATTTCGCAACCGCACTGTTTCAGGATACGAGGAACGGTTCAGAAAACTGTAAATTGACTCAGCTCTGAGCGAGCGAGATGTGAAGTTTCTCGGTTCATCGCCAAATAACTGAGTGTCCCTGCCGTCAATGGAATTGTCTATCGCATCCATTTGTGTTTCCGTTCCCATTCACTTCCCTTACGTTCTCTTCTTACAGCCACCCTACACCCCCACACCCTCCCTCCGTCAACGACCTTCCGTCACCAACCGCCCCATCCCGTTCACCCTATCCATCCCTATAACTACCCCCTGCGGTCAATCCGTATCCCCTCCGCGCTCTCCGCGTACTCGGCGTTTAATGCGTCTCGTCCGCCCCCTCCGTGCTCTCTGTCGTGAACCACCCCCCAGCACCCTCCACACCTCCGCACTGACACCCGACCCCTTGCCAAACCCCACCCCCACGCGTTACCATAATTCTAGTTTATACGAACATAAGTTCCATGCACATCCCAATCACCAAACGGCCACTGAGGCCCCATGAGGAACCATGCCCCAAAGCCGCCGGAACAAGCCCCGTCGCAACCGTCCCCCGCAGGCAAGACGAGCGGAAATGAGCGGAAATGAGCGGGATTTGAAATTGCTCGGCCTCTCCACCCGCCAGGTGGGCGCACTCCCCGTCATCGCCGCCGCTCCCACCACCGCCCAGGCCGCCCGCAACGCCCGCGTCAGCGAGGCAACCATCCGCCGCTGGAAGCAGGACCCTACCTTCGTCCAGCAGCTTGATTTCCACCGCCGCGAGCTCGCCGACGAGGCCGCCAAGCAGAGCCTCGGACTCATCCTCGAAGGCATTACAGTGCTCGCCGAGGCCATGAAGGACGACGACAAGACCCTCCGAATTCGCGCCGCCCGCTACGCCCTTCTGCACGGCCTTCAGATTAACGAGTCCCAAAAGTTCCATGCCCAGATAGACGACTTGCAGAACGCCCTTGAAAATTTGGAATCCAGATTCCCTGCCCGCTAGGCTCAGGAGAACGACACCATGTACAGCTTCGCCTCCATCCCTCGCCGCATCAGGGCCCTCGAGAAGAGACTCGCCAAGGACCTCGCCATAGTCCGCCTCCGCCGCGTCGCCGAGGACTTCTGCGACGACTACGAGGACGCCGTCTCCGACGACCCACCCGCCTCCAGTCACGAACTTGATGAGATGGTCACCGACTTCATCCCCGAAATCGCCAAGGCCGGCTATCGCCTCTACACCCTCATGTCCCTGCGCAAATACCTCGAACGCTGCATCGCCGACCAGAAGATCCCCGAACCCCGCGGCATAGTAGGCAACCTGCTCCCTTGGGCCGCCGAGGGAGGCTTTCTCCACGCCCACCTCTGGGCCCGCCCAGACGGCGCCTAAGTCCGGGCCGCAGTCAAACCCCTCGAACCCAAAACAAAAAAACTCAGCGTCCTCTGCGAACTCGGCGGTTAAATCCCGTCTCTGCGTCCTCTGCGTTGAAAAACCCTCGGCGTTTAGTAGGCCCCTCAGGTGGTATAATGCCCGCAATTTCCGCGATAACGGGCAAATGCCGACCGAGGGGAGAGGACCATGCACATCGGATACTTCACCGAGCGGCCTTATCAGGACCCTAAATCAGGCTACTTCGGCGCAACCGGCAAGCCCATCATGGACTTGACCGTCAGCAACGAGATCTACGACCCGCAGCTGGGCGCCCACCTATATAACCGCTACCTCGACGAAAAACTCTACGCCGAGGAAATGGGCTTCGACGGCCTCATGCTCAACGAGCACCACGGCACCCCCTTCTGCATGGGCGGCGCAATGAACGTCGAGGCCTCCATCCTGGCCCGCATCACCAAGCGCGCCAAGATCGTCCTCCTCGGCAACATCATCCCCATCTGGGACGACCCCCTCTGGCTGGTTGAGCAGCTGTCGATGATCGACATGATCTCCCACGGCCGCCTGGTCTCCGGCTGGGTCCGTGGCACCGGCCGCGAGAGCGTCGCCCACAACGCTCCCCCTCCCTATAACTGGGAGCGCTTCCAGGAAGCCCACGAGTTCATCGTCAAGGCCTGGACCACCCCCGGACCCTTCCGCTGGGAGGGCAAGCACTACCAGTTCCGGCACGTCAACCCTTGGGCCCGGCCCTACCAGAAGCCGCACCCCCAGGTCTGGCTCCCCGGCGTCATCAGCCGCGACTCCCTGATGTGGGCCGCCGAAAAGCGCATCCCCTACATCATGCTGTCCACCGAGCTGGAACCCACCAGGAACGCCTTCCAGCTCTATCACGATACCGCCGCCGAGCTCGGCTACCAGTCCGGTCCCCAGAACCTCGGCTACCTCTGGAAAGTCCACGTCGACGAGACCGAGGAGCTCGCCGAGGAAGCCGGACGCAAGTTCGTCCAGGGCCCCAGCAACCCCTTCCTCGCCGGAAATGAGGGCACCACCAACCCCGCGCTGGTCAACCTGCCCGGCCTCACCTCCCGACGCCGCGTCCTGCCGACCCAGGGCAGCGCCACAGCCGCCCGCGGCGGCCCCGCCAGCGTCCTCGGTCGTGCCTACGAGCAGCAGATCGCCGACTACACCATCATCTCCGGCACGCCCAAGACCGTAATCCCCAAGATCCGCCACGTCCTCGAGTACCTCCGCCCCGGCAGCGTCTTCTTCTGGGACGGCGACGGCGCTATGACCCACGAGGACACCATGCGCAGCCTCCGCCTCATGGGCGAGGAAGTCATCCCCGCCGTCAAGGAGATGGCCAAGGACCTCGAACTCCCCGGCTCCTTCGAGATCGACCCGTCCACCGGCAAGCCCTTCCCCGAGGAACCCGACGTGGCCTCCACCGCCTCCGCCGAAGGCGGCCACAACGCCGACTAGCCCCGCAGCCATGCGACACCGGCAGAAGATTCAGGGGCGGGTTTCAGACCCGCCCCTCTTGGTAGTCCCCACACAGGACGCGAGACCATGACCCAGCAACCCATCGCCGACGTCGCAGTCATCGGTGGCGGCCCCGCCGGCAGCGCCGCCGCCACCATGCTCGCCCGCCAGGGCTGGCTCGTCGTGCTGCTCGAGCGCGAGCGCTTCCCCCGCGACCACGTCGGCGAGTCCCTGCTGCCCGCCTCCATGCCCATCCTCGAAGAGCTCGGCGCGATGGACGCCGTCCAGTCCGCCGGCTTCCTGCCCAAGTTCGGCGCAACCATGGTCTGGGGCCGCGACCCCGAACCCTGGAGCTGGCACTTCCGTGAGACCAGCGCCCGCTACCCCCACGCTTACCAGGTCTGGCGCCCCACCTTCGACCACATTCTACTCGACAACGCCCGCTCCCATGGCGTCGACGTCCTCGAGGGCTCCCGCGTCTCCGACGTCCAACTCACCGACCCGGCGACCATTCACTACACCTCAGACACCGACGGTGAGCGCGAGTTCGCCGCCCGCTTCGTCGTCGACGCTACCGGCCAGGCCGCCCTTCTCGCCCAGCAGACCGGCGTCCGGACTTGGGACTCCTTCTTCCGAAACCTGGCCGCCTACGCCTACTTCGAAGGCGCAGACCCGCTGCCGTCCCCCGACGAGAACAACATCTTCATCGAGGCCTACGAGCATGGCTGGTTCTGGACCATCCCGCTCCACACCGGCTGGAGCAGCGTCGGCGCCGTCGTCGACAACCTCACCGGTCAGGAAGGCATCCGGCGGCTCGGCGCCCGCGACTTCCTCTTCAACCAGCTCTCCCAAACCACCCACACCAGTAGGATGCTCAGCTCCGCCCGCTGGGCCGCAGGCCCCACCGTCGTCCGCGACTGGTCCTACTCCTCTGAGCGCATCACCGGACCAAACTTCGTGATGACCGGCGACTCCGCCTGCTTCGTCGACCCTCTCTTCTCCTCCGGTGTCCACCTCGCCCTGATGTCGGGCGTGATGGCCGCAGCCTACGCCTCCACTGCCCTGAAGACCACCGATAGCGGCGACGAACAGCTCCGAAGCGGGGCCGGCGAAGTCTACCAGCAGCTCTACTACAAGGAGTACAACCAGTTCCGCGAGATGGCCCGCCTCTTCTACTCCAGCAACCTCACCTCCGACTCCTATTTCTGGGAAGCCCGCCGCATCGTTGAAGGAGACGGAGACGCCAGCGAGTTCTCACCACGCCAGAGCTTCATCCAGGCTGTCGCAGGCCAGCCGCCCCGGGGCTACGAGCGTGCTGTGCTCGACCGTGGCGAGGCCCCCGCCGGCTTCGTCTCCAGCGTCCGCGCAGTGGAGGGAGAGCGCTCCCGCCGCGCCGAATGGCTCAACGCCCTCCGCGCCGACCCGCAACGCAACTGGCTGCTGCCCTCCGTTCCCCGTCTGTCTCCCGCCACCAGCGTTGCCCGAAAACCGGTGCTTGCCGAAGGCGAATTCGTCTGGGGCGCCGCCCTGGCCACTCCCTCGCAGCCGGAGGGCGCACCCTGCAGCCCACTGGTTGCCGCCGTCGCACAGCTTGCCGACGGCAACACTCCCGTCTCTGCCATAGTCGACCGCCTGTCTCAAGGCCTCGATGACTCGCGCCGCGCCGACCTTCAGGCCGCCGTAACCCGCACCCTCGAGATTCTGTACATCGACGGCGCGGTCGAGGAGCTGCGCTTGGGCTGAACAACTTGCCGCTGCTCGCGTTCGCTGCATTGACCCGGCGCCAATTGAGACTTACCCTACGCCAAACTGCTAAGGAGGCTCGGCATGACCACCCGACAGATTCCTTCCGAGGAACAGGTAATCGAGTGGATGGATACCCTGAGCAACTGGGGACGATGGGGCGACAGCGACCAGTTGGGCACGGTGAACCTGATCACCGACGCCAAGCGGGCCCAGGCCGCCGCCCTCGTCAAGGAGGGCATCAGCGTCACCTGCTCCCGGCTCATCGTGCCGGAAGGCGCTCCGGACGTCACCTCGATCCCGCCTCTGCACTACATGCTGCGGGCCGGCGACAGTTGCCCTGATGAAGGTCCCGGCGGCACATCAGACTTCATCGGCTTCTCCTTCCACGGGCTTACCATTACCCACTTGGATAGCCTCTGCCACCAGGTCTGGAACGGCAAAATGTACAACGGTTTCCCAGCGTCAGACGTTAACTCAGAAACAAAGGCCAACAGCCTGGACATAGACAAGGTCCAGAACGGCGTGGTTACCCGCGGTGTCATGCTTGACATCACCAAAGTCAAGGGTAAGCCGTGGCTCGAGGCCGGCGAGTTCGTTTACACAGACGACCTTGAGGCCGCAGAACAGGCCCAGGGCGTGCGGGTCGAGGAAGGAGATGCCCTGATGGTGCGGTATGGCTGGTACAAGCGGCGGCAAGAACTCGGGCCGCCCGCCTCGGGACGGCCCGGCCTGCACGCCGAGACGATACCGTGGCTCAAGGAACGGGGCGTTGCCCTCTTGGGAGGTGACGCCTCCGTGGACGCCGAACCCAGTGGCTATCCCGGCATCGGGCTCCCGATACACAAGGTGGGCATCGTCGGCATGGGTCTGTGGCTCATCGACGCCGGCAACTGCGAGGAGTTGGCCGCCGTGTGCGAGCGCCTGGGCCGCTACGAGTTCATGTTCAACGTGGCCCCCCTGCGCTTCAAGAACGCCACCGGCTCCCCCGTCAACCCACTTGCAATCTTCTAGACAAGTCTGTTCGAGGTAAAAGATGACCACGCAATCCAACACACTGGAAGGGAGAGTCGCCATCGTAACCGGCGCGGCGAGTCCCATCGGCATGGGCCGGTCCATCACCACCGCATTCGTGCGCGCCGGAGCCCGGGTGGCTATGCTCGACGTCAACGACGACTGGCTCGACCAGACCGCCAACGATATGCGCGAAATTGGTGGCGACGATGCAGTTCTTCCCATCATCACCGACGTAACCAGTCCCGAGTCTGTGGAAAACGCCATTCAGCGCACCATAGGTGAGCTGGGCGGGCTGCACATCCTGGTCAACAACGCCGGCATCAACGCCCGCACCGGCGGGTTCGGCGCCCGGGCAGCAGGCAGCCAAAACGACTTCTGGACTCTAGAGCCTGACGCGTGGCTCCGCGTCATCAACGTCAATCTCAGCGGGCCGTTCCTGATGTCCCACGCCGTCGCTCCCCACATGATTGAGCAAGGTTATGGACGCATCATAGGCGTAACCACCAGCATGGACACCATGTGGCGCAAGGGCGGAGCACCCTACGGCCCGTCCAAGGCTGGCCACGAAGCTCTTGTTTCCATCATGGCCCAGGACCTCGAGGGCACGGGCGTTACGGCCAACGTGCTGACCCCCGGCGGCGCAACCGCCACCAACATGGTCATCCCGCCGGAGGGCGCCACCACCAACGCCCTGATCCAACCGGAGGCTATGCAGTCTCCTGCGGTCTGGATTGCGTCCGACGACGCCAGTCACTGGAACGGCCGCCGCATCATCGCCTACTACTGGGATGACTCCCTTCCTCTGGAGGAACGCCTAGAGAAGTGCAGCGCCCCTGCCGCGTGGCCGCAACTAGGCCTCCAGGCCGTTCACCCCGACTGGTTCGGCCGCGCATAGGGACCAGGGTTTCAGGTCATCTGTCGAGGAAACGCCACATAGGAGTAGCCCAATGGCCTGGATACGCGAAGAAGACGTAAATCTGCCGGAAGTCATCAAGATTATGTCGATTCAGCCGCAGGCAATGGAGGCTGTGCAGAGGCTAAACGCGGCTGTAACTTTCGGTGCCTCAGCCCTGACGAGGGTACAGGAGGAAGCCATCGCCACCGTGGTGTCGGCGACGAATCACTGTCGATATTGAACCATGGCTCACGGAGGGTTCCTCTTTGCGAGTGGCTTGCATTTAGCTACGAAATAGCCGGATTTAGGGCGGCAAGCCGCGCCAGTGTGCCAATTGGTGTACCAAAAATCAGGGGCGGGAAATCAATCCCGCCCCTTTTGCCGTGACTGCCTTGCCGTGTCACACCTTGCCAGAACCGGCCCCGCCATAACCCGCCGTGACTGCCTTGCCTTGCCGGAACAGACCACGCCCGGACTGGACACGCCGTGCCTTGACTGCCTTGCCTACTGCCAGCCGGTAGACCTTTCCAGCCCGCCAATCCAAGTCTGAATCTCGCTGGATTTCCAGCCTACCGCTTGCGCTCCAATTTTGTACGGGCGCGGGAAATCGCCAGCGTCCATAAGCGCGTATATCTGACTGCGGCTGATTCCTGTTAGCTCCGATACTGCCCGTTGCCGTAATAGCTTATCCATTCCATAGCTTCCTCTTTCAATCTCTTTCCGCCATAGAAAGGACTCGATACCTATAAGTATACATTTGTCCGGTGTGAGACTTGTCAAGACCGTACAATTAAAATTCATAAAGATTCGTTGTCAAGGCGATTCGGCGCGGTGCGGGATGCTAGAATGCCAGCAACCGAAACGAGGGAGCACAAGGAATGGCAACGCCAACTCGTGAAGACCTTGACGCTGTTCACTACGCGACAAAATCATTTCGTCCCAGGCGAACGTATCAAGAAACCGCTTGTGGGTGGGGACTAGAAAGGGAATCCCGGAAATGGGTTTGGGAAGGCGACCATCCTCAAGGAGGGAATTGGCAGATAACGCGCAGAGTGAACTCGGTTGACTGTAAGCGCTGCCTTGTGCAATTGGGATTGACCTGATGCCCACGCCCTACCGTAGCTCCACAACCTTGCCGAATGGCACAGGCTAAGTCCCTTTCTGTTGGAGCTTCTTTTTCCAGTATCCTTCCCTGCTCTTGCGCCGTCGTTCCTCCATCATCGCGGCATCGGGTTTGATCCGAGTCCAGTACCTTTCATTTTCCGCAGCCCGCGAGCAATCAGGGCATCGGTTGCCAGCCCAACCCTTGCCGCCCAATTCGTGCCAAACCTGCTCTCCGCAGGTGCGGCATAAAACCCAGCCTTCCCGGTCCCGCAACCGCTTTCGGGATTCCCGCTGTTCCCTTGTCTGGCAGGATTTGCAGACGTTCGGACGTTGCCGGGATGGAAAGTTTTCGGGCCGGTGAGCCTTGCGCCGTCCGCATTTCTGGCACTTGAGCATGGGCATTTTGTGAAGGGGATGGTTGGGCAACGGCGGCAACGTCTGGCCCTGGCGACGCTCACGGGCGTAAGCGTTGACACAACTCTTGCACCAACTCACGGATGCTGTCCACTGCTCCGAAGGGTAAAGCAGGTCCTGGCCGCAAGGTTTGCAGATTCGCAACCTTGGTTCTGGTGGTGTTCCCTGTTCCTTCAGCCGGTGGCGTCGCTCACGGGCGTACTGAGCGGAGCAGAGACGGCACCAGCCCGACGATGTTGCCCAATCCTTGACGTGGAATCCGCAACGGGAACAGCGTCGGGTTGGGTGAACACCCAGGTCATCGGCGCACGGGCCGCAGAGGTTGCCCTGCCAGCCCTGGGCATCATCGGGTTTCCATTCCCGGCACCTGTTGCACCGGGCGGTGTTGGTGGTGGTATCCATGAGTATGACAGTACCCGGGATATTCTCGACATTGGAATAGATTTCAGGCGACGATATTGTGATTTGTAATATCAACAGACTTCACTTGAGATCATTGTATATTGATGGTAGAAACTGCAGAACTGAGGTTTATGACAGCATTTTGTAAAGTTCTCAAGTAAGCCAAATGAATCTTCTATATCTGTGCTAAAATCTATTGACAAGGCTGGTTGCGGTTCTGTATTGTATTCATAACGACTGTGCAGGCAGTAGCGTTTAATGTAGTGGATAGGCCCAGATGGTGAGATGCCTGCACATCTCACCTCTGGGCTATTCTTTTGTCTGGGGTGCGGGTGGACTCCGTTATAGAGTCCCGTATTGATACCATCGCCTTCTATTCAACCACAAGCGGACAGGCGTCGGCCTGGGTAAATAGCGAACGAACGTAACGTAGTGGGGAAGGTAAGAGGAATAGAGTCGCGGGGGTGCGTCGGATAGCTAACCCGACTCTATGCAGTTTCCGGCAGCGATGCCGGGGGAGACCGAGGGACGCCACCATACGACGGTATGGAGCACGGCGGGGGACGCCACTCTAAACGTGGTGCCGAGGGAAGTGCCTGGACGCAGGGACAATACAACCCTCGGAAGTGCGCGGCATTGCTCGATAGTAACCCTCCATATCGAGAAGCCGTAAGCCGACACTGGTACTGCACTTGTCGCCATAGTGCGGATGATTCGGAGTTAATAGCTCCGATGGACATAGGGGAAAATGCGCAACTGGTAACCCTGGGGCGGGCAGGCAGAGGGCAATAGACACTCACTATAAAAGGAATATGGATTAAAGAGGGAGTTAATATGAAGGAAACGGAATAACCACAGAATCCATTGACATACTGTCATTCCAATAATGAAGATACGGATAGGAGGGATAGTATGGATGGATAGAGAATGTGGCAATAAAATTCAATTTAATACCAGACATTCGGCAACCCTGGCTATGGAGAAAGGTATAGAGGACGGATTCCTGAAAGGGCACAAACAGGATTTCAACGCCTATCAATGTCCGCAATGCTGGTATTACCACTTTGGGCATATACCAATCGGAGCTAAGCGGAGTTGGGTATGAACAGCGAGGAAAAGATGATGCATTGCATCGTTTGCGGAGTCCAATACCAGCATAGGGCAGACTTAGCCAATCATCTGAGACTCATTCACGGTATTAAATCTTGTGAATCCGAACAGGATTATTAAGAGGAATAGAAATGGCCTACGCATCGATTGAGAAAAAGGTATTCGACCTGCTCACCGACGCTTTCACCGACGATGATGACGTTACTATCACGCGCGGCTTCCATTCCGCCAACGCTCTACAGTCCATCGCTGTGCGCCCTGGAGCGGCTGACCGGCAGGCGCAAGGAACTTCGGGCAGGGTGAGTACCTGGGTTGTTGAGGTGGCTATCAAGATTTCAAGCGGACTGGACCTGGCCGACTGGCACACCGATGTACTGTCCATCCGGCAAGCCATCATTGATGAACTGGACTCGCGCCCAACGCTCGACGGAACGCCCAACGTCACCGGCTGTCTGCTCGCCACCATCGGTGAGCCGACCTACGACACGTCGGGCCGGACACACACTTTCGAGCAGGTTTGTTTCGTTGAAGTCAAGGAATACGCGCTCCTTACGGGCGTCGGCGAATACGCATAGGGGGTATGGGCACCCGTGCGATTTCGGCCCTGAAATCACAGGACACCGGAGAGGGAATCTGGAATCTGCAAGGGAGTTAGACCATCAGATAATAGGAGGATTTATGGACGAGATAAGGAAGGCACTACGGGATTTGAGCAGTAGCGATAGGGACGCATCGGAGCAGGCTATCGAGATGATAGCGGAGTTGCTGGAGTCCATCCCGGACCCGGAACAGCAGCAGGATAGCCCTGAAGCTGAGTAAGGAATGGCACTCATTGGCGAGGCAAAACGCGCCTACCAGCGCGAATATATGCGCAAGAGGCGGGCTGCTGAGAAGGCAACCCGGCCTGTTGCTGTCCCGCCGGTTAGTGCGTGTACAGAGGTTGCCGACGATATAGCGGAGTGGGCAGAGTCAACGCTTGTGGTGCCTGTTGGATTGCTGGCCGGGCAACCCTTCCAGATAGAAGGCTGGCAACGGGAATGGCTACGGGATGCCTTGCGAGATGGTGTTCGGGAAGCGGCGATGAGTTGCCCGCGAAAGAATGGGAAAAGCGGGGTGATTGCCGCTCTAGTCCTGTACTACTTGGCTGGCCCTGGCAATGTTGCGAACTGGCGGGCAATCTGCGTTTCGTTGACCGGCGCACTGGCAAAGGAACTCCGAAAGCAGATAGCGGAGATAGCGGACGCCAGCAACCTTGATTGCATCCGCTCTTACAACTCGCCAACGCCCGGACGGGTAACAGGACTTAATGGCGCAAGCCTTGACTGTCTGGCGGCTGATGAAAGCTCCGGTCACGCTGTCGGCGTAGACCTTGCCCTTATTGACGAATCAGGGTTGCTAGACGAAAGCAAACGCGGGCTATGGGATGCTGTCTATTCGAGCGTGTCAACCCGTGACGGCCGGGTGCTTTACATCTCGATTCGTGGTGCATCTCCGATGTTCGAGGAACTGCGGGAAAGGCGCGGGCAGTCTGGCATTGTGTGGCACGAATTCGCCGCAGACGAAAACGCTGACCTTATGGACTCCGAACAGTGGCACAAGGCAAATCCCGGCTTAGGCACAGTCAAGAGCCTTGCGTATATGGAGGATGCCAGCCGTAGGGCCGTGGAATCCCCTTTAGCGGCGGCTGGATTTCGGAGCCTTGACCTGAACCTGCCCGGGACTCCGAATCAGCCGATGGTCATGGACGTTGCCGACTACCAGCGGGCCGTTGTGGATGCCTTGCCGGTGAGGGAAGGCCCTTGCGTGGTTGCCCTGGACGTTGGAGGTGCAACGGCTTTCACAGCCGCTTGTGCCTACTGGCCTGCATCGGGCAGGTGTGAGCTATATACAGGGATTGGCGGTATCCCGGACGTTGGGGCGCGTGGGCAGAATGACGGCGTTCAGGACAGATATGAGCGGATGCAAAGGCGCGGCGAGTTGTGGGTATACGAGGGTGTTCGGGTGACTCCGCTCGTTGACTTCCTCGCCGACGTTGCGGAGCGGTTGGCGGATGCTGACGTGCTGACGCTAGTCGCCGATGACTACCGGCAAAAATCGGTTTTGGACGCTCTACCGGAACAGTGGGCAAGGTTGAACCTTGTCATTCGTCGGGCAGTCTGGAAAGAAGCCACAGAGGATATAACCGCGTTTCAAGGGGCGGTGTTGACGGGCAAGGTGTCTTTTCCTGAAAGCCTAGCCCTGGCGAGTGCGATACGGGAATCCCGCCTAGCCTATGACGCTATGGGCAATGTACGGCTCGAAAAACAACGGGCAAACGGAAGGATTGACCTGCTCAGTGCGGTAGTCCTGGCGGTTGCAGAGGGTGTCCGCAACCCACCAGCACCACCACGCAAGGGCCGGTATTTGGGGCGGATAGGGTGAGCCGCCACCATTGGGGCAAGGCTTGGCAGATAGCCCGTCAAGCGGCCCGGGACCGGGATGGTTGGCGGTGTCAGCAGTGCGGCAAGGCAGGTGTGTTGGAGGTTCACCATCGGGTTAGTGTCAAGGATGGTGGCTCCGATGAGCTGGAGAATCTCCAAACGCTGTGTCGCGGGTGTCACCTCTGGCAACACCGGAAACCGCGCACACCAGAACAATCAGCATGGGACTTACTCGTATCGGAGCTTCTATGACATACGTACCTCGTTTGAATAGAATCGTGACCATCCGTGCATCATCCGTTGAAACGGCAGAATCGCTCATACCGTGGCGATACAGCCACTATGGAGCGGAGATGGACGGTGAGAGCGTACAGCCCGTGACAACCTTGCCTAGCGTCGGCAAATACGCCTGGAGCGCAAGCCTGCTAGGTAGTCACGATTTCAGTGACGTGGACACCAGTGCCAAGCTCACCAGCGCGACGGTCACCGAGCTTGAACTTGCCGCGAATTCCGTCAATCCCGATGGTAGCCCGAACAGCAACCTACCGGAACCCGGCGACGTGCTGAGGGATGAAACGCTCACGGGCAAGGAAGTACGGGTTGGCCCTGCATCCCTCTACCCTGATAGCTATGTGAGTTTCACGGCTGGTGGACGCAACGATTATTTCGCCAACGATTCCAAATTCGAGCAGTTCTTTTTCATCGAAGTGGACGGCTCGATAACCCACACTGGCGACGCCTTCACGCTCGAAATCGATGACGACGTGATAGTCACCGTGCAAGATCAAACCGCGCAACAATCCATAGCAGATTCAGCCGAATATTGGGTGTGGTGTGAATTGGCGGAAATGGGAGTATCCCAATCAATCCAAAGCTCCGGTAGCCTCTTGACAACATCCCGTGAGCAAACGGGATTCGCTACGATCCGCTATGACAGCAGGTTGTTGGTGGCGGAAACACTGACAGACGATTTGGGTCGGGAATGGCGAGTGACGTCATCCCGTCCATTGAATGACCGTCGATTTCTACGATTCGAATTGTCGCTTGACCTAGTGTAATGGTGGACCTGGCGCAAGACCTTGAACAGGCTTTTACAAAGAGGTTTGCCGTCCTATGGCGCGACATTTTATATCCCGCGCTCAAGGGCGCAACACCAATGCGCACAGGGCAACTTCGGGCGGCAATGCAGATTGGATATGCGGATGGCAAATTCGTTGTGTACATGAATCCATCTGGTTTTTACTGGCGATTCCAGAAAAACCTACTGCAGAAATATCAAGCGATATACGACCGCTTGATCCCCTTGATGGTGGACACCGCATTTGAACAGGCAAAGCGAGATGTTGGGCTGGAATAATAATCATAGCGAATTCCCATTGACATATTCTTACTACTTTTTCCAGACTACACTAAACGACTCGATAGAGGTTTACCACTATGCTTACATCCCAACGATTACAGCTAGAGCTATCGGAGATGCGTAATAAGATAAACGCGATGGCAAACTCCGATGATTATGAAGTTGACGCACTCGAAAAGTTAAATGGTGAATATAGACAAGCGGAAGTCCGCTATCAGTCTGCCCTTATCGAAGAGGCAGAGGAACAGGAACGCGCCCCGGACGGTGACGTTGACGGCGCAACGCTCGAAATCAGGGAGTTGCGGGATTCCGTGAGTGTAGCGAAATACATCTCTGCTGCATTGATGGATGAGCCATTACAGGGCCGTGAAAAGGAACTGAACGAGGCTCTACAATTGCGCGGCGCGGGAATGATCGAAATGCCTTGGGCTGCTTTGCTGTCCGACGATGCGCGATTGCAACTGAGAGCGGCAACGGAAGCTCCGGCAACTGGTGACGTCCACACATCCCGCATTCTAGGCCGGGTATTTTCGACGGGCGCATTGTCGTATTTGGGAGTCCATTTCCCGTCAGTTCCGGCTGGTGCGAGTAACTTCCCGGTCCTGACTGGTGGCGTCGCGCCTGCTACTGCTGACAAGGCAGGGGCGGCAAATCAGACAGCGGCAGTGTTGACTCCGAACGTGTTGAAGCCGCAGAGACTCACGGCTGAATACCTCGTTGCCATTGAAGACCTCTACACCCTAGCTGAAATGGAAGACAGTTTAAGGATGGACCTGGCTGGCGCGATGACCGAGGCTATGGACGAAGAGGGGATTTCTGCCGATGGCTCCAACCCTGACATTACCGGAATCCTGCAAGCTCTCACTGCTCCAACGACTCCGACAACTGAGGCGGATTTCGCGGAATATGTGTCCAGTAGAAACCGTCAAGTCGATGGCAAATATGCGATGTCACAAGACGATGTAAGGTTGCTTCTAGGTGCGGACACTTTCGCTCACGCGGCAGGTTTGTATCAATCTGGAAGCGGTGTTAGCGCGATTTATGCAATGGGCAACCCGCGCGTGTCCGCGCACATTCCCGCCAAATCAGCCAACGTACAGCATGGTATTGCCAGCCGCTCTACGGGCCGTTGTGTGGCTCCAATGTGGCCATCTATCAGCTTGATCCGCGACAATGTAAGCAATTCGAAGAAAGGGCAAGTGACCCTTGTAGCAATCGCATTATGGTCATTCAAGTTGCTCGATACTGGCGGATACGCACAGTTGTCTTTCAAGTTAGCCTGACCCATAGGTGAGTAACAAGGGCGGTGAACACCTCACCGCCCTATCTTCAATCTGGCAGTGAACGCTATGCCATTCCTTGACGAAATAGACTTATTAGAAGATACAGAACTGACACAGGGTGAATTCGATTACGCGGTTGCCGAAGCGGAGTTTCGGTATGCGGAATTGGAGCAGGAAGGGCGGACTCTGATAGGCACTTTGGTGCGCTATGGCGACGTTAGCACGCGGAATATGAGCGGCTCACCGGAACGTATGGAAAGCGGAGTATTCGGAGATGTTGCTAACTCCGATGTGATCCTGAACGTCCAACACGACCGGCGACGGCCCATAGCCCGCACTGGTGGCGGACTCGTATTGAGCGACTCACCGGAGCGGTTGGAAATCGCGGCAACCCTGCCCAATACGCGGGATGCTGACGATGCGTTAGAGCTTGTTCGGGAAGGCGTCTTGCGCGGATTTTCAAGTGAGTTTTATCCATCCCGCGCGGGTTGGGAAGGCAGTACGCGGGTAATCAGAAGTGCCAGAATGCCGCGCATTGGCTTGGTTGACGAACCTGCATACCCTGATTCGCTGGTGGCTGAAATTCGCGCGGCTGGTGAAGGGATAGAGGGCAGTTTCGATTACGACACCGACAGCATCATTTCAGCGACGGGCAAGGTGCGAAAAGAGTCCATCGCGCCCGGTGCATTCTCGTATGTGGTCCGGGCTGAAGACCGCGAAATCAACTTGATTTTAGGCAGCAATGAAAGACCTCTTGCCAGCAAAAAGGCAGGCTCATTGGTGCTGGAAGACTCGCCAAAAGCGTTGAAATTCAGGGTTGCCGCCCTGCCTAGAACAAGCTACGTTTCCGACTTTTTGGGGATGTTGCGAGCCAAGACGGTCACCCCTGGAGTAATACCGCTTTTCTCGCCAACTCCGAAGTCTGTAGCCCGTAGGCTATTCAGCAACGGCAAGGCGGTAGAGCAAGAGGAGGAAGCACCGGGAACAGGCGTATTCAGGCGAATAGTGAAATCAGGGCTGCTCACGGCCCTTTCGATTTTGTTCCGTCCACCACGCGGCAACCCTGGCTCGATTGCGCGGCTCCCAACCCGCTTGCGCCGTCCATCGCAGATCGGACGCTTGGGCAACACTGCCGACGCTGTACGGCCCAAGGCAGGCGACATAGTTCGCAACGGGCGCGTGATTCGGGGCGGGCAGGATGTTGGCCCTGTTATGCGTATGAGGTGGATTTAATGGTGGTAGACATTACAGCCCTTCAGCTTGCCCGGGACTTGCGCGTTGGCGACGGTGTCACCGCGTTGGTGGAGCCGACGTTGACCCTTGTCAATCGAGTGTTGGCGACGGCAACCGCACTGGTGGAAGACTACGCGCCGGACGCCCCAACCGCGATTCAAGTTGAAGCTGTGATCCGGTTAGCAGGCTACCTATTCGATGCACCACCGGGAGCAAGTCAACGCTTCACCAACCCGATGCACGATTCGGGCGCACAGAGCCTGCTAGCCCGCTATCGGGTGGTGAGAGCGCACAGACTGGAAGAGCCGGACGACGACGACAGCGAGTAAGCACTATGGACTTTTCGAGCTTCAAATTTTGGGACCGGGCAGAGAAGCGAGCGGCAACCGACAGCTACGGGAGTGCTGTTGTCAGTGCCATTCTTTCAGCCGCTCAAAACCACGTATCCGGCGCGGCTGTCCAAACCGCAGCCGTCGAATTCGGGGCAGGACTGATTGAGCGGAGCTTTGCCGTGTCCGGTGTCACACCGGAACATCTGGCCCGCACTGCTTTGACACCTCTGACGCTGGCGACAATGGGCCGCAGATTGGCGTTGACGGGCAATAGCGTTTGGGCAATCGACACGTCGCGCGGGCAGCTCGAACTCTTGCCAGCCGCCAACTATCACATCGCTGGTGGTGCGCGTGAATCCTCTTGGAGGTATGAGCTACACCTTGACGGCCCTTCAGGAACAGAGGTTAGGAAACTGCCTTCAAGGGCGGTGATTCACGTCAGAATCGGAGCATCGGTAGAGCGGCCCTGGCAGGGTGTCTCACCTATCGAGAATGCCGGAATTTCATCATCCTTGTTGGGCCGGATTGAGGGAAGGCTGTCAGAGGAAGCGAACACCCGGGCAGGGTACTTACTGACGCTTCCCGATGGTGTAGGCGATGACACGGTTGAAGGGCTGAAGTCTGACCTCGGAACGATGGCAGGCGGGCTGTACGCCATTGAGACAACCGCTATGGGACACGGGCAGGGGCAACGGGCAGCACCACACGGCGACCTCGATTTGAAGCGTCTTGGGGCAACCTTCCCTGAATCCAACATCGCCTTGCGCCGTGACGTTGGTGAGAACGTCCTAAGCTGCATGGGAATCCCGTCATCCCTGTTTTCTGGAACAGACGGCGCAACCGTCAGAGAGGGATTCCGTATGGTCCTGGTGAGTTGCTTGCAACCGCTCGCCAACCTGATTGTTGCGGAGCTATCCAAGAAACTTGAACAGCCTATTGAGATTGATTTCCAGAAGCTACACGCTGCCGACATACAGGCAAGGGCAAGGAGCTACGCCAACCTGATTGCAACCGGAATGGACAAAGAGGAAGCACTGGAAATCAGCGGGTTGACAGCGTGAGCATTGACGATTGGCTACTCGCTGGAATCCTTGCCTGCTACGGGCTGGCAGTGATTGGGAGTCTGGCAGTCAAGCATCTGTGAGCATCCGCTTGACCTGGGTCATGGGCCTCCAATGAGTCTATTCCAAGCGGTGTCATTTCCGCAGAGAGAGTTGCGTATAGCTTCGGCTATATGCTGGTTGCTGACGCCGTGAACTTGTCGAGCTTGCAATGCCTGTTTTAGGAAGGTGTCAGCCAATTCGTCTGCCTCGGACTTGGCTTTTCCATTACTGTCAAAACCGGACAGTGTTTCCAACAGCCGTTCCAATACCGCCCTTTGCGTCTCCGGTAAGGGTTGTGGTCGGAATTTACCTTCTCCGGCTTCTCGCTTTGCCATCCGTGTCAGATGGTCATTGTCTTCCCGCAGGGTGGCTTGGACAAGCTCCCTCATATAGGCTACCGGGCTGAAAATCTCGCAGAATCGCCTTACCCAGGCGTCTCTGTCGAAGTCAATTTCCTTGTCTGTCCACGCGACGGGCAATTGAGTTTCTTGGAAGCCTAGCCTCCGCTGGTTGAGAGCCTGCCTGATATGCTTGCAACCCCTAGCCCCTGCCGGTATCAGCCCTTTGAATGAACCGTTGCGGCAGGTGCAGATGGTTGAGCCATCGTCGTATCCGGTTACGGTGTAAATCTCTCCGCTGGTTGAAGATGGTATCTCCATAGTCCAAACGGCGTTTGGCATTTCTATTCCTCATTTTGGGGGTTGGTTTCCGGTAGGAAACTACTAAAACAGGCTAGGGGTGTCAACCCGCCCACTGGCGGCGCATTTCTGGCCCTTTTCCTGCTCCGGTGTCCAATCAGACGGAAAAGGCGGGAAAACGGCTGTACGGGCGTTCTGGTGGCTTAGTCGAAGGCACTGACTAGGATAGCGGCAATTGATACCAAGAGTGCGGCGACGGCGATTATCGTTGTGAGATTCCGCTTAAACCAGTGCCATCGCGGGGCTTGCAGTCTTTCATAGTATGCCCGCCCATTGGCGGTTACACTATAAACAGCTACCCTCCCTCCGGGATTCTCTTTGATTGACAATGCTCCAATGTCTCCCAAGTATCTGACCGCAGCGACTGTAATTTGAGGTGTCTCGGAATTAAAGAAATCTCTGGTTCCTGGCTCTCTGAGTATCGAAGTTTCGAGAACGCGCCGAACTTCCCTTTCTAACTCTTTCGACACTCCCTTTGCCATTGTCAGCCTCCGAATCTCGGTATCCTAATTGCCAGCTGTCTAGCAGTCCCTAATTTAGGGATAAGCAAAAGGGGCGGGAATCTAGCCCGCCCCTGGTCATTGGTAAGTTCCGCAAGGATTGTCAGCCGTCCGAGTCCTTTACTACTGTCACCACCAAACCGATTGCGATAACCAGCCCGACTAAAGAAGCCATGACTCCGATTAGGTTTCCATTGTTCAAGCTGATTACTAGGGTTATCGCAAAGACAATCCCCAAGACTGCCCAACTCATTACTGTGACCACGAGCCAAGTGATCCAAAAGCCAGCAAGGGCGTTTGCTAGATTGCTCACTTCCGCACCTTCTTTCTAATATCTATAATAAAGAGTAACACAAAGCTCAAAGCACAGGCAAACATAATGTCCGCATTGTCACTTTGTCCTCTGCGGGAGCGAAGTCATCAGCCCGCCAGATAATCAGCCCACTGTTGCATAAGGGCGCGACGTTGCTCCAACATTTCGGCGCGGGCGTAAGCCAATTCAGTAGCGGAGCCGATAGAGTGGGCAAGGGATAGCTCACAAGCCGCCCAACTTGCGCTAGTTTGCTCTTGCGCCCAACTGCGGAAAGCCGCCCGCATTCCGTGGATTGTTTCGGAGATACCGGAGCGGCGCAACACGCGGGCAAGTGCGCTAGGCGTCATTTCCTTACTGGCGTCACGGGCAGACGCGAATATCAGCCCGTCATCTTGCCCGCCTATCTCCCAAGCATCCCGCAGAATCTCCATAGCCCGCCCGCTCAATGGGATTTTGTGCGCCTTGCTCGCTTTCATTCGGGCGGCGGGAATCTCCCATACTGCGGACTCCCAATTGATTTCAGCCCATACTGCGCCCCTGACTTCACCGGAGCGGCAACCCGTGAGCGTCAAGAATTCAACCGCCAGACGGGTTATCGGGTTGCCAGACTTGCGGATTGCCTGAATCACTGCGGGCAAGTCCTGATAGTCAACCGCCGCGAAATGCTCACGCTTGTTAGCCTGTTTGGGCAATGCTTTGCGGACTGCGGAAACAGGGTTGTCACGCCGGTATTCGCGGGCTACGGCGTAGTCAAAAACCGCTTCAGTCCGTTGCTTGATTCGGGCGGCTGTTTCGCCTTTGCAATGCCAGATAGGTTCAAGGATTTCGAGAATGTTGGCGGGCGTTATGGTGTCAATCTGTTTGCGCCCGATGGTAGGGAAAACGTGAGTCCGCATTGCCGTTATCCATTCGTGAGCGTGTTGCTCACTTTTCCAGCTTGGGCGGTTTAGCTCCCAAACCGTTTCCGCGATTTGCTCGAAAGTAGGGATTACAGGGGCGGGCGCGGCGTCCTCTTTGACTTGCCGCTTTTCCTGTATCGGGTTGCGCCCTTCACGGATAGCCTGCTGATTGTCTGCGGCGGCTTGTCTGGCGTCTGCGAGTCCAACAGTGGGGAAAACTCCCAATCCCAAGTTATGCCGCTTGCCGCCGATACTCACGCGCTGAATCCAACTCTTTGCGCCATCCGGCTTGATTCGGAGTGCCAAGCCGTTGCCGTCACCGTAATCTCCCGGTTCGCGGAGCTTGCGTATCCCTGAAGCTGATAACGCCGCCGTCTTGATTTTAGGCATTCCATCATCTCCCTTATTGGCACACTGGCGATTGTTGATTGACTCTGATTGGCACACTGCCAGTGTACCAAAAATGTACCATCAATGCAAAGGCACTCACGGAATCGCCTAGACAAGCCAAGACAAGAAAGCGGGATAATCGCAAGCTAGACAGCTACGATTGTCAAGCAAAACAGGGGAGTCTCAAAGGGCGGAAAAGGGCAATGGTCACAGTGGGTTCCTTCGTGACCATTCGGACAACCCCGAGCTGGCCAGTCACATGATGCACGACTACACCCAAGCCAGGATAGATCCCCAGACTCGCGCCATGCTTGACTTCGCCGCCAAGCTGAGTCGCACGCCTGCCGACATGACCCAGGCCGACGTCCAGCGGCTCCGCAACCACGGCCTGAGCGACGAGCAGATACTGTCCACCGTGCTCATCACCTGCAACTTCAACTTCATGACTCGCCTAGCCGACAGCCTGGGAGTTGAGCCGCCTGCAGGCCGCCAGGAATCCCATTCCCAGTGGATGAGCGATGCCTCCAAGGGCCAGTCCTGGCTAATGACTCCAAGGACCTGACAGCGGACTTGCCGGAGTATGAAAAGCCGCGGACACTTCGCTCCGCGGCTTCGTTGTGTGTTGGATACTTCCTCGGATAGTCAGCTAATCGACCATCTTCACCGGCTGGTGCGTCAGGTAGTGGCGGCAATAAGAAGGCGAAAGTGAAGTTCGCCTTCTCAACAGCCTGTGATACAGGAATCCCAAAACTGATATCAGAAACAGAGACATTTCGGTCAACCCTTGCGTCGCGGTCCAGACGCTGCCGTTCCGATTTCTGCCAAGTAAAGGGACTCTAGTGCTTCCTTCACCTGCCCGCCTTGATGAACTCCGCTATCCGTTCTCCGATCATCATTGTGGTGACGTTGGTGTTGGCCCGGATGCAATCAGGCATGATTGACGCATCAGCCACCCGCAGGCCCTCAAGACCATGGACCTTGCCTAACTGGCTGACCACAGCCATCGGATCGCTGGCTGGGCCCATTTTTGCCGTGCAGGATATATGCTGTGAGGTGGTAACTTCTCGGAAAAGGTACTGGTCAAGCGCCTCATCGGTAGCCAGTTCGGCGTCCGTGGGCTCGATGCGCTCCTGGATGATGTCCTTGAAAGCGTCGCTCTCGCCAAACTTGACGCAGAGGCGCACTGTATCCCGCAGCCGTTCCAGGTCGAAGGGGTCTTCCAGATAGCGGTAGTCGAGGTAAGGCTGCTGCGCCGGATCCGCGGACTGCAGCCTCAGCTCCCCCGCGCCCGCCGCAAGCTGGATTCCACTGGTCAGGCGGATGCCCACCGGCTCCATGCGGTCACCACCCCGGTTTATACGCTCGGTGGCGAAGGACTGCATGGACATTTTCATGTCGTTGCGCAGGGGCGAACCCTCGGCGGTGTACCGCAGCGTCACCTGCATCCGTGGAGCCAGACCATCCAGCGGAATCTCCGGTTTGGTGCGCCAGGTCACCCAGACCAAGGGATGGTCGCGCATGTTTTGCCCGACTCCGGGCAGGTCAGCCACCACTGGGATTCCGAACTCCTGCAGGTGAGCCGCCGGTCCGATGCCCGACAGCAGCAGGATGTGAGGCGAGCCTATGGCGCCGGAGCTGAGGATAATCTCCTCAGCCTCAACAGTGAAGGTTTCACCGCCACTTTCCACCAATGCCCCCACAGCCCGATTGCCCTCAAACAAAATCTTCTGCACGTGGCAGTTGGCCCGGATGGTCAGATTGAGTCGGTGGCGGGTCTGGTCAAGGTAGCCAAGGGCGGTGCTCATGCGAACGCCGCCGGGGTTATTGAAGGGCGTGGGGCCGACACCCGTGGAATCGGGATTATTGTGGTCGGGGCTATCCGGGAATCCAGCCTCCCGACAGGCTTGGTAGAAGGCCGTCTGGGCCGGGTGCCAAGTCTCTGGCTTGAAGCGATGGCATACGATGGGGCCGTCCGTTCCGTGGAAGTCGTCGGAGAAATCGGTGTCCGTCTCGAGCTTTCGGAAGTAGGGAAGACAGTCGGTATACCCCCACTCGTTGTTGCCCATCTCAGCCCAGGAGTCGTAATCTTCCGGCACTCCCCGCAGGAACACCTGTCCGTTTATGGCGCTGGAGCCACCGGTCACTTTGCCCCGCGGCACCATCATCGGCGGTGCGCTCTCGGTAGCCTTGCCGACGAATTGCCAGTTGTGGTCGCTGACCATGATGTCGATCTCGGTGGAGTATCCGAACTTCACCTCCTCCGGCAACTGCTCGAAGTCAGGGTAATCTGGACCGGCCTCCAGCAGCAGCACCGACACATTGGGATCTTCGCTGAGACGCGTGGCAATGATAGAGCCGGCGGAACCGGCTCCAATCACGATGTAGTCATACTTCATAAACGCTCCTGATTCCTGTGAAGGGATTACACGCCGGGAGCGAAGGGAACGGCGAGCCTCCCGGCCTAGCCCCTACGCTCAGATAGCAGTCTGCGTTCAGATAAGAGCGTCGGGAGTCTGAATGCCGTCCAGGTCCGCATCGGTGGCAGGGTTGTCCAGGGTCATACCAAGGTCGGTGGTCATGTAGTGGTACACCTGCTTCAGGTGATGCGTACTGTGGCTGAGCACAATGTTCAGCAGTTCCAGCACCGTCACTTCCCCCCCGTAATGGGCAGGCACCACCCGCTCGAAACCCTCGGTGTTTCCGCTGTTCAGGAAGGCGCTGATGTCGTCACGAACCTTCAGGCCGTACTGGGCGATCTGGGGAGCCGTAATCACACCCTCCAGCCGCTTGTCCTGTGCTTGCATGTCGTCCCAGCTCATGCTGCCCACCTCATGGGACAGGTAGGCGATCTCCGGAAATGCCAGAATGTGCAGCACTGTGTCGCGTAGACTCCAGGGCCTCCACGGCACGATAGTATCCAGCTGTTCCTGGCTGAACTGGTTGTTGGCCCGAACGGTGGCGCTCATGATGGCTTCGTACTTTTCCGCCAGCCAACTAGTCTTGCCCGTGAGGTCCACCGACACTTCGAGCCTGAGAGCCGGTATGAGCTTCTTCGGGTAGTAGCCGATGATGACTTCGGTGTCATCGATGATGGTCACCGGCAGCGATTTGATGCCACGGCTGCGGAGGTGCTCCACCGCGGCGGGTTCGCTTAAGAGATCGTGGTGTTCGTAGTCAACGCCGTTGGATTTGAGGAACTCTTCCAGAGTCCTGCAGCTGAATCAACCAGGCTGGGTATAGACCTGAACGTCCCTGGCCATACCTCTCCCTCCATGTGCAAATGTTGCCGGTATCCTACCACGCAACGGTCGGAAGCGGCAGATGCGTTGCACATCGGGTAGCGTTCCGAATTTGGTGGTCAGGTAGATCAGGCGTCCCAGGATTGCGGCTCTCGCTCCCGAACCCCAATCTTTGGGCAGACGGAATGGGACCAAGCGCCGTGCCTTTGGCTGGATGACAGTCGGGAGAGACCGGTCTCAATGTCTCATCCGGAGGTCCTCGCGTGACGGTGTAACATTTTGTAACATTGTGTAACGTTGCATACAAAACCCGCTCATTTTTGTTTCTTGATTGAGACAGGGCAATCGGGCTGTTCAGGGTTTCTTGCATCAGAACAATTGTACGATACTCAAGGCCTAGAGGCAAGGGCGAGAATTCAGCAGGGCATCGTTTCGGATCAGATGATGTGGTCAGGGATGATGCGGGACTTGGACTCACGTGCGGGCGGAAATGAAGAGTTGGGTGGCAAAAAACCACCTGAATTGGAGCGCTATCTGGCCATCGTGAGGCACCTGATTCCGTCGAATACGGTTGCCAAATTGTAGGGCTCATTAGTGGACTCTTGGCATCCTTGCCATTTGCTCAAGGCAAAGGGAACCGCACTGGGAGGAGCCACAGACTCCAGACCACTTGCTTCCGAGAAGTCAGTTGGAAGAAAAATGAAATATTTCAATCATTTCCGATCACTCTAGTCAATTGCAGCTTCGCGCAGACAGAACAGCAGCAACGGTCCAACAGGGGTTTTGCCATACGTTCGGCCTTATCTCCAGGGTAAAACCGGATTTGGCCCGGTGTCGGTCGACCGGCCAACAAGCTTTCTTCGGGGACAAGCATCCCTCCCATATAACGATGATAGCCAAGCGCTTTCGAATATAGCAATGAGGAACTGTCATAAGGCTGCCCGGCTAGCAAAGGGTCTTGCTCAGGATGCCATCTCACCTAACTTGGAAAGATTGCCCGGGACGCATATGTCATAGCGAAAATTAACTGGACTGGAAAGGTAACGACGGATACCACTACACAAACTCACGAATCAGGGATTGGAGGTTCCGGTGCGAAGTCTTACCACTGCTGGTTCGCGAATTCGGTGTTAAGACCAATCTGCCAAGCTGCCTTGATGGAGCCCGAATATGCCATAATAGTCGTCGAAACAGACGGATGATGGGAGGAAGAGATGCCTGCGTTTTGGGAGACCATACAGGTTGGCGGACAAGACATGCATGCTTACGCCAGCGTCCCGAACGGCAGCGGGCCGTTTCCAGCGGTGATTGTCAGCCAGCACGGAGGCGGAGTTGACCAGTTCATTCGTGAAATGTGCGACAAGCTGGCACATGACGGATTTGCTGCAATCGCGCCCAACCTGTTCCATCGCTTCACCGAAGACCAACTGGACAACAGAAGCGGCCGGATACAGCACCTGAATGATTTGCAGATTTCGGCAGACATCAGCGCGACGGTCGACTGGTTAAGAGCGCATTCTGCAATCAACAGCGAAAGCATTGGAATCACCGGTTTCTGCATGGGAGGTCGTGTTGCATGGCTCGGTGCTGCGACCAATCGTCATATCAAGGCAGCAGCCCCATACTACGGAGGGAACATTTTCGTCAATTGGGGAGGCGGAGAACTCTCTCCCTTCGAACTGTCCGCAGGGATTGGCTGCCCGGTTCTATTCCATTTCGGCGGCATCGACGAGAATCCAAACCCGGAGGACCGGGACAAGCTGGACGCCGAGCTGTCTCGCCTGGGCATACAGCACCAGTTCCATACTTATGACGGCGCCGACCATGCCTTCATGGACTACACGGGGCTCCGGTACAATCGGGAGGCTTCGGAAGAATCCTGGCCGAGGACTATAGAGTTCTTCAACGCGCATTTGAAATAAATCGCGAAGGGCGCGCGTCGAGTTGAAGTGCTTGTTATACTCTGGCCATTCAATATCGACGAGGTGCGCTGAATGAAATACGACTACGTCATCCTCGGCGCCGGTTCTGCCGGATGCGTGATGGCCAGCCGGCTGTCGGAGGATCCGACCAAGAACGTTCTTCTCCTGGAGGCCGGGCCGGACTATCCCGAATTCGAGATCTACCCGGACGACTTGAAGTTCGGTTACGACCAGACCGCTTCAGCCATTGACGCGCCCCACAACTGGTCATTCCAGGGCAACACGACTCCGCTGCAGACGGAGCCGATGCCTGTGCCGCGCGGCCGGGTGGTCGGCGGCTCCAGCGCCATCAATGGGCAGGTGCTGCTGCGCGGCGTGCCGGAAGACTACGATGCGTGGGCCGCGCTGGGCAACGACCAGTGGGGCTTTACCAGCGTTCTGCCCTACCTGCGAAGGCTGGAAAGCGACATGGATTTCGGTGCGGACGACTTTCACAACTCCGACGGATTCATTCCGGTGCGCCGCTTCTCCCGTGAGACCTGGTTGCCGGCACAGCAGGCGTTCTACACTGCGGCGCGGGACGCGGGATTTCCGGACGACCCGGATATGAACCATCCTGAGTCCGGGGGAGTCGGACCCATACCGATGAACAACCCCAACGGCGTACGGATGAGCACATCGCTGACCTTCCTGAGCGCGGCGCGTCACCGGCTGAACCTGACAGTGAAGGCGAACGTCACGGTGCACCGTGTGCTCTTCGACGGGAAGCGGGCCACCGGCGCCGAGGTGGAGAGCGGCGGTGATCGGTTCACGGTGGAGGGCGACGAAGTCATCCTGTGCTCCGGGGCCATTGCATCGCCTCAGATTCTGATGCTGTCCGGAGTGGGGCCTGCTGCCACACTGGAGCGACTCGGCATCCGTGTGGTACAGGATACCCCGGGGGTGGGTCAGAACCTGCGGGACCATCCCAACATTCGCGTACCCATAGAGGTCAAGGAAGACTTCCCCCTCAATCCCCAGGACCCGCGGACACAGGTTGCCTTGCGATATACAGCGACGGGGTCGGACCTTCGCAACGACATACAGATAATGGCGTCGTCATTCTCGTCCCCGATTTCCGGCGATCCGCTGGAGGCCGAAGGCATCCGGTTCACCTGCATCCTCGAGCTGGCCTATGGGAAGGGCCACCTGACGATCACATCCGCCGACCCCGATGTGCAGCCGGAATTGAACTACAACTACTTTGCGGACGACCCCAGGGACCTGGCCAGGATGCGGGAGGCGGTGAGGCTGTGCGTGGGGTTCGTCGATCACCCTGACTACACCGACATCGTCAAGGAGATCATCGAACCCACTCCTGCCGACCTGGAATCGGACGACGCGCTCGACAACTGGCTGATGCGCACGGTGTCCACCTCGCAGCACATTTCGGGCACCTGCAAAATGGGGGCCGACGACGACCCCATGGCGGTGGTGGACCAGCAGTGCCGCGTCAGGGGGCTGGAAAACCTGCGGGTGATCGACGCTTCGGTGATGCCCGACTGCATCCGTGCAAACACCAACTGCACCACCATCATGATCGCCGAGCGTATGTCGGATATCATGAAAGGAGGCTGATCAGAGCATATCTGGTTGGCTCATTGCCAAGTGATATGATGAGAACACACTCTCATCAATGATTCTGTTCTGTCCCCCATCCCCTGCCTCTGTTAAAGTTTAGAGGCAGGGGTTTCAAGTTTCCCCAGACCGCACCGGAAGGAGGTGGCTATATGGACATAGCGGCGTCTGCCATGCCTGCAAGACTGCCTCCGGGGCCTAGAGGACTTCCGGTCTTTGGTTCCCTGCTTGACATCCGACATGATACCCACATAGCGATCGACCGGCTGGTCAAGCGCTACGGGGATGTTTGCCTGGTGCGCTTCGGCAGTGTTCCGACGGTGATCATCAGCGACGCCGAGTTGCTTCACGAAGCGTTCGGCAAGGCCGAACTGGCCGACCGCTGGGTGAGTGAGATCATGGACACTCTCAGCGGACAGAAGGACCTGGTGCTTGCCCCTTACGGGGACCACTGGAGACAGATGCAGCGGTTTGCCAATCGCGAGTTGCTGAGCGCCCGCAATATAGAGAACGTGCGCGAGCGGCATATTGAGCAGGTAGTGGACGGCCTTGTGGCGCGCATGGCCGACATGGGTGACGCCGGGGAGCTCGTTTCACCGCCAGCGATGACAGCCCGCAGCAACGCGACCCTGATGTTCCGGTCCGTATTCGGGCAGCCGGAGGATGCCACCGACGAGTTTCTGCAGCAGCAGGAGGCGCTGCTGGATTACATCAGCTGGATTTTCGCCAGCGCAACCGCAACAAACCTGGCGGACTACATCCCCTGGCTGCGGATGCTGCCAAACAACGCCGTAAAGGAGGCCACGCGGCAAGCGGAAATCGGCGGGGCCATCATACGCGCCCTGGTTGAAAGTGCCCGAAACCGTCCAGGTCTCGATCTCAGCGCGCCCACTTGCTTGGTAGAGGTCATGCTGGCGAGGGAGGAATCGGAAGAAATAACAAGCGACATGACCTGCGACCTGTGCATGGACCTGTTGATTGCAGGCACCGACACGTCGGCCCAGACGGTGAACTGGTTCCTGCTTTTGCTGGCCAACCGACCGGAGGTACAGGCAAAAGTACACGAGGAACTGGACAGGGTGATCGGGCGTGAGGAGCGGCCAACGGTTGAAGACAGGACGAGGCTGCCCTACCTGTTTGCCTGTCTCGCCGAGTCCATGCGGTACCGGACCATCGGTGCGCTGGGCCTTCCACACAAAGCCGCGGAAGACTCGGAATCAGGAGGCTACCTAATTCCCTCCGGGACCCAGGTGCTGGGAAACATATATTCCATCCATCACGACCCGCGGTACTGGGACTCACCCGACGAGTTCATTCCGGAACGCTTCCTGCCTGAGCCAGACGGCTCCATGTCGCCAGCGCTCACCAGCGTCGGGTATCTTCCGTTCGGCACGGGTCATCGCCGCTGCCCGGGCCGCCGGTTCGCTGAGACCACAGTCTGGGTGCACATCACCCGCATGCTGCACCGATTACGCTTCGAGACCCCGGACGGCAACCCGCTGTCGGAGGACGAAGTCTTCGGCCTGGCAATCTCACCCAAGCCGTACTCATTGAAAGCGACGCGCCGCTGGCAGGACGGGCCCTAATTCGCACACCCTCTGCCCAAATGGGAAGAGGGTGAGGGTGGAGGCTACCCCAACTGCTCCAGGGCGCGACGGTCCAGCATCATCTTTACCGGGCTGATTGGCCGGAAAGTGCGTGACATCCGGACATCACCCGCAAGACTCAGGAGGGTGTAGGCATCGTAGGGCTCCATACCCTTCTCGCGAACCAGGAATTCGATCATGTTGCGGACTGCGCCCTTCATCGCCGGACCAAGCTCTTCGCCGTAGTACAGCACAACGAAATAGTCGGGTGTCATGGCTTGCGGGCATTCGATACCCATACCCTTTTCGACAGTAACGCGAATGTGGCTGTCTGCGGCGCACTCCGCGCCAGTGCCACCCACCGCTCCATCGCCCACTATGGCGTGACAGTCACCCATAGCCAGCATTCCGCCCTCCACAAACACCGGGAGGTACAGCGTACTACCCTCGACCAGCTCCTTGATGTCGATGTCACCGCCGTATGGCCCGCTGTCGCTCGCAGTGAGTTGCGGGTAAGTGGGAGTGGTGGCAACCAAACCCATAGAGGGGTTGAGCGGCAACCTGATGCCGCTGGGCAGCACAACATGACCGTCCTCGATGGTCATCACGGTGGGGTAGGCGCGGTCGAACTCCTGCTCCAGGAACCCTCGTCCCGGCGAAACCATGTGCGCCGCACCTTCATCGGCCCGAGGAGTGACGCTGATGAAATCCACCCGCAGTGCGTCGCCCGGCTCTGCTCCGTTCACATATATGGGTCCAATTGCGGGGCCCTTAAGTTGCTTCTCGTCCAGGGCCTTGGGATCGCGGATGCCCTCGAACGCGTCCCAGGTCTCAACAATCAGTTCCTCTCCGGAATCAATGGTGATTGCCGGTGGATTCGAAGGGTCGAGAACGTAAATCTTGTGGTCGCGGGTGAGACGTTGCATGACGGCCTCCTGTTGCCGGGAGATTCACGGCTATGGGGACAGCAACTCCAACCGGTAGCTGACGCCGGAGTCGGGATCTAGTTCCACAACGCAGACGGCTCCCTCCTCCGGTGCGCCGATGGGACCATAGGGGCAACCCGAATATACTGCGGTGGTGTCGGCCCTGGAAACATCGACGTGGCGGTCCCAATGGCCGAGCGCCAGGTAGTGGCAGCCCGAGGAAGCGACGTCTTCGGGGTAAATTGGGGAAGACCTCTGGTCCCTGTCTTCCTCGAAATGGAAATGACCATGCGCCATTGCGACGAGCCAGCGTCCATCTGTAGGTTGCGGCATCCCTTCCAGTGGCTGGAATTCAGGAGTATGGGACAGCATCGCGCGTCCCCACAGTTCCAACTCCAACCCCGGAAAAGAGACTGTCTCGCCTTTAGGGTCAAATAGAACCTGCAAGTTGGGTGGCGGGTCGTGGAAGGGCGACCGATGATAAACGGAGGTAGCGTGGGCTAAATCGTGGTTGCCGGGCAACACGATCACCGGCACTTCCGTTCGTGCCATCTCGGCTACAAATCGTTCAACCACAGCGTCTGACACCCGTTCGTTGTCGAAAACGTCGCCAGCCAGCAGCAGGGCGTCGGCATCAAGTCGCTCCACCACGTCCACCACAGACGCCAGCACCTTCTCCGCTCGCGGATGCCCCATTGGGTCGCCCAAGTGCGTGTCGGAGGTGTGTATAAGTCGGAGTTTCTTCATAGGGTGCAGGATACTCCTTAGGGTCTTGCAAAACTAGCCTCTCTTAACGATTAGAACATACGTTGCGACGAATGGCGCAATCCATCAAACCACAATAAACACCCCCTTCACCGCCTCTAATTTACCGATCCCCGCGACCGATTGCAAAACCCTGACCGCAGTCCACCTAAGCGTAGCTACCTGTCCTCCATGGTCCGACGTATTCCGTCTATATTATGACGGATAATGGCTAATAATCCCGAAAGATATGGAAGTTATAGTCATTTATGCGTCGTAATTGGCTTACTATCGGCGCAAAAACGTATTGAGAATCGCCTCCCTGAGAGGTACAATTATGTCAAGAAATAGCCAAAAGGCCACCAAACACACCCCGCCAAGCCTGCGTCCTGTATAATCAAGGTTTGACTAATTTCGGAGGTGAATACGGCAACCCAAAATTTTAGGGGACCGCCTAGCTTCCCGGCAACACGGCCCCCTCACCTAAAAGGAAGTGAGAATGAACCCACCCGAAGAGGTGAGAATGAACCCACAACAAGACCAATATAACGCTCCTAATTCGACATTGCAAATCGTAAAACAGCCGGAATACGTAACTAAATCGTTCCTTGAATTAACTGTTTCGTACACGATTGAGGCACCAGTCTATACCGGAGCAAGGAGACCACTCCATCGTCCAGTTCACAGGCACATCTCGTCGCCCAAGCACGTAAAGCGGAAGCCTACCGGTACATCTGTTCATAAAGCCACGCACCGCCGTAGGCGAGGCAGGACCCGCCAAAAGCCCATTGACCGGATCAAGCTGTCCGCTATTGTCCAGGTCATACACGAGATGGACCCGGCTACTATGCTCCGATGTATTAAGCCCTGCTACACCACCGGTCGCAAAGGTCATGACCTGCTGAGCCTGTTCGTCGTCCATTTTAGTCGCTACGCCTTAGACGTAGAATGCATGTCTGAATTTCTAGTCGAGCTGTCAGATAACCCTGCTTTGGCAGACATCTGCGGGGTGCGAGACGATGTTCCCAGTGAGTCCACCATGTGCCGGTTCAATCAGAAGCTATCGAAAATATACGTTGAATACATGCAGTTCACCAGCCGTTTAGTTGACGCTGTTGCCAAGCGTATTTCTGAATTACACCAGATAGACCCGCAGCGATATCCTCCTGTTGCCAAAGAGGTGGCCATCGACGCCAGTGCCATAGCCGCGTTTTCCAATCCGAACAAGAAAGCCAAAGACGGTGGCAAGAGCGACAAAGACGCACAGTGGGGCTGGCGGCACAAAGCCAACAGTCCCGTACAGGAAATGGTGCCGTTCTTCGGGTATAAAATTCATCTGATTGCAGACGCAGAGTACGAAATTCCCCTGGTGTTCGATACGACTGGTGGCAAGCACAGCGATATAAGGATGTTGAAGCCGCTTTACGAACAGGCAAAGGGCGATTTTCAATGGTTTTCACCGGAATATCTAAGCGGCGATAAAGGCTATGATAGTCAGGCCATGCATCGTTATCTGCGACAGCAGGGGACGAATGGGCTGATTCCGCCCCGCAAGCCTACGGCCAAAGATGGGCTCTACGACGGGCTATTCAATGCAGATGGCGATCCTGTGTGCATGGGCAAGGTGGCGATGGCGTTCGCAGAGACCGATCCTGTTACCAATCGCCATCTGTACCGTTGCAGGCCAGAGGGTTGCCGAATGAAGACCGAGGGCCTGCCGTGGATGGCGCACTGCGACGACGAGCACTGGTTTGACCCGGAGGACAATCCTCGGGTTATGGGCAACGTTAGGCGTAACTCTGTGGAATGGAAGAGGCTGTACCGCAAGCGGTGGTCGGTGGAGCGGGTGTTTAGTAGCCTGAAAGACAGTCGGTTGCTGGAAAAGCACCGGTATCGTGGGATGGACAAGGTGCGTTCGCATGTTATTTCGACAGTAGCGGCATTTGTGGCGACGACCTTAGCGCATCTCCAGAAGGACGACGTTAATCACTTGGCGTTCATGCAGGTACGGAGGGCGTAGCATCTGAAGAGCACAGAAAAGCCCTGGCCAGTAGGCCGGGGCTTTCGCAATTCACACCGCACTAGCGGGGCAAGTAAGCGGCGGGAGGAACAACGCCGTGGAACAACGCATATTCCACAAGCAATTCAACCTCGCCATCAACTATCCCCCAGACTATTATTTCATAAACCCCATCTCCATGTTTCTGTATCGTTTTATTGACGTCGGCTGTGATAGCAAATTCATCGCCGTCAACTTGAAACCGTGACATTTTAATTTTGTCAGCGGTTATGGGTATTTCTTCTATAACGGTGAAGTACGTCTCCTTAGCCTCTTCCCACAATTCTCTCGCTTCCAGTCTGGACGATGGCCCAGGCGTGTCTGGCGATATGTCTGATGGGCTTAGGCATTTTTCCCATGTTCTCTCTAATTCACCCGCAGATTTAAAACTCAGGTTTGCCACTCTCTTTGCAGGACACGTGCCGTATGCCCGTGCTATTTGTCCTCGCGTTAGCGGTTCTGGCGGCGGAGACCAGTTAATGGCCACACGGTAATGATCGCCGTGCTCTAGGTTCGCACCGTTTCGTAGCGTACCTTCCATGGTGAAGATGCCATTCTGTATATTCGGCAATGCAGAAAATTCAACGTAATCGCCCTCGAACTGTTGAACCGCTCGGAAATTGTAGTCGTCCCATGCCAGGCCAATGCTAAGTTTTCTATGTCTGGGATCAAGTAACGCATCCCTATGGCCGGGGCTATTCATCCATCCGTTTACTGCGGCTCGTACCTCTTCGGATACGCTGGAAATAGGACTGTAACCCAGTGCCCCGGTTTTACAGTAGTCGATGCCGCTCACGTTTTCCTGATTTGCTTGGTAGCCGCCTGCCAGAGAATATCTCATCACGGGCATAAGGCCGTTGGTATCCCAATGAGATGAGATGCAGTCGGTTAGGGACCGCTCTGCGTGCATCTGTGCGGCTGGATTATCGCCCAACGCCAACTCTGTAAGTCCAGCTTCGGCACGGTGCTGGTTGGTTAGTTGAAGTAGTAGCTGGTATGGATCAGGCTCTGGCGTAGGGGTAGGGGTGGGCGAGGGAGTATTGGTGGGCGTCGGGGTGGACGTTGAAGTAGGTGGCGGCATGGGTGTTGAGGTCTGGGTCGGAGTGGGTAGTAGCGTGGGAGCTGGGGTTGCTGTTGGACTGAGTGTCGGCGTTGGCTCTCTGGTTGGTATCGGTGTGGATGTTGGCCTTTCCGTTTCAATTACTTCTGTAGGGGTTATAACCGGTGGGGATGTTGAGGTTATTACAGGAATCGATTCCGTGGCACTAATTTGGGCGGGAACAGTTGGGGGATCGGACGATGTGCAAGCTGCGATTAGTAAGAAAGCAAGTAACGGAGCCAACATGAAAAAGGTACGGACAAGTGGTGGCATGGAGCCTCCTTCGGGCGACTAGGGATTTGGCGCTTGCCACAGCTACCAGCCCAAGCACAAACTCCCAAAGGAGGCACGAAGCCAACCCCTGGTCATTGGGTTTGTGCTTGGATACAAATATGAGATGCGCTGGTAAGCTATGGTGGCGCTTATGGTATACCATCAGAAGGTGTGATGCCACTTATAAAACAGAAAGCCCCGGCTAATTAGCCGGGGCTTCCTGAGCGGAACATGATGACACTGGCTGATTTACCTTGATGATCGTATGGCATCTCCGTCAACCAGGCGGAATTATTGCAATGTAACCGAACTGATCAAAGGTACGAATTATGGCACGAACATCAATAACGTGCTGGCTAATAACACCACGATTATTACCAGATAAAACGGTGCCCACGTCATGAATGCATACGCGGGATATTTTATTACAGGGCTAGCGTTTTTCAATGTATCTCTTATCTTCAACAATGATTCTCCTAGAATGAATGTTATTACAATACCCACCATTGGGTTTATCAATGGCATCGAAACTTTAACTATCTCCAGACTTTCCATTCTTGTCATTTGCAAATACATTGCCGCAAGAACAGTTATTAAGAATAACCGCCCTAATATCTCGGATATTACTACAGTGCATTTTTTTTATATACTGTTGTTATCATTATTGCGCTTTCTCATGTATTTCCTTTCGCATTTGGGTGTTTTCATCGGTAATTCCCATTAGACGACGAATCGCTTGCAAAACGAAATTCGTCGAAATATCAAGGTTTCGGTGGATTTAAGAGGCATTAACAGGAACTCTCATCTATCCGGAAGACTTTTGCAAGACGCTAGATACTCCTGATATGCCTTGCGTTTCATAATTCGAGCGAAACACCGGTTTCGGCTAGTTGGCCCCGATCACACCCCTATCGCGCAGGTCCTCTATCTGCTCAGGTGTGAAGCCTTGCTCCACCAGCACCTCGTCATTGTGTTGCCCCAAGAGCGGTGGCGGACGCCGAATGGATGCAGGCGAGTCGGTCAGCTTGAGGGGAGAGTTGGGAGTCTTCAGGTTGGGGACGTTTGGGTGATCCATCTCGGCGATCATGTTCCTCGCCAGCACCTGCGGATTGGTGACCACTTCCGACACCCGATTAATTGGCCCGCAGGGCACACCCGCCCCGTTGATGACCTTCACCCAATGCTCGGTAGTCTGGTGTTTGAACATGCCCATCAAGATGGCGACGCATTCTTCGCGATGGGCAACGCGGTCCGTGTTGGTGGTAAACCGCGGATCTTCCAACAGGTCCTCACGCCCGATGCCACGACACATACGCTCCCATAACCCCTGGTTGGCACAGCCTACGATGAAATATCCGTCGGAAGAAGCGAAGCTCTGGTATGGAACCAGGCTCGGGTGCCCGGATCCCATTCGTTCCGGGTCTTCGCCTGTGCCAAGGTAACGAGTGGCATGGTAGCTCAGCGCCGCTACCTGCCCGTCCAACAGAGCAGCTTCCACCCATTGGCCTCTGCCGGTCTGGTCCCGCTGCCGCAGGGCTGTCAAGACGGTGCCGTAGGCCATCATCCCGGTGAACAGGTCCACCAGCGAGAAGCCCACCCGTTGCGGCAGCCCGTCCGGTTCGCCGGTAAGGTGCATCAGGCCACTGTACGCTTGGATGATGAGGTCGTAGCCTGGCATATCGGACATGGGACCGGTGCGTCCATATCCGGAGATGGAGCAGTAGACGATGCCGGGGTTGAGAGCGCTGATGTCGTCGTAGCCAAGACCCATGCGTTCCAGGGTGCCTGCACGGAAGCTCTCAATCATCACGTCGGCGTCAGCGGCCAGTTGCCGCACCAGTGCCACTCCCTCAGGCTCCTTCAGGTTGACCGTGATGCTTCGCTTGTTCCGGTTAAATGTAACGAACTGGGTGCTCTCACCGTTCCAGAACGGAGTCCAGTGGCGAATTTCGTCTCCCAAGGAAGGCTCTTCGATCTTCACCACATCAGCACCCATGTCACCCAGCAGCATGGTGCAGAAGGGCCCCGCCAGAGTCCGGGTTAAGTCCACAACCTTGATGTCGTCCAGTGCGCCAGCCATGGGTCATATCTCCGGTAAATTGCGGCTTGTTTGTCGATTGACAACCGGCCGATTATAGCACGGAGACAGAGTCCCACAGTGATTGACCGGCATGGTGGCAGGTGCTACGGTTGGTGGAGAAGACAGAATAAACGGGATGGATAGTGAGGGGAGTGGGCATGAGTTTGAGCAGAGCTCCGGGAATAGTGGTCCTGGGCGGCATCAACATGGACCTGGTGACCTATTCCGACCGGTTTCCAGGCGCGGGTGAAACCATAGCCGGCGAGAGCTTCCTAGCCTACGCCGGCGGAAAGGGGGCCAATCAAGCGGTGGCCGCCGCACGAATGGGCTCGCGAGTGTCCATGGTGGGACGGGTAGGGGACGACGTATTCGGGCCTCAACTGGTTGACGGGCTCCGCGCGGAAGGGATTGATGTCTCTTGGGTATCGGTGAATCGCGGGGAATCCTCGGGCATCGCGTCTATCAGTATCGACCGGTCAGGGCAGAACCGCATCGTGCAAGTGTTGGGCGCCAACTCGAACTGCGGCGAGCAGCAGGCGAGCGACGTCGCGACAGCCATTCTGGGCGCAAACACCCTGATGTTGCAGTTGGAAGTTCCCATGGAAGTGTCGTTGACGGCCGCACGAGACGCCCGCTCTCATGGGAAGACGGTAATCCTGGACCCGGGGCCGATCCGCAATATGCCGCCGGCACTGCTGCATTACAGCAGCATCGTCACGCCCAACGAGACGGAGGCTGAGGCACTGGTCGGGTTCCGGGTCAACAACAGGGATGCGGCCGCAAAGGCTGCAAACGCCCTCATGTCCAAGGGCGCCGAAGCCGCCGTAGTAAAGCTGGGAGAGCAGGGGGCTTACTACGCATCCGCGGAAGAGTCGGGCTTCCAACCAGCCTTTTCGGCTCGTGCAGTGGACACGGTAGCCGCTGGAGATGCGTTCAATGGCGCTCTTGCTGTCTGCCTGGGCGAGGGCACGACCCTGGGAGAGGCCGTACGCGTAGCCTGCGCCGCCGGTGCGTTGGCGGTAACGACTCGTGGAGCGCAGGACTCGATGCCTACGCGAGCAGCGGTCGACAACCTGATAGCGTCCCAGTAGTCCTTGCTTCCTAGCCAAGGTTCAGCCCGCGCCGGATCCGTCCCGAGGCAATACCGGTGAGGACAACGAGCCAGCCTAGGCTCAACAGAGCAAAGGTCCACCAGTAAAATGCAGTGCTGATTCCGAGAGCGATGCCCAACACGGTCATTGCTGTCAGTGTTAACCCAAGTCCAGCAGACACGCGGGCAAGGGTTCCCGCTAACCGGGAGCCTGCTCCAAGGCGAAGAGTGAGCCCGGCAATTGAAAGACCCAACGCCAGGGAACAGATACTGGCGGCCGATTTCCAAAACTCATCGGAATCAGGCGCAGCCCACAGTCCCAGTAGTAACAAGAACAACGCAAGGGACGCCAAGCCCATGGACGAAGCGTAAAGCCAACGCATAGCACCCTCCCTGGGAGATGCAGTGGCAATCAGCATCGTCATGAAGTATCCCGTCACCAAGAGCGCGGTCAACAACAGCCGTCCACGGAGGTTGGTATACTCCAGCGTGCCCACCATGAACGCCACAACGGCCAGTGCGCACAGCAGAGACAAGAACGCGCCGCTGGCATGAGTGTAAGGATGGCCAAGCCACCCCGGGAGCTTCATTACAGTATCTCGCGAAGGAACATACCGGTCCCAATTATATTGCCAGCCATCAGTGCAGCGTGAGTCCTCAACAAAGTTGACCATTCCGCAGGAAAAATATTGCTCAGATTGCGCCACGCCCTTGAAGCTGAGGGAGGTATTCGGCACGGAACGACCCGTCTGCCCGGCTTGCGCCCGCGTGGTGTTTCACGATCCGAAGGTGGCGGCAGTCTGCGTCATAGCTCGAGAGGGTGAAGTGCTGATGATCCGGCGCGGCACCGACTCGGGATACGGCCTGTGGAGTCTGCCGGGCGGATTTGTCGATCGGGGCGAGGTTGTGGAGTCGGCAGCGGCGCGTGAGGCTTGGGAAGAGACCGGGCTGGAGGTGGCGGTAGATGACCTGCTGGGGCTGTTCTCGCTACCAGGGGATCCCGTGATCGTAGCCGCCTTCAGAGCTAGAGAGACGGGAGGTGAGTTGTCTCCTGGGCCCGAGGCGCTGGAGGTCGCATTCTTTTCGCCCGACAGCCTGCCCGAGTTAGCCTTCAGTCGAGACACCGAGATCCTAGCTCGATGGAGGGCCAGCTAGGCTCGAACCCCATGCTCTCGAAGTTTGCCAGAAGCGCGCTCGACCTTGTATTCCCGATACATTGCGCTGGATGCGGTCAGGAAGGCGCCGTCATTTGCGGGGAGTGCGTCGGTGATATGGCAAGACTGACGCCTCCTTATTGTCGTATCTGTGCCAATCCTGGCATCAGCGGCCTCTGCCAATGGTGCGCTCAATTCGCACGGGGCTTTGACTCACTGCGGGCCCCGTATGTGTTCGAGGGCACAATTCGAGACGCGATACACCGACTGAAATACAAGGGCGAACGGGCTGCAGCTCCTGTCCTGGGCGGGTTCATGTCGGAGTACCTAGAACGCAATCCATCAGATGCGGACGTCCTCATCCCTGCACCGCTTCACCCTCGACGGCTTCGCAGCCGGGGCTATAACCAGGCAGCACTGCTGGCCCGGGAAGTTGGCAGGCGTCTGGATGTACAAGTTCGCCCTGAAGTCCTAGTGCGAGTGGCGGACCCCCGTCCACAGGTTGAAACCAGGACTCGCGAGGAGCGACGAGACAACGTAGCGGGAAATTTCGTCTGCGATACCGACTTGTCGGGAATTACGGCTATGCTGATTGATGACGTGGCTACCACGGGGAGCACCCTGTCGGAGTGCGCTGCGGCTCTCAAGGAAGCCGGCGCTTGCAAGGTTCACGCGCTTTGCCTGGCGCGAGAGGGATAGCGACGGGCAGCGGGCACGAAGATAGTGTTCCAATTTAAGTGGTTTTTAGCCACCCAACTCTTCATTCCCGCCCGCACGGGGATCCAAATCCCGCATCTTTCCTGACCTCATCGTCTGACTGGAAACGATGCCCTGCTGAATTTTCTCCCTTGCTTCCAGCTATCGTATGTCGTACAATTGTTCTTATGGAAGAATCCCTGAACAGCCCGATTGCCCTGTCTCAATTAAGGACCGAAATGAGTTGCTTTGTTACACAATGTTACAAAATGTTACACCGTCACGTGAGAGCCTCCAGATGAGACAATGAGACTGGTCTCTCCCGACTGTCATCCAACCAAAGGAACGGGATTTCGTTCCATTCCTTCTACCCACAGATTGGGGTTCGGGGATGAAACCCACAACCCAGGAACGCCTGACCTACCTGACCACCTGATTCGGAACGCTACCGGGCACGAAGCCGGAATTGACAAGGTTGCCCCTGTCTGCTGAAATTGGGCCATCACCGGACAGAATGACAAATATGGAGGGGACGCTATGGCTGGCAAGACACTGATCTACGTCGGCGCAGAGGCTGACGGTCTCTACCGCAAGGAAGCCAATGACACCCGCTGGGAAAAGCTTGCCAAGGGAATGCCGCCCTCGCCGCAGGTGCGCGAAATCGTGGTGCATCCCAACGATGCCCGCACCATCTTCGTCGGCACGCAACGCGGTATCTATCGCTCACAGGACGGCGGCGACAGTTTCGAGCGTATGAACATGACGGACGGCCGCGTCGTGTGGTCCATCAAATTCCATCCTCACGACTCCAGCATCATGTTCGCAGGAACCGAAGGAGCAGAGGTATTCAAGAGCACCGACGGCGGGGAAAACTGGGAGTACGTGTCCACCGTTGCCAACCCTGAGGCAGTTCAAATGGCCTTTGCCACCCGGATTCTGGGTATTGGCATCGAGAGCAGCGACACCAATCAGATGTACGCGGCGCTGGAAGTAGGCGGCGCGGCCCACAGTTCCGACGGCGGCAAGACCTGGACCATCGTAAACAGCGTGTTCGATGGGGACGTCGACCTGATGGACCTGCACGGCGTCACCGTGGGGGCCAACGAGCAGGTGTTCATCTCCAACCGCACAGGGGTCTGGCGCACTCGCGACCGGGGTCAGAGTTGGGACGACCTTCAGTTCGAGAGCTTCTCCAACATACGCTACTCCCGGGGCGTCGAGGTTGCGCCCAACGACCCCAGCACCCTTTACGCCTGCGTCGGCCTGAACTTCGGCAGCGAAGAGGGCGGTGTGCTCCGCTCAACCGATGCCGGAGAAAACTGGAGCCGGTTCGACCGGGGCGTTGAGCCCAGCAGCACGACCTTCGGCATTGCCGTGAACGAGCGGGACCCACAGACGGTGTACTTCTGCACCCGCAAGGGGCAGGTCTTCGGCACCCACGACGGGGGCGCCACGTGGCAGGGCCACGACCTCCCCGGCATGGCCGCCCAGGTGAAGGCCATCGCCTGCACCTCCGTCTGACCCCGAAAATGACCCTCTGCCCCGTTGGAGGGCGACTACCTGAAATCCCCTCTCCCTCTGGGAGAGGGTTAGGGTGAGGGCGTTTAATGGCCTCAGATACCGGTTACGACATGGTGGCCGCAGCTCGTGAGTTGCGGCCACAAATAGTTGCAGCCAGGGACGAAATGGACCTGTCTTACAGGTTGCCACCGCCCTTGGTTGAAGCAATGGACGAGGCTGGGCTATTTCGGACCTATATGCCCCGTTCCCTGGGCGGCCATGAGTTGGATCCGATTACTGCCTTTCAGGTCATCGAGGAAGTGGCCAAGGTTGATGGCTCGGTGGGCTGGTGCTGCTTCATCGCCGGTTCCATAGGCATGTACTCAGGGTGGCTGGAGAACTCTGTGGCAAGAGAGTTGTTCGGCACCCCAACAAACTTGAGGGGGGCTGGTTCCTTCCGGCCACTTGGAACGGCAAGGGTCGTTGATGGGGGCTTCGAGGCCACTGGACAGTGGGACTTCGCCAGCGGCTGCCTTCATGCCAATTGGCTCTTCCTCAATTGTGTCGTAACCGACGACAACGGGCCTTGCTACAACGTTGGGGGTCCGCTCGACGGCATGCCGCAGTTGAAGATGGTGTCGGTCCCGATAGCGGATGCTGAAATCATCCCCAATTGGTCGGTCATCGGCCTCCACGGCACCGGAAGCAATGACGTCGCAGTAGACGCTCTATTCGTCCCAGAGAATCACACTTTTGCCCTGAGTGACCATCCGTTTGACGCCGCTCCCCTGCTCACCTTCCGCTCAGCCATGGCGACCACGTTCACGCCGCTGGCGGGCCATACGCTGGGGATGGCGCGAGGGGCGATGGACGCCTTCATGGACCTGGCCGGAGCCAGGGGTACCACGATGAACGTGGCCCTGCTGCGAGACCGGCCGACGGTGCAGGAGGTTGTCGGCCGGGCGGAGGCCATCATCAGCGGGGCGCGGGCGTATGTTATCGATGCCGCGGGCCGGATGTGGGACGGAATGCAGGCGGGCAAGGAAGACCTGGACGACGAAGTGCTGCAGACCCGGCTGGCGGTAACCCACGCGGTACACGAGTCAGCGCGAGCGATCGACATGCTATACCACGCCTCGGGCACTAATGCGGTCCGGAGCAGCAACCTGCTGGAGCGCTACTTCCGGGATGTTCACGCGGCGATGATGCACGCTGGCGGGCTCGTCGTGAACTTCGAGCAGGGCGGGCGCGTGGCGCTGGGTCTGCCGCCGGGCGCGCCGGGGTGGTAGCGGCCTAGAAAGAGAAAACGGCGACTGCGTATACCAAAGCAAGGCAAAGTACAATGCCCAACGAAATCGGTAACAGGGGCATTGCACTCAGGCTTCCGCGTTGCACTCTATTCTGATGAGGTGCGAGTGGCTGTCCTCGGACTGAATATAATGTGGGAATGGGCGCTGCTTTTTTTCTGCCGATCTCCTCTACAATCAACATCAACTCGTGTGCCCAGACAGAACAAATACAAGTGCCAAAAATCAGAGCAAGAATTACAACAACTTCCCAGCCTTCCTTGTCAAATCCAAGTGGCCTCAACGCGGCCACTCCCGCGGCCAAGGCTACTAGCATAGCCACGAAGGGTGAGTTGACGCTCCTAAAGGAGTTCACCATGATTCTATCCTAAACAAGTCCATAATCCTCATTGCCAATTGTAGCCATGACATCCAGTCAATGCAAGAGCGTATGTTCTACGGAGAAGGTGCCAACTTAAGTGGCCACCACAAAGAAAACTTCTAGATGTAGTAGAAAGGCGGGTTTGAAACCCGCCTATACAAACACCAACCAACTCGCTGCCAAACATCGGGGAGGGTAAGGCCCTTCCAAGTTCTTGTGTAGCGGACATGCTGTCTAGGGGTGGACCCAAGTTTCAGACCAGGCTAGGCAGGCGGTGCTGCTCTGCTTGTCGCCGCGCATCTCGAGGGCGACGTCTCCACCGGCGTCATCGCCGTTGTAGTTCACGCGGCCGGAGGAGGCGGGGATGAAGCAACTGTAGACGCCGTGGGGACGGCCGGGGGCGCTGCCGGCAGGAACGGTGAGCATGAAGGGCTCGAGGAAGCTGTGCCAAGTGAGGGTTATCTGCTCATCGTCGTTTTCGACGGTCTCGGTCCAGAAGGTGAAGGTGTCGCCCTTGCGGCTGAACTCGGCATCGATGACCTGGAGGGACTGGTCGGCGAACTCGGGGAAGAGCAGGCTTTCAATCTCGCCCTGCAGCCAGCGGGCGAGGGCGATGTTGTCGGCATAGATGCGGACCCCGTCGGTGAGGTAGCTCTTGATAAAGAGGACATGGCCGGCACCAGCGGGGGAGTGGAGGACGCGCCAGTGGCTGGTGCGAGTGGTCTGCTCGCCGTCTTCCACGAGGCGGATGAAGGAGTTTTCGCCGGTGAGGAGAATCCTGTTGGGGTCCACGGGATTGGCTGAGGTCATATCTGGCCTCCTTGAAGTTCACGGTTTGTCTGGAATCAGCCAGCGGCTGAAGGGTGAATTGTACTCGCGAGGGGGGAAAGCGCAACACCGCCCGCCGATTGGCGGGCGGTGTTCTGTCTGCAAATCAGGGAGATGTCCGGACTAGTCTTCCTTGGAGGGGAACCAGTCCTGCTTCCATGGGAAGTCGCCCTCGGCGGAGTCGAAGGCGGGGAGGCCCGCTTCCACGCGCTCGCGGTAGGGGCTGGTGATGGGCTCGCGGTAAGGGTAGATGCCACCCTCGTAGACCTCGGGGCCCTTCTTGAAGTGCCGGGCCTCTTCGAGGGTCTCGATGAAGGGGGCGTTCATGTCGTAGAGCTGGTCGACGGTCTTGGGGCGGGGGCCGGCCTTGGAGACGTGGCCGTAGAGCTCGCGCCCGATGATGCGCTCGGCGGTCCAAACGCAGTCGATGAGCTTGTCGATGTCGACGCCGGTCTCGACGCCCATGTCTTCCATCATGTGGAGCAGGTCTTCGGTGGGGGCCATGCCAGTGGCGCGGCCGTTGCCGCAGTAGGGGCAGCCGCCGAAGCCACCGATGGTGCCGTCGAGTTCGAGAGTGTCATCGGGGCCAAGGGTGCGCATGGCGGCGTAGGCGGAAGCGATAGCCATGTTGCGACCGTTGTGGAGGTGGAGGCGGAAATGGTCGATTTCCGGCCAGCGCTCCTTGACGCGGTAGAGGCTCTCCTCGACCTTGGCCGGGGTGCAGTGGCTCATGGGGTCGCCCATGGAGACGCTGCGGACGTCGATGCCCACCTCGTCCCACATGTTGTGTTCCTTTTCCAGGAGGGTCATGAGGCTGTCGACGGGGAACTCGCCGAGGAAGTTCGAGCCCCAGCTGGCGTTGCAGCCGATGCCGGCTTCCTTGACGTTCAGTTCCTGGGCCTGTGCGACGCGCTGCGGCCAGGTCTCCATTTCCATCATCTGGGAGCGGTTGGTGTTGCGGCGGGTGAAGACGTCGCACATGTGGCAACTGAGCCGGGGATACGGGTCGCGCTCGATGGTCAGGGGTGGCGAGTACTGCCGGGCGCGCTCGACGCCGCGAGAGTTCAGCGCCAGGGCGCTGTAGGTGACACCGGGCTTCGGGGTGAAGCGGGTTACGATTTCGTCGATGCGCTCCATCTGGGGGGTCCACTTGGGGCTGACAAAGGAGCCGACGACGATGTTCTTCAGGCCGGTGTCGGAAAGCTGGTCGAGGAGCTCGATCTTGTCGTCAACGGAGATGTTGGCGTCCTCGATCTGCATTCCCTCGCGCATACCCTCTTCTTTGTAGACTACTTTCGGGTAGCTGGGCATTATGGCGCCTCCTTCGGGATGTTGAATTATCAGTCTAGTTGAAGGCGATTTTAGGGTTGGGGCTATGGGACTGTCAATTGAGGGGGTTTGTTCGGCACAGAGACCACGGAGGGCACAGAGACGGGATTTAACCGCCGAGTACGCAGAGGGCGCAGAGTTTTTTTTGTTTTGGGTTCGAGGGGTTTGGCTGCGCCCCTGGGTTAGGCGCGGTCGGGGCGGGAGGCTGGAGGGTCGTCGGAGACGGCGTCCTCGTAATCGTCGCAGAAGTCCTCGGCGAGGCGGCGCAGGCGGACTATGGCGAGGTCCTTGGCGAGTCTCTTCTCGAGGGCCCTGATGCGGCGGGGAATGGAGGCGAAGCTGTACATGGTGTCGTTCTCCTGGAAAGGGTTGTCTGAATCAGGATTGTGGGTTTTTTAATAACCCGCTCATTTCCGCTCATTTCCGCTCGTTTTGTATCTAAACGTCGATTGCGGAGAGGGCATTTTTCACCACAGAGAGCACGGAGATTTTGGGGTTGAATTCCTTGGGCGATGGTACGCAGATTTAGCTCGCAACGGTCCTACTTCCTTGGGTTGGTACATTTATTCTGATCATGGGTGCTCGAAGAAATCAAGGGGCAAACGTCACTGCGTTGGGGCGAGGGTGAGATTCTTCGCTTCGCTCGGAATGACAGGGGGCGCTCGGAATGACAGGGGGCGAGGATGGACGGGGGGATGAGTAAAGAGGGACGCGGAGGAGTGATTCCGCGTCCCTCATGGAGGAGTGCGATAGCCGATTGGAGGCAACTATGGAGCTACTGCTGGGGGCCCCAGACGTAGTCGATGCCGTCGACGTGGCAGTCCTGGCAGCCCATCAGGGGGCCCGCCCGGTCGTCGCTGCCGTCGGTGGTGTTCTTGAGCCAGAACCAGTCGCCGTTGTCGGGGTCGTAGTCGGACTTCTTGTACATGACGGTGATGGCGGCGAGGTCTCCAGCGGGGGTGTGGTTTTCCTTGACGATGATAGCGCCATCGGGCATTGTGCCGCCGACTGCGTCGAAGGCAGAGGAGTTCATTCGGATGGTCAAGAGTGCGCCATGGGGGTCTTCACCGGGGTATTTTTCGGTGGAATCGGGCCAGAGGTCCCAATTGGCTTGGTAGTCGACTTCCTCCAGGTAGTCGAGCATTGAAGCTTCGGTGGTGTCGGGCAGTTCCAGCTCGGCGGAGCTACAGGCGGCGAGGACCAAGATTGCGCCAGTAATGGCAATGGCTGGCAGCCAAAAGATTTTTCCTAGTCCAGACATCGGAATCTCCTGGAACCGAGAATCAGGCGGCGTTATGTTTAGCACAGGGTGTGTCGCATTTCAATTTGAAATGGCGCTTTGAGCCAGCAAAAATCGCGATTTTCACAATGTCTACACACATTTGCCAAAGCTGGCGATGGCATGCATATTTTCTTCACAATCGTCGAGAATACCGTGTCGGGGCAAAAAGGAGGAGAATGACGACGACTCCATTTGGTTGACACCCTCGGAGGCTGGCTCCTATAATTCCGACAACCGTCGCGATAGCAGACGGGCAGGGATTAACAGTAGAAATAGTGTGGGCACGTAGGGGAGCTCGGTTGAGCCGGGCTGAGAGGGTGGCCGGATGCCACCGACCCTTGCGAACCTGATCTGGGTAATTCCAGCGTAGGGAAGCGGCACATCTGAGCAGGTCACAATTGGAGCCGCCGAGCTTTATAGCTGGCGGCCTTTTATTTTGCAAATCCAGACGAGCCCTTCGGGGCAGAAAAAATCAGGGAGGAGCACCATGGTCCAGACGGAATACACCAGCCAGTTCCAGGGCAAGTCCAACTTCCCGGCAAGCCAGAAGGTCTACAAGGAGGGCTCGCAGCCGACGGTGAAGGTGCCCTTCCGACAGGTGTCACTGACGCCCACGACCGGGCGATTCGGGGAGGAACAAAACGCGCCGCTGGACATCTACGATACCAGCGGGCCATACAGCGACCCCAACGCGTCGCTGGACCTGCGGCAGGGTCTGCCGGCGCTGCGCGGGGAGTGGATCATGGCGCGGGGGGACGTTGAAGAGTACGAGGGGTACGGGGTGCCGCTGCGGGGCAAGAACGTGGCGCAGCCGTTCCCGGGGCTGACGCGCAAGCCGCTGCGGGGGAAGGACGGCAAGGCGCCCACGCAGATGCGGTACGCGCGTGAGGGGATCGTCACTCCGGAGATGGAGTACGTCGGAATCCGGGAAGGCATCGACCCCGACTACGTGCGGCAGGAAGTGGCACTGGGACGGGCCATCATTCCGTCGAACATCAACCACCCCGAATCGGAGCCGATGATCATCGGGCGAAACTTCCTGGTGAAGATCAACGCGAACATCGGCAACTCGGCGGTCACCTCGTCCATCGAGGAAGAGGTGGAGAAGATGCTGTGGGCAACGCGCTGGGGCGCGGACACGGTGATGGACCTGTCGACGGGGCGGGACATCCACACGACGCGGGAGTGGATCCTGCGGAACTCGCCGGTGCCGATCGGGACGGTGCCCATCTACCAGGCGCTGGAGAAGGTGGGGGACGACCCCGAGGAACTGACGTGGGAGCTTTACCGGGACACCCTGATCGAGCAGGCGGAGCAGGGCGTGGACTACTTCACGATCCACGCGGGCGTGCGGCTGCGGTACGTGCCGATGACGGCCAACCGGATCACGGGCATCGTGTCGCGGGGCGGGTCGATCATGGCTGGCTGGTGCCTGGCGCACCACGAGGAAAACTTCCTTTACACGCACTTCGAGGAGATCTGCGAGATCCTGAGGACGTATGACATATCCTTCTCGCTGGGCGACGGGCTGCGGCCGGGCTGCATCGCGGACGCCAACGACGAGGCGCAGTTCAGCGAGCTGGAGACGCTGGGAGAGCTGACGAAGATCGCCTGGGAGCACGACGTGCAGGTGATGATCGAGGGGCCTGGGCACGTGCCGATGCACAAGATCAAGGAGAACATGGACAAGCAGCTGGAAGTGTGCCACGAGGCGCCCTTCTACACGCTGGGGCCCTTGGTTACGGACATTGCGCCGGCGTACGACCACATCACGTCGGGCATCGGCGCGGCGATGATCGGGATGTTCGGGACGGCGATGCTGTGCTACGTTACGCCGAAGGAGCACCTGGGGCTGCCGCACCGGGAGGACGTGAAGCAGGGCGTGATCACGTACAAGATCGCGGCGCACGCGGCGGACGTGGCCAAGGGGCACCCGATGGCGCAGCAGTGGGACGACGCGCTGTCGAAGGCGCGGTTCGAGTTCCGGTGGGAGGACCAGTTCAACCTGGCGCTGGACCCGGACACGGCGCGGGACTACCACGACGAGACGCTGCCGGCGCAGGGCGCAAAGGTGGCGCACTTCTGCTCGATGTGCGGGCCGAAGTTCTGCGCGATGAAGATCACGCAGGACGTGCGGGAGTACGCGAAGACCCAGGGCGTTGAGGTGGAGACGGCCTTCGACAAGGGGATGGAGGAGAAGTCGCGCGAGTTCAGGGAAGCTGGGAGCAAGATTTACCAGAAGGCCTAAGGCTGCACGGCATAGAAGCGAACCCACAGGGGCGGTTAGTAAATCGCCCCTGTTCTGTTTCTGTACTATCATAGAAGTGGTTGATGAGAAGACGGAGGAAAGGCAAATGGCCATCTACTTTTTACTGGGGCGATTGACGAGCGAGGGTCAGAGGATGCTTCACAGCAACCCAGACCTCGTATCGGATACGGCGGCGACGCTGGATGTGGACGGGGCGAAGATACTGGGTCAGTACGCGGTGCTGGGGCACTACGACTTCATCACAATGGTGCTGGCGGACGAGAACGAGGCGGTGGCGAGGCTGTCGGCGGAGTTCGGCGTTCAGGCAGGGCTGCATTTCGAGACGCTGTCGGCGGTGGCGGTGGGGTTCATGGCGGACCAGGACCCGGGGGGCGATCTTCGGGACACGATATCCGAGGGCATGTCGGGAGGAGCCGATGGTCCGAGCAGGAACTGAGCCGGGCGGCATCCGGCTGAACCCAGCTCGGGAGTTGCTGCAAGCGGCGAGGGGCGAGTTCGCGCAGGCAGAGGAAGCGCAGGGTGGAGCTGCGGTCATCGGGCTGCGCAATGCCTGCGGGAAGGGGTGGCTAGCCACGGTGGAAGCCATCAACGCCCATTGCCTGAACCGGGGAGTAGCGGAGTCGGAATTGCCCGATAAAGAACGGGGAAGAAGGTTCTTTGTCAGCCGGTATATGAACCGAGAGACGCGAAGAAACTACAGCGACCTATGGAAGACGTTTCACGTTGACGGCTACTACGAGGGTATTGTGGAGTTCGACGAAATGCCGGAGCGATTCGACGAGCTTGAGGAGTTTATCGAAGCCATAGAGTCGTCCGTTGGACAGGAGCAGGACGGAGGCCGATGATGCCGCAAGAGAGCAGGCCGAGGGCGATGACGATTGCCGGATCGGACTCGGGAGGGGGAGCCGGGATACAGGCGGACCTGAAGACGTTCGCAGCGCTGGGGGTGTACGGGACGTCGGCGCTGACGGCGATCACGGCCCAGAACACGGTGGCGGTGACGGACGTGCACGAGATTCCGACGTCTACCATCACGGCGCAGATCGACGCGATACTGAACGACATCGGCGCTGACGCGGTGAAGACTGGGATGCTGTCGAGCAGCGCCATCATCGAGTGCGTGGCGGAGTCGCTGGCGCGGCACGGCGCGTTGCCGGGGGTGTCGCGGCTGGTGGTGGACCCGGTGATGGTGGCGAAGAGCGGGGACTCGCTGCTGCGGGAGGAGGCGGTGTCGGCGCTGAAGGAGCGGCTGGTGCCGCTGGCGGCGGTGGTGACGCCGAATTTACCGGAGGCGGAGACGCTGACTGGCATCAGCATCACGGACGACGAGGGGATGGCGGAGGCGGCGCGGCGCATCGTGGGCATGGGTGCGCGGGCCGTGGTGGTGAAGGGGGGGCATCGCGAGGGACCGGCGACGGACCTGTACTACGACGGGGTTGTGTTCCGGGAGTTCACGTCGCCGCGGTTCGACACGCCGAACACGCACGGGACGGGGTGCACGTTCGCGTCGGCGGTGGCGGCCGGGTTGGCGCAGGGGCTGACGACGGAGGACGCGGTGGGGCAGGCGAAAGAGTTCGTTACGGAGTCGATACGGGCTTCGTTCCCCATCGGGTCCGGGCATGGGCCGCTGCATCACTTCTGGGCGGCGGAGCGCGGCGGGTAAGGGGGTGAGGGTCGTAGCGATGTTGGGACGATTTCAAGGGTGCTGCGTTACCGCTGGCTGAGGATCGTTGCGGGTGAGGGTGTGACCATGATGGCATCAGATATCATGCCGTATTCCAGATTCTTGAAGGCATGGGACTGCGATGGCTACTGAAAAGACGAAGCTGCTGACGGCCAATGACCTGCTGGAACTGTACAGCAGAGGGGTCAAGGGGGAGTTGATACGTGGAGTGTTGATCGAAAAAGTGCCAACCTTCGGAAAGCATGGGGAAGTAGTGATGAGATTTGGCATCGGGATCGGCAATCACGTCCTGCCCGGCCGATTGGGGCGCATATTTGGGTCTGATGCGGGTGTCCGGCTAGAGCGGAACCCCGACACAGTGCGTGAGCCGGATGTGGGCTTCATATCTGCCGAAAGGATGCCGCTAGACGTAGAGGCCAACGGCTATTTCGAAGTTGTCCCTGAACTGGTGGTGGAGGTTGCGTCTCCGAGTGATACGCCGGCAGCAGCCCAGGAGAAGGCTGCGATGTGGCTGAGTTTCGGCGTGATGATCGTCTGGGTGGCGCATCCGGACGACAGGACGGTGGATGTATACCGATCCGAGGAACCGGTGGTCAGGCTGACGGAGGACGACGTACTGGATGGAGGCCCTGTATTGCCGGGGTTTACGCTGCCGGTGCGAGAGGTTTTTCCGTAGGAGAGTCCTTTATTCGGCCTATGAACTAGGCGGGGCGTACCTGAACGACGGGGACACGGGGCGTTGGGGCACTTCTGGGCGGCGGAGGTCTCTGGGTGGTGTGAGGGTATTTCAGTTATCGCAGTGAGGCCGCCAAGTCTCAGCTTGTCGAACCACGAACGGCCGGCCCTTCGACAGGCTCAGGGCCAACGGATTAGCTACAATCAAAAGGCCAGAGATAAGTGGTAGGCGCGGGTAGGATGCCCGCGCTTCTGCGTTATAATGGAGGATGTGCGCCTTGACGGCATGGGCGGACGTCCTTTACCACAATTTTTGCCCTGATGGTTATTGGCTTATGTTCAGTCCGGTTTCCAGTCGTGTTAGTTTTCCTGAGGTTGACGCTCGTGTGCAGCAGCACTGGGATGAGAAGGACGTTTTCCGTCGGACTTCGACGGAGCGAGAGGGCAAACCGCGGTTCATGCACGACGACGGACCGCCGACCGCGAACGGCAGCCCCGGCAGTCATCATGTGCTGGCGCGGATTTTTAAGGACTGCATCTGCCGGTATCGCACCATGAAGGGATTCCATGTGTACCGCAAGGCCGGATGGGACACCCACGGCCTGCCGGTGGAGCTCCAGGTGGAGCAGGAACTGGGCCTCAACAGCAAGCGTGATATCGAATCCTATGGAATTGAAGCATTCAACCAGAAGTGCCGAGAGAGCGTTTTTCGCTACGTCTCGGAATGGGAGGAGATGACCAGGCGCATCGCCTTCTGGGTTGATATGGAAGACCCCTACATCACCCTGAACAACGACTATATAGAAAGCTGTTTCTGGATCATCAAGACACTGTGGGACAAGGGCCTGATTTACCAAGGGTTGCGGGGAACGCCGCACTGCCCACGCTGCGTGACCAGCCTGAGCTCGCACGAGCTGGCGCTGGGTTACCAAGAGGACACGCCCGACCCGTCGGTGTTCGTGAAGTTCCGGATTGAAGCCGCCGGAGACGGGGCATCTTTACCCGAGGCGGTAGAAGCGGGTGATACACCGGTATATATGCTGGCCTGGACCACCACGCCGTGGACGCTGCCGGGGAACACCGCGCTGGCGGTGGACGGAGATGCAGAGTATTCCATCGTCGAGCTGGAGGGAGACCTGGGCAAGGAGCGGCTGGTCCTGGCCTCGGAGCTGGTGGATGCAAACATTCAGCAGGAACATACCTCGGTCGGAGCGGTGGAAGGCAGGGCGCTGGTAGGCCTGACGTACACGCCACTCTACGCTCCGGACCGGTACGGTTCGAAAGTGGGCGTACTACGGTCGGAGGAAGTACTTTACGAGGATGGCACGGGCGGCGAGTTCAGCCTGCAGAACAAGGTGGTGGCCGCCGACTTCGTCTCCATGGAGGACGGGACGGGCATCGTCCACATCGCCCCGGCCTTCGGCGACGAGGACCTGGGACTGGGTCGAGAAAAGGGGCTGAATTTCGTGCAGCCGGTGGACCTGCAGGGACTTGTGACAGGCAACTACCCGTTCGCCGGCAAGTTCGTCAAGGATGCCGACCCGGAGATCATGGCGGACCTGGAAGAACGGGGGCTGCTGCACCACAAGGATATCTACCGCCATACGTATCCGTTCTGCTGGCGTTGCCACACACCGTTGCTGTACTACGCCAAGAGCTCATGGTACATACGGACGACCGAGAGAAAAGATGAACTCGTCGGGGGCAACGACCGCATCAACTGGTACCCGGAGCATATCAAGAAGGGGCGGTTCGGCGAGTGGCTAAGGAACAACGTGGACTGGGCCATTTCGCGGGAGCGGTACTGGGGGACACCCATACCAATATGGGTGTGCGGTAGCTGCGACCACCGGGTCTGCATAGGAAGCCGGCAGGAGCTGAGAGACCGCCTCGCAGGGGAAGCAGGGATAGTGGACGATCTGGACCTGCACCGGCCCTACGTGGACGAGGTGACGTTCGCCTGCGACGCCGCGGGGTGCGACGGCGTCATGTCACGCGTGCCCGAGGTGATGGACTGCTGGTTCGACTCGGGCGCGATGCCCTTCGCCCAGCTGCACTATCCCTTTGAGAACGCGGATATGGTGGAGCAGGGCCTGTTCCCGGCCGACTACATCTGCGAGGCGGTGGACCAGACACGCGGCTGGTTCTACAGCCTGCACGCGCTGTCGACGCTGCTGAAGGGCGAGCCGGCCTACAAGAACGTCATCTGCCTCGGGCTGATACTGGACGAACGCGGGCGCAAGATGAGCAAGAGCACCGGCAACGTTGTGGAGCCGCTGCCCCTGCTGGACGAGCATGGAGCGGACGCCCTGCGCTGGTACCTGTTCACAGCGTCGCAGCCCGGTGAACCGCGTCGCTTTTCCTCGCGCCTGGTGCAGCAGACCCTGCGCCAGATGCTGCTGACGCTGTGGAACGTCTACTCCTTCTTCGTGGGCTATGCCAACATAGACAAGTTCGACCCGTCGCAGAAACCTGCGGACTGGAAGCCGGAGAACGAGCTGGACCGGTGGGTGCTGTCGGAGCTGAACGAGCTGGTGGCGGAAGTGGACCAGTGCATGGAGAACTACGACCCAACGAACGCGGGGCGTCGCATACAGGAGTTCGTGGACCGGCTGTCGAACTGGTACGTTCGGAGGAGTCGCCGTCGGTTCTGGAGGAGCGAGGAGGGCGACGCGGACAAGCTGTCGGGCTACTACACGCTGCACACGTGCCTGGTGACGGTGGCGAAGCTGATGGCCCCTCTGGCACCGTTCGTGTCGGAGGAACTATACCGGAACCTGGTGTGTTCGTTTGACGCCAATGCGCCGGACAGCGTGCACCTGGCGGACTTCCCGGTCGCCGACGAGACGATGGTGGACGGGGACCTGATGGAGGCAACGCGGCTGGCGATGCGAATTTCCAGCATGGGCCGGGCGGCGCGGGCGAAGTCGGGGCTGAAGGTGCGTCAGCCGCTGGCGTCGGCAGCCATCAAGACGAGGACGGAATCGGAGCACGCATTTGTCCTGCAGGTACGGCCGCAGATACTAGACGAGCTGAACATCAAGGACATCGAGGTGCTGGCCGACGAATCCTCGCTGGTCCGGGAGGCGGAGGAGCAGGCGGGCGGCGACTCATCGACGAGCTCAGGGGCGGCGACGGTGACCGTCGGGCACTACACGGCGTCGCTGGAGGCGGGCTACATGGTGGCGATGAACGGCGAGATCACGCCGGACCTGGCCGAGGAAGGACTGGCGCGGGAGATCGTGCACCGCATACAGGGGCTGCGACGGTCGGCGGACTTCGAGGTGACCGACCATATACAGACGTGGTACGACGGGCCGGAGGAATTGTCCGGCGTGATGAGCGGGGCGTTCTCGGGATACATCCGGGAGGAGACGCTGAGCGACCTGCTGGAGGCCGGGCCGCCGCCGGAGGGCTCCAACTCGGAGTCCGCGAAGATCGAGGGGCAGGAGATTACCCTCGCTGTCCGGCGAGTGTAGGCGCCGCACACCGTGCCGGAGCTTCCGGAAGTCGAGAGCGTGCGCCGGAGCCTGCTGCGGTCGGGGCTGGCCGGGCGCACGATCACCGGAGCGGAGATCGGGTGGGCCAAGACGGTCAAGCACCCGACGGCGGAGGAGCTGGCGGCGTCGGTGGCCGGGCGCACGGTGGAGGACATCGGGAGGCGGGCCAAGTACCTGCTATTTACGCTAACAGCCCCTTCGACAGGCTCAGGACAGGCGGGGATGACGCTGGTGGCGCACCTGGGGATGACGGGGAACCTGGTGGTGCAGCCGGGCGAGCAGGAGCCGCACCCGATGACACGGCACACGTTCGCGCTGGATGACGGGCGAGAGCTGCGGTTCGTGGACGGGCGGAAGTTCGGGAAGCTGTGGTTGTCGGGGGACCTCGGGATCGTGCTGCCGCCGCTGGGTCCGGAGCCGTTGGGGGACGGGTTCACGACGGAGTGGCTGACGGACTGCCTGTCCGCCAAGAAGGCGCCGGTGAAGGCGCTGCTGCTGGAGCAGTCGATAGCGGCAGGGATTGGGAACATCTACGCGGACGAGGCGCTGTTCCTGTCGGGGATACGGCCGGACCGGCCGGCGTCGGAGCTGACAGCGGACGAGGTGGTGAGACTGCGACAGGGAATCATCGACTGCATCAATGCGGGGTTCGCGGTGTACGACCGGGTGCGGGAGCAGCGGTGGCCGGAACCGCCGGAGCCCATGGGAACGTGGAGCCATCCGCGCGAGGCTGGGACGCCATGCCCGAACTGCGGGGGCGAAATGGCGTCGATGCGGATTCGGGCGCGGGGGACGTGGTTCTGCGCGGCGTGCCAAGTTTAGGTCACCGCAGAGGACACGGAGAGGTTCTTGTTTTCCCCATACCCTCAGTCATTTTCCGGCGGCGATGTTCCGCTATGAATCTATCGAATGAAGCGTAGCTAGTCAGACCGCTCTTCGTCTCACACTTCCTTCAGCGCCTCGGCCTGATTCTTCAGTTCCTTTCAACGCGGGCGCTGACCGACGCTTTCTTTCTCATTGTGCGGGATCCATTAGAGGGCGGTGCCGTAGATGTGGGCGGGGACGACGATGATGGCGGAGCGGCGGTCGGTGAGCATCGCGGCGTCGTATTCTTCCCAGTTGGAGTGCTCCTCTCCGGAGGCGACGCGGTAGACGTAGCGGAGGGCGAGGCGGAGTTCGTCGGCGTCGGTGTTGTTGGCGGAGAGGATGCGGGCCTGGCCTTCAAAGACGACGAAGGGACGTCACTCCTCGGCGGAAATGAGCAACGAGCAGTTGGGGTTGCGGCGCAGGTCAAGCTGATCAAGATGGGAGGCCGTCTGGTGCGGCACCCCCGGCGGTTGATCTTCCAGTTATCAGAGGTGTCGGTTCCTCGACGGTTGTTCGAGGGAGTGTTGGATCGTATCGGCCGGTTATCACCGGCACCAAACTGAGGAAGGGTATAACCACGATTGTGCCAAGAGGGAGAGCGCTCCAGGGAATCAGCTTGTCTTCACTGCGCTTTCACGCCATTGGCGGAGGCCCGAAGACGACAAAGATGGACAAAAAGCATGGTTCACGGCAAGAAACGCACGCCTAGTAGAATAGACCGAAGATTGAATGGCCTTGCGGAACCGAATATCATGCCATCATCTGGTTTAGATCGCCCATTGAGCCTGAAGACTCCCAATATGGGGAATCCCGGTTAACACCTTCTTCATCCGGGCAAGGCAGGGAGCATCCTCCGCGTGCTGAATACCGCAAGATTTCTGCTCCTGTTCACCATCCTCTACAACATTGCAGAGGGCACGATCGCCATCTGGTCCGGGATCGTTGCCGGCAGTTTCGCCTTGGTCTTTTTCGGGGCCGACAGCTGCATCGAGGTAGCAGCCGCCTGCCTCGTGCTCTGGAGGGTGGGCATCGAGGATGGAGAGCATGCCGAGGCTGTGGAGCAGCGGGTAATCCGGTTCATTGGCTGGACGTTCATCGCCCTGTCGTGCGCCATCGTGCTGCAGTCGTCCTGGGCCATATCGCAACGGAGCGGCGCGGAGGAATCTCTGGTGGGCATCGGGCTCGCAGTGGCCTCGGTCACCCTGATGCCCTTGATAGCCGTATGGAAACTCCGCATCGCGGCCGATGGCAATATCCAGTCTATTGCCATCGAGGCGAAGGAGACGCTGGCCTGTGCGATCCTCTCCCTTACCCTGCTCATCGGACTGGTGGCCAACGCAGCGTTGAGCTGGTGGTGGCTGGATGCGGTAACGGCCCTTCTGTTGGTCCCCTGGCTGCTTCGTGAGGGACTGGATGGGATTCGCAGAAAGGAGTCTCCCGGCGACCTGCAACTGTGCTTCTGCCGGTCCTGCCTGTTCGGCCTGAAGTCCTGCAGGGCCGCGTGTTGCGCAGCCTGAGACAGCCTGGAGCGTGTTCGCAATCGGGAATGGGGTTTGGCGTTGGGGATGTGCGGGGAGAACGGATCGCTACAGGTGCCTGTCACCCGATCGTAAGACTGCGTGATCGCTTCATCGACTGTAATTTCCCAATCAGCGAAGCGGGCCTCGGCCTGCTTTTTGAGTTCCGATTCAACATAAGCTCGGAGACTATCGCTGGCTTAGCCAAAAGGCACCTCCCAGAACGAAAATACACTCTCTGGAGTTAATCGAGGGCGGTGCCGTAGATGTGTGTGGGGGCGACGATGATGGCGGAGCGGCGGTCGGTGAGCATCGCGGCGTCGTATTCTTCCCAGTTGGAGTGCTCCTCGCCGGCGGCGACGCGGTAGACGTCGCGGAGGGCGAGGCGAAGCTCATCGGCATCGGTGTTGTTGGCGGAGAGGATGCGGGCCTGGCCTTCAAGGACGACGAAGGGGCGCCACTCCTCGGCGGAAATGAGCAACGAGCAGTTGGGGTTGCGGCGCAGGATGTGGAGCTTGGCGCGGGTCTCGGTTACGGAGAAGGCCACTCCGTCTTGGTATGCGCCGCAGGTGATGATGCTCATCTGGGCAGCGCCGTTGCGGCGGAAGGCGGTGAGCACACCCCGGTGGTTTTGGGTGCAGAACTCGCGGACGTTGTCGGGCAGCATACTCTTTTCTCCATTTGGTTTTGGCTGCTTTTCGTTCGTCCTTCGACTAGCTCAGGATGAACGGAGTGGGTGTATAAAGTTTCAGAATTCGACTTCGTACATATGGTAGCGGGTGGGGTACATATCCAGGGACTGATAGACCTGCTGGGCGACGGTGTTTTCCTGCTCGACGTAGAGGCGCAGGCCGCAGACTCCACCGGCGGCCTGGGCCGCCTCGGCCACGTGACTGTGGAGGGCGCGGTAGACGCCGCTGCGGCGGTACTGGGGGCGGACGAAGACGCTCTGAATCCACCACCAGAGGGCGTTGCGCCAGTCGCTCCACTCGTAGGTGACCATGAGCTGGCCGGCGGGGTTGCCGTCGATTTCGGCGACGAGGTAGAAGCCGAGGGAGCTGTCGGCGAGGACTGCGCCGACGCCGGCGCGGACCTTCGCTCCATCCAGGGACAGGTCCTCGGTCTCGTGGGCCATGGTGATGTTGGACTCGACGATGAAGGCGAAGTCGGAAGGGATCGCGCGTCGGATTTGTATTGCGTCGGACATGGGGTTAGTTTAACAGCGATGGGGAATAGACGCAGATACGGGGACGTCAGTCGTGGAACATAAGGGAATCAAGCAGGGTATAATTCAGACTGAATGTTGAGGGTCCAATCGCCATTGTGAGCGGGAAATGTTTGAGAATTTGACGGAACGGCTGACGGGGATATTCAACCGGCTGTCGAGCAAGGGACGGCTGACGGACAAGGACATCGACGAGGCGCTGTCGCTGGTGCGGCGGTCGCTGCTGGAGGCCGACGTCAACTTCCGCGTGGCGCGGGACTTCGTGGCGCGGGTGAAGGAACGGGCGCAGGGATCGGAGGTGCTGGAGAGCCTGACGCCGGGGCAGCAGGTGGTCAAGATCGTCCACGAGGAGCTGACGGGGCTGCTGGGCGGAGGGTCTGCGAACACGGGACGGACGGGGATGACGCTGTCGAGCCAGGCGGTGTCGCCGGTGATGCTGGTGGGGCTGCAGGGGTCGGGCAAGACGACGACAGCGGCCAAGCTGGCGCTGGAGCAACGAAAGCAGGGGCACCGGACGCTGCTCATCGCGGCGGACCTGCGGCGTCCGGCAGCGATACAACAGCTGGAAACGCTGGGGAAGCAGCTGGACATACCGGTGTACTCGGAGGACCCGAAATCGTCGACCGCGGTGAAGGTGGCGCAGAACGGGCTGGCCCGGGCCGCGGAGCTCGGGGTGAACTGGGCCATCGTAGACACCGGGGGGCGACTGCAGATCGACGACGAGCTGATGGAGGAGCTGGAGGAGATCCGGAAGGCGGTCAATCCGCACGAGACGCTGCTGGTCGTGGACGCGATGACGGGCCAGGACGCGGTGAACACGGCGGAGGGTTTTCACGAGCGCGTTGGGCTGACCGGACTGATCATGTCCAAAATGGACGGCGACGCACGAGGCGGAGCAGCGCTGTCGATCACGCGGGTTACCGGGGTGCCCATCAAGTACATGGGTGTGGGCGAGCGATCGGACGGGCTGGAGGTGTTCCACCCGGACCGGCTGGCGTCGCGCATCCTGGCGATGGGGGACGTGCTGACGCTGATCGAGCGGGCGCAGGAGGCGGTCGACGAGGAGAAGGCCAAGGAGATGGAACGCAAGTTCCGCCAGGCCAGCTTCGACCTGAACGACTTTCTGGACCAGCTGCAGAGCGTGAAGAAGATGGGGTCGCTGGACCAGATAATGGAAATGATTCCCGGGATGGGGAGCAACACGAAGAAGATGATGGCTGGGGACCTAGACGAGGGGAAGCTGCGTCGGATCGAGGCGATCATTCACTCGATGACGCCGCAGGAGCGCAACCGGCCGGAGATCATCAACGGGAGCAGACGGCGAAGGATATCGAGGGGCAGCGGGACGACGCCGCAGGATATCAACCAGCTGCTGAACCAGTTCAAGCAGACACAGAAACTGATGCGTCAGATGTCGAAGTCGCGGAACCCGGCGAACTTGATGAAGATGTTCGCGCGGTAGGAACTTCAGGGACCTACCCCGAATTGCTCACGCTAGTGAGTTCCGCGATTCGAGGGTGAGGGTCAGTCTACTTCGGGCGGGGCGTTGGGGTCTTCGTGGCGGATGATGGAAACGCCCAGAGCCTCTGCGGCGGCGGTCACCTCTACAGGCCAACGACTGTGCGTTACGAGGAACGGGATCACCTCGAGGCCGGTTACCTTTGCGATTACTCCGGCGCGGTTCGCGGCGTTTTCCAAGTCCATCCGATTGAAGGTCACGGACACTTCCACGACAGCAAGGGGACCGGCATGGCCTGAGTCCTCAGATCCGCGGGCAACGATATCGGGCCTAAGGCCGTCCAGGTATTCGTGGCGACTGATAGAGTCGCGTTGGCGCGACTCCAGCAGCCTGCTGTCGATCAGGTCGCGGTCGGCGAGCACGGGTACTTCGAGCCAACCGTCCAGAATTGCGCCGATTTCTCTGCGGCAGAGGTCTTCGTAGGAATTACCTGTCAGTCTACCCACGTGACCTTCGAGACGTCTGATGGCGCGGGTATTTTCTTCCAGGCGGCTGGTGTTCTCGTCCAGGCGGCTGGTGTTCTCGTCCAGATGGTCGCCTAGGGTGCGAACCTCTGCATTGGTTGCGTCAATGCGTTCATTGACCGCGCGAAATCCTGCTCTCGTTTCCTCTCTAAATTCCTGAAACTCACCCTGCAGATTGTCCACCCTTTTTGGAAGAGTGAGGAGGTCTTCAGTAAGCAGAGCGCGCAGGAGAGGTTCCCGAACTTCAGGATGAGCGGCAATAGCGTCCAACAACTGACGCAGGATGTGGTCAGAAGGCAGGTCAATTTCGGGCGTCGGGGATGTCATTTCCGAGACCAGCTACCGTCTCAGATGGAGAGACTGCGCTGAACACTCCTGTGAATGGCAGTTACTATCATTAATTGTAACAGGGTCGACAATTGAAACAGGGTGGCGCTGACGAAGAATCTAGACCATGCCGGAGCGCATGGCGGCGAAGAGGTAGGCGGTGGCGTAGCTGCGCCAAGGGCGCCAGCGTTCGGCGATTTCTTCGACGTCGGCGTCGGTGACCGGTTCGCCATCGCGGTAGAGGCGGGAGACGCCGCGGCGGAGGGCGAGGTCGCCGAGGGGCAAGGCGTCGGGGCGGGCGAGGCCGCGAACCATGGCCCAATGTGCGGTCCATGCGCCAATGCCGCGCAGTTGCGTGAGCTGGCGGACGAAATCGTCGTCGGGTAGTCGGGAGAGTTCCGGCCAGTCAGGATGCTGGGCGGCGGAGGCGATGCCGAGGATGTATTCGGACTTGCGCTGGGTGAGCTTCAGGGTGCGGAGTTCTTCGACTGAGGAGTCGGCGATGGCTTCGGGTCGGGGGAAGGCGTAGTAGGTCTGGCCGTCGAACTGGGCACTGGCACCGAAGCGCTGGATGATGAGGGTGCGCATTGTCCTGGCGACGGCGGCGGAAATCTGCTGGCCGAGGATCGCGGTTACCAGGGACTCGAAGAGCGTTGCGGTGCGTGGCAGGTGCAGTCCGGGGAACCGAGCGACGAGGTCTGCAAGCGCAGGGTCGGAGTTGGCGAGATTGTAGAAGGGATCGAGGTCCTGGTCGATGCCCAGCATCCACTGCACCTGGTCGGCGGCGGGTTGCGCATCGGCGTCGGACAGGGAGTCGCCGTGGAGCTCGAGGGTCAGCTCGGGGGCATCGGCGGTGCCGACGGAGCGTACGGTGGCGAGGGCGAGGCGGCCGTTGAGGTCGAGGAGGCGACGATACACGCCGTCGTCGAGGTTGTCTGCGCCGCTGCGACCCTGGAAGTAGGTGTGGTAGGCGGCGGTGAGGTCGAAGTCGTAGGGCGGTTCTGGGCGCAGCGTCAGGGTTGTGGTTGGCATTGGTTCAGTCAGTCCCTTGAAAGGGGCGCGGAGCCGAGGATGGTGTAGCGGGCGCCGGAGGGGTGGAGCTCGCTCTGCATGACGTCGATGGAGTCTACTGTCCAAGCAACGGGGGAGGGTGGGGCGACTGCGGATACGGTGGAGCCGATGCGGGCGAGCTGGGCGTCGGATACGCTGCGGCGGGGGCGGCCGAGGGTGATGTGGGGTCGGAAGGGACGCTGCTCGGGGGGGTAGCCGAGGGCGTTGATTGCGTTCTCCGCTGATTGCTGGAGGCGGGAGAGGGCGTCGAGGTCGCCTTCTACGCCGGCCCAGAGGACGCGGGGCTTGCGGTGGTTGGGGAACATGCCGAGGCCGCTCAGGCTCAACGGGAACGGGTCGGCTTCCTGCGCGACGGGGACGAGGCAGTCGAGCAGCGGGTTCACGCCGGACGCGGGGATGTTGCCGAGGAACTTGAGTGTGAGGTGCATACCGGCGGGGTTGGCCCATTGGATGCCTTCGGGGATTCGGGTTCGGATGCGGTCGGCGGCGTCGATGAGTTGCTGCCTGACGTCGTCGGAGAGGCCGACGGCGACGAAGACGCGGACGGTGTCGGCGCGGGCGGTCATGGGGTGTCCGTGCCCGAATAGAGGGCACGCTTCAAGGTGTGGCGGGCGGCGACTAGGTCAATATAGGACTTGACGGTCAGGTCGAGACCGCCGTCCTCGGTGTAGACGGCGGGAACGACGCAGTTGACGCGGCCCTCTTCGCGGTAAGTCTCGGCCCGCGCGTCCCGACCCTGGTCGTAGACGGCGATGGACAGCCCGCCGAGGTCCTTGACGAGGCGGAAGCAGGGGATATCGGTCTCACCGTCGCCGATGTACACCATGTTCTCGAAGGGCACGGGGCGCTCGTGCTGGGGAATGAACTTGTTGATGATGGAGCTGTCCTTCCAGTCGTGGGCACCCTTGTTGATGCGGAACAAGTACTGGGTCTTGGTGGTGAAGTTGATGGCGACGGCCGGCCAGACTGCGACGCCGTCGGAGTCGTAGAGGAACTTGGACGCGTAGATGCGGCTGAACTCGTGGGCTATCGGAGTGCCCTCGATTATCTCGTAGTTGCCGGAGGAGATGACGTAGTGGTCGACGCGCACGCCGCGTTTGCTGCCATAGAGGTTGATGCGGTCGAACCAGTCCTCGACGCCGGGGAAGAAGGCGATTTCCCGACTGCGGGCTACGAGGTCGTCGCGTCGCACCTTCATGCCGGCGGCCTTGGCCTTCTCGAGCATCACGTACATGTAGGTCAGGATGCCGTCGGCAAGGCTGGCCTCGGCCAAGGAGTCGACTTCGCGCCAGAAGTCGGCGGGGGTCATACCGACGTCGGGGATGAACTGGCGCTCCTGCATGTTGCCGGGCGCGAGAGTTCCGTCGAAATCGTAGATTATCGCCAAGGGTATGGACGGGGCGGGCATGGATGGCTCCAAGAAGTACTGTGGGCGTATTTTACGTCAAGTGGAGAGGGGACGCGCTATAGCGGTGAATGCAGGGTGTCCGCAACCTTGTCGTACCATTCGGCGAGGGTTTGGAGTGAGTAACGGGCGTTGGCGGGGCTGGGGTTGGGGACGACGAAGACCCGGGAGGAGCCGATGGTACGGGGCTGGAGGCCGAGGCCAGGGGTGGACTTTTCGGACTCGGCGTACTGGAGATATGCCTTGTAGGCCATGAGGCCGTGGAAGCAGACGAGGGCGGGCTGGTGATGCAGCAGTTTTTCGCGGAGGACGGGGGCCCAGCGGCGGTAGTCGGCGGCCTTGAGTCCGCTGCCCTGGGGAGTGGGGCGCTTGACGACGTCGGTGAAGCCGATGCCGTGGTCGAGGAGGGAGGCGTCGTCGGAGGGGGCGCAGTCGCGGCCGAAGGCAGGGGGCTGCAGGCGAGAGCGGTTGAAGGCGGGCCAGAAGCGGTTGCGGGGGTTGGCGAAGTAGTGGCCCTCACGGGCGGAATACTCGGACGGGTTCAGGCCGACGAAGACGAGGAGGAGACCCGGCCGGAGCAGGTCGGGGAGGGTACGGAACTCGTACTCTTCAACGGATTGCGGCATAGCTTCTTCCGAGGCGGTCATCGGTGCTCGATGCCCAACAGACGGGCGGCGTTTTCGCCGAGCAACTGCCGACGCTGCTCTTCAGGCAGGTGGGCACTGTCAATCTCGGACAGCGGGCGTTCAGGGTGCATCAGGGGGTAGTCGGAGGCGAAAAGGATGCGGTCTGCGCCTACGAGGTTGGCGACGACGGAGTATACGGCGGGCTGGTACAAAAAAGGGGACGCCGCGGAGTCGAAGTAGGCGTTGCGCAGGGCGGCGGCGACCTCGGGCATCAGGGCGTAGAAGGGGAGGCCGCCGCCCCAGTGGGCGCAGATGATGGTGTTTTCGGGGAAGCTCTGGATGAACCGCCAGACTTTGTCGGGGGTCGTGTTTCCTTTGCCGGGGTAGAGGTGGCCGACGGGCTCGGAACAGTGGAGGAGGACGGGCAGGTCGAGGGAGCGGGCGAGGTGCATGAGGGGGGACATGGCAGTAGTGTCGGTGATGTCGATGGCCTGGGTGTCGGGGTGGAGCTCGCCGATGCCGCGGAGGCCGGCGGCGGCACAGCGAGCGGCTTCGTCTAGGGCGGCGTCGCCCCACGCGGGGTTGACGGAGGCGAAGGCGGTCAGGCGCCGGGGGTGTTGGGACACGGCTTCGATGAGGTAGTCGTTGGCTTCGCGAGCGACGTCGAGGTCGGACCAGCCCATGCCCATAGCCACGGCGTGACCGACGCCGTCGCGGTCCATGGCGTCGAAGAGGGATTGGACATCGGCAATGCGCGCCGACGGACTGGCGAGGATTTCGGCGAAGGTGGCGTCGCGGGCGGCCAACTCGCTGCGACGGTCAGCGAAGGAAGGCGGAAGGACGTGGGTGTGGGCGTCAACGATCATTTAACAATGCGCAAAGGAAAACAGGTTATCCAAAAGTATACGGTCAACGACGCGCTCTATGGGAAGGCCTGCATCCTACCAAAATCCGGCGGTCGCTCTCGCAAATGCCAGGGAGCGGACGGGGGTGATGGATGCCCCAATTCGTGGGGTTTACGGACTGGGTGTTGCGTTCAGTATTGAAGCTGCGCTCAGTGGTCGCGGCCGTTTTCGCTGAACTCGTTGTCGCTGTAGACGGCGGTCTCGCGGCCCTGGAAGACGTGAACGACGAAGTTGTTGCGCTCGATGCCGACGGCGTCGGCGATGTCTTCGTCGACGGCGTCCATGATTTCCTGGATGACCTGCTGGGTCAGGCTCTCATCGACGCATAGGGAGACGTGCACCATTTCCTGGGTGAAGTGGATGTCCACTCTTCCAACGGTGCGGTCGAACTCGACTATGTTGTAGGCCTCGGAGGACGGGGTACGAACTTCCCGCTCGAAAGTGAAATCAGCCATATTAATTCAGGCTCACGAAACCGGATTTTGCTAAGGGCGCACCTGGCCGTTGCCCATGATGATCCATTTGTAAGTGGTGAGTTCCTTGAGGCCCATGGGGCCGCGGGCGTGCATTTTTTGGGTGCTGATGCCGACCTCGGCGCCGAGGCCGAACTGGGCACCGTCGGTGAACTGGGTGCTGGCGTTGACGTAGACGGCTGCGGCGTCGACCTCGTCGAGGAAGCGCATGGCGGCGGAGTAGTCCTCGGTGATGATGGCCTCGGAGTGGCCGGAGCCGTAGGTCTCGATGTGCTCGAGGGCTTCGTCGAGGGAGTCGACCACCTTCACCGCGGCGGTCATGGCGAGGAACTCGCGGCCCCAGTCGTCTTCGGATGCGGGGAGAACGTTGCCCAATGCGGAAGGGCCGAGGACGCTCAGGGCGCGGTTGTCGCAGTGGAGCTCGACGCCGGAGGCGGTCAGGCCGGAGGCGATGCGTGGCAGACCCTCGCCAGCGATGCCGGAATGAACGAGCAGTGTGTCGAGGGCGTTGCAGATGTAGGGGCGGCGCACCTTGGCGTTGAGGGTGACGTCGCAGGCCATGTCGAGGTCGGCGGCGCGGTCGATGTAGGTGTGGCAGACGCCGACGCCGCCGGTCACGGCGGGCATGGTGGCGTTTTCGCCAACGAAGCGGACGAGGCTCTCGCCGCCACGGGGAACAACGAGGTCGATGTACTGATTCATCTTCAGCATGGCGTCGACCAAGTCGCGGTCGGGGTTATCGACGAACTGGACGGCTCCTTCGGGTGCGCCGGCATCGGCGAGGGCACGGCGGATGAGGGCGACGAGGGCGGTGTTGGAGCGGATGGCCTCCTTGCCGCCGCGGAGGATGCAGGCGTTGCCGGACTTGAAGCAGAGGCCGAAGATGTCGACTGTGACGTTCGGGCGGCTCTCGTAGATGCTAGCGATGACACCGAGCGGAGTACGGCGACGTCCGGCGACTAGGCCGTTGGGCAAGGGGTACATCTCGATGGTCTCGCCGACCGGGTCGGGCAGAGACGCGACGTTACGCTGCTCAGCTGCGACGCCGGAGAGGCGGTCGGGGGTGAGCAGGAGGCGGTCGATCATGGCTTCGCTGAGGCCGTTCTCGCGGGCTTCGGCGCAGTCGGCGGCGTTGGCCTGCAGTACGCCAGCGGCGTCGGATTCGAGCAGGTCGGCAAGGTTGCGCAGGGCCTGATTCTTAACCGCAGAGGTTAGGCGGGACACCTGTCTCCCGGCGCGCCGGGCGGCATGGCCGATGGCTGTGAGGTCGTCAACTGTTCTGGTTGTCATGTGGCGCTCTATCAAGTTGATTAAGAATATAGCCCGCTCATTGTCTACAGCTTCTCCCAATCCTCCAGACTGACTTGTGCACGGCGCAAGATTCTGACGAGGAAGTTTCGGCTAATGTCTCCGCGATGAGGATTGGGAAGCCATACCCTGATTTGCTCTCTTACCATATATTGATGACTGCCGCCCGAATATGGACCAGAAAAGTTCAACTCCCTGAGGTAAGAGATTAATCGCCTTCTTGAAATGGGGCCAAGGGCAGGCACTAGATGGTTTTTTCTTTGGGCGTAAGGTCTATTGACTGGAGCACGGGGATTGTATGCTCCAGCTCAAGGCCGAGAATTATCCAGCCTTCCAGCACTTCCTTCAGCAGCAGGCGGCACTCTTCCAGACTGTCGGCATTGGCGTAAACACCCGGCAGGCAGGGGATCTCGCCATAGTGAGATCCGTCGTCCTCCAGCAGCTCATAGACGGCTTCGCGCATAGCTACCTCGATGTACTCGGCCATCAATTCGCCAGGCGGCAATATTGCAGACATTTATTTCTCTTCTCCCCTCGCGTTAGCTGGTTAGAGCAGGACGAGGTTGTTGCGGTGGACGACTTCCTGGCCGTAGTGGTAGCCGAGGGTGTCTTCGATTTCGCGGGACTTGAGGCCTCGGATTCGGGCGATGTCGTCGGAGGCGTAGTTGGCGATGCCGCAGGCTATACGACGGTGGGACCCGTCGAGAATGAACACGGTGTCGCCACGGCTGAAGTCGCCCTCGACGTCGCGGACTCCGGCGGGCAGCAGGCTGCGGTGATGTTCGAGCAGGGCGGCGACGGCGCCGTCGTCGACCGTAACCTGGCCGCGCTGGGAGATGCCGCTGAGCATCCAACGCTTGCGGGCTTCGAGTTTTTCATCGGCGGCCTGAAAGAAGGTGCCGACTTGCTCACCGCAGGCGGCGCGAATGGCGACGCCGTCGTCGCGTCCGTTGGCCATAATCATGGGGATGCCGGAGGAAGTGACGAGGCGGGCGGCCTCGAGCTTGGTGGGCATACCGCCGCGGGCCCAGGGCTGGAGATGGCGTCCTGCCAAGGCCTCTATGCGGTCGTCGACGCGTTCGACGAAGGGGATGAGGGTCGCCGTCGGGTCGGTGCGGGGGTCGGCGGTGTAGAGGCCGTCGATGTCGGTGAGTATCAGGAGAAGGTCGGCATCGACGAGGTTGGCGACGAGGGCGGAGAGGCGGTCATTGTCGCCGAAGACGGCTCCGATTTCGTCCACGGCGACGACATCGTTTTCGTTGAGCAGGGGAACTACTCCAAGCTCGAGAAGGCCCTGGAGGGTGTTGCGCACGTTGAGATAGGACTGGCGGTTGGATAGGTCGCCTATGGTGAGCAGGGCCTGGGCGACGGTGACGCCGTAGACGGCGAACTGCTCCTGGTATATCTGCATGAGGCGGCTCTGGCCCACGGCGGCAGAGACCTGGCGAGAGCGAATGTCGCGGGAGACGGGACCGGCACGGCCAAGGGCGGCACGGCCGACGGCTATGGCACCGGAGGTTACTAGCATCACCTCGGCACCCATTGCCCGCAGTCGGCATATCTGCTCAACGATGCTGCCGAGAACCGTGAGATTCACGCCTGCGGTGTCCTCTCCGCCACCGGACAAGATAGCAGTGCCCGCCTTGACGACGATGCGCTGGTATTTCAACGATGGCGAATCGCCACCGGGTGGCGAGTAAGGAACAGCGTGGGAGACCCGTTCAGACAGGGACATAGAAGTCCATAGCACTGTGCAAGGATGGTGTGAGAGGAAGGGCATGGACTGCCCCGGAGGCTCTGCCTATCGATTATAGCATCACGATAGCCGATTTCCGTACCGCTGAGGACGTCCCGGTCGCGGAAAGAACAGCCGATGCTCGTCGAATACCTTCTAGTATTACAACGACGGGTTTAGGGAGGGATGCTTGAGGGTGCTCTACGGGTGGAGCGACGTTTCTGGTGAGAGAGTCTGGCCCGTTCGTTACTATCCTGCGTATCCTTGAGCCACTGCAGCAACTCAGTTGGCCCGAACCGTTCCCGGGGCAGCAATTCCCGCACCACCCGGTAAACCTGCGGCCTCGTGATCCGGGGCATCTTTTTCCCCCCAAGCCTGTTGCAGGCTCAGCAGGAAGGCCCCTGCCAGCAGGCACAGGACCACGTGGTGATGCCAGCCAGCCCAAGTGCGGGTCTCGTACTCATCTAGTCCCACGTCGCTCTTTTCGGTCTCGAATTCGGTTTCTATTCGCCAACGGGAGCCTCCCACGTATGCCAGTGTCTCTAACGGGGTATCCTCCGGGGCGTTGGACAGGTAGTAGCGGGGCTCGCTGCCGTCCAGGTTCCGGCGGTAGACTGCCCAGACCACCTCGCCGGGCTTGCGGTGCCGCGTTACTCGTACCCGCTGGGCGCTGAACATATAGGTCCTTGGCCCCTGTGTTCCCTCCGCCACCGTCACCTCCTGCCAAGCTTCCTCCGGCAGTGCCAGGCAGCGCCCTTCGACGGTCTGCCGCTCCCCGCTCCGCAATTTGGGCTTGCGGGGGCGGCCAAATCCTTGATAGGGTGAGTTGTCCCAGACTGGCTCCAGCGGCCAGACCGTCATGTCCGGCCTGACGTCCAGCACGTACCACGCCCCCGCTGCCGCCAGACCCTCCCGGAAAGACGGAGACATCCCGAAGGCGGAATCTCCGGCGACCCACTGAGCGCTCATGTGGCCGCGCTCCCGTGCCCGTTCCAGCATCTCCAAGGCCAACTCCGTCTTTGACCGGTATTGCCGGCGATCCTCCGGCACTCCAGCCGACGCGCAGCGCCCAGCGGCCGAAGTCCACTCCTCGGGCAGATACAGGCGCTTGTCCACCAAAGCCCTCCCGCGTGGCCCCACGTGAGCCAGAAACACCCCAGCCTGACAGTTGGCGATCTTTCCCAAGGCCCCACAGTATTGCCGGGCCACACCCACCGATTTCACGCCCTGCTTGGGAAAGTCGCTGCCGTCTAATACCCACACCGCCTGCGGGTGCTCCAGCCGGGAACTCAGATACTCCTGCAGCCGCCCAATGATCGCGTCCTCGTCCCAGCGGGCCTCGGTGAGAAAGCGCTGCATGGCCCGGGCCGAAGCCGGAACCGTCTCGGAGAGATTCTCGGCGTTGCGCCGTTCCTGAGACTGAACCAGCAGAGCCTGGAGATAATGCCGACTGTGTTCCCGCCACTGCTTGCGTCCGAAGGCCGGGGCAAAGAAGCCATGGAACTCGCGAAAGCACTCGTGAACCCGCTCAAACGCTGCCACATCCATCACGCCCCCTCCCCATCACAAAACCCTGTTACCTCAAAATGTACCTTAGCATATAACCCGTCGTTGTAATACTAGTGACGTGCTTGAAAAGGCACGATGGGTTGGAGTAGGCTGGGGATGAGAGGCATGGGAACCGAACGGCAAGTGCGGACGGAGGGTTGATCATGGCCCAAGTTGGAACGGCTTTTTCCTGTGCGAAGTGCCATAACAATCAATATGAGACCGAGGAAATTCGCACGACGGGCAAGTATTCCCGGTTCTTCGACATGCAGAACAAGAAGTTCACAGCAGTATCATGCACGCGTTGCGGATACACCGAAATATTCAAGGGCGATTCCTCGTTCCTTGGGAACTTCCTTGACATTCTCTCGGGCGGCTAGGGAGTAACGGGCCGCCAAAGAGGCTAGGCCAGATCAAAAGCGACTACATCCGGCGCCGACGGGCGTCATTGAAAACGACAGGGGTTGGCTGGCCCGCCGACCCCCTTTTTGGCGTGGTGGAATTGCAGGACTTTCATACTAGCGAAGTAAAGGCGGGCGAAGTAGAGGGATTCGGAGGACGAATACATGTCCCTTAGCGGCATCCTGGACCTGCTGCAGGGGCATCCCGAGTTCCGTAGCGCCGTTGAGGCGGCGGAAAGCGGAAGCTGCCTGACGGCCACGGTGCGACAGGGGGCACGGGCTGCTTTCGTCGGGTCACTCGCGGTAAAGCACAAGGGGCCCGTGCTGGTCATTGCCCCGCGTCCGGAGGATGCCCGCCGTCTTCACGACCACCTGCTCGGCTGGATGGGAGAAGACGCGCCGGTCTATCTTCTGCCGGAGCCGGAGGTGCTGCCCTTCGAGCGGCTGTCAGTGGATGCCAATACGAGCAACCAACGACTGGAGGCGCTGGCAGCCCTGGCTGTGGAAGGGGACACGGGGGAGGACGGCTGGGGGCCGCTGGTGGTGTGCTCCATCGGTTCGGCGCTGCTGTACACCGCTCCGCCGGACCTGATGACAGGATGCCTGCCCGGAGCCACAGGAGCCGCGGTGTGGCGAACCGGCGATCAAGTGCGGATCGATGCGGTCCTCGGGCAGTGGACGGAGCTGGGGTACCACAACGAGCCGGTGGTGGAGGCACCGGGGGCGTTCAGCCACCGGGGCGGGATACTGGACGTTTTCCCGCCGAACTGCGAACTGCCCTATCGAATCGAGCTGTTCGATGACGAGATTGACACCATACGGCGATTCGACCCGCTGACGCAGCGGTCGGTCGCGCCTGCGGATGAGGTGCGACTGATTCCGGCCCGCGAGCAGTTGCCGGGAGTCGCGGGGGCGGAGGCGCTGGCCGTCAGAGCGGCGAAGATGGACTTCAGCCGCTGCTCTGAGCCGACACGGGAACGCATCGAGGAAGAGCTGGAAACGCTGGCATACTCGGACAACCCGGAAATCCTTTCCTTCTACAGCGGACTGGTGAACCGTGCCTGCCTGCTGGACTACCTGGGGCGAGACGCCATGGTGGTACTGGAGAGAGGAGGCAGGGTCGAGGCCGAGGCGTCGGAGTTGGAGGAACGGTTCGACCGGATGAGGGCATCGCGAGAAGAGCGCGGAGAGTTGCCGAAGAACTTTCCCTCGCCTTGCATGCCGTGGGCCGAGTTCGAGGAACGCCTAGTCAATTTCTCGCCGGTGGACCTGCAGTCGTGGGTGGGCGAAGACGACGACCAAGTCTTTCTGCCGGCAGTACCCTACTACGGTCGGCTGGAACAGCTCTCGGCCGACATTCGACGCAGGATGGGCGATGGCACGGCCCATGTGGCGGTGACGCAACACGCGCGGCGACTCGCGGAAGTGCTGGAGCAGGAAGGCGTGGAGGCGACGGTGGAAATGGAGCTGAAGGGAGCTCCATCGCCGGGCCAGGTGTGCATCGTATCGGGGTCGCTGTCGGGCGGCTGGACGGTCGAGTTCCCGGTGAACGGGGTAAGGAAGCGGAGCCGAGGAGCCGTTTCCAGGCTGGAGCTGCTGACGGACACCGAGCTTTTCGGCACGTCGAAGGAGCGTCGGCACCGCAGGCGACGACGGGTGGAGCGAGGGCCGGATGTGTCGCTGGCCGACCTGGAGCCAGGGACGTTCGTCGTCCACATCGACCACGGGGTGGCGCGGTTCGCCGGAACCACACTGATGGGCGAAAACGGGGACGAGAAGGAATACCTGGTGCTGGACTATGCGGAGAGCGACAAGCTGTATGTTCCCACCGAGCAGCTGAACCGGGTGAGCGCGTATGTTGGGGCGCAGGACCACGCGCCCACGTTGACGCGACTGGGGGCAGCGGACTGGACGCGCATCAAGCAGCGAGTGAAGGGCGCAGCACGGGAAATGGCGCAGGAACTGATTCGCGTCAACGCAGCACGGGAGATAGCCGAGGGGCATGAGTTCGGACCAGACTCGACGTGGCAGCGCGAACTCGAGGACTCCTTCCCCTATATAGAGACCCCGGACCAAGCGCAGGCCATCGACGACGTCAAGGCGGACATGGAACGCACACGGCCTATGGACCGGCTCATCTGCGGGGACGTGGGATACGGGAAGACCGAGGTTGCGCTGAGGGCCGCGTTCAAGACGGTGAGCGACGGGATGCAGGTGGGCCTGCTGGTTCCGACCACGGTGCTGGCGCAGCAGCACTACGCGACTTTCACCGAGCGACTCAGCCCGTTCCCGGTGCGGGTGGAGGTGCTGAGCAGGTTCCGCACGCACAAGGAGCAGCAAGAAGTCGTCGAGGGGCTGAAGTCTGGTGAGGTCGATATTGTCATCGGCACGCACCGCCTGCTGCAGAAGGACGTGCAGTTCAAGAACCTCGGGCTGGCCGTGGTGGACGAGGAGCAGCGTTTCGGGGTGAGCCACAAGGAGCGTCTGAAGCAGCTTCGGCGGCAGGTGGATGTGCTGACCCTGAGCGCCACGCCGATTCCACGGACACTGAATATGGCGCTGTCGGGACTGCGGGACCTTTCGTCGATGGCATCAGCGCCGGAGGAGAGGCTGCCGGTCAAGACCTTCGTCTCCGAATATTCGGAAGAAGTGGTGAAGGAAGCCATTCTTCGAGAGATGGAACGGGGCGGGCAGGTATTCTACCTGCACAATAGGGTAAGGAGCATTCACCAGACGGCGGACGACATCAGGAAGCTGGTGCCGCAGGCCAGGGTAATGATCGGTCATGGCCAGATGGCGGAATCGGAACTGGAAGACGTGATGGTGGACTTCGCGAACGGCGAAGCCGACGTGATGGTGTGCACCACGATCATCGAGTCGGGGCTGGACATGCCGAACGTCAACACGCTGATCGTGGAGCGGGCCGACCGGTTCGGACTGGCGCAGCTGTACCAGTTGCGGGGCCGTGTTGGTCGCGGACAGCACCGTGCCTACGCTTACCTGCTTGCGCCGAAGGGACGGAGCATCACGGAGGCGGCCGAGATGCGTCTGCAGGCGATACTGGATGCGTCGGAGCTGGGAGCGGGCTTTCGCATCGCCATGCGGGACCTAGAGATACGGGGAGCCGGCAACATCCTGGGTGCGGACCAGAGCGGACACATCCAAGAAGTAGGGCTCGACCTGTACACGCAACTGCTGGAGGAGGCGGTGCGGGAGCTGGAGAGGGAAGGGGGCGTAGACGGCGGGCAAGAGTCGAGCGTGGAAGAGGAGCCGACACGCATCGAGCTGCCGCTGAACGCGGGGATACCGGAGGAGTACATCCAGCATCTGCCGACGCGGCTTTCAGTCTACCAGCGGCTGGCGAAGCTGACGCAGCGGCGGGAACTGCCGGAGATACGGGAAGAACTGCTGGACCGGTTCGGGGCAATTCCGGACGAGGTGGAGAGCCTGATGAAGGTGGCGGAACTCCGCGCCATGGCTGGGTCGGCCGGGGTGGAGTCGGTAATCCGAACGAGCGACGCCATCGTAATATCACTGAGGAACGCCGTCGGGGGAGCGAAGGCTCCGCTGCAGCGGGCCCTGGGAGCGGCAACACAGGTTGGCAACTCGCAAATACAGATGCCGCTGCGCCCGCTGGGGGACAATTGGCTTGCGCGACTGACCCGCACGCTGGAACGGCTGCAGGTATTCATGGACAATATGCGCCAACTGGCCGCCAATGCTCGAAGCGAACAAGGCTGAGGAAGCAGATATGAAAGTTGGTTACGTTCATTTTCGGAAAAGCCACGTTGTGCTGTTCGTGGTGACGGCCCTGTTCCTAGCGGTCCTGCTGGCCTGCAACGGAGGGTCTGATAGCGCGGCGGACGATGAGGACAAGGAGATGGCTGAGGACTTCCCCATCGTCGTGTCGCAGGGGCAGGAGGTGCTGGGCGGCGAGCAGGTGGGGATGGCATCGCTCGTGGGCGAGCAGCCAGTGGTGCTGAACTTCTGGGCGGCGGAGTGTCCGCCGTGCCGGGCGGAGCTGCCAGAGTTCCAGCACTTCTACGACGACTACGGCGACCGGCTGCTGGTGCTGGGAGTGGACCTGGGTCAATTCACCGGGCAAGGGACACCGGAGCAGGGCCGGGAGCTGCTGGCAGAGCTGGGGGTCAAGTTCCCGACGGGATACACCGAGGATGCGGGGGTGCTGCCGACCTACGGAGTGCTGGGGCTGCCGACGACGATATTCATCAACGCCGACGGCTCGATTCACAACAAGTGGACTGGGGCCCTGAACGAAGAGGTGCTGGTCGAGAAGGCTGAGGAGATGCTGGACAGCTAACACAAGGGATGCAACGGAGAACCAGGCTGAGCGGAGAAATGCCCGGTGACACCAGTTGTTACGCGGGGTCTCTGTGCTAAAATATGAATATCGGGGTGTAGCGCAGTGGCTAGCGCGCTACGTTCGGGACGTAGAGGCCGGTGGTTCGAATCCACTCACCCCGACCAACTTCGGATAAGACAGTAGGGGCGCATGGTTATGCGCCCCTACGTCGTGACGGCACCAGCACATCCTTATGCTATTATTGGCCCGTCCACGATTCCTGATGAAATAGATACGGAGGCTCAATATGCCATTCGGAGGCAACGACTGGCTCGCACTGACCCCTGAGGAGGCGCTGGAGCCCGAAATTCCCATCTGTGACCCGCATCATCATTTCTGGGACTTTCGCACCGAGCGGATTCCCTACCACCGCTATCTGCTGCATGAGCTGGCAGATGACGTCAACGGCGGGCACAACGTGCGGTCGACGGTGTTCGTCGAGGCGCGGTCGATGTACCGCTCCGGTGGTCCGGAGGAGCTGCGTCCCGTGGGCGAGGTGGAGTTCGTGCAGGGGCTGGCGGCAGCAAGCGACAACGGTCTTTACGGGCCGTGCAAGGCAGCGGCGTCCATCGTAGGGCACGCCAACCTGAACCTGGGGGACAACGTTCGGCCGGTGCTTGAGGCGTTGCAGGCTGCCAGCCCCAACCGGTTCCGGGGCATCCGGCACTCGGTAACGTGGGACCCGCACCCGGAGGTGGAGAACACGGCGGCACACAAGGCCGAGGGACAGATGAGCACCGACAACTTCCGCGCCGGGGCCCGGGTGCTGGCGGACATGGGGATGACGCTGGAAGGCTGGATGTACTTCACGCAGATGGAGGAGCTGGCCGGGTTCGCGAAGGCGGTGCCCAATCTCACCATCATCCTGAACCACATCGGCGGACTACTGCGCGAAGGGCCATATGCCGGGAAGGACGACGAAGTCCTGGAGCAGTGGCGGAAGGGAATCGCGGCGGCAGCATCGTGCCCCAACGTGGTGATAAAGCTGGGCGGGATCGGGATGCCGCGGACGGGGTTCGACTGGCACACGCGAACGAAGCCCATCGGTTCGGAGGAGCTGGCGGCGGACATGAGGCCGCTGATCGACTACTGCATCGACCAGTTCGGGCCCAACCGATGCATGTTCGAGAGCAATTTCCCGGTTGACAAGGTGTCGTACTCGTACACGGTGATGTACAACGCATTCAAGCGGCTGTCGACCCAGTACTCGGCAGCCGAAAGGGCGGATATGTTCCACGACGTGGCGGCGAGGGTGTACCGCGTAGAGTACTGACGGTGTGGCCCGGCTGCCAGCAGGAGGGAACATGACTCTCCCGAGAATGGCTATGTTATTCCTACCCATCCTGCTGGCCGTTGCCTGCCTGGGCGTTGGCGGGTCTTCGGGCCCGCAATCCGTCATCGGCGACTGTCAGCCCGGTATGACACTGCAGGCTGAGGAAGGCTGCTCAATTCCCAATACGGACGCGGATGATACCTTCTGGGTAGACGAGGATGGCAGCGGGTGTTATTCCGAAGAAGGAAGCGGTGCTGTCTACACGTCCACGACCAGATGCTCCATCCCTTCCCTCAGCGAGGATGCTATTACCGCTTCCCGGAACGACGACGGGAGTTGGACGGTTGAAAGTGTTCCATAGGGGAATAGGCGAGAGGGCATAGGCGAGCCCTCGCGGGATGAAATGCCCCGATGCCCTTGTTATTTCACTTGTGCAGGGTGTCAGGAACGAGCCTCGGGATTCCATCGGCCTCTCAATCAGTCCCGTATCGCCACGAGCCATGCCTGCCCTTTTCAAGACGGCCCGTTGATGGTAAGTTAGCCCAGAGTTTTCCGGGCGGTTCCGGCTGAAGGCGACAACGCGAACGGCCCCCGCTATCCTGCGGGGGCCGCTGTTTGTGAAAAATCCCCCGAGATAATCGCCGACTGAATCCCAAATTCCCGCAGTATCTCGGGACTAGAAGGTCGTAGTTCTTGGTAATTGCCGTAGCATTCATCCTGATGTCTGTGTTCTTCCTCGCGGGGCTCTACGTGGCCGGAGCGCTGGGAAGCCTGGCGATTCTCCTGATGGAGATTTTCTCGGAGAACAATCTGACCAACATCATGGCGAACAGGGCATGGGACACCTTCACCAGGTTCCTGCTGGTTGCCATACCGCTGTTCATCTTGATGGGTGAGCTGGTTCTCAGAAGCGGAATTGCCGACCGGATGTACCGAGCGCTGGACAAATGGGTTGCGCCGATACCGGGGGGACTGCTGCACACCAACATCGTTTCGTGCGCGATTTTCGCGGCATGCTCCGGTTCCAGCATCTCGACGGCGGCAACCATAAGCAGGGTGGCGCTGCCGACGTTCCACACACGGGGCTACAACGAGCGGCTGGTGGTGGGTTCGCTGGCGGCCGGCGGAACGCTGGGCATCCTGATTCCGCCGAGTGTGCTGCTGGTCATCTACGGACTCAGCACGGGAACATCCATCGGGCGGCTCTTCCTGGCGGGGTTCATCCCAGGCGCCCTTATGGCGTTCACGTTCATGCTGCTGATAGGAATTTCGGCAGTCATCTGGCCGGGCATCGCGCCGAAGATACCGGGCGAGACGTTCCTGAGCTGGAAAGGCTGGTTCGAGCGGATAACCGGCTTGATAGCCGTGGGGCCCGTGGTCATCCTGATACTGGCCGTGCTGGGTTCGATCTACGGGGGAATCGCCACGCCGGGTGAGGCAGCCGCGATCGGAGTGTATGGCGCGTTCATTCTGGCGTTTCTGTACAACTCCAAGCCGCTGTGGGTGCCGATAATAGGGGCCAGCCTGAATAAATTGGGGATCATGTGGGCCTACGCCCCAATTCGGGCAGTGCTGGTGACGTTCATCGGGCTGGTGGTGCTGCATCTTACGATACAGACGATGTACCTGGTCTTCTTCCCCCAACGCGCGCTATTCGTAGAGCAGGAACTAGCCGAAGCGATCTTCATGATCGAGGTGCTACTGCTGCCGCCGATGGGGTGGGTTTCCATCCTGACGGAAGTGCCCCGTGAGGAGATGGAGTCAGCGCGGCTGCCGTCGATGGAGCACGTGAAGGCGATGATGCGGTCGAACGCGGCGATGTTGCAGGAAGTGTTCCTGTCGACGATGCGAACGACCTGCATGATCATGCTGATCCTGATGGCGGCGTTCACGCTGCAGTTCGCCTTCGCCTACCTGCGGATTTCCCATGCACTGGCAGACGTGGTGGTGGGTCTGGACCTTGCCCAGTGGCAACTGGTGGGGATCCTGGTGCTCTTCTACCTGTTGCTGGGGACGTTCATGGAAAGCTACTCAATGCTGGCGACCACGCTGCCTATCCTGCTGGAGACGCTGTTCCAGAGTGGGATAGACCTGCTGTGGTTCGGCATCATAATGATCATCCTGCTGGAGGCGGCGCAGATCAGCCCACCGCAGGGGCTTTCGCTGTACGTGCTGCACGGGGCGCGCCGCGAGACTGCCGAAAGACGCGGGGTGACCGAAACGGAGACAATAAACGACGTTTACATAGGTGTCATGCCGTTCATGTTGTGTATGGCCGTTGTAATCGGCATTTTGATGCTGTTCCCAGAGATCGTCACGTGGCTTCCTGACCAGGCCAAGGGCACACGCTGACCCTTGGCAGGTTGCCCGACATTTCGATGGCTTATTTCGGCATGAGAGCGTCCATTTTCGTTATATTCGGTGGTCAGAGCGTCCAGTAGTGTTCATTGACGTGACTGCTTTCTGTCTATAAAATGCGCCGTTGAATGTTGCAAAGACGTTCGAAAACCTACATTCCCGGAACGAACGTTTCCACGAGGCAAAAATGGCACGCCTACTAATACTAATGATAGTCATATTCGCCCTGGTTGCCGCACTTATGGCGTGCGGGGGCGACGACACTTCTCCAACAGCCACGGAAACTCCCGCGACAGCAACCACTGCACCCGATCCCACACCCGCGCCACCCACCGCAACCGCCGCACCGGAGCCGACTGCGGCGCCCGAACCTACCGCGACGCAGCGTCCGGCGGCCACAGAGGCGCCGGCACCAACCGCTCCGGCAGCCACCGAAGTGCCAGCGACAGCCGTACCTGAGCCCACCGCGACTGCGGCAGCACCGTCGGCGCAGGAACTGCTGGCAGCGTACGCGGCGGAACACGCCAACGGGCCCGGGGCCATTTTCGTTGGGGACCCGACGCAATTGATAGGGCCTCCTCCGCACGAGGGGTTAATGTTCCGGTTCCCTGCGGAGCAGTACAACCTGCTAAGCGGGGCTGCACTGTTCGGCTCGCCGGAGCTGCAGGTTCCCAGCCACATGTTCATCTATACCAGCGACTACTACCAGGGGCTGATACAGAAGGCCAACCTGACGAGCCCAACGGAGCTGGTGTCGGCGGGGGGGAATATCGAGATCCAGCACGTGTGCCTGGATCGCAACCTTCCCCCGTGCGTCCTGCTTCAGGCTTACTATGCGCCCAACGTCGCCAAGCGCACCAATGGACAGGTGAACATTTCGGTTACTTCCTTGGTCGAGTTGGCGATAGCGGGCCCGGATACTCTCAGCCAAGTGTCTTCAGGCACGCTGGATATGGTGAACATCTTCACCGGCTATGTGGCCGGGGAGCTGCCTGCGCTGGAAATCCAGTCGTTGTGGGGTTCCGCTCCCGATTGGGAGACATCGTATCTCTCACTGACGGGACTGGCCGAGGACGTGGACCGAATAATGCTGGAGGCGACGGACGGCAGCCCGGTGTTGAACCGCAACTGGTTTGCGGGCACCGACCAATGGTTCTACAGCGAGAAGCCTCTTCAGTCTGTGGAAGACTACGAAGGATTGAAGATCAGGTCCAATTCAGCGTCCATGTCAGATTTCATCCGAGGGATGGGCGCGAAGGACGAATTCACTTCCATAGCTGAACTCTACACGTCCCTGGACCAAGGCGTTGTTGACGGTGCGGCCTATGGCGCCCTGTTAGCGATATCCGCTAGGCTCCACGAGATCACTGACCACATGGCCGGGCCCATCATCGGTTTCGGATACACCAACAACGTAATAAACAAGGACATTTGGGACAATATTCCCCAGGACCTTCAACAGATCATGCTGGAGGAAGGTGCCAAGGCCGAGCTGGAAGGACTTCGCCTAGCGCCGTTTCAGAACGTGGCCGCTCTGGCAATAAACCAGCAGGTTGGCATGCAAATTGCACCGTTCAGCCCAGAGGTTTACGCGCACATCAATAGCGTTGTATTTCCGGAGCACGTGTTGCCCGGTTGGCTGAGGCGGCTTGGATTCCCCGGCAAGAGCGCCGAAATTGTTGCCATATACAATGAAAAGGTCAGCCCATATACAGGGTTCTGGGTGAACGAGGACGGATCAATCAAACGGGTGGCCATTACGGAAGGTCCAAACGCCACACAATAGAGGGGTTTTTACGGGCGGCCTCAGGCGCCCTGAATCCGGAAAGGAACAATATAACGGAGTTACAAACCATAGCCACTGCTCCCAATAGGTGGGGAGTGAAAAGGGAGGATAGACCAAGGATGATCCATCCCAGATTACTCTTAGTTTCTCTCTTGCTGGTCTCTGTGCTACTGATTGCAGGCCTGGCAGCATGCGGAGAGTCGGCAACACCGGTGCCGACCGAGGCACCAACGGCGACCACCGCTCCCGAGCCGACGGCCGCTCCCACCGAAGCGCCGACGGCAATGATGGAAGATCCGACCGACGCGATGATGGAGGGCGACGAAGCCCTGATGACCTACGCCGCCGAGAATGCCGGCGCACCTGGCGCAATTTACGTGGGCGACATCAACCAGATGGTGGGGCCGGCGCCCCTGACAGCGGACGGAAGCCCCGATGCCGACCTCGGCGACCTTGACGGGAACGTTCCTCTCAGCGCGCTGGAAGACCACCTGTGGCTCTACGAGAGCGACTACTACAAGTCCCTCGTCGAGAAGGCCAACCTGACCAACCCCACCGAACTGACCTCCAGCGGGGTGAGCTTTGATGTGCAGCACGTGTGCATCAACCGCTCGCTGCTGCCCTGCAAGATAATTGAGCAGTACTGGGCTCCCAACCTGGAGGAGCGGACCAACGGCCAGTTGACCATAACGGTGAGTTCCTTCCCTGAGCTGGGACTGGCCGGCCCCGACACCCTGCAACTGGTATCCGATGGCACCCTGGGGATGGCCAATATCTACACCGGATACGTGGCCGGCGAGCTGCCCGCCATCGAAGTTCAGTCCCTGTGGGGCATCTACCCCGACTGGGAAACGATGTACTACTCATTGACCGATATGCATCCTCAACTTGAAGAGATGGTGGCCCGCGAGACCGGCGGCGGCATTATCGTCAACCACAACTGGTACTCCGGTAACGACCAGTTCTTCTTCAGCAAGAAGCCCCTGAGGACGCTGGAAGACTTCGAGGGCCTGAAGACCCGCAGCCATGCGGCGGCGCTCTCGGACTGGATTGAAGGCATGGGCGCCGAAGCCCAGTTCGTGGCCTTCTCTGAGGTATACACTGCCCTGGAGCGTGGCATTCTGGACGCTGGCGTAACCGGGTCCACCCCGGGCTATGGCCAGCGCTGGTACGAGGTCTCGAGCTACCTGAACGGCCCGTTGAAGAGCCTGCTTTCCACCAACAACGTTATCAACGCGGACGTTTGGAACCAGATCCCGGAGGATCTGCAACAGATACTCATAGAAGAAGGGGCCAAGTCCGAGCTGGAACAGCTACGCCTGACCTCGATCCAGAACGTGACGGGCGTGATTAAGAATACCCAGGTCGCACAGCCTCCCATGGAATTGGTGGAGTTCAGTCCGGACTTGGCGGCTCACAGCCTCAACGTGGCAGTGAAGCAGCACGTCATCCCGGGCTGGCTGCGGCGGCTGGGATACCCTGGCAAAGGCGATGAAGCCGTGGAGATGTTCAACGAACACGTCGGGCCATACGTTGGCATGAGCATCGGAGCAGACGGTTCCGTCAGCGATACGGAAATTAGCAAGGGAACGCACGCACAGTAGACCAAGCGTTTCCGGAAGGCCAATGGCGCCCTTCCTCCGATGGGGGAAGGGCGCTGTTTTTCCTTGGGCATGCTCGATGAATTGCCCAGTTTTCGGCAGGGGAGTTTCTCGTTTATGGAAAACGGCAAGGCCGGTCAAAATAGCATCCACCGATGGCAAATCAGGAAGAAAAGGCGGCATACGGGGGCCGCCGGACAATAGGCAGGCGAATTCATCCGAAAGGGATTGCGCTAAATGAAAATTCGTGTATTATTGCCAAACGATGGCAGGCGAAAGCTATGTTTGAGGTTCCCTATTGGGCAAATATAGCGACAGCCCAAAAATCCATGGGTTGGCGGTAAAACAATGCCAAGTGAAATGATCTGGATGTTGGTGACCATTGGCGCGCTGGGTGGCATCCTGGTACTTTCCGGGTTGGCCTTTGGGCCTCGCACCGCACTGTTTGGAACGCGGGCAATAACCCGGGCGATGGATCGCTGTTACTTCGTACTTGGGTACGTCTGCGGCGTCGAGCTGCTATTGCTGGGATTCTTCATCACCTACCAAGTGGTGGCCCGCAAACTCGACTGGACGCAGGCTCCGGGCACGGATGTGATGAGCGGATATGTGCTGGCAATGGCTGCGACCTGGGCCTTCTCCTACTCTCTGCGCTCCGGAGCACACGTCCGCATTGACGTGCTGCTGCCCTACATGGGACAGAAGACACGGGCAACGGCAGACTGGCTGGCCATGGCGGCCGTTCTGTTCCTGGGTTGGGTCACCATGTGGAAGATGTGGGAAAACGTAATCAACAACTACGAACGCGGCGTTGTGACCAATGACTATCCCCTGACGCCGCTGTTCATCCCGAAGATCGTGGTATCGCTGGGATTCACATTGTTGTGCCTTACCGCCCTGCAGATGATGTACTCGATGGTGGCGGAGGCATTCCTGATTCGCTGGAACGCATGGCGTGGAGGCGAAGAAATCGAGGCGATAGTGATCGCCGAAGGCGAAGCCGCAGGCGCGGCAGACTAGAATCGACTACCGGAACCGGTCAAATCCAACGGCCCATACCGGCATGAGAGGTTAAGCTGTGGCTATTGGCGTCGCATTCGGGCTGATGGGGGCATTCTTTTTGGCGGGCATGTACGTGGCCGCCGCGCTGGGTGCGCTATCCCTCATCATCATGTACTTCTTCTCTGATGCTCCGCTTTGGAACATCATGGCCAATAAGGCCTGGGAGGGCAACACCAGCTTCATCCTAGTGGCCGTGCCGCTGTTCATCCTGATGGGTGAGTTGATGAACCGGAGCGGCATGGGTGAGCGGATGTACGCCGGCATCACGCGCTGGATCTGGTGGCTGCCGGGCGGGCTGATTCACACGAACATCGTTTCGTGCGCGATCTTCGCGGCATGTTCCGGCTCCAGCGTGGCAACTTCGGCCACGATCAGCCGTGTTTCGCTGCCGAGCTTCCGCGCACGGGGATACTCAGAGCGGATGGTGATCGGGTCCCTGGCGGCAGGCGGAACTCTGGGAATTCTTATTCCCCCGAGCATCAGCCTGATCATTTACGGGGTGCTGGTGGAGGAATCCATTGGACGCCTTTACATGGCTGGATTCGTTCCCGGCGTTGTGCTGACCCTCACATTCATGTCGATGATTTTCCTGTTAGCCCTCGTGTGGAAGGGGTTAGCTCCGCGAGAATCGGGCGACAGTTTCATCACGCTCCAGGGATGGGCAAATAGGCTGATCGGCTCGATTGCACTGGTGCCGATAGTCGCACTGATTATCGTGGTCATCGGATCGATCTACGGCGGTATCGCAACTCCGTCAGAGGCAGCGGCATTCGGTGTGTACGGAGCGTTCGTGCTGGCGGGTATTCTAAACACCGAGGAAATCCTGCTGCCGATGTTTGGCGGCATGATGCGGTCCCTGGGATTGATCAGCATATCGGGCGTGGTCAAGTGGGGACTAGGCTTTATTGTCGGGTTGCTACTGGTCCACCTGGTCCTGCAGATTGCGCTGGCACTGACTGGTGCCGACCTTGGCGACCCGGACATTTTCATGGCCGCGATCGTAGGTGAGAACATATTCCTGGTCGAGGTCGTGATAGTCCCGTGGACCGGCTGGGTCCCCTTCCTCGTCAATGCGTCGCAGGATGAGCTCCGGAATGCCAGGTTCCCGGATTCCGCGCTGCAGAGGCAGATAATCAGCAGGAACTTCCTCATCGTTCAGGACGCATTCCTGTCAACGGTGCGCACCACGGGAATGATATTCCTCATAATTCTGGCGGCTTTCACGCTGTCGTTCGCCTTCGCACGCCTTGGCATCTCGCAACAGATTGCGGAGGCCATATCGGGCTTGGGCCTGAATGAATGGCAGTTGGTGCTGGTGCTGGTGGTGTTCTACCTGGTGCTGGGGACCTTCATGGAAAGTTTCGCCATGATGGTGACCACGGTGCCGATCCTGGTGCCCACGCTGGAGGGGGCAGGAGTTGACCTGGTCTGGTTCGGGGTGATCATGGTGCTGCTGGTAGAAGCGGCGCTGATCAGCCCGCCCGAGGGAATCAACCTCTACGTGCTGCACGGAGTGCGGTTAGACGTGGACAGGGAGCAGGCCGAAGCCGCCAACGAGGTGTTGCAACAAAGCACCATTGCGGATGTGTGGATAGGGGTGATGCCCTTCATGGGCTGCATGGCCATCACGACGGCGATCGTGCTGTTCGTGCCGGCAGTAGCCCTGTGGCTGCCGGACGCAATCTACGGCGCCAGGCAGTAGCAGAGAATCCAAGGGCGAATCGATGGGGCGGGTCTTCACCCGCCCCTTTCTTTTGGCGCGATGATGTGGCATTTAGGGCCGGTGAGTGAGATTGCGGAGGGGACCGCTTTCTCAAGGCAGGTCGCCGGGCAGTGCGCTGGTTGGGGGTGGCGGCGTTGGCCGCCATTCGGGGGCTTGAGTTGCGGGTACACTTGGGGTGGCGGAGGAAGGGCAAGTGAACGGGCGGGGATTTGAGTCCCCGCCCGTTGGTCGGAAAAATTGCCGGGGCTGGCCGACGTTGCCGGGGCTGGCCGGCATTGCCCGGAGTGGTCGGCTAGGTGTTGGGGTCGGCGACCTCGAAGTGCTTGACCCAGAACTGACCGCGGTAGAGGTTCTCGACCTCCTGGGCCATGTTGCGGCGCAGAGGGCTTCGTTCGTAGCGGAGGAGGGCTTCCTCGTCTTCCCAGACGCTGACACTGACGCCCTCGTCCGGGTCTTCGGTGCTGCGGAGGAGGAGGCGTTCAGCGAGACCATCCACCTTTCCGCCATCGCCAGTCAGCACATGGTCGCGGAAGAACTGCTCGTACTGGTCCCAGGAGCCGAGGCGGAGCTTGCCCCAAGCCATCATGATGAGGGAATCGCCGGTCGCGGGTAGGGTGTCGTTCTTGCCGGACGCGACGATCTCGAAGTGCTTGATCCAGGTCTCACCCATGGGGTAGGCCATCGGGTGGAAATACTGTTCAGCGTCTCCGGCAAGGTCCCTGCGGGTCTGGCTGGTCTCGTAGTTGCGGAGCTCGCGCAGGGATTCCCACTCGCTCCAGAACGCCATTTCGTCGGGGTCCGAAGTGCCGCGCCAGAGCTGGCGTCCCTTGAGACCCGGCATCCCGGCAGTAAACGGGATAACCTTCTCGACGTAGAATTTTCTCAGATCGTCCCAAGCGCCGGAGCGCGCCCGCCCCCAAGCCATCTGTACGTACATTTTTCACGCCTTAATGGAAGTTCGCCGAAGTCCGGCCACGATTAGCGATTCTATATTAGAAACACCTTCTCGTCGATGAGTTTGACGGGCAGGAACTCCGGAACTGCGCGGGGCAGCGGAGCGGGCCTCAAGGAATAGAACCTGACTCCGGCGCAGGGCACGGAGTAGCCCATCTCGTAGATGCGCGCCGTCCTAGGCTGAGGCGGCTCCTGAGCCGGACGCGGTCCGGAAAGGGTGGCTTCCCTGGGTTCCAGAATAGTAACCATCACACACCTCCAAACTTTGGCCTAGAGATGCCAGTGCCGTCACCTGTCCTCACGCCGCAGGAAGCGCTCCCGTCGAACCGCTAGGAGACCTCCTGCATTTCCTCGCTGTCGCGCTGCAACTCGCGAGTGGCGCTCATGCCCAGCTGGGTGAGCGTGCGGCTGTAGCGGTTGGCGAAGAGCTGCGCGGTGGCGGCGTAGATTCCGCGCCCGATGGCTGCGTCCTGCGTGCACAGGTCGAGCAGCCGGGAGCGGGGAATCTGCAGTAGCGTCATAGCGCTCAGGGCGGAGCCGGCGGTGATGAGAGTTCCCTCTCCAAGCAGGACCGCCTGGGGGAAAGATTCCCCCGGACCAGCGACGCGGACTGCTATCTGCCCGATTTCGGACTGGGCCGTGAGCTGGGCCTCGCCGGTATGGATGATGAACAGGTTCTGTCCGGCCTCGCCTCCGGCACCAAGGGTTTCTCCCTCGGTAACGGACACGTGGTTGCCAAGGGCGACGACGGCGGCAATCTGCTCGCCGGTCAGCCTCGCGAACACGTCGACGGTACTGTAGTCAAAGTCCTCTCTGACCGGGGAAGCGGCCTGCTGTGCACCGGCAACCAGGTCTTCAGGACGGAAGACACGGACGGGCATCACGGCACGGCGCTCGACCTCGCGGGCGACGCTTCCCTTCACGAGCTTGGCCAGACCGCGGCGGTCGTGGGTGAACATGGTTATCAGGTCGACAGAGTTGCGGTTGGCGTAGGCAACGATGGCGGAAGCCACGGAGTCGTGAACCACGACGGAGGCGCTGGCGTCCACGGAAGACTCACGAAGGCGATTGATAATGCGGGTCAGGTAGGCCATGGCGCGGGAGCGGTCTTCCTCTTCCTGCTGGGTACCCAACACAACGAGTTCCCCCAAGGACCGCGTTCTTCCGGGCGGTATAACCGCAAGCAGAGTTGCCTGACCTTCGGAATTGACGAGGCTGGGGATTACGTCCAGCACTCCCTCGGATTCGACCGAACGGTCCAGCGGCACCAGCACGTGTTGATACATTTGGTGTTCTCCCAGCAAGTAAATTATCGCGGGCTGGATGACTATCCGCATCCAGCATACGGAAAAGCAACCCTTACTACAGTAATTCTAAGTATTCGCCATCGGGATAGTCAACAATGTGCAAACAATCACAAAATTGAGGCGAAGTACCCTGAGCAGGTAGTAAGGGCCACAAGTATATCCCGGAATTGCAGACGAAAGTGGCCTCAGCAAGTCGTGGTGTGCAGATTTTCACACTTTCTCACGGACCGTGCATAACCCGGAGGCCGGTACCATTATTTGCCTAGCCCGCAATTTCGGCCTCGGTCAGATTCGGCCGACAAGATCCCGCAGGAATGTGCGTGTGCGAGTGACGGAAGTCTGGGAGCCGTCGACGGGGAATATGGTGGCCAGCAGGTCCGTGGCACCCAAGTCTGCCAGCGAGTGGAGCTGATCTTCGACGGCGGACTCGTTGCCCACGATGGCTATTTCGCCGGGGCTCTCCACGCCCTCGCGTTCGAGGACGGTGCGGTAGCTGGGCAGGGCTGCGTAGTGCTGGAAGAGACGGTCGGCCCTGGCGCGGGCGCGGGCGGGATGGTCGGTCACGGCGATAGGGAAGCCGACGCAGACTCGAGGAGGCGGATTGCCGGCGGCCTCGGCGGAGTCGGTCAATCGGGGAACCACGTGGTCGCGCAGAGTGTTGGGGCCGGTCATCCAGGTGACGGTGCCGTCGGCGAGGCGACCGGCGATCTCGAGCATCCTGGGGCCGAGGGCGGCCATCAACACGGGGACGACAACGGCGTCGGCGTCCGGGATCTGCAGTTCGCCAGCGACGCGAAATTCTTCGCCTTGGAAGTCAACACTGCTCTCATGAAGGAGTGGACGCAGCACCGACAGGTATTCCTCGATGTGCCGGGTGGGACGGGAGTAGGACAGACCGAGCCAGTCTTCGATGGTGGAGCGGTGGGAAACGCCAATGCCGAGGGTGAGCCTTCCGCCGACGGCGACCTGGGCGGTGAGGGCTTGCTGGGCCATGGCGACGGGGTGCCGCGGGAAGGTGGGAATGACCGCGGTGCCCAGCTCTATGCGGCTGGTCTGCATGCCGGCCATGGCGATGATGGTGAGCATATCCGCGCCGAAGTGCTGAGGGAGCCAGTAGCTGTCGAATCCCTCTCTTTCGGCGTCGAAGATGCGGTGAAGGCGCTCGGCGACATCCCGCATCATCTCGAGTGCGCCTACGAACAGTCCGATACGCATGGCCGGGGCCTCCCGAGGCGGAGTTTCGTCCCGCATCGTCCCACGGCTCCCGGGGCGACGAGCGTTACGACTAGCATATCACGCATCAGGAGGACTATCCGGGTAGGGCCGATGGATTAGTGATCGATACCAAAATCGTAGAGGGGTGTCGCCGGACCTGGCAAGAGGCAAGTGTCAGTAGACAGGGTTCCGAACGAGGCGGTCGGGTCAATCAAGCGCCCCCGAATTGTGACTTTTGACCCTGCACGATTCCTCTCTTCGGGGAGTCGGATGGGCCAAATCCTATGCTTTTGAGGGGACGCATGCCGTGCCCAATCTCATTATCTGAGCCCTCTCGCGTAGGGATGTCCAATTGTGTAAAGTTGTGTACAAAACCCAATCATTTTGGTCCTTAATTGAGACTGTCCGATTGAGTGGTTCAGGGTGCCAAACAGGCGGTTCGAGGCGCTCTTGTTTAGAACATTAGTACCATTCACGGCACCTCAGAGCAAGGGGGGAGACATCAGCATGCCAGGACGATTGCGAAGTCGGTTCACAATAGATTTTGTCTGAATCCGGATTCACAGGATTAATGGCTGGTCAGGATTGGGGTCTCACTGGGGAGATGCCGAAACCGAACGAATCACGGTTGGGACGACGGTTTAGCAGCCTTCTGGGTGGGCGCGGGTGTCGGATTGACGGGAGTAGGTGCCGATAGTAGTCTACGGGCGGGTTGCCGGTACCGGCGGCCCTCAAATCTGCGGAGGATTTGCTGATATGAGTTATCAAGGAATGATCGCGGAAACGGTCAACATCCAAGGGCACGAAGGGGACCAGATTGACGCCTACCTGGCGCGGCCACTGGGCGGAGGCCCGCACGGCGGCGTGGTGCTGATTCACCACATGCCGGGCTGGGACGATGCGTCGAAGGAAATGGCGCGCAAGCTAGCGTACAACGGGTTCGTCACCATCTCGCCCAACCTGCACTTCCGGGAGGGCCAGGCAACGCCACAGGAAAACAGCACGAGCATCCGCGAGAAGGGCGGGATGCCCGACGTGCGGACCATGGGCGACGTGGGAGGGGCGATGGCCTACCTGCGCACGCTGCCGTACCTGAACGGGAAGGTGGGACTGATCGGGTTCTGCTCGGGCGGACGGCAGACGTACCTGGGGGCCTGCACGCTGCAGGGCGTGGACGCCGCGGTGGACTGCTGGGGCGGCGGAGTGACGCAGGGGAACGACCAGCTCACGCCCGCGATGCCGGCGTGGCCGGTGGACTTCACCGCTGATCTGAACTGTCCGATGCTGGGGTTGTTCGGCAACGACGACCCGAGGCCGTCGCCGGCGGACGTGGATGAGACGGAGGAGGCGCTGAAGAAGCACGGGAAGAACTACGAGTTCCACCGCTATGACGGCGCGGGCCACGGCTTCTTCGCGGTAGACCGGCCCAGCTACAATGTTGAGGCGGCCGTGGACGGCTGGCAGAAGGTGCTGGGCTTCTTCGGAAAGCACTTGGGCTAGCGTTCTTTCCTCAACGCAGAGGACGCAGAGCAAAAGCCGAGAGCGCGGAGGGCACCCGGGTGCAACAATATCGGGTGCCCTCTTAATGTTTGCCAACGACCTGCGTTGAACTATGCTTTTAGCCTCGAGACTGCAACGGATCTTTCCCTTCTACTACGGCTGGGTGGTGGTCAGCGCTTCCGGGACGGCGGTATTCGCCCGGATGGCGCCCGCGATCACGACGCTGACGGTATTCATATACCCCATGTCGCAGGACCTCGGGTGGTCGCGAACCCTGATTGCGGGGGCGGTGAGTGCCGGAGCGCTGCTGTCGATGGCGTTGTCGCCAGCGATAGGATGGGCCATCGACCGGTTTGGCTCGCGACCGGTCCTGGTGGGCGGAGTATTGACGGTCGGGGCGTCGATGATCTCACTGGCGTGGGCGACGATTCCTGTCACGTTTTATGTCGCCTACGCGGCGGCTCGCGTGGTGTTCCACACGGCGGCGCCCATCGGTGCTGGGACGGTGACGTCGCGCTGGTTCATCCGGATGCGAGGGAGGGCTATCGGGGTCATCTTCCTGCTGGGCGCCATTGGCGGCGTGGTGTTCACCATGCTGGCGGCGGTGGTGATAGACAACTTCGGGGTGCCTACGGCATGGATAACACTGGGGGTGGTCACGCTCTCGGTGGCGCTGCTGCCAAACCTGCTGCTAGTGGCGGAACGGCCCGAGGAGCTGGGGTTGACACCGGACGGGGACGCAGCGCGGGGGCCGCAGGCGGCGACGACGAACGGTGGGGCCGAGACGGAATCGTGGAACACGCGGGAAGCGGTGCGAACGGCGGCGTTCTGGATACTGGTGGTGATGGGGTTCGCGACGTTCTTCGTCCACGCCGGGGTGAACGTACACATCGCGGCCTACCTGCGGGACGAGGGGCTGTCGCTGACCAACGCGGCATGGGTAGTGACAGCGAGCTGGGTGGTTTCGGCGGCGGGCAGCGTTGCGTGGGGCTGGCTGATGGAGCGGGTGCCGGCGCGGCTGATGTACTCCGGGATGATGGCCATGCTGTCGGGAGCGGTCCTGCTGCTGTGGCTGGCGAGCGGAATCGCCGGAGCGTTCGCGGCGGCGGTGCTCATCGGGCTGGTGGCCGCAGGGGGGAACATCATTCCGGCAGTGGTGTACGCCGATTACTATGGGCGGGCATCCTTGGGCAAGATACGGGGATTCGGCGAGACGGGCGTGCTGGTGGGGCAGTCGACGGGGCCGCTGCTGGCGGGGCTGGTGTTCGACCTGCAGGGGAGCTATTCGCTGATATTCCTGGCGTACTCGGCGATTGCGGCCGCGGGGAGCCTGCTGGTGCTTTATGCGCGGCGGCCGGTGCGGGGTGAACAACTCGGGGCCAACGCTGTACCATAGCGGGTGTCGACCTTGTACTTGTACCTGAGCGGTAAGTGGATATGACGCAACCGGCTGACCGGGAAATGCTGCTCGTCGCCTTCATGCAGGCGTCGAACTGTTCCAACTACACGGGGTCGTGGCGGCACCCGGAGACGTCGCCGGACTTCCTGGATCTGCGGTACTACCAGGACATTGCGCGGACGCTGGAGTCGGCGAAGTTCCACATGGCGTTCATAGACGACCGGCTGGCGATGCCGAGCCGGTACGGGGACTCGTTCGCGGAGGCAGTGGAACACGGCGTGCGGGCGGTGAAGCTGGACCTGGTGCCTGTGATAACGGCGATGGGGCTGGCGACGTCGCACCTGGGACTGGGGGCCACTTACTCGACCACGTACTATTCGCCGTTCCACGTGGCGCGGCTGTTCGCGTCACTGGACCACTTCACGGCGGGACGGGCGGCATGGAACGTGGTGACGTCGCTGAACGACTCGGAGGCGCACAACTTCGGGGTGTCGGAGCACCTGGAGCACGACGACCGGTACGACGTGGCCGACGAGTTCATGGAGGCGGCGGTGGCGCTGTGGGACTCGTGGGACGACGGCGCGGTGGAGGCGGACCGGGAGACGGAGCGCTTCGCAGACCCGGCGAAGGTGCGGCGAGTCGACTACGAGGGACAACACCTGCATACGCGGGGACCGCTGACGACGCCTCGCCCGCCGCAGGGGCACCCGGTGATCATACAGGCGGGGCAGAGCGAGCGGGGGCGGCGGTTCGCGGCGCAGTGGGGTGAGCTACTGTTCGTTATCTTCCCGACGGCCGAGGGATGCAAGGCTTACCGGGAGGACCTGCGGGCCCGGGCCGTGGTGGCCGGACGGGACCCGGAGGCGGTCAGGGTTGCGCCGGCGGTGTACGTGGTCGCGGGGGAGACGGAACAGGAGGCGGCGGAGAAGCTGGCGTTCATCGACGGTCTGGCGCGCCCGGTGGACTCATTGTCGCTGCTGTCGGAGGTGTTCAACTACGACTTCTCACAACACCGACCGGACGAGGCGCTGTCGGACGAGGTGATGGCGTCGATGACAGGGCTGCGGGGGTTCCTAGACCGGGTGATACAGCTGAGCGGGAACCCGAACCCATCGCTGAACGACTTCGTACGGTGGTCGGGGCGCGGGACGCTGCGGGAGTTTCCGGTGTTCACGGGGACGGCGTCGCAGGTGGCCGACCAGATGGAGGCGTGGTTCGAGTCGGAGGCGTGCGACGGGTTCGTGCTGGCGGCGACGCACATGCCGGGGGCGTACGAGGACTTCGCGCGGCTGGTCGTGCCGGAGCTGCAGCGGCGGGGGCTGTTCCGGCGGGAGTACGCGCCGGGGACGCTGCGGGACAACCTGGGGCTGGAGCGGCCGGCGCGGGGGTAGGGAGGACAATAGGAGTGAAGGGTACCTAAGAATCCTCTCAATAAGTCGGCTGGGACGCGGCATAGTTAGGCTGATGAGCTTGACGCTGATCGGGGATCAGATTGATGGACCAGCCGTACTTTGCCAACCTGGAATACCAGGGCAAGAAGCGCAAGACCCGCCGGGAGCTGTTCCTGGAGCGAATGGACGCTCTGATTCCTTGGCAGTTGCTGGAGGACCGCATCCGCCCCTTCTACCCCAAAGCCGGAAGGGGGAGACAGCCCTACCCACTGTCCGTCATGCTGAGAGTCCACTTCGTCCAGCTCTTCTACAATCTCAGCAATCTCAGCGACCCAGGCATGGAGGATTTGCTCTACGAGTCAGACCCGGTGCGGCGGTTAACAGGGCTGAAGCTCTCGGGGCCCCTGCCCGACGAGACCACCATCCTGAATTTCCGGCATCTCCTGGAGAGGCACCAATTGGGGCAAGGCCTCTTGGCGGAGATCAACGCCGACCTGGAGTCCCATGGGCTGAGGCTCAGGGAGGGAACCATCGTGGACGCCACCATCATCAAGGCGCCGTCTTCCACCAAGAACCGTTCCGGGGAGCGGGACCCGGAGATTCATCAGACCAAAAAAGGAACCAGTGGGATTTCGGGATGAAGGCCCACATTGGGGTGGACTCAGGTACGGGCATAGTCCACAGCATGACAGCCACGGCGGCCAACGCCCACAACGTTACGCAGACGCGCAAACTGCTGCACGGGGGCGAGAGGGTGGTGTGTGGCGACGCCGGGTATCAGGGAGTCGACAAGCGGGTGGAGAACCTGGGGCTGGATCTGGAATGGCTGGTGGCGATGCGTCCGGGGAGTCGACGGCAGTCGGAGCCTGGGAGCGAGGAGGCCGATGGAGGAGAAGGCGAAGGCGTCAGTGAGGGCCAAGATGGAGCATCCATTCCTGAGGCTGAAGCGGACATTCGGTTACGGCAAGGTACGCTACCGGGGACTGGCGAAGAACATGGAGCGGCTGCCTTTGCGGTTCGGGCTGGGCGATCTGCTGACGGCGGAGGGCCAACTGGCGGCGTAGCGCGCAATCGCTGCGGGACAACGCCGGATTCAGAGCCCCATCAAGCCTCCAACAGCCCAGCCGGGTACGAAATCGGAGGAGCCGATAACCGTCTGGTAAGCTCCAGGCCACCGTTCTCACCCCCTATGCCGCTCCGTTAAGCAAAACTCAAGCCACAACGGCCTTGTTCAGAGGATTCCTAGATAAAGACCCGTAAATGAGGAGAAAACAGGAATCCAGATGATAGGGCGGGGTACCCGGTTGATGCAGTCAGAGGACGGCAGTTTTGAGAAGGTTTCTATGACGTCCCTTCAGCCTTCATGGCGGTGACTACGCCGTTTTGCCCTCCGGTCTCTGATCGCCACACTTCTGAAAACCCCACCCTCTCCATCATTTCCCCGATCTGAGACTGCGTGCGGTTCTCGCCTCCAAGAAGCGCCATCGTGAGGCCGCTGACAGACGCATGGGCGGGCCCCGACAGGTCCTCGTGGAGCATCGGCTCAACTACAACAACAGTTCCGCCAGGCTCAATGGCCTCGTGGCACGCCACAAGTATGCGCTGGCACTGGGACGCATCCCAGTCGTGGAGGATGTTGGCCAGCAACAACACGTCGTGACCCTTCGGCAGAGGATCGTCGAAGAACGATCCCTCCACGAAACGGCAGCGATCCCCCAGTCCACGTTCCGCTATGCGACCCTCCGCCAACGGACGTACGGGCTCAAGGTCGAATATTGTGGCATCGAGCAAGGGATGCGCCTCCAGCAGGGCCAGGGTGTAACCTCCGCTGCTGCCACCGACATCGAGCAACCGCTGAAACTGCGAGAAGTCGAACTGCCGTAGGAGATCCTTCGCGCCGGAGGCCGCGTTCGCCAGCATCCCTTCGGCGAACCAAAGCGGGTCGTCCCCGGAGAAAATATCGAACGAGTCCGCCACTCCAGCCTCCGGCAGCGGGTTCCCGGTTGCGAGCACTTCCCCCAGTCGCCCGATTTGCTCATGCCGGCCATGAAAGAGCAGCGACCGTCCGCCCACAAAACGGGGACTGGACTGGACCAGAAAGGCATCTGAAACAGGAGTAGTGTGGAAACGCCCCTGCTCGTCACGTTGCACCAGTCCCTGGCTCGAAAGGAAGGCAAGAAGAGTGGGAGCTACGCGCGGGGCCAGCCTCAACTCCTCCGGAGTTGCCGGACTTTCAGCCAGCTGTTCGAATAGACCGCTGCGTAGACTGTAGGCGAGTGCCTGGGCACGCATCGCACCATCTTGCAATGCGAATATTTGAAGTCTTGCGGCCGCCAGTTCGTCTCTTTCATTACCTGCCGGCATGCTCGATACTTTGACACCTGAACCGTTCTTAAGCATGTATTCGTCCTATATGGCGTTCTGAGATTCGTGGAGTTCCAAACAGAATGGAGTGCAATTTGCCTTCCTGGAGCTCTTTCCCTGTTCCATCCAATGGCCGATTCGCTTCAGTTCATTTCCAAGCCCCCGGAGACGCTCATTGACAGGCCGGTGACGTAGTCTGATTCAGAGGAAGCGAGGAAGGCTGCCATGCGGGCACTGCCGGAAATGTCTGCGACGAGCGCCAGCGACTCGCAGCCCATTTCCTCGATTTCCGCTACCACGCTCTCGAGTCCTTGCCAGCCAGCCTCCTGGTCATCAGGGCGGATGGTGCCGGTCCTGGGTGACACGTCGGCCACAACGATGTAGGCACCCTCGGAGGCGAGGCGGGTTGCGACGGCCTGGCCTATGCCACGGCGACCGGCCATGCCGGTAACGAGTGCGATCTTCCCGCTCAGGTCATACATGCTCAAGCACCCTCGCGTTACGAGTCTTCCGCCGCTTTCCGCCCATTCCCGAACAAGAAGAATGCGTCTGAAAGGCTACGGCCCATTGTCGGTCAATCGTCATGTTGCTAGCCTCGCTTGCCAGCCTCGAAGGGTAAACACAGTCTTGCAATATCCACAGATCGCAAGTGACTACAAATCGCAAGCGAATTTTGGGGTGACCAGATGGAGATCAAAGACCTGATCGTTGATGATCGTAGGCGTGGAAGGTTCAAGGTCCGGCGGTCCTCAATGACCTCCCCAAAATTATCAATTGTTCCAGAGGGAACATGCACTAATCTTCAATCAATGCTGGATCTACCTTGGCCATGAGTCGAAGCTGGAGGACTATTGCTGTACCGACCAGCATGATGTAAACCCCGACAACTCGAAGGAATAAAGCTATATTCGCTATCGGGATTTCACTTAATAAGATAGACCACCAGGAGTGTATTTCGCGGATATGAAATAAACGTGGATTATCGAGCGATTTCTATGTAGCATTTATTAGAATGCGTCGTCTCTATAAATGGTAGACGAGCAGCAAGCCCTGGAACTGGGAGGTCGCCGCCATTACTTCACAGGCGACCTTGAGCAGTACGAATGGAGCAGGGCCATGGGTGAGCAGCTCCCGGGTTGCCCGGAACCGTCCGGGGCTGTCGATGCCGTCTTCGATCATTCAGTGCGCCAGGCACTGCAGGCTTTCTTGCTTGGGCTTGGGGTCGAAGAAATCGAAGGGAATGAGCGACAGGGCGTTGGGGGCGGGCCAGTTGTTGCCGCACCTGTTGTCGATCACTCCCTGCGCGTCATCGATGTGAAATACGGTCCCTACCGGCTTTTGTGTTTCCGGGTCGCGGGGATTGGCGCCGGGCCTGATGGCATGGTCCTGTGGGGGGACCTGAAACGGTAGATGGTGGAGCGTGTTCCCTGTGCGGGGTCCGCCCACCGGGACTCGAAGGTCAGTTCCGCCAGGGCGTCGGGCTCATAGCGCCGCTCCGCGTCCGTGAGTTCATAGACCAGGTAGAAGTACCGCCACCAGAAGGACTTGTTCTCCCGGCGGTGCCAGTTTAGCAGCTGGGCAAGCAGCCACTGCCCGTGTTGGGAGCCCGTCATCCGGTCGGTGCTTTCGGGCAGGCCGAAGATCAGGGATTCGGCCAGGGCGTTCACTGCCTTCTGGGCATCGGAGTCCTCCGTTTCCACCGGTTCGGGGACGGCGGATCTGGGCAGGACGGAGCCGATTTCACCTTCGAGTTCGGTCCTCTGCCCTTCGAGCCAATCCCTGAGGTGCATGGTGGAGAGGCAGTCGTCCCTGTTGTATTCCTCGATTCTGGCGAGCAGCTCATTTCGCTCGTCGCCCTGCCCGAGCCCGAGCCACGTTTCGAACTCCACGATGCTGGTGCCGGCGTCGCGGAGGTCAATCTCCCGATCGAAGGTGTACAGCGGCTCGAGACGCTTGATGGAATAGCTTTCGACGGAGGCCCGGATTCCTTGGCGGACGGCGCGGTGCAGGTCGACGAACAGGGACAAGTCGTCCTCCGCCCGCCATTGGGCGCGGCACCCTTCGCTCCAGCGGCAGACGCCGCAGTGCTCGACCGGCTCGGGAGCCGTGGCGAGGGGATAAGTGGTAGATGATTCCAGGAACGTTTCGAATTCACGTGCGACCATGCGGTAGTACGCGGCGTAATCGGCGACTCGGAATGAGACCGTGTGTCCATTCACGCCTCCGAGGGCGAGGTGCATTTCGGAGGGTGGGTGTCCCTGGTATTTGCGAAGCAGGTCGGACTACATGCAGAGCTGCAGGACGGCGGAGGCCTTGGCGTGGCGGGCCAGCTTGGTGTCCCAGACTTCGTAGCTCCAGTTCTCCAAAACGCTGGGGTGTTCCACGCGCCGCAGGAAGTCGGCGAGCCTCAGCCGTCGTCCGTCAATTAGGACGGCCTGGTAGATGACGTCCACGCCGGTCTGCATCGCCCTCAGGGTGTCATCTCTTCCCTTGGCCAGGCGTTCGCCGCGGGGACGGCTGGAGTCGAGTTCCAACTCCACTGTTTGCAACCCGTCGGAATGCAGGGACTACAGGAATCTTTGCTCATGGAGTTGGCCCCGCTGGGCAATGCGGTCCAGTACCAGGTCCGTGCGCTCGGGCCTTTCCAGGTGGCCCGAAAGGGTCGCCCGCTCGAGGCCTGTCAGGTGCTGGCATTCCAGGAACCCCACGAGGTCGGTGGCCGAGTATGTGAGCGAGTCTTTTGTAATTTCCACAAGCTGCTTACGCTCACGGTTGTTCTGCATTCGTAATCCCGGTCAGTTTACAACGATGACTGCCGGGCCGTGTGAATTACAAAATGCGTGCAGGCGGAAGCAAATTGGCCATGGATCCTCTGTTTACCAAGCACTGGGGTCAAACGGCGGTAGTTCGGCCTCGCCTGCTGGGGACTGCATCGAGTGGATGCAGGGGCGATGGATTCATTGCTCTTGGCGGACCGTTGAATGGACGAATTGCGGAATTCACCCAGGTTACTGCTGTGCCTGCAGCGGTGAGCGGATTAGGATTGGCCTGCGGTACTGGATCCTGCACGCTGTCGCGCATGGCCTGACAACCTGGGTTGCCATCGTTAGCCACTATTCGCAGTGTGGGGTACGATAGCGCCCATCAAAGCCGCCCGGAGGTGGAACGTGATATACGACGTCATCGTGATCGGAGCCGGGTCGTCAGGCAGCGTGCTGGCCGCCAGGCTTTCCGAGGACCCAGACCGTTCCGTGTTGCTGCTGGAAGCAGGCCCCGACTACCCTGAGCTGGACCTCTTGCCAGATGACCTGAAACGGGGAAACAATTTCCTGAGGTCCGCCTTCGGGTCGCACAGCTGGGAGTACCTGGGCAACATCACCGAGCGGCAGACTGCCGAAATACCCATTCCGCGAGGGAAGGTGGTGGGCGGCTCCGGCGCGGTAAACGGCCAGGTGTTTCTGCGGGGAATACCCGAGGATTACGACGGCTGGGCGGGACTGGGCAACGATGAGTGGGCCTTCACCAACATGCTGCCCTACTTCCGAAAGATGGAGAGCGACCAGGACTTCGGCGGCGATTTCCACGGTTCCGACGGGCCGGTCCCGGTGCGGCGTTACCGGAGGGAGGACATGGCCCCGTTCGCCCGGGCCTTCTACGAGGCCTGTCTGGCCGAGGGATTCCCTGAGTCCCTTGACGAAAACAGCCCCGACGCCACCGGGATCGGCGCGGCGCCCTTGAACCACGTGAATGGCGTTCGCATGAGCATGTCCCTGGCCTACCTGTCACAGGCCCGCCACCGGCTGAATCTGACCATCCGAGCCAACGCGCCCGTCAGGCGGATACTGTTCGACGGGACGCGGGCGGTCGGAGTGGAGGTGGAAAGCGGCGGGGAGCGTATGACGGTGCTGGGGAACGAGATCATCGTGAGTTCCGGCGCCATTGCCACGCCGCAGCTGCTGATGCTCTCCGGCGTTGGGCCCGCCGGCCACTTGGCGGACCTGGGTATCGACGTGGTCCGCGACCTGTCCGGCGTCGGTCAAAACCTGCGTGATCATCCGCTGGCCATGGCCCTGTACGAGTACCAGGGTGAGTTGGAAGACGACACTGAAGCCATGCTGCAAACGCTGCTCCGTTACACCACGGAGGGGTCAGCCACCCGGGACGACATGCACCTCGGTGTTCTTTCGATTGACCCGGCCCACGTTCCGGCAGGGCTGCCGCTGGACATCGAGGGTCACTGCGTCGCCATTTTCGCCAGCGTGCAGAACGCTCTCAGCGCCGGGGAGTTGAGGCTGCGTTCCAGCAACCCGGATGACCCGCCGGTCATGGACTTCAGGTACATGGGCGACCTCTGGGACTTGCAGCGGACCCGGGAAGGGGTGCGTCTGGCGGTGCGGCTCGGCGACCACCCGGCATTCCGGGGCTTATTCAATCGCCGTATTTTCCCTGCCGACTCCGACCTGGCTTCCGATGAGACCCTGGAGGCGTGGCTGCTGGACAACATCGGCACCCAGTACCACACGTCGGGTACCTGCAGGATGGGCCCTGCCGCCGACGGGATGGCGGTGGTGGACCAGTATTGCCGCGTGCACGGGACCGAGGGCCTGCGGGTAGTGGACACCTCGGTGATGCCCGACGTGATCCGGGCCAACACCAACTGCACCGCCGTCCTAATCGCCGAGAGGGTGGCCGACTGGATCAAAGAAGGAAGATAGAGGCTGATACGTCGAACGTGGAGGATGAAAATGGAAGTCGAATGGATGAACCACACCGGGTTTGTGGTCAGCGACATGGAGCGGTCGCTGGAGTTCTACCGGGACCTCCTGGGACTCAAGGAAGAGCGTAACCAGATCCTTGAGGGGGAGTTCATCTCCGAGTTGGTGGGGTATCCCGACGCCATGCTGCACATCATCTACCTAGGATCGGGGGACCTGCGGCATTCCGTGGAGTTGATCCAGTACCTGAACCCCGCGGGGTCTGCGGCTCCAATGCCAGAGCGGCATCAGGTGGGGGCCTCGCACTTGGGCGTGATAGTGGACAATGTGGACGCCTTTTACGCGGAGCTTTCGGGTCGGGGGGTGAGATTCGTGAGCCCGCCTGCCATACGGCCCGGAGCGGTATACCCCATGGCCAGCAAGGGCTGTTACATGCAGGACCCCGACGGCAACTGGCTGGAGCTGCTGGAACGGCCGCCTGCGCCGGAGGGCACTTCTCAGGGCTGACGCCTACAGACTAGAAGCGGCCCACTTGCGGTCGCTTCAGTAACTCTGTATTCGCTTCCTACTCACTAACAGATTTCGCCCGGTAAATTCGGACTTCTCTCGTCGTATCCAGCGTGGCCTCCCGAGAATACCGGATTGTTTCGTTGTACCTGTCACCTCGCCAATTTCTAGGTGTGCTTGGTCTTATGCAGAGTCTGGGTCAACTTTTCCGTCGCTCTCCACTCCTATTGGTCTGGTGTCCTTCAGAAGTCGCCGGTCGTGCCCTCCTGCCGAGGGCCCTCGTCCGCCATACGGGGCAGTCGGAAGGCGTGATCTCGCAGAACCGACACTCTCCCGAGAGGGGCACCCGCCTGGGTGGCATCTTCGACTCCAGGCGGCGGGTGAGGCCTCCCAGGTTCACTTCGAACCTCCCGTCGACTGCATCGGCCGGTATGTCAACCACGTGGTCAGGGTAGGCCACTTGTCCAACGATGAGCAGTCCCTTGTAACGTTGCAATGCGATGGGAAGGGCGTACATGTAGATCAACACCTAGGCGGTGGGGGCCGCGCTGGGACGGCCGGTCTTGGCGTCGATGACGGTTATCTGGTCCCGTCGCCTGGCGACCAAGTCGGGCTTGCCTGCCAGCACGGCGCTGCTGACGCGGATGCTGAAGGAGTTCTGCCCTTCGCTCAGTACCGTGTAGCGCTGCTGTTTCCAACTCTCACGCTGCTTGTTCAGCAGGGCGGTGTGGTTCAGGAGCCAGCCGGCCTGGTCGAAGTCGAAGGCAATCGACTCCAGCTCCAGCCCTCATACTGGGCCTTGAAACAAGTAGCCCATTCGCAGGAACTTTCTCCGGAGAGCAGCCGGGGCAGCCATGTTACCCACAAATAGGGTCCGGTGGAGCGGAGCTGGGCCATAGTCCGTTTGCCGTGGCGTTTGGTTCTAGTGAAGGTTATCTCCTGTCTATGGGGGCGTACCGCCGTTCAGCAACGGGCAACTGTCAGCAATTGTGATGGCTAATGTAGCTGGTCGTTGATCTTGCCGGTGAATTCTTGGACAAAGACGCATTCGGTTTCGGGAAGGAGGGTTCCGATTGTCAGCGACGAGTCTTGGTCAGGGAGCACCGGTGAGCGGTGAAAGTTTCATCGACGACACGCAGGAGCTTATGGTATATCTCCGGATCGGTATGGAAACTGGGCTGTTACACGGTCTTCTTGTGGTGCTCGCCCTGCTGCTGGGCACCTCATCTGAGTCCCTGGAACGGAACCTTGTTGGATGAGTTGACAGCGCGTGCTCCGTACTCGTGTGGCGTCGACCATTCCTGCCGATGTTGCCTTCTCTGATTTTGTCGTTCTCCTTGGTTCACTGAAAGGCTGCGGACAGCATGGTAGATCGACCGAATAGTATGGACTTGCGCCGCCTACGGCTCCGGGCCACGCCGGCCTTGTGGCCATCGCTGCCACTAGGGGACGAATCTGAACATAGCCAGACTTCTGCCAGCCGTAGTATTGTGCCGCTATGCCGGAACCGGGGGCCAGCGGAATGTGAACTGGAAATCCCATAAGACGGCCTATTGTCGGTGTCCAGCGCCGACAACAACCTCTGCACGCAGCGTCGGGCGTTGACCGCCTGGGAGCAGATCTTCGAGGACGCAGGCAAGGGATACCTTCCAGACCCGACCTGGCCTGAATCGCCCGGAGACCGCCCCACATTCTGGCCACTGTATGAAGACGGGGCCAGCACAGCAGGCGGGTGCTGACCGAATTTTTGGAGCTGCTGGGCTGGGCTAAGGTTAGAAAAGGGGTTGAAATAATAAGTCTCTGGGAATCCATTGATCAGGACAGCGCCGCGGGATGAGCCATGTTGGACCACGGCGATATGCTCAACAACTGCGGCGAGAGCTACTTGCCAGGATGAAACGGGAGTCCAGACTATTCAGCTCTCATCACTTGCTCCGTGCTACACCGGCGAAGGGCAGCGACAACTAGGCTGATTGCGCGTTGCCTCAATAAAAACGTTACTTTTAGAGCAATTGCCGCAAATTAAATGCTACCGAGAAATTGGGGCATTCGCATGGCCGCAGGCATAAGCAGGATGGCAAAACAGGAGTTTCCGGCGGCAATTCGAGAGCGTTATCGAGGGGACTCCAATAGGGACAAGAGCCGTATTCTCGACGAATTTATCACGGTCACCGGCCATCATCGCAAGCATGGCATCAGGTTGATGGCCCAGTCTAAAGAGGGCACGAAGAAAGCTGGCGTACCCCGGGGCCGCCGCATCTGTGACGACTCGGTCCGTGAGGCGGTGATCCCGGTATGGGAAGCGTCCAACCGCATTTGCGGCCAACCCTTTTAGGCGGCACTACCCCAACTCGTGGACTCTATGAAGCGACATGGCCACCTGGATCTGGATTCTGAGGTGAGATCGCGTTTGCTGACCGCCAGTGCCGCAACACTTGACCGGTTGCTGACACCGGTGAAGGCCCGGGTGAACCAGCCGGCGCAAACGGCGGTGTAATCTGGACTGCGGCCGACATGTTCCGGTTCGCACCCTCGCCGACTGGAATAGTCCCCCTCCGGGCAACCTGGAGATCGTCTTGGTGGCCCATTGCGGGGACGACATGGGCGGTTCCTTCGTCTACAGTCTGGTGGCCACCGACGTGTGCACCGGTTGGACCGAGGCGGTGCCGCTGCTGGCCAGGGAGAAGTCCCAGGTGGTGGCAGGACTGGAGGCCATCGCCGCGCAGGTGCCATTTCCCGTCTGGTGCATCGACTCCGACAACGACGGCGTGTTCATCAACGACACCCTCACCGAGTACTGCGCCGGTCGATGCATCGAGTTCACCTGTTCCCGGGCCTACCGGAAGAAGGACCAGGCTTGGGTAGAGCAGAAAAATGAAGCGGTGCCCCGCCGGTTCCTGAGGCACGAGCGTTACTCGTGCCAGGTAGCAGGGCAGACCATAGCTCACCTGTACGGGGCGATGCGGCTCTACGTAAACTACCTGCAACCGTCATTCAAGCTGGTGGATAAAACCCGCAACGGCTCGGCGGTGGTCAAGCTCTACAGTTCGCCGGCCACACCCTGCGACCGGGCGCTATGGCATGACGCGGTCAGCATCGAGGCGAAAACAACCCTCTCGGAACGCCGAGCAACATTGGACCCCGTGGTGTTGCTCCACACCATCAGGGAGGCACAGTCGGCTCTGGCGTCCATAGTATTCCCCGAACTCGGGTCCGATCCTCGCCTTGAGAGCCAGGATCGCTGTCTGGCCCGGCTACCCGACCTGTGGCTGGAGGAACAGGAGAATGTCGGACGAAATCCGGGAGTGAGTCCACCGCGTACATGGCGACGCGGAAGGACCCGTTCGTGGGAGTGTTGGGCAAGGTGTTGGGCTGGCTGGAAGAAGACCCGGACGCCAGTGCTGAGTCGCTACTGAAGCGGTTGCAACAAGCTGAGCCTGAGCGTTTCAGCCGAGTTCACATGCGGACGCCGCAGCGGCGGGTGCAGAAATGGCGAAGCATCATGGCCAGCAAGCTGGTCTACACAGGGTCTGCAGACGTTGCGCGAGACACTCGCGACTTGTCCGTATTGACGCTTTCGATGGACAATCTCAAGAGCCGATATTTCGGTGACACTTCTCGTTGAGGCAACGGGGATCGGCAGGAATGCTTGACGCGGGACACCAGGATGTGGACTTGGTGGGTGAGCCGGTCCAGCAGGGCACCGGTGAGACGTTCGGAGCCGAAGACCTCGGTCCATTCGTCGGTCGAATCTGTCCAGGCTCTTGACCCCCGGGAATCTCGCCGCCCGGATCCGCCGCTCCACCATGCGCTGATGCCGGTCGATGAGTTCCAATTCGGCGAGACGGAGCAGGTACTGCGGGTGCTCCACATTCTCGGCGGCGCACTGGGCGGCCATCTTCCCGTACTCCCTGAGTAAGCTGGGCAGCTTCAGTTCCTTCAGGTGGTGTTCCAAGAGCAATCTGGACATCTGGCTCATGCCGCCCTCCCTGACAGAAGGCTCATATGGTCCTTGGTTGACGTAGTGCCGACCCTGACCCGGGGCAAGTAGGGATAGAGCCCCAGGTCCAGCCTGGGTGGACGTCCCTCGAGCCGGCACAGCACCATGTGCTTCACCGCGTCGAAGCCGAGGGCCTCCACCCTCATAGCGTCCGTGATCGCTGCGTGCACCTTCTGCTGGGAGAAGGACTCCAGCAGCCGGAGCGCCTGCACCTTTCCCTGCAGGCCATCCCGCTCGGCCAACGAGGCCATCACCTTCATGCCGTCGCCCGGGACCATGCGGCTTGCCATTAGCCGTCGTGCAGATAGAACTCTGCGCGGTCGTAGTCCACGGGCATCCCGTTGAAGTCGGCGAGCATGTCCACTTGGCACTTCGACGGCTGCCTGCAGTTGCGAGACAGGCGCGTCAGGTGGTCCATCAGCGCCTTGACGAATCGTTCGCCGTATCTGCTGGTGATTGCGGCGGTGATGCGGTTGCAGGCCATGTCGGCCATAAACTGGTACATCAGCTGTGCAGGGTAAGTCCCTCCCCTTAGTCTTCCAGCCACTCCTTGGCCACACTCTTTGGCTTCGCGAACAGATGGTAGCGAAGTCCTAGTTGGGGTCGCGCCACCCGGTTTGCAGCAGTCGATTGATAAGGCGCCGCACCAGCGTCGAGGTGAGCAATTCCACGGTGTGCACCTAGTTTAGGTCCACACCATCGCCGTTGATCAGTTCATTCCTGGTCTGCGTCGGTCCTACCGAGTACGTCGTAAGGACCAGCCGTGAGCCATCGTCGGCCTTGACATTCCTGGTGATCATCACGGCCCTGATGGCATAGTGGAACGAAGCGCCAACTCCAACCGGTGTAGTCGCTGAAAACAGCCAAGGAATGGGTCTTTGAAATGAATGATGAACCCCCCAGTTACTATGACCTCGAAAAAGAGGATTCCCGGATGGAATACCTCAGGGCCAGACTGCCCTATTTCTTCATGGAGATCAGCAGGGAGAGGCCACAGGACGGGGTTCGGCAATTCAGGCTCTCAGACCCGGTCCTACGGACAGGGATATCGGCGCCTGAGCGACACAACTTCTGGGAACGCGGCAATGTCTACTACATGACCGGCAAGCTCATGGACTTCTACTCAATGCCGCAGGTCAGCAGAGGATACAGGCTGTCGGAAGTCCTACAGCTAATCACCCATGCGCGCCCCGTTCAATTCGGCTGGCCCACCGACCCGTTCACCTTCTATAACTCCATCCAGATAGAGAAGGTCCTGGGATTCATGCTGCCCAATCACCTTGACCGGGAACGGGTGATGATGACCAACGTCATAATGGCAATCGAACTGGGTCTGAAGGCTGTCATGACCCACGCAAACTACCGCGTGAACGGCAGCTTCACATTCGTAGAGGGCCATGACGTGGACGGACTGTTCGAACACCTGCCCAAATCGCTCCAAGAAGAGACGGCCCGGGAGTCGAAAGTGTTCGCCCGCGAATATCCCGCCTTCAGAAAACAGATGGAGGCTGAGATACAGGAAATTCATGCCAGGAGATTTGCGAGACACCCGGGGATGCCAATGCCCAACGAGCAACAAGCCCAGGAGGAGTGGGAGCGGATTACAGACAGGATCAGGGAGAGCAACTACACGGCGTTCGTGGGCAGCAACGACCCGGGAGGAGAAATACCGAAAGACTGGTTAGTGGTGGCCCTCGAACGCATCAAAGACGTCAAAGAATCAAAAGGCGTCAGCCTGTACTTCCGGTATGCACCCCAGAAGGACAGGGACGAGTTGCCGACGGACCTCATAGAGCATGTACTGATGCTCGGTCGGTTCATGTACGAACACCTGTTTCCCGTGCCGCCGACCCCGGACTTTCTGCCACGTTCCCAATTCCCTTAACGGAAGCGCACCGGGTATCTGAGAGACGGGCATTGCCCCGAGCTAGCTTGCCCGTCCCCTCCAACTCATGAGCAAGATCTTAGAGGGGGTATTGCCTCCGGAGAACCGGTCCGGTAGGGATTCTCACGGACGGAAAAAACTACAGGCGATCCGGTGCTGATCATTCGAAACAACGACGAGTTCGAATACCAAGACCGGTTGGGCTGCGGACTTCCGAAAATCACAGGGGGCGTGAGCATGCACGAAACCCACGGCACTCGGGCACCGGAATTACTAGCATCGTCGCAGCCGACGGACAAGGATGCTGAATCGCGGTATGCCCGGCACGGACAGGGAACCCGGATAGCCTGAGGGTCTACCGCACCTACCGTGCCCCCCGGCAAGCTCGTAGGAAGTTTTCCAATCATCAGCGGCTCCGCAATAGCGGGGCCGTTTTTCCTTTACGGCCACCTTCCTGGGATGGCAAATGACAGCAACAGATCACCCTTTACCACAGGGCCGGATAGCCCTTGAGTAGACAGATTTGCACCTCCCTCGGAACAGACATAACTGCGAAATTAGAACGCAATGACTAATTCACATGCCAGTTTTCCACATTTCACATGCACAGCAGCCGTTGGTTGATGTCCATAAATTTTCAGACCCTAGACCTACGAAATCGGGATATGTCACCATTTCTTCACGGCGATTTCTGCATTCATCCATCCTTTTCGCCTTTTCTGAGGTAATGTCATGATCGATACTCCCAGAGCACTGTTCAGAAACCCACGTTTGGTCTTGGTTGTGCTGGCGCTGGCCGCCCTGGTCACCCTGGTCTGGGTAACGGGATCGCTTGATCCTCGGCCAGCGGCCGCGGACGACGCAAGATATTACCTGGACTGCCCCACCACGGAGGTTCGGGAAGGGGAGAATGTGGAGGTCTTCCTGGTACGGGTGACCAACCATGACCACAACGACAAGTATTGGGCCTACTGGTACACCGACGCCGGCACGGCGGATGAGACGGACTACGTCCACCAGAGCACTGGCAAGGTCTGGACAACCGACGCCGAAGCGGCGGCCGGCCGGGACGGGCGCGTCTTCCGGACGAGGAGCGACAACAGCTTGGAGGAGGACGAGACCTTTACCGCACGCTTCGGTCCTGACGATGACATCGTCGATTTGGATGACCCCGACTGGGACAACGAGTGCGAGATCACCATCCTCGACGACGACCCGAACATTAGAAAGGTCGAGGTGACCTCGGAACCCGCTAGGGAAAGCAACACCTACGGCGTCGGAGAAGTCATCGAGATCTCCGCAACCTTCAGCAACAAGGTGGAGGTGGCCGATGGCGGCAATCCCCGCCTTGGCCTGCGGGTTGGCGACGACTGGAAGCAGGCGCAATACCTGCGAGGTTCGGGTAGCAGGGTCCTCGTATTCGGCTACAGGGTGAGGGCGGACGACGAGGACACCGACGGCATCAGGATGCCCGGCGGCTACAAAGACAGCAACGGCAGCTGGCACAACTTCCCTGGGTACGACGCCATCACTCACCGGTATTCGGACCGGGTGGTCTACCGGGCATACAAGGGCTTTGATGACGATGAGGACCACAAGGTGGACGGTAGTCTGCCGCCAGTCAGCACCAATGTCGAAATCACCTCCAGCCCGGAGAGCGGTGACACCTACCGGTTTGGGGAGACCGTCGAGGTCTCCATCACATTCAGCGCAGCCATGGACGTGGAAGGCAGCCGCTATATCAACCTGTGGTCGGGACCCGATGGCGATACCGTCTGGAGGGGCGGGAATTACAGCAGGGGTTCCGGTACCGACACGCTGGTGTTTGCGTACGACGTCCGGTCTCGTGACCTGGATCCCGATGGCATAACCACGGAGGGCACGTCAACTTTCGAAATGGACCTCGGTATAGCCGATGAACCCTCCGGTTTGGGAGGCGACGGGACCATAACGATCGCGGGCACGGACACCGAGGTGTACCCGCGTTTTAGCGGACTGTATGACGCACAGGGAAGCCACAAGCTCGACGGCCGGCCCTACCCCAAGGAGATGTCCATAACCTCCACGCCAATTTCCGAGCCCGACACCTACGGGCGGGACGAGATCATCGAGGTCAGCGTTGACTTCGGCCAGAGCGTCACCGCCGATGACCACGACTATGTGCTTCTGGGCCTCGACACAGATCTCACACAGAAGCTGGCGGAATACTCTTCGGGCAACGGCACCAATGTCCTGGTATTCCGGTACTCAGTCGATGAGCGCGACCGCGACGACGATGGCATCAGCGTTGACCTGCCGGATAGCCTGGAAATCACGGCCACCGACAAGGAGGATGTTGCCTACGACCACAACGCCGCTGGCGCAATCAATTCCCTGGATGAGGACCCCAATCACAAGATTTTTGGCTTCCTGACAAGTGGGGACCAGACCCCGCCAACTGTCCGGGCAGTCACCATTTCCGGCGGACCGGCCTCCATCAACGACACATACGAGCTCGGCGAACAGATCGTCGTCCAAGTGATCTTCGACGAGACTGTTAGGGTACAGGGCCAAGTGCAAATTGGTCTGGACATCGGAGGTAAGGTCCGGGAGGCCGTACACCCGAATCCGTTTCTTCCTGCCGATCCCGGGCTCTCCATAGGTCAAAGGATCAGATTCCACTACCTGGTGCGGGAGGGAGACGTAGACGACGATGGTGTGTCAATCGTCGCAAGCAGCCTAATGCTTGAAGAAGCCACCATTGAGGATGGAGTCACCATTGAGGATGGAGGCAACATTACGGACGAGGCGGGCAACCCCGCCCTCCTGGCCCACCACGGGGTGCCGGACAATCCGGAGTACCTGGTAAACGCCCCGGACGACACCGCGCCGACCATTTCGTCCGTGCGCATCGTCGGCGACCCGGGCGACGACGACACCTATGGAGAGGGAGACGTTGTCCGGATGGTTGCTTTCTTCAGCGAGGACGTCATCGTCACCGGAACGCCGCAACTGGAACTGGACTTCGACGGCACTGCCAAGACGGCAGAATACGTCAGCGCATTTGGATCAGAGGTAACGGATCCATCAGAGGTTAAGTTCACCTACACCGTGGCCCTGAACGACAGCGACGCCAACGGCATCGCCATCGGCAACAACGCGCTGACCCTCAACGGCGGCACCATCCAGGACGAGTCGGAAAACGACGCCGACCTGACATTTAAGGCTATCCCATCCCAGTCCGGACACATGGTGGACGGCTCGGACACCACGCCGCCCACGATCTCCTCGCTGGAGATCACCAGTGACCCCGGCGACGATGAAACCTACGGCCACGGCGACGCCATCGAGGTCACAGTTACCTTCAGCGAGGACGTCGCAGTAACCGGAACGCCCCAACTGGAGCTGGACTTCGACGGCACGGCCAAGACCGCGGAATACAGCATCACCGGTGGCTCGCAGGGGGTCTTCGGCACAAATACAACGACCCTGGCAACTACCTCCAGCTATGGCCCTACGGCGGTCTTCGTCTACACCGTGGCCCTGGACGAAAGCGACACCGACGGTATCGCCATCGGCGCCGACAAGCTGAGCCTGAACGGAGGCGCCATCAGGGACGAGGCCGGCAACGACGCGACCCTCACCCACGACGCCTTGGCAGCCGACTCCGGGCACAAGGTGGACGGTGCGGACACCGTTGCCCCGACCGTCTCGTCCATCGCCGTTACCAGCTCCCCCGGCGATGACAACACCTACGGCACCGGAGACACCATCCGTATCGTAGTGACCTTCAGCGAGGATGTCACCGTAACCGGCACTCCGCAGCTGGAGCTGGAATTCTACGGCGAGGGCAGCGCCAACAAGCTGGCCGACTACAGCAGCAGCAATAGCAGCGGGGCCAACGTGGTGTTCGAGTACACCGTTGCGGTGGGGGACTCGGCCAGCGACGGCCTGGCAATCGAGGCCAACAAGCTGACGCTAAACGATGGCGCCATCCAGGACCCCTCCGGCAATGACGCCGAGCTGACCCACTCGGCCTACGGCCCCGACGCGGACCACATCGTGTTTGGTGGAGGCGGCGTTTAGGACCGGGGCCACACCAAGCACGTCTGACTGACAACTCCGCGAGGTCGCGTTCCGGTCTGAACAGACCGCCGGAATGCGGCCTCGCGGCGGGTTCTGGCGACATTCCTTTGGACGGACACTCTAAGAACTGATGAGATGACGCTCAATGTTTAACCTGAAACTACCAACGATGATGGCTCTGGCGGCACTGCTCATATTCGCTGCTACCGCGATGACCGCCTGCGGGGGTGACGACATAGACGCGCAGGCCGGACTGACCGAAGAGCAAGTCAGGGAGATAGTTCGTGCCGAGGCTCCAGCCTCCGCTGCAACCCAGCAAGGCCTGACCCGCACCGACGTCGAGGAAGCGATCCAGGCCGCGTTGTCCGGCCTGCCGGATGCCGGGTTGAGCGAGGCGGAGGTGGAGGCGGTGGTCCGGGCGTCTATCGCGGACTCGCCGGGCGCCGGAATCACAGCGGCCGACGTTGAGACAGCGGTACGGACGGCACTCGCCTCAGTTCCCGAACCGGGAATCAGCCGGGCGGAGGTGGAAGAGCTGATACGGACGGCCATGGAGGCTCTCCCCGGTGACGCGGCCGAGCCCGGTCCTGAGGAAGGCAGGCGCACGGCCGAGGATACAGTGGTTACAGTTCCAGCCAAGACCTCCCCAGCCGATTACACCAAGTTCTTCGTGAACAGTGCCATCAGCAGGTATGAGGAGGAGGGCCTGGCATCCACCATCGCCCATTACAACCGCCTCGAGAGCATTGATGAGCAGTGGTACGTGTTCATCGCGGGCGAGAACGGGGAGATCATCAGCCACTTCGACACCCAGGTCCTGGGGCAGAATCTCAACGGTCCGCTGGGGACGGACGCCAGGGGTTACAATTTCGGCCCCCAAATGCTGGCCGCCACCGAGGAAGGGACCTGGGTTTCCTACGTGTACAAGAATCCGGGCACCGATCGCCTGACCGACAGCGACCGCCACCTCGGGGCCGTGGAACTCAAGCACGCCTGGGTGGTCAGGCACGACGATCTGTTGTTCGGCTCCGGCTGGTATGTCAACGCCAACGAATTCACCGTCCAGCTGGTGGCAGCGGCGGTGGATGCCTATCGGCAGGTGGGCCTGGAAGGCACCATGGCTCGCTTTGCGGGCCCGGACAGTGCCACGGCAGGCCTTTCCGACACCGTCGCCTACTACAACGCCTCGGAAGACATCGAGGGCGTGTGGTTCGCCGTGATCGCGGACAAGGGCGGCACCATCGTTGCCAGCTTTGATACTTCCCTGATCGGCCGCAACATCGCGGCAGTATACGGCGAGGAAATTCTGGATGCTTCGGCAGGGGGTAACTGGGTTTCTTCGGAAGACACGGATTCGTCGGACAGGGCGCCGTCCCTCCGCGCCTGGGTGATGGAATACGACGGGATGATTTTCGGCTCCGGCTGGCGCTCAGACTAGACCAGCTGGCCCTTTTTCCTACACGATCGGCACCCCGCACGGGGTGCCTAAACTTTGGACACCCCGGTTCAGGTCAGACCGCGTGCACAGCCGGGCTGAGTTGAGACTCCCGGCATTATGGGCTCCAGTGCCGGAATAGCTACTTCGTAGAGGACGCGGATGCCAACGCCAAGAAAACGTCCGCCTTAGGGTCAACACCCAGACGCAGGGCCAAGGCCACGAAGACGGAGAATACACAGACCGTCAACAGCCGGGCATTCAATTCCCAGGCCGCTGGTCGTCATCTCTTTTATCATCTCTACTGTCTTCACTCGGAGTACGGACGTAGGGGACCACCGCAGTTGCGCGCAACCGGAAACTAACGGGGGGGCATCTCAGGTGAGTCCAAAGAGCGGGACTTCGTGCTGAGAGGCGCCATGCGGAGGAAGAACGCTGCCTTCGCGCTCAGGGTTCCTCGCCCTGGCGGTGGCGTTCGTCCTGATGGCGACGGCATTGGTGGTGAGCCTGCTCGTGGCCTGGCCTCCGGGTGAATGATCCTCACAGCCTGAGAGAACAACTTTACGACGGGGGAGCCCTGACTTCGCCCCTGCCGTCCTGGTGAATCGACACCACCAGCCGCCCCGAAACCGCGATGAACATGTACATCGACACCACCACTCCGTGCAGCACGTATCCCAGGTTCACCCGGTCCAGTGCCTCCTCCCTGGAAAGCCCCAATTCCTCGAAATCAATCTCCCACTGCCCTACCAGGTTGTGGTCTGGCAAGACCGCCGGGTAGTCAGGGGAGAGGAATACCCCCACGATGACCCCCATACCCACTAGCGTCGAAAGAAAGCCGACCACGAACGTCCCCTGGTACATCAGCCGCCGGTCCCGGTTGGCCAACACCACCCTGGGGTCGTTCAGGACCAGCAGGACCACCACAACCGCCGAAAACACCGGGATGATGACCGAGAGCTGGACAGTAATCGACACGGTGGTAATGACCAGCACTACCCCGTAGACCAGACCCGCAGAAGGCAGGACCACCACAATCGCCTTTTTCGCGGGACTCCCGGATTGCCTGCCGCTCCGGTACTGCCAGTGCCACAGCACGTGGAAGAGGAGCCCAGCGCCCGAGGCAAGGACCAGGTTCACCAGCAAAGCCACCACGCAGGGCATAAGCGGGGCGAAGAGGTCCCGAGCAAAGTGCAGGTTGTAATGGTCCATGCCCAGGGGGGCGAACTGGAGCAGGGGAGTGCCGAGCACGAAGAACAGGGAGACCCAGAAAAACCCCCGGAGCGGATTCTCTTTGTCGGCAAACACGAACCCTTGCCCTAGCACGAGGACCGATGCGACCCCGAAGCAGGCGGCGGTCGCCGGAAAGACGTTCCACCCCGGCAGAGAAATGGCGTAACCGCACAGAGCGATGCCGAACCCGACCAATATGACCCTGAACAGAAGAAAACACCCCACCTCCCTGGCAAGCTGTTCGCCTCCACCCTGAGAGGGCAACGGGTCAGGGTCGGAATCATCCTCCGCCCAGTCCGCCGGACCGGCAGGTTCCACGGTGCCGGGAAGAGTCGAAGCCAGCCCCGCCATCGCCAGCAGTCCCTCCGTTTCCAACTGGGAGAGTCCCAGGGCACGAGAAAACACGACCAGCCGCTCCACGGTGGGACGGGTGAACCCCGACTCCCATCGGGAAACGGTGGCGTGGCTGTACCTCCGGGCGTAACCGGTGTCGATACCCCCCATCTTCCGCAGGAGCTCCTCCTGGGACAGACCACGGCGACCGTCCTCATGGACGAAGTTCTCCCGGTAGGACCTCATGACAAAACCCACCTGGACCGCCCTGTCCCGCTGCACGTCCGTGACGGAGTCTATGCTCATGCACATTTCACCTAAGTGAAGTTCAACCTGGCCCGGCGGGGCCGTTCCAAAGCCCTGCGATGCAGGACGGCCCTCTCGACTAAACATTTTACTCAGCCCGCCTTCGGTTGCACCTTTCAGGGGAACTGTCACCGGGAGTTTGCCCACCGTTTCACTGTGTTACAGCCCTAGGCAGGACAGCCTCACACCCATGCACACCGCAAATCAAATGCAATACGATGCACATATTCTGGGTACGTCTGTGCATTTATAGTGAACACAGTGTCCATCTGGCCTAGAAAACCCTTTTCCAGCAGTTTTCAAAGCCGACGTGCCCACTGAGGGCGATGCTGCCCCGCCGGAACCGGATGGTTGCCGTCGGTGGGTAGGGCAGACAGCCTGGTAAGAAAATCGACTCCCTACCCCTTCGATAGCATCCCTCGACCACATCCACGATCCCGGAAACGTACAGAGTGGGAAGAATCCGTAGCAACAGTCGCACACGCTCCCGGTGCATGTCTGGGAGTCACCCTCTATAGCAATGCCAGCAAAGCCCGGGACAGCGTGGCCTCATGGTTGGTGCATCCAGTATCTAGCTTCTCTTAATCCAGCTCTTCACTGATCAAGAGCACGGAATATGCCGAGAATATCATCTACATACAAAAACCGGATTACTCTCTCGATTCACTATAAGAACCTCCTCTACATGAACAGTTCCAATATATATTTGTCAATGTGAATTTCAAAAACTTTGATGTGCATTTACTATTTTTCTCTGAGACTAAGTTACAAACTAGCTGAAGAGGCCGAGGATATTTGAATATCCACAGTCTTTCTGCTCGAAGCGAAACCGGACTATGTGACCTGCAGGTCGGTTGGCAAGCCTCCGTCGCCAACCTGAATCTTCGCTGCCGTTGTGGGCGAGAGCTGCCTTTGCTGGCCTACTAGCTGCTGCTGTTTCTTCCTTGCAGTCTCAGGAATATTTCAGATTTCCATCTACTTTCCTTGAAACGATGTAAGGCTCATCCCATTCCCACGTAACTCTAATATGATCATTAAAGCCATACGGCAGCATCCATAGATTCCACATATTACATTCACAGTATTGCCTGTGTAATCAACAAAGTTTTTATGAATGTCCGATATGTTTATATAACACAAAGTTCTGCAACAACTTCAGTGAGTGGAACAAATACGGATCGGCCCCTTCACTAATAGATGGTTCGAATCTCCAGCTACTTGACGCTTGTACATCGGTAACCCCACGGCAACTAGCCCCTTCAGCCCGATCTATTGATGAATTGAGCTTGTGTATTCTGACCCACTTTGGTCTCCCAGATTGGCCACGGCGTGTTCTTCAATAAGTGGGCCGCACACAGGATTTACCGCCAACTTGGCTCGCCATGTTCAGGAGCGGGCATTCGGCAAGTCCGTTCATACGGTCATCTGCAAAATCGGAATCATCTCTTGGGGAGAGGTAAATGAGAAGGCTGCATATTCTACTGAATTTCCGAACAACCTTGATCTTCATCACTGCGATAACCGCGATCCTGGTGTTCCTGGCCACCCAGGAGACCGCAACAGCGACGGTGCCGTTGCCCTCGCTCAGCTTCGATCTCGTACGCAACCAGAACAACCCCCGGGGATTGTGGGGCGACGGAAACACCCTGTGGATTGTTGAGAATGACGGGGCAGGCTACGAACAGGTAATTGGTACTTTCAACCTCAATACCGGGGCAAGGCGAGGGCCGGGGGAATTCCACCTGACTAACCACAATATTGTTATGCAAGGTATCTGGTCAGACGGCTCCACAATGTGGATCGCCGACTGGGACGACAAGAAACTCTACGCCTACCTCCTCAACAAGAAAAAGCTCAACAACACCGAACGTATTCCTGAAAAGGACATATCGCTCGCAGGCAGGAATGACCACCCAAGAGGGGTGTGGGGGACCCACGGCAGGATATTCGTCGTGGATAAGGACGATACCAAGGTGTACGCGTACAGCACAGACGACGGGAGTCGACTACCTGACGAAGATTTCGACCTGGATTCCGCCAACGACAACCCGTGGGGTATCTGGGGCAGCGAAAACCGGGTGTGGATCAGTGATATCGACGACAAGATGCTGTACGTCTATGAGAGGAGCCCCAATTCCTCAGAGCATGGAGAACGCAAGCCTGCGTTCGAATTAAGGCTGCCTCAGGGCAACGATGATCCACGGGGCATCTGGTCTGACGGACAAACTATGTGGGTTGCCGACGACCAGGACAACGCGATATACGCCATGCACTTCCGCAATTTCAGGCACACCAGCGATGAGTTGGACATTAACCATGTCGATACACCCACCGGCCTCTGGACCGATGGCACGACGATGTGGGTGGCCGATGCCGGAAGATCCGATTACGGGAAGCTCCTCGCCTACCGCCTGCGCAGCGGGAACCGGAGACCCGGCAAGGATGTCCAGCTCGCGGATTTCAACCTGGAACCTCTTTCGATATGGTCGGACGGCACGACCGTCTGGGCGCTGGAGGACAGTTCAGGCAACGACTTCCTGTATGCCTACGATATGGACCCCGACTCAGACCAAGTCGGGCAACTCGCACCATACAAGTCCATAACCCTGGATTCGGACAACTCGGACCCAGTTGGGACATGGTCAGACGGAGACACCATCTGGGTCTCCGACTCCGAGGATGACAAGCTTTACGCATACGACCTCGACGACCGGAGCCGGGTATCCGGACAGGACCTCGACCTTCACAGCAACAATGACGACCCGGGTGAGATCTGGTCGGACGGCGAGATCGTCTGGGTAATGGACGCCGAGGACAAGGGGGCGTACGCATACGAACTGGCCACGGGAACTCGCCTTGAGCACAAGGATTTCCAGACTGTGCCCGACAATGACGACCCCACCGGCGGGTTGACTGGCCATGAACTGCGATTCTGGGTCGCCGACAGCGACGATGAAATGCTGTACGCCTATGGCAGGCTCAATGCTTCGCCCACCTTCACTGAGACCTCGGCGAGCTTCAAGATCCACCGCACCGCTTCCGCCGGCGACTACGTCGGTACAGTTCCCGAGGCGGTCGATCCCGATGGAGAGTCCGTCATTTATATGCTACTCAGCGGCGGACTGGGCGTGTTCCAGCACGATTCCCAGACAGGGGAAATATTCCTTCGGGACGATTTCACCGGCTTCTCCGGTGGCGAGGAATACACGCTCACTGTGGCGGTAACAGACGGGCAGAGCCCGCTCGACGGACTCAGTTCCGACGCTGACGACGCCATCAAAGTGACAATTACCGTGTTTCAGAATGCTGACGCCGAGTTCACCACTGAAGACGGCGCCGTGTTCACCGTCGCCGAGGATGTGGCGGAAGACATCGCTATCGTGCAACTCGAAACCACCGACCTGGATGACGATACTCCGTCCTACGAAATGGCGCCGGCAACGGGCCACCCGTTCCAGTTGAATGGAGAACAGATCGAGCTCGCCGCTGGAATGTCCCTTGACTACGAGGGCAACGACTCGTACGAGCTGATCCTGAGGGTGCGGGACGGCAAGGACGAGGAGGGCAACACCGACTCAAGCTGGGATGACGAGATTTCGGTGACCATCGAGGTGACCAACGTCGACGAGGCGGGGGCAATCACCCTGGACAGTGCCCATCCGCAGGTGACCACAGAGATCGTCGCCACTCTCACGGACCCGGACGGCGTGGACTTTTCCAACGTAAACCAGGTCAGCTGGGTCGTGGAAAGAAGCTCGGACGCCACCAACTGGTCCCAGGTTTCACAGACCAACAGCACCAACACCAGCTACGGTTACACCCCGGTGACCGCTGATACCGATATGTACCTTCTATTCACAGCCACATACAAGGACGGCTACGACACGGTAAATGCGAAGAGCGTGGAGGCTGAAACCACCAACAAGGTACTGTCAGAACCCCTCACAAACAGGCCCCCTACTTTCGACGACGACGCTCCAGCTACGCTTTCAATCAGCGAGGACACGGCCCCCGAAACCAACATCGGATCACCTATACCGGCCACCGATCCCGAGTCAGACACACTCACCTTCGACATTCAGATCACCAGCGTAAATTTGCTTGACATCACCCCAGGCGGGCAGCTTTCCCTGAAGACTGATGCCGTTTTGAATTACGAGGGATTGCGCGAATTCTACGTCTGGATACGGGTGCGAGACAGTAAGGACCCCTACGGGGTGGCTGACACGCAGTGGGATGCAACCCACCAGGTAAAGGTCCTGGTGACAAATGCCGATGAAGCTGGATGGGTGACTTTGTACTCTGAAACCCTGGAGGTCGGCGTTCAGGTGACCGGGCATCTCCGGGACCCGGATCGAATACTGCGAAACTTGGCTTGGCAATGGCAGACAGCCGACAGCGCCGAGTCCACGTCCTGGGACGACATCATCGACGCTACCTCGGACAGCTACACTCCGGTGCCCGACGACATCGGCAAATACCTGAGAGCCAAGGTCTCATACGACGATGGCGAAGGAACGGGTAAGGAAGCCTCTGGCATTTCGGCGGACGCGGTTGTTCGACCGGACAACACGCCGCCCAATTTCGACGAGGGCACTAGCGCTTCTAGGTCCATCAACGAGAACTCGGAGGCCGGAACCAGGATCGGCGCCGTCGTATCCGCGACGGATCCCGAGGGAGACTCACTGACCTACACGCTGGCGTCCGGCACGGATTCCGGCCTGTTCTCCATAGACCGCGCCACCGGGAGGCTGGAGGTGGCCACGGAAGCGGCCCTCGACTTTGAGGGCGATGCCGAGCTGGAAGTCGAACTGCAGGTATCCGACGGCAAAGCCACCGACCATAGCCAGGACGATTCCGTCGATGCAACCATCACCCTCACCATCAACCTGCTGAACGTCGATGAACCGGGCACCGTGAGCCTTTCGCCCGCCGAGCCAGAAGTCGGCATATCCATCACCGCCATGCTGACCGACCCGGACGGAGCGGTGAGCAATACAACCTGGGAATGGGAAAAGTCTGAGGACGGGATCAACGATTGGACAGCCATAGCCGGGGCGACCACGGATGAATACACCCCTGTTTCCGGCGATGCCGGCATGTACCTGCGGGCCGTGGCCAGCTACACCGACGGGGAGGGCTCCGGAAAAAACGCGAACGGCATGACCGACGAGGCCGTGGAATCTGAGCCGATCGACACGAGCCTGTCATACCTGAGGCTGGGTAACCTCCAGTTTACCTTCAGCAGCAGCACCCTCGACTACTACTTGACCGCCCCGGTTGGAAAGAAGCGGATCAGGATAACTGCCACTCCAACGGCCAGCTCGGGGGTCTCGGTGGAAATCACGCCTCCCGATAGCAGGCTCAACAGGAATGGCCATCAGGTGGAACTGGAAGACGACGAAACACATATCACCATCACCGTAAGCGATGACAACGGCAGCGGGTCCACGACATACACGGCACTGGTGACCCGCGAGGGCTCGCAACAGCAACAGGACCCACCGCAACAGGATCCCCCACCCCAGCAGGACCCGCCACAGCAGGATCCACCCTCGGAAGCCGGCCTGAAGGAAAATTGCAGGAATGACGCGCGGGACGGACTGATCGCTCACTGCCTCATCAACTCTTTCACCATTGTCAGGGTTGAGTTCGACGGGAGTTACGCCATCGACTGGAGCGAGTTTGATTCGGATCACCCGGACGTCACAGGTTACAGCGTCCTCCTGGCCCAGTTCATGTACCGGATGTACAAAGACGAAAACGGCTCCGTTCACGACTACAACAGGCTGTCTCGCATTTACGAAAGCTGTGAGTTCGTGGGAGGAGAGTGGGACTGCCAGGGGTCGTTGGCGTACATCAATGACTGGGTGGATTGGGACGGAAACCCCACCGAGATCCTGGAATTCGCGACCAACGAGTACCTGACCGAATGGAGCTACGCGATGGAGGAACCCGGCCGCCACGCAGCCGATAGGACCTTCTACGAATGGAGCGGGGACGCCACCGACCCAGACAACGAACCAGAGGCCATCGTCCTCCAGACCCAAAAGTTCGAGATGGACTTGTACCACATCCACATCTATGAAGGAAATAATCAGGTAGGAAGGGAGACTATCATGGTTCACGGCGCCGACGGCTTCGATTAGATAGCAGGGACGCCGTCCACTGCTACGGCAGCCTGTTCCCTGAGCCGGGGCACGCATTCTTGCGGCCCCGGCTTTGTTTCCTTACCGGTGTAATTCGCGAGCCTGTGTTTCCGACTGTGCATTTTACTCAGGACACTACCCTTTCACCCTTCCATGAGGCTGCCTCCGGGGCCCTCACACTCTTTACTGAATTGAGACATCCCTCCAGTGGCCGGGAACCCTCCGGAATCCCCTAATCCGGACCGTTCTAGTGCACGGCTTGACCTTCAGAATGTCCTTTTCTCCGGAAGGACATGTCCATTCACCAAAAGGATGCCGGTGAACGGAGAACACCAGCCTGTTACGGTCTATCATTGGGCAAATTTGCCAGGCCAGTAGATTCGAGGCAAGCCTTCAGCTAAACGACAGGGAGTCAGCAGGACGCCCAGACCGCAACGCCATCACGAAGTCCCCTTGGTTTCTCAAGCATTTTTCGTGGAGGACACGCATGAGCAATCTCGTCTGGGTTGTATTCAATGACACCTTCGGTGTCAGGCCGCTCCCAGTGAAGGAGGCGATCTTCCGGAACAACGCAAAACCCAGAATTGCTTCCAATCTCCGCAGAAGCGAAGAACTTCTGAATTTGGCGCAAGACCAAGGATCAGCCCGGTTGGACCGGAGAATGACCGGGTCATTCCCGAAACGGTTCACGACGCCGATATGGTCGTTGTTGGCAAGGGAGCAGTGTCCCGCAACCCAATCCTCGGCAAAAAGGCAGGAGAGACCGCGGCACTGCTCCGGGACCAGGAAAACAGCTTTCTCACCTGGAGAAGAACGCAGATGCTTCGCTGAAGTACCCTGCGCGGACAAGGTACAACCTATAGGAGTGGCCATGATTCCGGTGTAACAGTGCTCCGGAATTCAATTGCTGAAGTCACAGTCCCTCTGAGTTTTTGCAAGGCAACTCAGACCAAGGCCTCGGTGCTGCACGTCGAATTAACTCCTGACAGCTCGAGTGAGATGGGACGATGAAGCCGTTTTGGACAACTCGCCGCAAGGCTGCCGTGGCACTGTTCATCCTGGGAGCCGTAACTATGGCAACTGGGCTGATCTTTTTTCTTCAGGACCTGGGGGTCATATGACGGCGAGGAACTCGACCAAGCTGTAGGGCTTTCCGTATCCGTAATACGGGAATTTCTTGGACACAGCCGCGTCGATGCCGACACTCCGGCCCCGAGTCAGTGGGATGTAGTAGTCATGAATCAGAGAAATACATGAGCTTGGCGAAAAACAACCCGCTGGTATACAGGGTGATCTGGCTCATTGACCTGAACATCCCACGCCCGTAGACAGCCGCCAAGACCGGCCAAAATGAAATTGAGGTGAGGGACGTGGAGGTAGCACTCGAAGCCTAAACAATCCAGCCGTTGGCGGAGCATCCATACCACTCCAAATGGCTGACCCACACTACGCACTGGGGCCCTTCAAGGGGAAAGGGTTGGAGCGACGGTGCGATCACGACAACTGCAGCGGCTCGTTACGCGAACTCTGGCATCACCTCGTTGGCGAACAGTTCCATCGACTTGAGCATCTTGTCCTGCTTCATCCCGCCGAATGAAAAATTGCATCCGCAGTACCCGATTCCTTCGTCCCGCAGGGCGCGAATCTTGGCGACAATCTGCTCCGGGGTCCCAATGATTGCCCGGTGCTCGAACAGGTACTCGAACGACGGCGGAAACTCCGTCCGCGACCGCTTGAAGTCCCCGAAGTTGTCGTACGCCTCGCTACCGCGCTGGCACGTTCGCCGCCACTGGTTCACGTCCAGCGTCCAGTCCAGCGCGGGCTTTGCGTCCCGACGGGCCTGCTCCTCGGTCTCCTCCACATAGAAGTACCAGAAAAACGGGATGCCTCCCAGGCCATGGGCTTTCCGGCCTCGGCTGCCCCTCCATCAATTGGTGACAGAGGTCCAGCCCGTCGCTAGTGTCCAGCACGTCGTCGATAAGTGCCTCTGCTCCGCCGCGTTTGTTCCTGACGCCTCCCAGTTGCTTCAGGAAGAAAGTGACACCGGAGTCGACGGATTGGTCACGCAGGTCCCGCACCCAGTCAGGACCATTGGCCGGGCGCCCGGCCCGCTCTCGCCACCTGCGATGACCCAGTTCAGCGCACCCCTCTCCAGCCAAGGCCGGAGATTAATTCGTTCGAGTAGTGGCTCCGCAGATACGAAGCGGACCGATGCTGGAATCCGCTCCAGCACCGTGAGCCGCGGAGCGTACTTTTGGCTCTCCACCGATGTGCCAATCCATACCATCGGAGGCCACCCCTCCGGAAAGCTTTGTTGGTTTTGCTCCCACCAAGTGACCGCTCTGCCAGGCCGCTTGGTCAGGACCTGAAACACATGCCCACGCTGTGCTGAGGCCTCTGCCATCACTGAGAACATCTGGAGGATGTAGTCGAAGGGCACCTCGGGATGGAACACGTCGGCCATGCTGTTCACGAAGACGAAACGAGGCTTCTTCCATGACAGCGGAGTCTGGAGCCGTTCGGAGAGCAGACGAACATTATCCGGGCTGGTCTCGTACCCCGGGACGCCCATCCCTCTCAGGCGTGGGTAAAGAGCAAACATGTAGCAGTGGTCGCAGCCCGGCGATACACGTGTACAGCCAGTAACCGGGTTTCAGCTCTCGTCGGTCCATTTAATTGAGGAAGGCATGCGTCAACCTTAACGGGCCAGATAGCGTCTCCGTATGGCTTGTTCAGGACACGAGGGCCGGACGATCGGAGATCTAAGGGATAACTGAATAGCCGTTTGCATATCTCGTTGTAGGGAATCCTTATCACCCCTGGCAAGCAATACAAATATAAATTCTCTCTGCTGCCAGAAGTAGACTCGATAACCCGGTCCGTAATTTATGCATAACTCCGATATACGTTCATTGCGGGTGCGTGATGCGGGTGTTCGTTGGCAGGGTTGGGCTTTGAGGCTATAATTGCGGCAACGTGGACTGTGTAGATAGGAGAGTTGAGCGTTATGCCTTTGCCTGAACGTATGAAATTCGGAATTTTCATGGGGCCCTTCCACCGGGTGGGGGAGAATCCCACGCTGGCGTTGGACCGGGACCTGGAACTGGTGCAGTGGCTGGACCACCTGGGCTTCGACGAGGCCTGGATCGGCGAGCACCACAGCGCAGGGTGGGAGACCATCTCGTCGCCGGAGATATTCATCGCGGTGGCGGCGGACCGGACGAAGCACATTAAGCTGGGCACGGGCGTCATCAGCATCCCCTATCACCACCCGTTCAACGTGGCGAACCGGATGGTGCAGCTGGACCACATGAGCCACGGGCGGGTGATGCTGGGCGTGGGGCCGGGTGCGCTGCCGGGCGACGCCTACATGCTGGGCATCGATCCGACGATACAGCGACGGCAGATGGACGAGGGTCTGGGCATGGTGCTGCGGCTGATGACCGAGACCGAGCCCATCAGCTACGAGAGCGACTGGTTCACGCTGCGAGAGGCGATGCTGCAGCTCCGCCCCTACACCAAGCCGCATATGCCCATCGCCGTGGCGTCGGTGCAGTCGCCTTCGGGCGTGGCGCTGGCCGGCAAGTACGGAGCGGCGGTGCTGACAATCACGGTGCCGCGGGACCCGGGTGCGCCGGACTCCGACCTGAAGTCGCTGTGGGAGATCGCCGAGACCTCGGCGGCCGAACACGGGCAGACGGTGAACCGCGACGACTGGCGGCTGGTGCTTCCGGTGCACCTGGCGGAGACGAAAGAGGAAGCGATGGAGCAGGCTCGCGTGGGTGCGGGACGCTACCAACGGGAGTACTTCGAGCACACCATGGGCCGGGACGCCATCGTCGACGGGCCGATGGAAGACATCATTGAGGTGATGGACAAGAACGGGGCCTGGATCATCGGGACTCCGGACGATTGCATCAAGGGCATCAAGAAGCTGGAGGAGCGCAGCGGCGGGTTCGGCGGCTTCATGGTGCAGGCCATCGACTGGGCCAAGCGGGAAGACGTTCTGCACAGCTACGAGCTGATGGCGCGCTACGTGATGCCGGCCTTCCAGGGCACCACCGCCAGCACGGCCGATTCGAACCGGTGGGCCTTCGAGCGGCGCGATTCCCTCAAGGCAGGAAGAGCCGCCGCGATCGACCGGGCCAAGGCGGACTACGCCGGCCGCGCCGGATAACCAAGCATCCATTGCCATAGTCAGGTGATTCAACGGGGCGCACAAAATGTGCGCCCCTACTTCAATGGCGAACCACCCGCCAACCCGGGATTCTATTGCTGAAAATGAGGGCAGGTTCTGACGATGAAAGCTGTCTGGTATGAACAGAACGGGCCAGCCGAAATCATGGAGTACGGGGAGATGCCGGAACCGGAACCGGGGCCGGGCGAAGTGCGAGTCAGGATGGTGTCGTCGGGGGTCAATCCGTCGGACTGGAAGCGTAGGGCGGGATTGACGGCGCGCATCGGCTTTCCCAAAGTCATACCGCACCAGGACGGGGCGGGCGTGATCGACCGCGTCGGGCCGGGGGTGCCGGAGTCGCGGGTGGGCGAGCGGGTGTGGCTGTTCGAGTCGCAGTTTGGGCGTCCGTTCGGGTCGGCGGCTGAGTACACGGTGCAGCCTTCAGGGCACGTGGTGCGGATGCCGGATTCGGTCAGCTTCGAGCAGGGGGCGTGCCTGGGAGTGCCGGCGATGACGGCGCACCGATGCCTGTTCGCCGACGGTCCTCTGAGCGGCAAGGTGGTGCTGGTGCCAGGAGGCGCGGGCGCTGTGGGGCACTACGCGGTGCAGGAGGCGACACTGGCGGGGGCGACGGTTATCAGCACCATCAGCTCGGACCACAAGGCGGGCATCGCCAAGGAGGCCGGGGCGGAGCACACCATCAACTATCGCACCGAGGATGTGGTCGAGCGCGTGATGGACATCACCGGCGGCGAGGGCGTGGACCACATCGTGGAGGTGGACTTTGCGGCCAACTTCCCGGTTACCAGCGCGGTGCTGAAATCGTCGGGCGTGGTCGCGATATATGCCGCAGGCACCGGGCAGCAGCCGGCAGTGCCACTGCAGTTTCGGCGGAGCAACACGGTGGTGCGCAACGTGCTGGTGTACGACATGCCGGAGCCGGCGAAGGAAGCGGCCATCGCGGACATTACGGCGTGGCTGGAGGCGGGTGCGTTGATACACCTGGTGGGGCCGCACTTCCCGCTGGAGCAGGTGATGCAGGCGCACCGTGCGGTGGAGGGCAACGCCATCGGGAACGTGATCGTGGACGTTGGGGAGGGGTAGGCTAGGCGAACAGCGCGGAGTAACGTGGGCTCCGGTAGCGACGAGCGCCGTGGCTTTTTCTAGGCGGGCTGATGCGATGGCTGGATAAAGCCGCTGTCCACGTTGAGGGGGTTGAGGGCGACGAGGTCCCGCGAGTAGTTCAGGCGGACGTCGCAGAGGTTGAGGAAGTCGCGGCCGAGGAGGGAGGGGACGGTTTCAGGAGTTGCAGAGCTTTCGGGGCCCGCTATGCAACTGTCCAGGTAACACCTAATGTATGATCCATGGCCATCCTCTAAGGAAATCGATCCTTGTTCAGAGAAATACCGCTGTAAGCCACCAACGCCGACTGTCTTCCGTGCGGTGTGGTGTCGCAGCATCAACTGAGAGATTCCAAGGTTTCTTGCGTCGTTTACGTGGAGAATAACGCTGTCGGCCCCCGATTCCACCAAGAAATCAACCGGTCCCTAGACGCCCAGTCCAGTGAAATTCACATACCCACGTACCCTTGGTGTAGGTACCCTGACGTGGTCATATTCGTAGTAGCCAAGAATTTTCGTAGTAGCCAAAAATTGCCACCTCAGGCTGGCACCACCAAATCAGACTGAAATGTAGACAAAAAGCGCCAGTATGACCTCCCCGGCGGAACCCCCTTCTCTTTTAGTAGTTTTGCCAACTCATCTGCCGTAGCTGCAACAGCAACCAATCGTTCCTCGTATACAGCTACAAACATATCGGGGAATCGCTCCAGCCACTCGGCAGAGTGGGCGTTCATAAAGACCCTGTCTTGCTCGAACTGTCTCATCCGAGAGGCAATCTCAGGATCGTAGAATCTCTCCCAAGTCGGGATCTCTTCTCTAGATGGCTGGGAGGCACTGTTCATGTCTAACTCGCATCAATTGTCTACACTCAGGTTATCACCCTGGTCTGGGGGGGCGTAAACGGACGAGTGTCAGTGGGTCTGCTATCATCTCACCGGACAGATGTAGAAGGCAGCCTGAGGCAAGAGGCGAGAGAATGGCGAAGAGCGGTTTCAGGGTTATGGACTCGGACATGCACATCGTGGAACCGGCGGACCTGTGGGAGCGATACATTGACCCGGCGTTCCGGGACCGGGCTCCGCAGGGCACTAACAGGCACCCGCGGGACCTAGGCGTGCGGGTGGGCGAGAACGTGTATCCGCTACCGAACCGCAGCTACGACAATGCCATCACGCCACTGATGACTAGCCAGCAGGACGTGTACGCGGACTCCGAGCAGCAGGGTTGGGACAGTGCCTCGCAGCTCACGGCGATGGACAACGAGGGCATCGACGTGGCGGTGCTGTTTCCGAGCCGGGGGCTGTTCACGCTGGGCGACAGCAGCTTGGAGCCGGGGCTGGCGACGGCCATATCGAGGGCCTACAACGACTGGCTGAGCGACTTCTGCAGCGGCGGGCCGGACCGGCTGTTCGGGGCGGCGATGATTCCGCCGCAGGACATCGAGGGCGCGGTCGCCGAGGCGCGACGGGCGGTGCAGCAGTTGGGGTTCAGGACGGTGTTCGTCAGGCCGAACCCAGTGGCGGGGCGCAACTGGCACGACCCTTACTATGACCCGCTGTGGGCCGAGGTGCAGGAACTGGGTGTGCCGCTGAGTTTCCACGAGGGTGGGCGGGTGAACCTGCCGCAGCCGGGAGACAACTTCGACACCCACATGCTGTACCACACGTGCACGCACCCGATGGGGATGATGCTGGCGGCGGTGGACATCGTGGGCGGCGGAGTGCTGGAGCGGTTCCCGGAGCTGACGGTGGCGTTCCTGGAGGGCAACTGTTCGTGGGCGCCGTGGCTGCTGTGGCGGCTGGACGAGCACTGGGAGATGTCGGCTTCGTATGACCATCCCGACCTGAAGATGGAGCCGAGCGCGTATTTCCGGCGGCAGTGCTACCTGTCGGTGGAATGCGACGAGGAACCGGCGGAGATAGTGTCGAAGTACGGGCTGGAGGACAACGTGGTGTTTTCGACGGACTATCCGCACGCGGACTCGAAGTATCCGCTGTCGGTGGACCGGTTTCTGGAGTTGCCGCTGTCGGTGGAGGCGAAGCGCAAGTTCCTGTGGGACAACTGCGCGCGGCTGTACGGGTTTGATTAAACGCCGGGACGGGGAGATCTCCGAGGGACTTTGGGATTGGCAAATGGCCCAGCTAACGGTGGAATCGCTCCAGTTGTCAGGAAAAACCTCGAAGCGAGTCTCATGGCGCAAGAGTCTTACCCCCTGAAAGGCTTTGACGGCATATCTAGGAATCGTCTGAACAATTCGGGCGGGGGATGGCATAGTTAGGCTACGGAGCTCAACTCTGATCGGGGATGAGATTGATGGACCAGCTGACCTTTGCCGACCTCGAATACCAGGGCAAGAAGCGCAAGACCCGCCGGGAGTTGTTCTTGGAGCGAATGGACGCTCTGATCTCTTGGCAGTTGCTGGAGGGCCGCATCCGTCCCCTCTACCCCAAAGCCGGAAGGGGAAGACATCCTTACCCGCTGTCCGTCATGCTGAGAGTCCACTGCGTCCAGCTCTTCTACAATCTCAGCGACCCAGGCATGGAGGATTTGCTCTATGAGTCGGACCCGGCGCGGCGGTTCACAGGGCTGAAGCTCTCGGGTCCCCTGCCCGACGAGACCACCATCCTGAATTTCCGGCATCTCCTGGAGAGGCACCAACTGGGGCAGGGCCTCTTGGCTGAGATCAACGCCCACCTGGAGTCCCAGGGACTGAGGCTCAGGGAGGGAACCATCGTGGATGCCACGATCATCGAGGCGCCGTCCTCCACCAAGAACCGTTCCGGGGAGCGCGACCCGGAGATGCATCAGACCAAGAAGGGGAACCAGTGGTGCTTCGGGATGAAGGCGCATATTGGGGTGGACTCAGGTACGGGCGTAGTGCATAGCATGACGGCCACGGCGGCCAACGCCCATGACATCACCGAGGCCCACAAACTGTTGCACGGAGGCGAGAGGGTGGTGTGGGGCGACGCTGGGTATCAGGGGTGCGACAAGCGGGAGGAGAACCTGGGGCTGGATCTGGAATGGCGGGTGGCGATGCGTCCGGGGAGGCGGCGGAGGCTGGAGCCTGGGAGCCAAGAGGCGCTGGAGGAGAAGGACAAGGCGTCAGTGAGGGACAAGGTGGAGCATCCCTTCCTGAAACTGAAGCGGACATTCGGTTACGGCAAGGTTCGCTACCGGGGACTGGCGAAGAACGTGGAGCGGCTGGCATTGCTGCTCGGGCTGGGCAATCTGCTGGCGGCGGAGGGCCAACTGGCGGCGTAGTGCGCAATTGCTGCGGGACAACGCCGGTCTCGAGACCCCATCAAGCCTCCAACAGCCCAGTCGGGGACGAAATCGGAGGAGCCGAAAGCCAGCTGGCAAGCCTCAGGCCGCAATTCTCATCCCCTTCGTAGCTCCGTCAAGCGAAACTCAAGCCACAACGGCCTTGTTCAGAGGATTCTTAGCCACCCCAGTTCCACCCGTTTATATCTAAGAGCTGGCGAGGCTCGAACTCCTCTACGCTTATCTCAACCCTCTGACCCTTGTCTCGAACGCTGAAGTGGCGGTGTCCTGAGGAGTTGGCGCGGCGAGCCGGGACATCCGACGAAACAAGGCGAGCTGCTACGCTCTTGCGGATAGCCCGTCGCTAGGAAAGAAAAGGGCGCAACCGGGATCCAACGGCCCAAGGCGGTAAGGAAACCGGCATGGACATTTTCGCTGGACTTCGACAGAGGGTGACATCCTACAAGACTCGCAATCTGACTGGCCCGGGATTCACAGAGTGGGTGATTGAACACTTCACCTTCAGTTGAATTGGCCGTCAAAATTAGCGTCAGACATGATGGTGATCTTGATGGCGTCAACCAACGCCCAGATCCCCAGTCCTCCCAAAGTCAGCAATTTGGCAATGCCACGCCCTGGTCTGCCAAGGTAGAAGTCAAATGCAGGCCAGAACAGCCATGCCAAGAGTATAGCCACAGTCTTATTTTTCATCGTACCTCCCAGAACTCTAAGCTACTGCAGTCCAGGCCGACATGTTGTCATCTGTGGTTGTACCTCTTTCCTCGTAATGTTGACCAACACCAACCTCGCCCCGATATTCTCGGATTCCTCGCTATCACTCCGCATGGCATTTCGGACGTCGGCAGGGGATCTCTGGGGCGGCACCTGACCAGGCCTTCCGAATCGATGTCCGGGCACCATCCTCGCTTACATGCAACTATCCAGTAGTAGTTCCGGTCATCGTTGAGAGGGGGGTGGACGTTGCTGGTTTATGCCACGTTGGCGTCCAATTCGTCCCAGCAGCCAGTTTACTATAGCAGCCTCAGATTTCCGCGAAATATTGCCTCTCACCATCCGCCGCCGTAAGGTTCTTTTGCACCCTGTCGACGGGATTCATTCGTACATGGTCCTTGGGATTCACTGGAACCTATCCCTCGTTTTGCGTTGCATATACTTTGAGAATTGAGGGCAAGGGTTGAATACGACGACACGCAACGCAGGCGCACCGCGCCCCAAGGCGAGGGTCCGGGCAATGGCTCTGTTGATGAATTTGGGGCTGAGGTTTTCCCTGTGGCTCAGGTGGTTCGTCGTAATCGCTTGGATGGCCCAGCTTCATCACCATGTCGGATTGGCCCAACCGGCATATTTGTCGCACGTTCTCTCGGGCGCTCTTCTGCTGGCGGTCAACACTCTGGTCCTTTACCGTGTCGAGACCAAGCGCGGGGTGACCTGGCGTTGGGCCCTGGCTCTCAGCGCAATGGACCTGGCATTGCTAACAGGCGGCCTGACAATCGCCATCGGCTCCATAGGCGTGTTCTTCGTTCTGTACTACCCGGCCCTTGCCATGTTTGCCGCAGTGTGCTCTTCGTTCAGAGTTACCCTCGCGGCCACGACCGTGGTCGCGGCAGTACATGCGACTTTGAGCCTGTCAACTGGACCAAAAGGTGCCCTTGAACTTCATCCGGAGCCGCTTCTCCTGCTCAGCATACTGGCGATGTACGTGGTTGTATTCGCTGTCAGCCTCGTATCCGCGTTCGAACGCAACAGGTCATGGTTCGACCGTGTCAGGAGGAGACAAGCCGTGGAGAAAGGAGAGGAGCTTCAACAAGAGCGAATCGAGCTTTCACAGACCATCCACAACACCATTGCCCAATCTGCATACCTGATCGGACTCGGTCTTGAGACGGCTGTAGAGCTGGCCGACGGACTGAACGACGAGGGCAAGGACGAATTGATCGAAAAGCTGGAAGCTACTCTCGCACTGTCGAGATCGACCATGTGGGACTTGAGGCATCCGATAAATGTTGGTCCCATCTTTGAGGGACGGGAACTTGGGCGCGTGTTGCGTTCCCACGCATCGACTTCCAGCACTATCACATCGATTCCCACGGAAGTGGTTCAAGTTGGAGAGGAACCGCCTCTCTCCGTACTCACACGGCGGCTTCTCCTGTCCGTTGCCCACAATGCCTTGAGCAACGCTCACAGACACTCCAACGCGGACAAGATTTCTATCGAGCTGTCCTTCGACGATACGACGATTCGCCTATCTGTAAATGACAACGGAATAGGGCTGCCGGGAGACTATTGTCTCCGTGGCCAGGGGTTCAGAAAAATGCGTATGGATGCAGAGCGGATGGGAGGGTGGTTGGAGTCCGGGCCGGGCGAATCTGGACGTGGTGCAACCATAACATGTGTCGTTCCATTGGGTTCAGACAAAGGAGGGCCATAAATTGTCTCCCACCGTGCTAACCAAGGTAATGCTTGTAGACGACCATGAGCTCATGCGTGACGGCCTCCGAGAGGCGCTGGAGCGGTCAGGGGAATTCGAAGTGGTTGGGGAAGCTGCCGACGGTGATTCGGCAATCAAGGAAGCCTTGGCTTTGAAGCCCGATGTAATCATCATGGACGTGATAATGCCGCTTAAGGATGGCATCGAAGCATGCCGCGAAATTGTCAATGTTCTCCCCGAAACCCGAGTGCTCATGTTTACCGCTTCTCCTGAAGAAGATGCAGTGGTTGAGTCATTCGCCGCAGGGGCGACCGGTTACCTTGAGAAATACTCGGGGAAGGAGCATCTGCTTAGGACGGCGCGTAACGTTGCTCATGGGGAATATCGAATTCCGAGCGAGGCCGTGAAACGGGCCTTCTCTGATATCCGGTCAGGAGCGCCTCGAAGCAATGAGCAGAATCCCCGCAAACTGACAGACAGGGAAGAAGAGATTCTCACTCTGTTCAGCCAAGGCCATACGTACGCCGAGATTGCCGATATCCGGGGCAACAAATGGGTGACGATAAGGAATGCGATTTATGGCATCCAAAACAAGCTCGGAATAGGTACTAAGCGTGAACTGGTGGTGTGGGCAGTACGCAACGGTCTGCTGGATGATTGGGAATTGTGAACCTGACTGGAGGACCGGGGTTTGCGTGATCATGACCTCGAATGTCGCTGCTGGGGAGATCTATGATTCACCGTCATCGTTTGGCAAGTGGGGGCTTCACTCGATTGGTGGCGACCGCAAGCGTCCTTACGCTGCTGGCGATTTTGGCTTGCGGCGATTTAACACAGGATGCAGCGCCTTCGCCCACGCCGCGTTCGGTCCTGTTCGCCACTCCGCCTGCGGCAACAGGCACGGGCGCCGATGACGAGTCGAGCGCCGATATCACCGTGGAGCAGAACCAGACCGCCACTCCCTATCCCACAGCCACGGCCTATCCGACCGCGACGCCCTACCCGACGGCAACGCCTTTCCCGGTGGCGGTGGGCTCCGGAGAGCAGACGTCCGGTCCCGGTCCCTCTGCTCCTTCAGCCGACCCCACTTCAGTTCCCTCTGCCGGTCCGACCATCCGGATCGCCATTCCGAAGAAGTCCGAGGTGAAGCATCCCAAGGCGGATTCCGCGATCAACAGCCTCGTGGGAAGGGTCGAGTCCGGGGAAATCACCGCTGAAGAGGCCGCCAGTGAGGCGCCGTTACACCGGGGAGAGTCTGTAGGGGTGATCATCCTGCTGTCCGCCAACGTTGACCGCGTGGCCGCATTTCTGGAGGCCAATGGAGCGTCGAACATCAACGCGGGTGAAGACTACATCGAGGCGTTTGTACCTGTCCTGATCTTGGGGGAGACCTCGGAACAGCCGGGGGTGTTGCGTGTGGACCAGATACAGCCGCCGGGTGAGACCCAGGGAACGCCGCAGGTTGTTGGCCAGGGCCCCAGAGCGCATGGCTCAGAGGCTTGGAACGACGCGGGCTTCTCCGGGCAGGGAATAAAAGTGGGAGTGATTGACCACGGATTTTCAGGTATTTCAGACATTAAGGGGACTGAAGTTCCAGCAACAGTCGAGGCGAGGTGCTATATCTGGCTGGGCCAGCATTCCCGAAACCTGTCCGATTGCTCAGACGGAGGCACCCACGGCACCATAGTTTCCGAGTCCGTAATGGATATCGCCCCCGAGGCGAGGCTTTACATCTCAGACCCTCAGTCGCTATCGGAACTCAGGGACTCCGTTGACTGGATGATCTCCGAAGGGGTCTCGGTGATAAACCATTCCAGGCTATGGTCATTCGACGGCCCTGGAGATGGTACCTCCCCTTTATCCATCAGCCCGCTGAACTCCATTAATCGGGCAGTTGCAGCGGGCGTCGTCTGGGTCAACGCAGCCGGAAATCAGGCGCGGGGCACGTGGTTCCGGCGCGGCCCGTTGAATTACACCACCGAAATCATTGACGGCGAAGAGATCAGGTTTCTTAGGTTCTCGGGCTCTGAAATCAGGAACACCAATTCGTACATCGGGGGCAGGCTGGAGTTGAGGTGGGAGGATGAGTGGGGTGGGGCTGCAACCGACCTGGACCTATTCGCGCTGGCCTCAGGAACGGACGAGATCGCCCTTCAGAGCATTAATCTGCAATCGGGAAGTGCGGGGCACAACCCCTACGAGTCAGTTGGTTCCCTTGCCACGTTTGACGTCATGGTCGCGCACCGGGGCGGTCCGGAGCCGGACTGGGTCCAGTTGGTCGGCTGGGGCCCGACGAGTCTGAGGCTGAACTCCTCCGGGACCGGCAGCATCATCAACCCCGCCGAGAGCGCCAACTCCGGGATGCTTGCCGTGGGCGCGGCACATTGGAACGACGTAAACCAACTGTCCGGCTTCAGCAGCCAGGGCCCAACTCCGGATGGCCGGATCAAACCCGATGGAGTCGCGGCAAACTGCGGCGACACAGCGACCAATGCCGGACCCTTCTGCGGAACCAGCCAGGCTTCGCCCCACGTGGCTGGAATGGCAGCTCTAGTGCGCCAGCGGTTTCCCAGCTACAGCCCCACACAGGTGGTGTCATACCTGAAGGAAAACGCCGAGCAGCGCATCAGCAGCCCCGACCCCAACAACGAATGGGGACACGGTTTCTTCGTTCTTCCGCCGATCAGCCGGCCTGCGCAGCCCACGCCAATCGTACCTGGAGCGCCGAGCGTCCTATCCGTAATACCCGGGACCGCCTCGCTGACAGTAATGTGGCGGGCCCCCGCCCAAGCCGGTAGCACAGCGATTACTACCTATGACCTGCGCCACATACGCAGCGATGCCCCCAGCAAGGCCGATGGGAACTGGAGTGTGGTTAGTCGCGTATGGGCCGGTGCTGGCAGCCTCAACCACTTGCTGACCGGTCTGACAGGCGGCACCAGCTACGATGTGCAGGTGCGGGCGATAAACTCGGTCGGAGAAGGGCCGTGGTCGGCAACTGCGACGGGTACACCAGTGGACCAAACAGTCTGTGGAAACAGCAATGTAGTGCCGTCCGCATCCATTAACCCGAAGTTGGTTGCGGACTGCGAAACCCTGCTGGCAATCAAGGACAAGATCGAGGGAACGGGTACGCTGAACTGGTCTGCCAGCACCCCGATGAGGAATTGGAACGGTATAAGGATCGGCGGCTCCCCATTGCGGGTAACCTCGCTCCGGGTCCAGTCCGGTGTGACTGGCGTGGTTTCGCCAGAATTGGGCAATTTGACCGGCCTTACACTACTGGACCTGAGCAATAACCAGCTGACAGGCTCTATACCTTCGGCGATTGGCAATCTGCGCAATCTGGAGTTCCTCTATCTACACAGGAACCGGTTAAGCGGGGCCATCCCGGCAGAATTAGGCAACCTCTCCGAGCTGGAAATCCTTTCTCTTTGGTCAAACCAATTGACAGGTACCATCCCGGCGCGCCTGAGTGGGGCTGCCAGCCTCGAGGAGTTAAGCCTTTCCGACAACAGGCTGCAAGGCAGCATTCCAGCGGCCTTGGGGCGAATGACTAACTTGACCACCCTTGCAATGGCCAGGAACGAATTGGCCGGGTCAATACCTGCGGAACTGGAAGATCTTGCCAATTTAAGAACCTTGAAGCTCTCCGGGAACCAGCTGACCGGATGCACTCCGACTGCACTGAAGCAAGTACCGGACAATGACGTGGCTGCTCTGGGTCTGTCAGACTGCGGCGCGGGGATCTCCCCCGACCTCGTGGTGGACAGGCCCACAGTGAGCGAAAGTTCCCCTGATGCCGGGGAGCGCATCACGCTGAGCGCAACAGTGCGGAACCGGGGGAACGGACGATCGGACTCGACTACCCTGCGCTACTACCAGTCCACCGACTCGACCATCACAACAGGCGACACAGAGGTGGGTACGGACTCCGTGTTCCGTCTCGACGCATCAGAGAGCGGAGACGAGTGGGTCAGGCTGACCTCGCCCGACAGGCCGGGCACCTACTACTACGGCGCCTGCGTGGACTCTGTATCGGATGAGTCCGATACGGCGAACAATTGCTCAGTTGCATCGTCGGTTACGGTCGGGGCGGCACCCGCGCCGGACCTCGTGGTCGACGCGCCGACGGTGAGCGAGAGCGCTCCGGACGCGGGAGAGCGCTTCACCCTGAACGCCACCGTTCGTAACCAGGGCAGTGGTCGATCAGGCTCAACCACTCTCCGATATTACCAGTCCACCGACTCGACCATCACCACCGGCGACACAGTGGTGGGTACGGACAACGTGTTCCGTCTCGACGCATCAGAGAGCGGAGACGAGTGGGTCAGGCTGACCTCGCCCGACACGCCGGGCACCCATTACTTCGGGGCCTGCGTGGACTCGGTATCGGATGAGTCCGATACGGCGAACAACTGCTCAGTTGCAGTGACGGTTACGGTCGGGGCGACGCCGGTTCCGGACCTCGTGGTGGACGCGCCTACGGTAAGCGAGAGCGCCCCGGACGTCGGGGAGCGCTTCACGCTGAGTGCCACGGTGCGCAACCAGGGCAGTGGTCGATCAGACTCAACCACTCTCCGATATTACCAGTCCACCGACTCGACCATCACCACCGGCGACACAGAAGTGGGTACGGACTCCGTGTTCCGTCTCGGCGCATCAGAGAGCGGAGACGAGTGGGTCATGCTGACCGCGCCATCCACACAGGGCACCTATTACTACGGGGCCTGCGTGGACGCGCTGTCCGATGAATCCGACACCGCCAACAACTGCTCGGCAGCGGTGGCCGTGACCGTTGGTGCACTAGCTACTGTGCCCAGCGCCCCACGGAGCCTGACTGCAACGGCAGACGGGCAGACCAGGATCGACCTGTCGTGGAGAGCGCCATTAGATGGCGGCGGAGCGCACATCACGGGGTACAAGATTGAGGTTTCAACCAACGGCTCAAGCTGGAGCGGCCTAGTGGCCGACACCGATTCGACCAGCACCAGTTACAGCCACACCGGGCTGACAGCAGGGAGCACCCGCCACTACCGGGTGTCGGCCATCAACTCGGAAGGGACTGGTCCAGCCTCCAACACAGACTCGGCAACCACCAGTCAGATTGCGACCGGCAACCCAGACCTGTCTGTAGGAGCGCCTACGGTAACCCACAGCAAGCCCACGCCAAATCTGATCTTCGGCCTGTCCGTGACAGTCCGCAATAACGGCGACGGTCCGTCGCCCGCTACCACGGTACGCTACTATCGCTCCACAAGTTCGACGATCGTAGACAATTCTTCGGCCGGCAACACGCAGGTGGGCACCACTGATTCGGTCGGCGCGCTTGAAGCGTCGGATGGTATCGACCTCACGGTCAACCTGACGGCTCCGAGCGCAACTGGAACGTATTACTTCGGAGCGTGCGTAAGAGGCGTCCCAGGGGAAACCAATACGCAGGACAACTGCTCCAGCGCTGTCGCGGTAACCGTACAGACCAGCAACCGGCCTCCCCGGCTTACCGGGGAAGTAGACGACAAGATGGTGACCTTGGGTGAATCGTTTACGGTGGACCTTTCCGGGCTCTTCACGGATCCAGATGGGGACGAAATTACGAACTACGGCTTCACTTTCAGGACCAAGGGAATCCTCAGTGGGACCGTGAACACCAGCACTGGAATTTTGAGACTGCGAGCAATCGCTGTGGGAGACACAATAGTTGCCGTTGATGCCAGAGACAGTAACGGTGTATCAGGGGCATCCGAGGACCTGTTCAAGGTTACCGTTACCGAGACTGAGACGGCCGACAAGCCCGGCGCGCCCACCAGCCTGACAGCGACTTCGGACGGACAGACCGAGATAGACCTGTCGTGGACTGCGCCATCGGATGACGGCGGTGCGGACATCACCGGCTATCACATCGAGGTTTCAACAAAAGGCACAAGCTGGAACGACCTGGTGGCAGACACCGATTCCACCAGCACCAGCTACTCACACACGGGCCTGACCGCAGGAAGCACGCGACACTATCGGGTGTCTGCCATCAACTCCGAAGGCACCGGACCGGTGTCAAACACCGATTCGGCCACCACTGATGCCGCCACGGCGCCCGGCAAGCCGGCCGGGCTGACCGCCACGGCTGATGGGCAGACGGAGATAGACCTGTCGTGGAACGCGCCGTCGGACGACGGCGGTGTGGACATCACCGGCTATCGCATCGAGGTTTCGACAAACGGCACAAGTTGGAACGACCTGGTAGCAGACACCGATTCCACCAGCACCAGCTACTCACACACGGGTCTGACCGCAGGAAGCACGCGACACTATCGGGTGTCTGCCATCAACTCCGAAGGCGCCGGCCCGGTGTCAAACACCGATTCGGCCACGACCGACTCGGCACCGGCCCAGCCAACCACCTGCAGCGTGGACCTGGTGGTACACCCCGGCGAGAGTTGCACATACCCCGGGCGGTCAGACGAGTTCTCAGTGGATTCCTCAGGGACTGGACGTTTTCTGTCCTTCAGTGCTGGCTTAAGGCTCGTGCTGCGCAATACGACCATCAACGGCGTTACATACACCCTCGTCGCAAGCAAGCAGAGCGACGGTACATGGAAAATCGAGGAAGTTGGCTGAACGTGGGTAGGGCTTCGGCAATTTCGGGGAGTCAGTTGGCCGAGGGATTCGCGACAATTGTGGCCAATCTAGCCCAAGGATTGGAATATGAGGCAATACAGTAACGCGGCAAGATCCAAAAGGACGTGGTGGGCACTGTGGCTGGTTCTCGCTGCGCTGGCGTTGCTGGCCTGCCGGGGCGAACAGTCCGAGCGCGCTACAGAAATCACCGTGAACCCTGCGGCCACCTCTACCCAAGTGCCCGCAGGCGCCCCCGATGCGACGGCCGCGCCCGGGGGGGCGCCCGGGGCGGTTTCAGATTCGGACTCCACGCCGTTGGCCCAGGAGGAGACACTCTACCGCGCAATCTGGGCAGGCACCATCGACGAGGTACGAAGTCTTGTTGCGGCGGGAGCGGACGTCAACGCCAGAGACGGCGACGGGGACCCGCTTCTATACACAGCTGTCTGGCGGGCAGAACCCGAAAAAGTGCAGATTCTTGTTGACGCGGGGGCAGACGTTGACGCCAGAGACTCCGACAGCAACCCTGTGCTCTATACTGCTGTCTGGCGGGACAAAATCGAGGCCCTGAGGATACTCGTCGAAGCGGGCGCGGACGTTAATGCCAGAGACGCTGACGGTGACCCACTGCTGTACACCGCCATCTGGCGGGACAGAATCGAGGCTATGAGGATCCTCATCGACGCGGGCGCGGACGTCGACGCCCGGGACTCGAGTAATGATCCGCTCCTTTACGCGGCTGTCTGGCGGGAAGCACCGGAGGCTTTGAACACCCTCATCGCCTCGGGGGCTGATGTAAACCTGAGAAGGCAAAATGGCGAGTCTTTGCTGTACGTAGCCCGATGGAGAGGAAACACGGAGATAGAGCAGATTCTTACTGCCGCGGGCGCCACGGAATAGCCGGGGTGCCACCATAAGGAACCGAGTTATACATGGCGCCGGAGTGTCCGGGAGGGATCTAGCCATGAGCAAACCTGCCTCCAAGCGAATGATTTCCGGGCGTCCCCTGAAACTCGTGGCAGGCGGGGTGTCCCTTGTTGTGCTGGCTATACTTGCAGTACTGGCGGTGGGCCTCTTTGCCGACAGACCCGCGCCGGCTTCCTCCACCGTGCCAGCGCCCACCTCAGCCACCGCGGGTCTTACTCCAAGGGCAAGCTGGGAGTCATCTTCGGGCGGTACAGCCCTGCATTCCGCCATTGACAAGGGTGACATAGAGATTGTGCGAATTCTAATTGAGGGGGGCGCCGACGTTAATGAAAGCGATGTTTTCGGGGAACCTCCCCTCCACGCAGCCATCGACAAGGGCGACACCGGCATGGCGGCTCTTCTCCTGAAGGCGGGCGCCAATGTTGACGCTAAGAACGCCTTCGGCGATCCGGCCCTTCACCGCGCTGTCCACAAGGGCGACAGTGATATGGTGCGTGTCCTGGTGGAAGCGGGCGCCGACATCAACGTCACCAACGCCTTTGGTGACTCAGCTCTGGACCGTGCGGTTCAGGAAGACAACAAGGAAATCCTGCAGATTCTCCTCTCCGAGTGGTCCCGTTAAATCGCAAGAGCCCATCGGACGTGAACTCAGGAACGAGCCGCTGGAAGGAAGCGGGTTGGAGTAACCATATATATGCCCTTCCTAAACTACGGGTGGAATAAGCTGGCAATGCTGTTATTGGTCGCGTCGGTTGGCGTGGCCTTACTGGCAGTCATCGCCTGTGGCGGTTCCAGCGAAGAGCCGTCGGGATCCCCGACGGCGCCCCCGGGTATGTTCTCGACTCTTCCCACTGAGGAGTCCCCGGTTTTGGGAGACCAGCCGCCCACCATAGAGCTGAATACGCCCGAACCCACATTTACGCCGCGACCCACCCCGACACCCAATCCGACGTACACGCCGGTGCCTACGCTTACGCCCCTGCCGTCGGCCACGCCCGAACCGACGCTCGCCCCGACTGGGACCCCAGTGCCGACGGAGGTTCCTACGCCAGAGCCGACGGCTGCGCCAACGCCGGTGCCCACGGCAGTTCCCACAGTTGCGCCAACCCGTGCTCCGACTGTTGCACCCACAGCATTACCGACGACAGCTTCCACGCCGGTACCAACTCCCGACCCAGGCTCAAGCAATGGTCTAAACCAAAGTCTCTGTGAAGCAGTATTTTACGACCGGGAGGAGTTGGCTGAAACCCTCATTGATGCAGGTGCCGACGTAAACACAAAATGCGAGGGGTACAGTGGCAGGACGCCGCTTGGCGTGACCGTCTATTACGACAGGAGTGAGATAGCAGAAATGCTCGTCGATGCAGGTGCCGACGTAAACTCCGACCCAGATAGAACCCTTTGTGCAGCGGTATTTTATGACAGGAAGGAACTAGCTCAAATCCTCACTGATGCAGGTGCATACGTAAACATAAAATGCGAGTCGTACAGTGGCCAAGTTCCTCTTAGCATTACAGTTAGTTACGACAGGAAAGATATAGCAGAACTCCTCATTGATGCAGGCGCCGACGTAAACTCTGACCCAGATAGAACGCTCTGTGCGGCAGTATTTTACGACAGACAGGAATTAGCTCAAATCCTCATTGATGCAAGCGCCGACGTAAACATAAAATGCGACTCTAGGGATCAGAGGCCACTCGGTATAGCAGTAACCTACAACAGGGTAAAGATGGTTCAGCTTCTCGTCGATGCGGGAGCTCACGAATGACTGACAAGTTTCAAGGATAGCCACCGTCGCCGTCCCCCGCTACGGCCTCGATGGCGTGGGACGGGAGCCAGCCCTGCAGTTCGGCGCCGGGTAGGGCAACCCGCAGCCAGCCGTGGCGAGAGTCCACCAAGCGAACCTGCGCGCCACTGTGCAGTGCGAACTCCTCGTCGTACTGCGGCCCCGGTCCGCTCAGTACATCGACCGTCCTGGCAGTGACCACGCCGGTGTTTTCGTAGGGGTTGGAAAAGAGCATACTCAGCAGCAACACCAGCGGGATGAGCATTACAACGAAAGCGGCGGCAGCCCCACCGCGGATAATATCCCTACCGCGAATGGCCGGGCGGAGGATCAAGGCGCTAACGGCAATCCCGGCCACGGCCCACAGCAGCAGAGCGGCGATCGCGAATTCGGCGGGAGTGGCCCAGCGTCTCCCGAAGTCGGCAAGGCTGGCCACCAACGAGTCTCCCTCGGCCTGCAACCGGTCCACCGTCCGGCTGCGGGCAAGGTCCAGGTTGGCGATGATGTCCGGGTCGCGGGGCGACAGCTCCTCGGCCCGGAGGTAATTGAGGACGGCCCGCCCCAGATCTCCGTCCTCCAGGAAAGCGTTGCCAAGGTTGAAGTAGACGGCAGGGTCCCGGTACCCCAGGCCGACCAGGGCCTCGTACTGCTGGGCGGCCTCGGCGTACTCCCCGCGCTCGAACCGCTGGTTGGCCACGGCCATCATGACCCGCGCCGACGGTTCCTGGGCCATGGCACCTGTCGCCAGCGCCGCAAATACGGCGATAGCCACCATCAAGCCCATAGTGACACCGACCGGACGGCTCATGGCGTGAGTACCAGTTCGAGTTCGCCCAACAGGTGCGAGACTCGCTCAACCTGGTCGCCAGCCGCCGCAGAGCCCGAAGCCAAAGGGGTGTACCTGGCCGACTCACCGGCAGTCAGTACCTCGCCTACCTCCCCTTCCAGATGAGGCGATATCCCCGCCTCACGCAGCCTGTGGAACAGCGCCTCGCGGGTCACCCCCCGCGTCGGCATTTCCAGCCGTGCAGACAGGTAGGACAGCACCGCCTCGGAGGCAGCCACCGCAAGGTCGTCGCCGGAGGCGACAGCTCGGGCCAACGCCGCCCGGGCGTTGGGCAGGGCGTTGTCGCGCAGGGCCTCGGCACGTGTAGCCTCCTGTGAGGTGATTCGCCTCCGCCATACCAGCACCCCAGCTATGGCAAGCGCGGGGATGGCCCATGCAGCCCAGTACACCGGGCTATCCGCCAGTTCCGTTCCAGGTCGGCGCAGGGACGGCGGCGCTGCCTTGATGGGCCGCACCGCCGGGGCTTTTTCCTCGGCATCCTCGACGGATGGCAGCGAAGGGACCGCAGGGGCACCAGCGGCGTCTCCGATGCTCACAGCGATCGGGGCAGTGGCAATTTCGACATACCGCTCCAGGGACGGGTCGAAATAGGGATAACGAATCTCGGGGATATTCAGCCGCCCAGCCTGTTCCGGCATAAGGACTATCTCGTAAGTGCGGCTCCCGGTGATCTGCCCGGCCACGACCTGACTTTCAACGCTTACCGGCGACTCGATGACTCGCCAGCCAACGAACTCTAGCCACTGGGGGTCGGGAAGCGCCTCGATGTTTCCTTCCCCAGAAATTCTGACTGTCAAAGTAACAGGCTCGTTGAGATTTCCCTCGGTGGCATCCGCAGAGGTGGAGACCTCGAAGCTGCCCACGGCCCCCGTGAACCCTGCTGGCTCCGGGACGGGCAGGGGGCGCACTTCCACCGCCACGGAATCGCTCTGCACTTGGCCTGGGGAGCCCGACGCTCCGGCCGAGACCTCCAGGATTGCGGGCTCGATTTGCCCGGCTCCGACGATGCTGGCGAATAGCACGGTTCGCACCTCGACGACCCGGTACTCGCCGGTTCCTACGGTTTCGTCGTACTCATCCTGTCTCGTCTGCTGGCTGTTCCAGAAACCGGCGAAGTCCGGCGCGTTGTACGTAACCCGAACGGACGACAGGTCTGCATCCCTGCTTTGGTAGATCTGCAGGCTGTAGGTAATCTGCTGTCCCAGGTAGGGACGGTCATTGTCCACCGACGCCCTGACAAACAGCGCCTCGCCGGGGGGCGACTGGGCGCGGACGCTAGGGACGGCTACAGCCGCCATCGCCAGGGCGGCAATGGAGACGACGGTCAGGAATCGCCTTATGTTCGATAGAGGGGTCATGTCCTGGACTACCAGTCGAACTCGCTGGGAGGCTTGGGAGAGACCAGCACCTGCCCCCGGCGCTCCTGGAGGGTCTGGGCGGCCTCACCAACCGATTCCAGTATCTGACGGGCCTGGGTCTCCGTTATGGGCTGGTCCTGTTCCTCGGCTTCCGCGTCCTGCTCCTCCTCATCTTGCTCCTCTTCCTCTTCGTCCTGCTGTTGCTCATCCTGTTGTTCGTCCTGCTGTTGCTCGTCCTCTGAGGACATTCTCTGCAAGGCCAGTTCCAGGTTGTGCTTGGCGTCGCGGTCGTCCGGGTTCATCCGCAACGCCTCCTCGTATGCCTCCACGGCGTCGGGATAATTCTCCTGCTGGAAGGCGGCATTGCCCCGGTTGAAGAACCCGCGCGACCGCAACTCTCCGCCGGCGTGCCGCAGCGACTGGTCGTAGCTTTGCAACGCCTCCTCGTAATCCTCCGTGCGGTAGAGTGCGTTGCCGGAGTTGTAGTAAGGCTCACCGGACTCGGGAGCGCGATGCTGAGCGTCCTGGTAGGTCTCAAGGGCGCTCGTGTAGTCGCCAGCCAGATACGACTCGTGGCCCGAATTGTTGACCTGGGCCGGAGTCGGCCCGCAGGCAATCAGGCAGACCGAGAGCAAAGCTACGGCAACCAGTATTACCCGAGAAGGCATCTCAGGCTCCCTCCGAGGGTGCTTGCCGCCTTGGTCGCCGAGGAATAAAGAGCCGGTCGGTCGTCAACTCGGCCAGTGCGAGGCACAGGGCGCCCGCCAGCAGGAACAGCTGGAACCGCTCCACCTTCCTCTGGCTGAATTCGCTCTGGAGGCTGCGGTCCTGGAACGACTGAATCTCATCGGCCAGCCCGACGATGGCGCCGCCGTCGGTTGCCCTGAAGTACCGGCCGCCCCCGCTTTCTGCGATCTGTTGCAGCCCAACCTCATCGATCCTGGAGATGAGCACCTGGCCCTCGGCGTTCTGGCTGTATCCGGAGACTTCCCCACGTTCATCGTATTCGGGCACAGGGGCCCCGTCGGGCGAACCGAAGCCGACGGCGTAGATCACGGCGCCCTGCTCCGCTGCCTCGCGAGCGGCGGTGATGGGATCGCCCTCGTGGTTTTCGCCGTCGGTCATGATAACGATGACCTGCTGGTGCTCCCGCTCGGTGCTGAATCCCCCCATTGCGGTCTCGATGGCCTCGGCGATGACCGTGCCCTGGCGGGTGATGGAGTTGGGGCTGGCGTGGTTCAGGTAAGTCCGGGCGGTGGCGTAGTCGGAGGTCAGCGGGAACTGGATGAAGCTGGCCCCGGAGAACAGCACGATGCCGACCTCGTCTCCCTCCAGCCTGGATATGAGGTCGGAAATCTCCAGCTTGGCCCGGTCGAGGCGGGTGGGTTTCAGGTCCTGGGCCAGCATGCTGCGGGAGACGTCCAGGGCCACTATGACCTGGACCCCGCCCTGCTCGACGATTTCGATGTCGCTCCCCCACTGGGGCCGGGCCAGGGACAGAATCAGCAGAGCCACGCCGATGAACCAAAGGGCCAGCCGAAGGCCGCGCACTCTGCGGCCGGCCGCCAGGCCCAGGCGTTCGAAGAGGGCCGTGTCGCCGATCCGTCGCAGGGCTGCAGCACGTCGTGCCCACGCCCACCACAGGAACAACGCTAACGCGGGCAACGCAGCCAGGATAATCAGGAATTGCGGCGCTCCGAAGGACATGGCGACTACGGTATCCTCCTGAACACGGTCCGGGTGAGCAGCACTTCCAGCAGAATCAGCATCAGGGCCGGCAGAAGGAACCAGGCAAGCACCTCCCGGTAGCGGGTGAATATCAGGACCTCAACCTCTGTTTTCTCGAGTGCGTTGATCTCTGAGTAGATGTCCCGCAGTCCTTCAGCGTCCGTGGCCCGATAGTACTTTGCGTCTGTGATGTTCGCGATTTCCTGGAGCGTCTCCTCGTCCAGGGGGCTTTCCTCCGCCGTCCTCCCGCTCAGAGCAGTCCCCACTCCGATGGTGTACAGCTTGATGTCGAGGGCCTCTGCCGCCGTTGCGACAGTAATCGGGTCCAACTGGCCCGAGTTGTTTACGCCGTCGGTGAGCAGGGTTACCAACCTGCTCTCGGAGCCGGAGTCCTTCAGCATATTGGCGGCCGTCGCCAGGCCGCTGCCGATGGCGGTGCCGTCTTCGATGCCCAGCTGGTCAGCCAGATGCACATCGCTCAGCAGGCGGAGCAACACATCGTGGTCCAGGGTGGGTGGACTCTGTATGAAAGCCTCCTGGGAGAATACGACCAGCCCGATGCGGTCGTACTGTCGTTCCTCGATGAATTCGGCAATTATCTGCTTGGCGGCTCCCAGCCGGTGCGGGGCAAAGTCCGTTTGCCCCATGCTGCCGGATATGTCCACCGCGATGGCGATGTCCACGCCCTCGCCGCGGATTACCTCCCGGGCGTCCGCAATCTGCGGGCGGGCAGCGGCGACTATGACGAGGGCCAGCGCAATGAATCGCAGGGCCGAGACCCAGGGCATTAGCCGCAGCCTGAGCGACCGACCACCCGTGGATACCAGGCCCGTGTCGGCGTACCTCATTGCCGAAGACCCCATCCAGCGCTTCCTGAGATGGGGAACCGTCGCTAGCAGCGGAACTGCGAGCAGCAGGAACAGCAGCCACTGCGACTCGAATGTTATATCGGTCACGGCGCCGCTCCATGCACGCCCGGTGTGGCGTCTGGCGCTGTGGAGACGGTTGCTCGCGTGGCCTCGATGATGCTTCGCACTCGTACTACCGCTTCGTTGGCCCCGGCCACGGTTGGCTCGTAGTTGGCGAACTTCACCAGGTCCGCTTCCTGGAGCAGTTCGACGACCAGCTTGGCGTTAGCGTCATCGAGCGCCGATTGCCCGATGCTTGCAGTGATTTCCTCCGTCGACATATCCTCGACGTTGCGGCCTCCTGCATCTCGCCGGTATGTCGCTCCCAGGTAGGTGCGGAGCGCCGCTGCCACCAGGGTGTAGTGCTCCTTCATCTCGCCGCTTGCAGGAAGGTCGAGGCGGGCAATGCGGTCCAGTTCCTGGGTCGCGATTTCCCAGGGCGTTCGCAGGTCCGGCATGGCTGCGGCTGGCTGGTCCGCACGGCGCGAACGGCGATATAAATGGAAAGCAGTCCCAGCCGCAATTGTGAGGGCTGCAACAACTATCAGGACGAGAACAACCGTCCGCTCCCAGAACGGAGTTGAAAGGTCTGCAGGGGGGCGCAGGTCTTTCAGTTCCTCATCAGGCGACGCCAGTACGGAGTTCACGGTCAACTGTATGGGGGCAGGGGAGACCTGTACGACGGTACCATCCGGGCCGCGAACTGAGACCGAGATGTCGGGCGTCTCGAAGGTGCCGGGAGCAAACAGCGTTACGCGAAACTGCTTTGCGACCGTTCGGATGTCATCGGTGAGGGAGACCGTCTGCACGGACGTTTGCGCCTGTACCTCAAAGGGCCCCCAATCGCGTTCCAACCTGGGAATCACCACGGTGGAGTCCTCGGGATGGGAAACAATGAGACTGATGGTTACCAGGTCGCCCACAGTCAGCTCTGAAGAATCGGCCACCAGCGAGACGCGGACGCCGGGCGGCAGGCCAGTCTGGGCGGGCGCGGCTGCAACGGCCATGACGGACAGCGCAACGAAAACCAGCAGGTATGATCGCCCCAAGGAACCCGTACCGCGCAGGCTACGGCGGCGGCGGTGTAGTATGCCGCGAGCGGCCAGCAATATTATCGCCCCAGCCTTTGCAGCCGGGTCTTGAAGAACGCACCGACCTCGGCAACGTAGTCCTTTTCCGTGGTGACTCCCACCCGGTCCACGCCCGCAGTCATAAGGACGTCGCGCTTGCCCTCCTCCTGCCGGGCCACCCTGCCGCTGAACTCCTCTCGCCACTGCCTGCTTGCGGTGTCCACCAAGCGCAGATGTCCGCTCTCGGCATCTTCCAGCGCGATTACACCCACGTTGCTGATCTCGTGCTCCAGCGGATCGCTAAGGTCGAAGGCCACCACGTCGTGCCGCCGGTTGGCGACCAGCATGGCCTGCCTGTACGATTCCGGATCGGCCAGGAAATCGGAGACCAGGAAGACGATGCTGCGCCGCTTCAGCATCCGGTGGACCGTGTTCAGCGCAAGCGTAATATCGGTGCCGACACCCTCAGGTTGGAACAGTAGCAGGTCCCGCACCATCCTGAGAACATGGCTTCGCCCCTTCCTTGGCGGCACCAGCGACTCCACCCGGTCGGTGAACAGCAGCAGCCCGACTTTGTCGTTGTTGGTTGTGGCAGCGAAGGACATAACCGCTGCCAGTTCAACGGCCAAGTCTCGCTTGAAGCGGTTGCGTGTGCCGAAGTCCCCGGAGCCGCTGACGTCCACAACCAGCATCACCGTCAGTTCCCGTTCCTCGATGTAGCTCTTGACGTGGGGTTCGCCCGTCCTGGCAGTCACGTTCCAGTCGATGGAGCGCACATCGTCGCCGGGATGGTACTGGCGCACCTCGTCGAACTCCATTCCGCGTCCCTTGAACACCGACTGGTACTCCCCGGCGAAGCTGTCGTTAACCAGCTTCCGGGTAGTGATCTCGATCCGGCGGATCCTGGCGATCAGGTCATCGGTGAGCATTTACGGCACTTCGACGTTGTCCAGGATGCGCTGGACTATATGCTCGCCGGTCACATCCTGGGCCTCAGCCTCGAAGGTGGTGATCACCCGGTGCCGCAGCACGTCGGGCGCAATCTGCTTGATATCGTCGGGGACCACATAGCCGCGCCCCTTGACGAAGGCATAGGCCCGGGCGGCGGCTATCAGGAAGATGCCGGCCCTGGGAGAAGCGCCAAATGAGATCAGGTTCACCAAGCTGTCGAGACCCGCCGCTGCGGGGTCCCTGGTCGCAATCACGAGGTCGAGCACATAGTCCTTGATCTTTTCGTCCACGTATATCTGGCGGACGATTTCCCGGGCGCTCATGATGTACTGGGCATCCACCACGGGCTGCACGTTCAGCGGGGCGCCCGAAGTCATGCGCTCGATGATTTCCCTTTCCTCGGAGCGTGCCGGGTAATCCACGATCACCTTGAGCATGAAACGGTCCACCTGCGCCTCGGGAAGCGGGTAGGTGCCCTCCTGCTCTATAGGGTTCTGCGTTGCCAGCACCAGGAACGGGGCATCGATCGGGAAGGTCGTGTCCCCAATGGTGACCTGCCCCTCCTGCATCGCTTCCAGCAACGCGCTCTGTACCTTCGCCGGTGCCCGGTTCACCTCATCGGCCAGTATCAGGTTGGAGAAGACCGGGCCCTTCTGGACGCTGAACTCGCCCGTACGGGGGTTGTATATCCGCGTGCCGATCAGGTCGGCGGGCAGCAGGTCGGGGGTGAACTGGATGCGGGAGAACCCGGCCTGGATCGCCTGTCCGATGGTCTTGACCAGCAATGTCTTGGCCAGACCCGGTACGCCCTCCAGCAGAATGTGCCCGTCGGCAAGCAGGGCGACCAGGGCACGCTCCACCAGCCGGTCCTGGCCGATAATCGCCTTGCGAATCTCAGCGTCCAGCACCTGGACGAACCGCGCCTCCTTTTCCACCAGATCGTTTATCTGTCGAAATCCTGCTAAAGTCGACATGTCAATTGCAGGCTCCTTTAACCACTTACATAGCAGATTCTGCCGATCAATCTGTTTCTTAATGCTGACTGGTCCATGTACATTTGCTTCCTTGGGAAATTAGAGCATCCACGAAATTAGATTCCTCTATTGTCTTCTTTGCCGCTCGCTGGACGGCACTATAATTCGCCGTCCAGGTATAACGCTCGGGGTTCGCCCGTCAGTCCGCCAAAGGCGTCTCCAATGTTGGCGTTCTGTCTTCCGATGTCTGGCAGGCATGTATGTCTGTCCAGTCCCGTAGTAAACCAGCTTCTCTCTGAGGTGGACAGTATCATAGAATCCTTTGCGGAAATCTGAGTAGAGGAGCGAAAGACGGATACTCTGTCTACAAGAGAGCCAAACCCTCCCCGATGAAGCAACCTAAGAAACGGCAAATTCTAGGATGTCCTCGATCTCTGAATCCTCGTCGTGCCCGGCTAACCACCGTTGACATAGAATTCTCCGCGCCGTGGGAGGGGCTGCTGTAGTTCATCACTGGTGTGAAATGCAGGCAAACGGCGGCCCCGCTGGCGATCATTCACAGCAGAGACTTCATCATGATGCCCGCAAGCAACTTGGCAATTGCAAACGACTTCGGAAGAGCCACCGTCCCATTCAGGCTTCTCAGAATTTTTCAGTGCAGGTCTGGATGAGAGGTAAACCGTGGTCGGTGGACGCCAAAAGGTTTAGGTTTGGGCCTGTCTTGGAAGAACCGAGCTGAGGCCTCCAGAAGTCCATTCCGCAAATTGTGGAATTCCAGATTAGCTGTAGACATCGCTGGCAATGGAACTTGCCCTACACTACCCGTCCTCTTGCTCCGGCAAAAGGTTCCTTTGCACCTGTCATGGAAATCGCGAATGTAACTGAGTGAATATTGTCAAGTAACGGGTTCAGGTGGGCATCGCTCCAAATCAGGTGGTCGGTCTGTCAGCGTTCCTGGATTGAGGCTTTCGCCCTTCGGATTCCGAATCGCTGGGCAGACGGGATGGAACGAAACCTGCTTCCTTTGGTTGGATGACAGTCGGGAGAGACCAGTCTCATTGTCTCATCTGGGAGGCCCTCGCGTGACGATGTAACATTTTGTAACGTTGTGTAACAAGACCCGCTCATTTCGGTCCTTAATTGAGACAGGCCAAATCGGGTGGTTCAGGGTTTCTTGCATCAGAACAATTGTACGACAGACGATGGATGGAGGCAAGGGAGAGAATTCAGCAGGGGATCGTTTCGGGTCAGGTGGTGAGGTCAGGAGTGAGGCGGGACCTGGATTCCCGCAGGCAGGAATGAAGAGTTGGGTGGCTAGAAACCACCTGAATTGAAACGCTTGCGTTCAGGTCGGCAGCGTGGCCAGTACTGAAAGGGTAGAGGAATAGGTTTGGTGACTATTGGTATAGAACTGAGGAGCAATATAGGAGTGAGTGGCAATTGGCCAATCCTGGGCCAGCGTAACCGACTGCGAAATTCTATCTGAACAGACTTCCTATTTCTGGACTTCTCAACGAAACATTCGCATTCGGTACGCTCAGGCCCACCTGCACCACACGCGGGAAGCGAGGGTCAGGTAACGGATCGGGGCGTACCAATACTGGACCCGGCGGTAGACCCGCAAGGGAATAGTTGCGACTATCCCACCCGAGGCGAGCGCCAGCTTAATGGAGTCGGAATCGTAGGCCTTGTCGGCGATGTGTAGACCTTAGGACGCCCTTACAGATGGAATATCCGATCCGAAGAGGCATCAGAAGGGAGTCGTTGAATCCATCTTGGGAAGTGGGGACTGATGCGGTCAGACAATAGAATGCCCACAGGCCCCAATGGCCAATCCAAAACTGGACAGGCAAAGTCAATGCGTTCGCTCGCCATACTGTCGGCAAGACGGTCACGCTCGATGAACAGTTCATTGACAGCAGCTAATGCAGCCCACAGGCCTACGACGTCGTTGCCCCGATGGCCCAGTACCGATCCGGATGAGGAAATGAATGTATGCTCAATCGCGTCCTAGCAACCGTCGCCTCGATTGTCCTGCTCATGATCGCGCTGAGCGGCTGCCGAGGACAAGAGGTACCTGAAGAGGCTGACGTGATCACGCCTCCTCCAACCCCGGGATCAGCTGTGTCCGGAGCCACCGCGCCGCCGCCAAGCCCCACAGTTGCTTCCAGAACCGGGCCCACCAATCCTGCCATACCGCCTACGCGGAGGCGGCAGGTCAACCAACCACCGGCAACTATGCCGGAGCAGGCGTCAACTGAAACGCCGCTGCCCACCACGGCTGCACCGACTGAGGTAACAGAGTCGGCCTCCTCGGAACCTGCAAACTACCTTGAGGAAGACATACCTCCCTGCACTCCTGTAGTCGGTTCCGCCGAAGACCCCTGCGAACCGGGTGTGAGGGCGGCGTCCGGGACGAGCGGAACCATAAGCTCGAGTCCAGCACCAGCTACAACTCCGTCAACTGTACGCGAATACCTCGACGGCAACTCATTGATCTCTGTATCACACATCGTCCTCCAGGGTACCTACATTCCGGATTCTGTGCGTTGTACCCGCGACAACCCATTACACATACCTTCCTACGAAGAGCCGGGCTACTTCCAGAACTCGATTCTCATGCAGTGCTACGCCGACGTCCGGGTGAACGCCTACGTCCTGGGAAGTGGCCCTGCCCAGTTGACTGTTCTAAACCAAAGCCAAGATGATATGTACATTCGGGGGGCGAAAAGATTGGCTTGGTTCTGCTAGCGACACCATCTGATCCGCGCATAGAAAATGATTCCCGCAGCGCTGCTTGTCCTCCCGCATGTGCGCATTTCACCCTGGCTTTAGTTTAGTCCAAATTACTCTCACAGCAGGTCAGATCAGGATTCGTCCTCAGACCCACCCAGTTCCGTAACTGTGACCCTGTATCCTGGATCATCAAGATGGATTTGGCTCACAACCACATCGGCTTTTTCGAGCATGTCGCGGCAGTTCTGGCTTAAGTTCAGGAGATATAGGCGTTTCCCTGAACTGTCGTAGCGCCTCGAGAGTTCCACAATTGCCTCTATGGCCGAATGGTCCCACACACGTGCATTTTGAAAGTCAATTACTATCTCCGGAGGGTCGAGCGCCGGTCTGAACAAGTCTCTAAATGAAGTCACGGAAGCGAAACATAGTTGCCCGTTGAGCGAATAGATCCGCCGGGTGACGGTGCTCCCCTCGCTCGCAACAAGGGAGAGGTGCAGCGCAGTCTTCCAAGCAAACACCAAGGCCGACACGATCACGCCGACGACCACCGCGACCGCCAGATTAGTTACCACTGTAACCGCCGATACGAGGATCATCACCACCACGTCTGTAACAGGCACTTTGCGGATAATTCTCAGGCTGGTCCACGAGAAGGTACCGATCACCACTACGAACATCACCCCTACGAGAGAAGCGATCGGAATCCGTTCAATCAATGATGATGCAAGTACGATAAACAGCAGCAAGAGTAGAGAAGACAGGATGCCCGCCAGCCGCCACCTTGACCCGGCCCTTATATTGATCATGCTCTGGCCGATCATTGCGCAACCACCCATCCCGCCAAAGAACCCCGTCACGACATTCGCTGCACCTTGCGACACGCACTCACGATTCTTCTGACCTCTCGTCTCCGTCAATCCATCAATCAACGTAAGTGTGAGCAGTGATTCGATCAGCCCTATTCCGGCCAAGATGAACGCGTACGGCACGATGATCCGTAAGGTTTCAAAGTTGAATGGCACATCCGGAACCCCGAATGTCGGGAACCCTCCCGCGATACTGGAAACGTCCCCCACTGTCGTAGTGTTGATGCCCGCGAAGATAACTATCACCGAGACCACAAGTATCCCTGCCAGCGCAGCAGGAATCCGTTTGGTGAACCGCGGCACTATGTAAATCACCGCCATCGTCAGGGCCACCAAGCCCAGCATAATCCCCATATCAAACAGAGGCAGCCACGTCTCGGTCCCGTGGGCGCCTTCTGTTTTGAAACTCTCCAACTGCGACAGGAAAATGACGATGGCCAGCCCATTTACGAAGCCGAGCATCACCGGAAACGGCACCATGCGGATCAAATTCCCAAGTTTCAGCACACCCACCGCAATCTGGATCAACCCCATCAGGACCACAGTGATGAACAGGTATTCGACCCCGTGGTTGCTTACCAGCGAGACCATTACCACGGCGAGGGCTCCCGTCGCCCCGGAGATCATCCCGGGCCGTCCGCCGGTCAGGGATGTGATGAGCCCGACGATGAACGCAGCATACAGGCCGACCAGAGGATCAACTCCGGCTACGAAAGCGAATGCTACCGCCTCCGGGACGAGCGCTAGCGAGACGGTGAGTCCTGCTAGGCATTCCGTACGAATCCTGTCCAGATGGGAAGGGAGGTCTCGTATTTCCAGACGAGAAGGGAGGAGTCGCATTAACAGTCCTGCAGAAAGTGAATTTACCGGCAGAAAATTACGGTTCCGCGTTCATGGGGCGTCATAAATCGCAGCAGGCCTGTGTAATCAACCTTGGAGAGTGCGCGTAATGAATTGGTCTGAAGAGATAGCCGAGTAGTTCATTGCTAAAGCACGAGTGGGTCAGTTCACTGGACCATCTGCACCTTCAGTTCCCCGCGATTAGCTGGTTATCCACGCGCAACTGCAAAAACGCTCTGAACCGGAGTCGGTTCCCCGTGTGCCACACACAGTGTATCGCTGTACTCGCCGTAGGATGTTTCGGGGCATAGTACCAAAGATCTCCCATATTGGGAGTCTTCGGGCTCAAAGGGCAGCCCCAACGAGATGGTAGCAGTATGGTCAAGCCCTGCAAGACCGCTCAATCGCAAGTTTATCCGATACGGCATGCGATTAATGCCGTGGACCATGCGTCTTGTCTGCCTTTCTCGTCTTCAGATCCTCTTACTATGAGTTGAAAGCGCATTGAAGACAAGCCGACTCCCTGCAGCGCTCTCCGTCTCGGCAGAATCGCGGTTGTACTCTCTCTTAGCTAGAAATCTGGCCGGAAGGAGGCGGTGGCCGGGCTGGCGGGTATAGCAACAAGCATGACGAGGGCTGAGAATGCTGGGAGAGCGTTCGGAGCAGAGGGGTCTTTGTCAAGCAGACCGGCTGTATCTGGACCACGTGGGGGTCGAATCCGGTAGGGGCAGGATCGTACGCTAAGGTCGCTATCGACGCTTTGGGCACCGGTATTCACGGGTGAGCAGGATGTGGGCCCACCAAAGGGGTAAGATATGGGCTAAGAGCTTGGGATCTACTGTCAGCCCCGCGTGTTTCCTCTGTCTGACCGCTTCGCCGAGATGGCCGGATTCCAGTGTATGAGAATGGTGGCGAGTAGGTCGAGCCCTGCCGTGCGGTAGTGCTGGCCCTCGCCACCGTGTGCAAAGGGGACACGCCGGTCGTGCCGAAACTCGACCGGCTGGCAAGATTCGTCCCAGATGCCTGCGCCAGGGAGAAATTGCGCGCCAAGCAGCCCAATTGTCCGACGAACAGCGGCGGGAACTCTGCCGAATGCATGCCGTAGGCGAGTATTCAATCAGCAATCTCGCCGGTCTCCTCCCCGTCTCGAGACCGACCGTCTATTGCACACTCAACCGGCTTCATATCCCTTAGCGTACGATTCTGCCCCCTTGTATCTTGACTTTGGCGATGGAGCCGAGCGCGGCAGACCGGTACCCCCTGGGTCACGACAGACCGTCCGGTAGGGAGGGCCGCCGCGCTCCCTACAAGCAGAGCCCGAACAGTATCCGTGGTCGGACGTCAAGTTTTTTGGCGAATTGCCAACGAGATTCGTCTATACAGCTGACGGCACCCATGGCGATCCCCGGCGAGCCAGAGCATTCAACTGCAACAGCAGCTTGCGCATCACTGCCACCAAGGCCACATTGCCGGGTTTCCCGCGCTGGCGCAGGTTCTGGTAGAAAAGGCGCAACTCGCCCTCGACTTGGATTACCGAGCAGGCGCAGAGGTACAAGGCCTTGCGGACTACGCCCCTTCCGCCGCGGATCGATCTCTGACCGCGCTTGCGGCCGCTGTCCCGGGACCAGGGCGCCAAGCCCACCAGGGAGGTCAGGGCCTTGCTGTCCCATCGGCCCAGTTCGGGAAGAAAGGCCACCAATGTGGCCGCAGTCAGCGTTCCCACACCGGGGACGGTCCGGTACAGCGCTGCCCGCTGGGTCAAGCGAGCGCTGCCCTGCAGCACTTCTTGGTATTCCTTCTCCAGCTGAGCAATCTCAGCCTCCAGCCAGGCGATGTGGCGCTTGGTGGATTCGGCTACGCCGACAGAAGCACCTTTGTCCAGCCGGTTAACTTCCTGTGCTCGCTGTTCGACCAGCTGACGGCGCCTCCGCAGCAGATCCTGCAATTCCTCCCGTTCCGGCTCAGTTTCCGGCGTGTCAGATTCAGGAAACACCTGCCCATAGCGGGAGAGCACCTGGGCATCCCGCGGATCGGTTTTGGCTTCATAGCCGCAGGCCTTGGCGAAAGCTCTCACCCGGCTGGGGTTGGCCACCCGTACGCCTATCTCGGCCTTCCGCAGGCGGCTTTCGCTGCTGCGGCGCTGCCGGTGGTGGTGGTCAACCCGCGCCAGGTTCGCGACTTTGCCAGGGCCACCGGTACGCTGGCCAAGACCGACTCTCCCGATGCGGCAGTGCTGGCCCACTTCGCCGACGCTGTTCGCCCCTCCGTGCGTCCTCTCAGAGACGCCGAGACGCAGGTACTCAACTCGCTGGCGGCACGCAGGCATCAGGTGCTGACCAATGCTGGTCTCGGAGAAGAACCAGCTGGGAACCGCTATCAGCGCCGTTTACCCCCGCATCGAGGCCCACATCGCCTGGTTGGAACAGGAGCTGAACGACTTGGACGAGGGGCTGAGTCAGACTCTCCGCCGGAGCCCCGTGTGGCGAGAGAAGGATGACCTGCTGCGCACCGTTCCCGGCGTGGGAGAACAGGTTTCCCTCACTCTGCTGGCCTACCTGCCGGAGCTGGGAACGCTGGATCGCCGGCAGATCGCTGCCCCTGTGGGAGTGGCCCCTTTCAACCGGGACAGCGGCACCCTGCGGGGCAAGCGGGCCGTCTGGGGCGGGCGCGCCCGAGTACGAGCCATTTTGTATATGGGAGCGATGGTAGCCAGCCGTCACAACCCGGTCATCCGCGACTTCTACCAGAAGCTGCTGGCAGCCGGTAAGCCGAAGAAGGTGGCGCTCGTCGCGTGCATGCGCAAACTGCTGGTCATACTCAACTCCATGCTCAAACACGGCTCCCCGTGGTGCGATACGACACAGCCAGAAGTCACTCATTCCTATTGACATTAAAGACAGTTGCTACCGGAATCGACGCGATCCGCTCCAAGAACAGTTTCCTGCGGGTCTTCCATTTCCTGCTCGGGTATTCTACATCCAGAAAAGTCTGGCTGGTCCAGCAACTTCAAGGTTTCCATCGGAACCAGGATCCGCCAGCGTTGATTTGCTACACCGAAACGAACTTGTTTAGGGTATCCTCAGGAATTTAACCTGGTTTGTTCGGTGCCAGCCTGCAAATGCCTCAAGTATGAGAAAATTAGAAGCCTCTGTCGCCTGAGCAATTGGTGAGCGGAGATTCCGGGTCAATTGTTTCACTCCAAGCATTGAGGGCCCCAGTAAGGAAATGGTATGTGGTACGAACTGGAAGCGGACGATAGTTTCGCATTCGAGCTTCAACGGGGAGTCCTGGTGGAGTCCCCGACTCTCGAAAACGCCGTAGGCCCTTTTTTGTTGAGCGGTCTTGCGAATGTGACGCATTTGAAGGGAATCTTGCAGCGGGCCGGTCTTACCGCGGCTGCTGACTATTTCGAGGCCCACGTGGGGTCATCCGAAAATGTTCGGATAGGTGACTTTGGTGAAGTCGTCGCCGGACACCTCCTCCAGACTGAAGAACGGCTGGCAAGGCCCATTGAGAAACTTCGGTACAGGGAGTCACGAGACTGGCCCATGAAACTTACCGATGAATTCTGCGTTCGAATTGACGGGGACCGGATTGTTGGCTTTGTATTTGGCGAGGCCAAAGCAGGAACGACGCCTCCAAGAGGCTCGTTGGGGAAAGATGCATACCGGCAGATTTATCGAGATATCGAGGGCGAGGAGCCCCAGATTCTCTTCTTCACGCTGGACCGGTTGCTAGACACCCTAGATCCCAAGGCATATTCTCAACTAGACGATGCGATGCAACGTATGCCACCGGTACCCCGGGCATTGCGGCTGGTTCTCGTCTTCGATGAGGATTGTTGGAGAGAATCCGTTCTCAACACCCTACAGGATGGTCTAGAATCCGAAGAAGTTCGTCTGGTCGACGACTTCAAGTGTTACCTTTTGACTCGCGGTAGTCTCAGAAATGTCATAACTGACGCGTACGTCGAAGCGCATCGGATCAGCACAGATGGTTAGCAGCAAAGAAGTGCTCATACCGGCGGTGGAGCGGCTACGTTCCTCTCTGCAGGATACGAACTTTACCAACAATTGGGCCCAAGTTCGATCCAAGCACTTGCTCGACTCGGTCGCTCCTGAGGTAGCCGCACGTACTGACTACAACTACTTTTCGTCCCGCCTCAAGCAAGTGGCAACGTCAGCTCTCCGTACCGCGTTGTTGATCTTTGACGCCGATCCAGGAGAGCTACGGGAGCTGGACAGTTTACTGCTTAGAGTGGCCGAGGTGATGGAATACCTAGCTGATTTACCAGAAGAACCTAAACCTGAATCTACGAGAATTATAGCGGCGGGGTTGTATCAACTGGCCGGATACGAGGCAAACTCGCTATGCATAGCTCGTACTCTTCCTCTGAAACCGATGCCAAATTTGGATGACACACCTCGTCTTGGAGATATTCTCGACCGATGGACGGTTCTTGCTCTGCGCAGGCAGCTGCTACGCCTCAGAGTAGAATCAGAGCAAATCGTACGGAATCGAAGCCGCTTGGAGGACACTTGGATCGCCTACGCAGATCGGGACGACTCTGCAGAACGTCTCGTCGACTTGGCAGCGGTGATGCTGGCTGGAGAGATGTATGGGTCGTTGGCTTCGACTGCATTGCAGGGGCCTGCCGCCGAGCCTACATTTAGACGGGCATCTGAAGATTTAGCGAACCTGTTGATAGCGGCGGGACGGGCGTTGGAATTGCTCCAAATTAGGACCCTTCAGGGTGTTGGCGGCCTGATTATAGAGAACAGCATTTGGCGGCTAATCCCTGAACGGGTCCGCTCTGAACCTGCTTGGCAGCGATACGCGATGCTTTCCGGCCGCGGTACGGCCCCCAACATGCTGAACGCCGTTAGTCGGATTGAGCTTTGGGAGTCCCAGCGCAAGGCGCTGTCGTCCGGGCTTTTGGAAGCACCGTCTGGATTCTCGGTTCGGATGCCCACGAGCGCAGGCAAGACCCGGATCGCTGAACTGGCCATAGTAAATGCCTTACTTGCGGACAGCGAAGGGAAAGCCATCTATGTCGCGCCTTTTCGGTCTCTGGCCGACGAGGTAGAGGAGTCGCTTGCTCCGATCCTAGCCGACCTAGGCTTGCGAGTTTCCAGCGTGCTGGGTGGATTCGAAGTGGATGAACTGGAAGCTCAAATAATCGGCAGCGCCGACCTTATAGTAACTACCCCTGAGAAACTGACGCTCCTTACTAGGATCAGTCCTGAATTACTAGGAGGCGTCGGGCTCGTCATTTTGGACGAAGGTCATGTGATCGAGGACCGGGATCGGGGAGTGAGCTGCGAGCTGTTGCTCACGAAATTGCTGAAGCGGATTTTACCTGACGCCAAGGTCTTGTTTGTTTCGGCGGTAATATCGCAAAGCAATGCAGAAGACTTCGCGGAATGGTTGTGTTCGAGCCGTCAAGCCCTGATCGAATCTGAATGGCGTCCAGCCCGTCAATTGATTGGTATCTATAGTGGCCAGAGGGACCGAATTACATATCCGCTGGAAGATCCCGTACCCGGGGCTCCTGACCCTTTCGTAGTTGGGGCGGCCGCATCGCATGAATACGTTGACTACACAGCCAAGCTTCGCCGCGAGAAACGGGTGGAATTTCCCAAGAGAACCAAGGGTGAAATTGTCGCAGAACTCGCTATAAACTTTGCAAACCAGGGTCCGGTTCTAATTTTCGCTACTAGTCGAGGGAACGCAGAATCGGTAGCGAGAACGGTTCAGCGCGGATTGCAGCTTCGCAGGCAAACGGACGGCGCCGAGATCCCCCAACCATTCGGCGTGACACGGAATCGGCCGGCTACGGCGGCGATTGAGATGGCTTCCCTGTGGCTCGGTGCCGAATCTCCGGTAACGTCTCTTCTCTCAGATGGGATAGGTGTGCACCACGCCGGGCTTCCGGAGGCAGTGCGAAAGGCGATCGAAACCGATTGCAGGAATGGATTGCTGCCGGTTGTTGTAGCCACAACTACGCTGGCACAAGGGGTCAATTTACCTGTAAAAACGGTTATCGTTCACTCCATTAGCCGGTACTCCGAGGAGGATGGTGATGGCACAAGCGGCATGGTGGAGATCAATCCTCGTGAGCTCTGGAACATGATTGGGAGGGCAGGTCGTGCAACTCGGGAAACCGAAGGGCACGTCATTCTCGCCGCTAAAGACGACTATCAAGCTAGACAGTATGAACTGTTGTTGAACCGAGATATTCCCCCAATCAAGGGGCAGCTGTTCTCGGTACTCGAGGAACTTAGTAATCAACGTTTGCAGAGCGACCGTTTCCGGCGCTTACTAGATCCGGAGTTGATTACGTTGATGGTCGAAGAGTCAGTAGGTACAACCGCGGACACGCTTTTCCAAGAATTACTCGGGGAATCCTTTGTGCAAATCCAGGCGCGGCGCGAAGGTCTGGGGGTTGAGCCGTTGCACACTATGGGCACAGAAACGATTGAAGCCATTAGGGACGAAGTGGCCGAGGAAGAAACTAGGAAGGTGTTCGCCCGAACCGGCCTGGATGTTCGAAGTTGTCTTACGCTACAGAACCGTATTGCCGCGCAGACTAATTTGGTAGCTGAGGTGATCTTCGGAGAGGAAACTCCGATCGATGATATTATCGCTCTTCTGGTTCCCGATATCGTCGATCTCCAGCCGATGGAAACCGGCTATGACTTCTCGGGAGACCTGGTTGAACTTGCCACAGATTGGCTTCGGCAAGTGGCAATGCCTGAAATCGTGGACCGCCACTTGGCCGAGGGAGCCGATCCACGGAAATTCAACATCTTTGTCTCCGACCTGTTTGGATACAAGCTACCGTGGGGTATAGGAGCATATGTGGCAATCGCCCAACATGTTCTGGGAGATGACCGGGAGGTGTCAGAGGTGATTCGATGGCTGCCCAAGATGTTTCGATTTGGAATTCAAACCCCAATCGCGTCTTGGGCAATGACTTTGGGATGTCCATCAAGAGAGCTTTCCGCTTCTCTCGCTTCGGGCTTCGTATCCGACTGAGGCGAAGTGAGGCCACCTTATAGCGCTTTCGTTAACTGGTTTTCATATCTAACGGAGGAGGACTTCACTTACCGATTTGGGGCGACCGCACACGAGTCAGAGGTTCTTAGCAGGCGTGCCGCAGCGCTTGTTCCAAGTGATCGTTCGCTCACAGCGTCTCTTCGAGAGGGGACAAGTCAGTTCAGCAGCCCTGTGGCTGGCCTTCGCTATGAGAACCGCATGGCCCTCCTAGCGGGAATCTTCAACGGAGATGAAGTGAGATTGGTCAGAGACTACGAGAACCAATACGACCCGAATGCTGTTGAGGTGCGCACGGGGGGAGAGCTACTGGGCTTCATTCCGCGCACCCAAGCACGCTTGCTGGCCCCAAGGATGGACGCCGGCGCGACCACCAGCGCTTCCGTGGTCAATGTCGAACGTAATCAGCAGTCGCCTCAGGTGGTTGTAGAAATATCCATAGAACTTAATTCGGATTGAACTACCTAACCCAAAACAAAGTGAAATGCGCCGAAACATGGGGTAAATTCGCGGAGCCGCAGGGTTAACTTTCAGTGTCTTAGGGAGGGTTGGTGACGGGCGTGAGTGAGATAGGGTCAAGGGTGCCGAGATATGGGCCATTGGGGCGGAGTAATGGTGGCCTTTCTGTGCTACTTACGGGATTCGAGTGGCGGCTGCATTTTCCGCCCGACCCTACCCGTCCACCTGCTGGATGGTCCAGCGGCTGACCTCCAGGCGCTTGGCCAGATCTCTCTGGCTCACTCCCTTCGACCGTTCCTCCCGTATGTACTCCCGCTGCTGCTCGGTCAGGGTGGGCCGCCGGCCGGGGAAACGGCCCTCGGTTCGCGCCTTGGCCTGGCCCGCGAGGGAACGTTCCCTGATGGAGTTGCGCCACCACTCGCTGAAGGCCAGCACCATCTGGAGTTGGAGCTTACCGTTGGCCGTGGCTGTGTCGAACTCCTCCGTCAGGGACCGGAACTCCACCCCCGCGTGGTGTAGGCCCTCGATCACCTGCAGCCCGAAGGTCAGTCCCCGGGAGAGCCGGTCGATGTGGGTGACCACCAGAGTGTCGCCCGGGGCCACTAGGTCCAGCAGCTCCAAGGGGCCACGGCGGTCGTCCTTGGCTCCGCTGGCCTCCTGGGCCCGGATGTTGCCCATGGCGCAGCCGGCGCGGACGAGCCGCTCCACCTGCAGGTCCAGATTCTTGTCCTCGGGCTCTCTGACGGAGACCCTGGCGTAGCCGTACAGCGTCATCCCGTCACGCCCCTGGCTGGAATAGCTGTTGTATAGGATTCTGCAACCGGAGTTTCCAGCCACCCCCTCAGCTACGGTGTGGGGTAATTTACAGCCATGGCTGTAAACAGGGCTGTTTCCAGCCACCTTGACCATGTGGGGCTGGGCCGAACCGGCACTCCGGACTCAGCAATCATGCAGCAGGGCCGTATGACCTAGCGGGCAGAAGTGGATGAGGGTGAACATCATGCAGGCAAGTCCTAACTGTCTCCTTGCCCGGTCGTTGTACCATTGGGGAAATGGTGGGGAAATGGCCAGAAAAGTATCGGTCAAATGCGCCGTCGCCAGCTGCCACTACCAGCGGTAGATGACCCTCGCCCAGCGTGAGGAACTGAGGCGAGTGGGACGGGAGAACAACGCCACGGTGGGCCTCGTCTGCCCGGCCCACGTGATGGCCGCCTTTAGCTTCGAGTTCGACGAAATCGACATCGACGTCCCGGTGGAGGAACTCCTTGTCGAGGCGTCCAAGGAAACTCCCCGTTGGCGCGTGATGTTGACTCCGCTGCCAAGGGCGGCGGCTGAGCCCGACGGCAAGTCCATGCCAGAGTCGGGAGACAGGGTTATTTAGAAACTATCTCAAAACCTGAGGTGCCGTTGTCGGCGGTACCAGAGCAGTGCGCAGGCCAATTGGATCAGGCCTATATAGTTGGACACCTTCTTGTCGTAGCGCACCAGGATCGCCCGGCACTTGGATAACCAGGCCAAGGTGCGCTCCACCACCCACCTCCGGGCGGGATAGCGTTTCACGCCCTTGGCGTCCAGCCTCTCCTCTCCTATGCGCCTGATGTGTCCCTGGTACCCGTGAGTTGCTACGGCCTCGTGGCCGGTTGGATTGTCGTACCCCTTGTCCAGGCACAGATGCTGAACCCCGGTGTCAGGCCGCTCAACCACTATGCTATCCAGGGTAATGGCCAGCAGCTTGGTGTCGTGGATATTGGCTCCGGCCACCACTACGCCCAGCGGCCCTCCCCCAGCGTCAACCAGGATGCTGCGCTTGCTGCCTGCCTTACCCCGGTCCGTGGGGTTGCGGCCAACTGAGTCCCCCCAAAACGCGCTTTGCCCATGGCGCAATCGGCAGCTTGCCATTCCCACTCCACACCGCCTAACTCCTCACACTCCTCCACCAGCACCGCCCAGATGCGTTCCAGCACTCCCAACTCCACCCAGCGCTGGAAGGTCCGATGAATGGTGCTGTCGTCTCCCAGTTCCCTGGGCAGACGGTTCCACTGGCAACCGGAGCGCATACGGAAGATGATGCCATCCAGGATTCGCCTCGGGTCCGCACGCCTTCGTCCCGTGGATTTGGCCGGATCCATCTCCGCTATGACCGGTTGAATCCGCTCCCAGAGATCATCGGGGACCTCCCAGATAGCAGGCAGGCAATCGCTCTTTCCCATCATCCACCACCCCACTGGTTTTCTCTATCCTAACCTGGCCCCCACTGACACCTCATCTCTAAACCGGATCAGTTTTGAGATAGTTTCTTAGTACTACAGTCGCAGTTGCTCCCTTGAGGCATGGAGCAGCCTTGATTACCGCAGCGTCCAGCTACGAGCAACGATTTTTCAAAACGAACATTGGTACAGATCAAAGGTCGCAATTACTGAGTCACTTTTAGTGCGACTGTAGTACTAGCCCAGTATTTTCGGCCACGCTTTACGATAGGCAGTACTTCACCCCTCATCGTCCGGCAGCCACGCTCCGGTACTGGTTGGGGACGCGCGAAAAGGGAGCTTGGAATGGCCTCGGCAGACTTGCCGTTGTCTGATTCAGGAATCCACCAAATTGCCCCCGAATTTCCCTGAATTACCTATTGCGCTCGGCAAATTGCTGGCATACACTTTTTTGCGATGAGAGTTTTCAAGTGGCCTCAAGTGGGCTCCCGGAACGGTTCCGTTCCGAGGGGCCTCTTTTTTAAGCCACTGATCTTTACCAAATCGGCGTCTTTTCCCTGAACCCCCGAAACAATCGAGTTTCGGGGGTATTTTTTTGCCCGGCGATAAACAACCAAGGAGGCTGCCATGAGTGCCGACCCACGGGCTACAGCTGCCCAAGTTCTCGATTTCCTGAGCACGGCCGGCGAGGTGGAATACCACGGAGAGCAGGTATCGCAGCTTGAACACGCGCTACAGGCGGCTCATCTCGCTCGTAAAGACGGCGGCAGCGAGGAGGAGGTGATCGCAGCCCTTCTGCATGATATAGGGCACATCTGGCCTGTCGAAGGACGGCAGGCCACGAGTGTCGGTGTCGTCGCTCACGATGCCATAGGAGCCCAGGTCTTGAGGGACTTGGGCTTTTCTAATGCCGTGGCCGACATCGTCAGCGGCCACGTTGCCGCCAAGCGTTACCTCGTCGCCACCGACACCGGCTAAGCGGCACTGCTTTCCGATGCCAGCGTCGAGTCCCTGCGCCTTCAAGGCGGTCCGATGTCCAAAGAGGAGGTGTGTGCCTTCGCCCAGTCGCCCAACTGGCGCTCGAAGGTGCGGGTCCGCATGTGGGACGACCGGGCCAAGACTCCGGGGACCGAAGTTCCCGGCCTTGAGACCTACCGCGAGTTGCTTACTGCCCATATTTCACGCCAGAAAGGAGGCAACTGATGATTCAGTTGGAAAACATCGGCGTTACCTTTCCCAACGGAACGCGCGCCCTGCGGGGCGTGAACCTGGAGCTTTCCTCTGACCAGTTCACCGCCATTATCGGCCCCTCCGGCGCGGGCAAATCGACCCTCATCCGCGTCCTCAACGGACTGGTGCGTCCCACCGAGGGCCGGGCATGGGTGGACGGCTTCGAACTGGGGAGAGCGCGAAGGACCGAGATACGAAATGTGCGGCGCAGCATCGCCATGGTGTTCCAGCACGCCAACCTGGTGCACCGTCTGAACGCCTTGGAGAACGTGCTGCTTGGGCGCATGGGATACCTCCCCGCGTGGCGCACCAGCCTTCGCCGCTATCCGCGCGCCGACCGCGACCTGGCCTACTCCCTCCTTGGTCGCGTGGGCATGGCCGGCCACGCTTACCAGCGGGCCGATACCCTCTCGGGCGGGGAGCAGCAGCGGGTGGGCATCGCCCGGGCCCTGGCCCAGCAGCCGCGCCTGCTGCTGGCCGACGAGCCCATCGCATCCCTTGACCTGAAGAGCGCAGCCCTTGTCATGGACCACATACGCCATATCCACCAGAACGAAGGAATTGCGGTCCTGGTCAATCTGCACAACCTGGGTACGGTGCGCGACTATGCGGACCGCGTTATCGGCGTGCGTCGAGGCGAGATTGTCTTCGACGGCTCGCCCCAATCCCTGAACGATACGGTGGTGAAAGAACTCTACTACGAGGAGGATCAGGAAGAAGAATCAATTCAGTCTGCACTATCGGAAAACGAGCACAAGGCAGAGGACACCCAACTCCTGGTTGCACGCTGACCTGACTGCGTAATTCATCCGAGTTGAATGACGAGGAGACAGAAACTGATGACAGGAATGCCCGAGCTCATACGGAAGCCCCTGGTCTGGATTGCCTCGGCGCTGCTGTTGGCCATAGCCGCAGTCGCCTGCGGCTCAGAGGCGGCGCCGACGGCAGCGCCCACCACCGCTCCCCAACCCGCGGCAACCACGGTGGCTGCCAACCCCGCGCCCCAAAGCGAGGACGACCGCACCGGCTGGCCTGCAAAGGTCAGGCTGGGCCTGATACCCACCGAGGCCAACGTCATCACCAACTGGGCCCCCATCGTGGAACACCTGGAGGCCCGCCTTGGCCTGGAAGTCGAGCCCTTCGTGGGCACCGACTACACCGCCACCATCATCGCCGCCAGGAACGGCGACCTGGACATCGTCTGGCTGGGACCCAAGTCTTACGTTACGGCCCGCGAACAGGGCGCCGACATGGAACCGGTGGTCAAGTGGATCAACGAGGATACCGGAATCGCCGGCTACAACAGCCTGCTGATTTCCCACCGGGACACCGGCATCAAGAATATCGAGGACGCACAGGGCCGCACCTTCGCCTTCAACGACCCCGAGTCCACGTCCGGGTTCCTTGTCCCCAGCGTGTTCTTCCTGGAACGGGACATCGACCCCGAAAGCTACTTCAGCGACGTGTACTTCGCTGGCTCCCACGAGGCAACTGCACTGGCAGTGGCCAACGGCAACGTGGACCTGGCCTCCAACAACAACGAGACCCTGCCCAGGTTGATCGAGACGGGACGTATTGCCGAGGAGGACATCACAATAGTCTGGGAGTCTCCGTTGATTCCCACTGATCCGATCTCAGTGCAGAACAGCCTGCCCCAGAGCTTCCACGAGGCCGTTCGTGAATCATTCCTCCAGTACGATGACCCGGCCGGCCTGGACGCACTTCAAATCCAGGGCTGGATTCCCGCGTCCGACGCAGACTACGAGGTCATCCGGACCCTCGAAGCAACCAAGGCTGCTCTCGCGTCCACTCAGGATGTGGACAAGACTGGCTGGCCCGCCAAGGTACGGCTCGGGCTGATCCCCACCGAGGCTAACGTCATCACCAACTGGGAGCCGGTTGTCAGCCACCTGGAGAGCGAACTCGGCCTGGAAGTCCAGCCCTTCGTGGGCACCGACTACACGGCCACCATCATCGCGGCCAGGAACGGCGATCTCGACATTGTCTGGCTGGGGCCCAAGTCCTACGTCAAGGCCCGCGAGCAGGGGGCAGACATGGATCCGGTGGTCAAGTGGATTAACGAGGACACCGGGATAGCCGGGTACAACAGTATGCTCATCACCCACAAGGACACCGGCATCAACACCATTGCCGACGCCCAGGGACGCAGCTTTGCCTTCAATGACCCCGAGTCCACTTCCGGATTCCTGGTGCCCACCGTGTACTTCCTTGAGCGGGGCATTGTGCCAGAGTCGTATTTCAGCGACGTCTATTTTGCGGGTTCCCACGAGGCAACGGCCCTGGCCGTAGCCAACAACAACGTGGATCTCGCCTCCAACAACAACGAGACCCTGCCGCGACTCTTTGAGACCGGCAAGGTAAGCGAGGACGACATACGGATCATCTGGGAGTCACCGCTGATTCCCACCGACCCGATTTCGGTGCAGAACAGCCTTCCGGAGAGTTTCCACACGGCGGTAACACAAGCTTTCCTGAAGTTTGACGACCCGGCGGCCCTCGACGTGCTCCAGATTCAGGGCTGGATTCCTGCCGAGGACGGAGACTACGAGGTCATCCGTACTCTCGAGGCCACCAAGGCGCAACTGGCCAGCGCCAACTAACCCCCTTCAGCGCCCGGCCCCCGCCATCGTGGGTGCGGGGAGGAAAGGAAATGGGGCCGGGCATATCTCACTAGCCTAGTACCTGGAGGCGACGTATGTCGCAAGTGGCCGATCGAAAGTCTGTGCCGCCACCGCCCCCGGACATCAAGCGGCGCACCTTCGTCAACTGGGTGATATGGGCTGCCATCCTCGTGGCGTTGGGATGGAGCTACCAGGGGACCGACATGAGCCCCATGCGGTTCATCGAGGGAATCGCCGACGCCGCGGACCTGCTCAGCGATTTCGTGCCGCCGGACTGGAGCAATACCGGGGTCTACTGGGCAGCGATGGTGGAGACCATTCAAATGGCCATCTGGGGCAGCTTTCTAGCTACTTTTCTGGCTGTTCCACTGGCCTTCTGGGGTTCCCGCAATGTAACGAAGAACCCCGCGCTGTACTACTTCGGCAGGGGGGTGATGGATGTGCTTCGCGGCCTCAACGAGTTCGTGCTGGGTCTCATATTCGTAGCCGCCATCGGTCTCGGCCCGTTCCCCGGTGTGCTGGCGCTGACGTTGCACACCGCCGGCGTGGTGGGCAAGCTCCTGTCCGAGTCCATCGAGGCCGTCGACCACGGGCAGATCGAAGCGGTGGAAGCCACCGGAGCCAGCCGGTTGCAGGTACTTACCCACGGCTACTGGCCACAGATTTCGCCCATGTTCACCTCCTTCACCCTCTACCACTTCGAGGTCAACGTCCGGTCGGCCACCGTGCTGGGTCTGGTCGGTGCGGGCGGAATCGGCTTCTACCTCCAGCAGACCATGCGCGCCTTCAGCTTCCAGGAGGCCTGCGTGGTGGTGCTGATTGTCCTCGGCTCAGTGGTAGTTATAGACAAGATTTCCGCCAAGCTGCGGGAATGGCTGGTGTAATGATGCAACGAGAGCAACGGCTGGAAGCTGTGGCTGGCGCGTCTGAGGCATCCTTGGTAGAGCTCGCAAACCGGGTGATGCAGACCATGGATGTGGAGGTGGTCTACGGCCCCACTGTGGGCCTGCTGATGGCCCGGGCTGAGGATCCCGGCGAGAGGCTCGTCTTCAACTTCGTCGAAGTGACGGTAACGGAAGCCGAAGTGCTGTCCGAAAACGCACAAGGTTACGCCATGGTAATGGGCCGCAGCCCCGAGAAGGCCCTGGCGGCGGCCGTTCTCGACGCCGCGCTTGAATCGGGACACGCTCTCTCCGTAGAGGTGAACGCCCTGCTGGAACGGGCTTATGCCATGCTGCGGCAAGAGCAGGAGGCCCAATGGGCCAGGGTGGCGCCAACTCAAGTTAAGTTCGAGGATGCGACATGACCCTTGAGATACCCGTACTCGGCACAACCGAACGCCGGGCCCAGGCGGTCTTCCGCGTGCTGCTGGACTGCATGGCGCGGCCCGGCAGCGGGAGCCGTCTGCCCTCGGCACTTGCGGATGGCAGCGACGATGATTATCTGCTCACCGTGCTGGAAAGCCTGGTAGACCACGAGACCAGCTACTGGGTATGCCCGGGGCTGGCAGAACGCATAGAACCGACGTTGGTCCACCGGACGAGAGCGCGTAGGGCAAGCCTCCCTGAGGCTGAATTCGTGATCGCAGACCGTGCCGGACTGTCCTCCGCAATTGCCGGGGCCAACATCGGCACCATCGAGTACCCGGACGAAGGCGCGACGGTGATCGCACCCTGCATTTCGCTGGCGGACGGCCCCGTGCAGCTGGCTATCTCGGGGCCCGGTGTGGCCGATACTGCCAGGCTGAGGGTGGCGGGCATCCCTGCCCAGGACTTTGAGGCGCTGGTGGAGCGCAATGCAGACTTCCCGCTGGGACTGGATCTGATCTTGGTTTCCTGGGACGGGACGGTTGCGTGCCTGCCTCGATCTGCCCAGATTTGTGTTTCGGTCAGGAGGAGGTAGCCGTGTATACATCTGTCAAGGCCGCAATGGACGCCATCCTGGCCGCGGAAAATCTCATATCAGATGAGATCATCTCATCCCACCGCCCGATGGATGCTATCAGGATTACCGAGAGCCTCTCTTCCTTAGTCGACAGGGTGATGGCCGAAGGATCGGTTTACGATTCCGAACTGGCTGCGGTAGCCATCTTGCAGGCCCAGGGTGATCCAATCGAGGCATCGTTCCTGCTGCGAGCCTACCGTTCCACTCTGCCGCGGGTGGGCTACTCGCTCCCGATGCGGAGCAAGGAAACGGCCGTGCTCCGCCGGGTGTCCCCAGCATTCCAAGACGTGCCGGGTGGGCAGGTGCTGGGCAAGACACGCGACTACACCCTTCGCCTGCTCGATTTCTCGCTCAGTGAAGCAGGGTGGTCACGCAACGGCGCCAAGACTCCTGTGCCACCAATAACTCTGAACGGCCATAGCGTTGAGATGGGCGCGGCTCCGGACCGCCCGGAGTTTCCCGTCATCATTGACTACCTGCGTATGGACGGGTACGTGGCTCCGGCACCGGACAGTCCCACCGAGGAAGAGCCCTTCGACGTTACCCGCGAACCACTCCGCTTCCCGGCCAGCCACTCCGCCCGGCTTCAGGTGATGGCCCGCGGGGAAGCAGGTGCGCTACTGTCGCTGGGCTACGCGGCCATGCGGGGTTACGGCGAGTCCCATGCCTACGTCGCCGAGCTGCGCGGCGGGGAGGCGCCCCTGAGTATACGGCACCCCATCACCGGACGCCCGGCGACCATCGGGCATATCCCGGTAACCGAGGCCCACGTGGTGTTTCCCGGCAAGGCATCCCTGGAAGAGCAGCGACCCGACCTGACCTTTGGCTACGGCCTCGCTCTGGGCGGAGACGAGCGCAAGGCCATCGCCATGGCCATCGTGGACGAGAACCTGTCGGAGCGGCAGGACGCGGGAACGCTGACCCAGGACGACGAGTTTGTCCTAAACAACATAGACAGCGTTGAGGCGTCGGGATTCGTCGAGCACTTGAAAATGCCCCACTACGTCAGTTTCCAGGCTGACATACAGCGCACCAACCGTATCGCCGAGCTGATGGAGACGGTGAACAGCCATGCCAACCATAGCTGAACTGGTCCAGGAGACCGGCTCCAAATTCACCGGATACAGCTACGCCTTTCTCGACAGCGCGGCCAAGCGGGAGCTCCGGCGGGCCATGTTGAAGGCGGTGGCCATTCCGGGCTACCAGGTGCCCTTCGGCTCCCGGGAGGTCCCGGTGGCCCGGGGGTTCGGCACCGGCGGACTACAGATCACCCTGTCCATCATCGGCCCGGGCGACGTAGTGAAGGTCATAGACCAGGGCGACGACGCCGGTGTCAACGCCAACAACATCCGGCGCCTAATCGAGCGGACCACCGGGCTGCCAACCACACTGGAAACTGCCAAGGCCACGGTCGTGCAGACTCGCCACCGTATCCCGGAAGAGGTCATGCGCGAAGACCAGATACTGGTGCTCCAGGTCCCGTACCCGGAGCCTTTGCGGCTGGTGGAGCGCAGCCAGACGGTCGCCCGCACCATGCACGGTGAGAAGGACTACGCCCAGATGTGGCTGGCCTTGTACGAGGATGTTGTCCGGAAGGGAGAGGTCACCATCGGCGCTGGCTATCCGGTGGTCGTCAACCACCGCTACATCATGGCGCCAACGCCGGTGCCCCGCTGGGACCTGCCCAAGCTCCACCGCTCCAGGACCCTGCATATTTTCGGAGCAGGCCGGGAGAAGCGCATCTACGCCATCCCACCCTACACCGATGTCTGTCCCATGGAGTTTGACGACATCAAGTTCAAGATCGAGGAGTTCGGCGGCCAGCCCTGCGCCCGCTGCGGCTCTACTGCGGCCTTCCTCACCGAGCGCCTCAACGCCGATGGCTCCCACACCCTCACCTGCTCCGATACAGCCTACTGCGACTTGGCACTGAAGGGCGGGCAGGGTGAAACATGGTACTGAATAAATAAGGAGGCGTTCCTGGCTTTTATGCTGGAAAACAGAGAAACGGAATTGCCCCTCCTTTCCGTTAAGGAAGTCACCAAAACCTACGGCCCTGGCTGCCCCGGCCGCGACACCGCTGGCTGCCTGTTGGCCTGCGACAGCGATCCAGGCACGAACTCCTGCGCCGCCTGCGGTTCCATCGTCGCCTGCCGCGACGTCAGCTTGGACCTGTACCCCGGAGAGACCGTGGGCATCGTGGGAGAAAGCGGGTCGGGCAAGTCTACCCTCTTGCGCTGCTTATACCTCGACGAAACGCCGACTTCCGGGTACGCAAACTTCAATCCCGTTGGCGAATGCCGGAACCTCTTCAGCGTTGACCGCGCCATGCGCCGCCACATCCGAAGCTCCCTAATAGGAATTGTGTACCAGGAAGCCCGCCGCGGCCTGAACCTGCTAGTCACCGCTGGCGGGAACGTGGCCGAGCGCCTGCTGGCCGCCGAGTGGCGCAGCGTTTCCGACATACGCGGCAAGGCCTCAGACTACCTCTCTCGTACTGAAGTACCCCTCGACCGCATGGACGACTTCCCCGTGTACTTCAGCAGTGGGATGCAACAGCGGGTCCAGATTGCCAAGGCCCTGTCCAACAGCCCGAATCTGGTGCTACTGGACGAGCCCACCACCAGCCTCGACGTGTCCGTGCAGGCCGGTGTGCTTGACCTAATACGGGACATCAAGCGTGAGTACGGCATCACTATCCTCGTGGTATCCCACGACTTGCCGGTCATCGGGATGCTGGCCCACCGTACCATAGTAATGCGCCACGGCCGGGTCATCGAAGCAGGCCTGACCGACCAGATCCTGGAAGACCCGCAGCACCCGTACACCCAGTTGCTGGTCAGTTCCGCGCTCTAGAAATCCCGCATCCGCTGGAAGAGAGGACGATGCAGAAACCCTTACTGTCAGTTCGCCACCTGTCCAAGACCTTCACCCAACACATCCTTGGCGGCAAACGGGTGGCGGCGCTACAGGACGTATCCTTCGACATAGAGCCGGGCCAGTGCGTCGCCTTCATCGGAGGAAGCGGCGCCGGCAAGTCCACCCTGCTCAAGTGCATACACCGAACCTGCCTGCCCACCAGCGGTTCCATGGAGTTTAGATCTGCATCCGGCAGCCTCGTGGACCTCGCCACCGCCGATGATCGTAGAGTCCTGGAACTGCGGCGCGAGGAAATCCGCTACGTTCCCCAGTTCCTGCGGGCTGCGCCTCGTGTCCCCGCAGTTGACGTGGTGGCCATGCCCCACGTCGTCAATGGCAACAATCTCGACAGCGTAAGGCAGGAAGCCAGTGCCATGCTGACCTCTCTGGGCATCCGCCCTGAGCTCCAGACATCCTACCCCGCAGTGTTCAGCGGCGGTGAGCAGCAGCGGGTTAACGTCGCCCGTGCCCTGCTCCGCGCCCGTCGATTTATCCTTCTGGACGAACCCACCTCTGCCCTGGATGCCGAAAACCGCGCTAAGGTGCTAGATCTTCTGACCAAAGCCCGCGCTGGCGGCTCGTCCATCATTGCTATCATGCATGACCTTCCCACCCTGGAACGCCTGGCCGACCAGGTTCTCGTGCTTCGCGACGGTGAGGTTCTGGCGATGGGCGCACCCGCCGAAATAGATGTCGCCGAGTACGTCGGCGGCAGGGAATAAACCCCATTATTCAGCAAAGGAGAACCCCGTGGACATAGCAATCACCAACGCCCGAGTGGTGCTTCCCGATAGCTTCATTGACAACGGCACGGTCGTGGTGTCCGGCGGTCTAATTGCCGACTTTGGCCCTTCGGAGTACTTGCCAGCCTGCGGAGAGCGGATCTTCGACGCCAAGGGCGCCTGGCTCATCCCCGGCCTTGTGGACAGCCACAACGATGGTATCGAGGAGGAGATCAACCCCCGCCCGAGGGCTGCATTCCCCTTGGACTTCGCCATCGCAAACTACGAACTGCGCGCCGCCGCTTCCGGCGTCACCACCGCCTTCCACGCCGTCATGTTCGCCGACCTGCTGGACAAGGAGCGCAGCATCCGGGGCGCCACTGCCGTAGCCGATGCCATCCATGGCCTCCACAACCCCCTCATAGACCATGAGGTCCTGTACCGACTGGACGTGTGGACGCCCGATGGCCTGGACCCCATGTTCGCCTCCATGCGCAAGGCGAGGGTGCAGGCTATGTCCCTGAACGACCACACGCCCGGACAGGGGCAGTACCATGACCTGGACGAATTCAAGAAGACCATCGAGGCCTACCTGGCCAAGGCAGCCATACGGTACTCCCCTGAAAAGGTCATCGAAGCACAGCTGGATATCAGGCAAACGGAAGCCCGCCCGACTGCGGTCCTCGAGCGCACCGCCGCAGAGATGGCCGAGCGGCCCTTTGTGCTGCTGGGACACGATCCGGACTCGGCGGAGAAGGTAGACGAACTGGCGGAGCTGGGGGTCAGCATCGCAGAGTTTCCGGTGGCCTATCCTGCGGCCCGCCGTGCCAGGGACATCGGCCAGTGGATCACCATGGGCGCACCCAACATCGTGCGCGGCGGCTCTACCAGCGGCAACCTCAACGCCGCGGAACTGGCGGGCGATGGCCTGTTGGACATCCTCTGCGGTGACTACCATGCGCCCTGCCTGCTCTATGCCGTGCTGATGCTGTATCGCCAAGGATATTGCGAGCTTCCCGCCGCGGTGGCGATGATTACCTCGAACCCGGCAGGCGCCTTCCGGCTCCACGACCGAGGCCGCATAGAGCGGGGACTGCTGGCAGACCTGTGCCTGTTCACGGAGGAGGGTGGTATCCCTCAGATTGCCGCCACCTTCAAGGCTGGTGCTCCAGTCTACACACGGCAGGCCGATGTGGCTCTTTCCAGGTAGGAATTACGCAGATGGGTTGAGGGAGTACAGGGGTTGAGCGAGATACTATCGAATGCCGGGACGGGTTATGCCAGCCGCTGCTTCGTACCGGCTAACCCCGTACCTTGGGCGATGGACCGCCAAGTGCAGTTCGGTTTGGAACGCCATGCCGAGATGGCTCCGCTGGCGTTCCTCCTTCCGCACCTGGTACTTGCCTGCCCCGCAGCACTGCATCGGCCCCCGGTGGCGCCGCTCTATACTCTAGGACTACAGTTGCAGATGATTTCCTGAGGCATGAGCCAGCCTTGAAAACCTCAGCGCCCAGCTACGGGCAGTGACCTTTCCGCTAACGAAATTGGACGAAATCTTAGGTCGAAATAACCGGGTCAGTTCAAGTGCAACTGTAGTACTAGTGAAAGACCCGGCGGCGCCAGCAATGGAGAAGGTCAGGGCTGCTGGCGCGATTCAAGGATTTGGAGGTTCCACTGAGGAGCCCATAGCCGCGATGCGTGCTGGGATAGCGGATCCCGAAATTGGCATCAGAGTCCGCATACGCATGGCCTGGCGAATGAGCGATTTAAGTGAAAGGGATGAGGGGATAGCCACACTGGCGTCAATTGCCAATGACAAACTGTTGACGACATCAACCGTGTCGGAACTGCCTGGTACCTTGGCAAACTGGACGCCAGCGATTCGGCTCGTCCGGCGCTGAATGTCCTTGCTGCGGTAGCCGGGTGCGAAGCCGCTGAACTTGGCCTCCGCTTCCAAGTAGGTAAAGTGCTTGCAAACTTGGGGGACAAGAATACGGCCATTGCCGCACTGACCGCCGTGGCTCATAACGAAGTGGCCGACGTGGAAGACCGCATCGATGCGGCAGAAACCTTGGCGAATTTGGGCGACAAGACAACGGCGGAAACCGTCTTTCAGACCTTCGTAGATGACCAGCGGTTATCCAGCGTTGCCCGAAGGGATGCGCGCGGGGCTCTGCGGAAATTGAACGAGGAATAATGGGAATGAACGCGGAAATTTTTGTGTCCCTAGGATTACGTAGACTCAACGTAAGACCGATTGTGCGAACCGCATTTTATGCGTTCAACTGCCCTTTCCGGCGTGCCAGTCCGTGCTCAGGGCTCTTGGGTGCAGGGATTGTTCCCACGCCGCAACCAAGACAAAGATTGACGCTGAACACCCCGCGCGAATGTCCTACCCCCGGGGCTGTCGTTGTAACATTGAGGAAATGGCCAGAAAAGTGTCGGTCAAATGCGCCATCGCTGGCTGCCTCTACCAGCGGAAGATGACCCTCGCCGAGCGCGAGGAACTGAGGCGAGTGGGACGGGAGAACAACGCCGCGGCGGGCCTCGTCTGCCCTACCCACGTGAAAGCCGCCTTCGACTTCGAGTTCGACGATATCGACATCGATGTCCCTCTGGAGGAACTCCTGGTCGAGGCGTCCAAGGAAACTCACCGTTGGCGCGTGATTTTGACACAGCTGCCGGAGGCGGGTGAGCCGGACAGTCAATCCGCACCAGGGTCGGGAGACAGGGTTATCTAGTCCATCCACGCCGGCCCGTAGCTATCGGGATAATTCAGGCAATTTCAGATTGGAAAAACCGAAGGGTCTGGCCGACCCTGCAGCCGTTTTCGGCGGGAGGGTTTCTTATGGATATAATGGTGGCAGTTTCCGGAACAGGAGCCTTCGATTATGGCCACGCCGCCCGACTCCGTTGAAATCTATTGCTTGAAGTGCCGGGCCAAGACCGGCTCGAGGGATGTAGAACAGGTAACAATGAAGAACGGACGCCCCGCCCTTCGCGCTGTCTGCACTGTGTGCGGCACAGGCAAGTACCGCATCGGGTCCGCCGGATGAACTTGGCGGAGAGCCAGTTCAATGTGCTCGCTTATGCTTGTCTCAAAGACAGAAATCCCAGCGAGGAGCCGCTGTAGGGAAACATCAGCATCTACAGGGTGGAGCGCAACAGGGCGACATTCACCAGCAACGTACGTCTCATCACCGAAGATTCCAGAGCCAAACTCAGCCTTTTATATCCCGACACTTCAGTCTTGACCCAGTGCCAGGCTTCTCGCAGGCCAGCAACTGCATGGGGAACGGTTCTGCCATACGTGTCGGATCCAGCGAGTCTCACCGGAAAGGACGGCAATCATGGAAACTTACATCGGAAAGGCGATTTCAGATTTCACACTTCAGTCCAGCGATGGACAGACCATATCCCTCAGCAGCCTTCGCGGACAAAAGGTCCTGCTGTACTTCTTCACGAATCCGGGCGGTGGTAATTGAACCCGCATGGCTCTTGGGTACCGAGAGCATGCTGCCAAGTTCGCCGAGAAGAACGTCGTGTTGTTCGGAATCCATGACGGCAGCCTGGATGCTGCCCGTCAATGGGTCGAGAAAGAGCAGCTTCCGTTCACGGTCCTGAACGACCCTGATCGACAAGTGGGCATCGAGTTGGGCATGTCCTCTCTTGATGGAGAGAGATACGTCAAAGACCCGTCAGATGGGAAAAGACCTGCAGTTGTCATCGACGAACACGGTGTGATCTGCGAGTGGGAGCCCGACATGAACCAAACCGATCAGATTGCCAAGTTGCTGGAGCGTCTGTAGGACGACATCAACGGTGCAGGATTTTGGACCGTTGCCCGCCCTTGTGCAGCAGGCAAAATGGGATTCGGCCCGGATTGTGGCTCAGCGGGCCGATGAAGAACGTGCCGGGGGTGGCGAGACCCTAACGTTAAACATGGAGTTCCGACCCTCTTCCTGTCCCCCTCTCCGAAAGCCTTTTCCCCAGCATCGTGTTGCGCTCCCCGGGGACGGTCGTTGCGTACCGCCATTGCCAACGCCCGCCGGCTTCCGACAACCACGACCAGTCTCCTCCCCCTGGTGATCGCGGTGTACAGCAGGTTGCGCTGGAGCATCGGATAGTGTTGCGTCAAAAGCGGAACCACCACTGCGGGAAACTCGCTCCCCTGGGCCGGGTGCACGGTTATTGCGAAGGAGGGCTGCAGCACATCGAGCTCCGATAAATCGTAGTCCACCCCGGTTTCCTCGAAGCTCACCGCGACCCCGCCGGCGGCGTGGTCCACCCCGGTAACCCAGCCCAGGTCGCCATTGAACACATCCTTGTCGTAGTTGTTGACCGTCTGCAGCACACGGTCGCCCACCCGGAAGGTCCGTCCGAAGCGTGTTACCTCGGTCCCCACCGGGTTCAGGGCCTCCCGGAGCCTGTCGTTGAGCTGATGGACGCCGACGGCCCCCCGGTTCATGGGGGCTCAACACCTGTACGTCCCGCATGGGGCGCAGTCCGAACCGCGCCGGGATCCGTTCCGCGCAGATGCGGACGACGGCATTGGCCGCCGCCTCCGGGTCATCGGCCTCGACGAAGTAGAAGTCCCCCTGGGAGCCGCTGGAGCCGAGAAAAGGCAGGCGGCCCCGGTTGATCCGGTGGGCGGCCTCGACGATGCCGCTCCGGTCTCCTTGACGGAAGATCCGCTCCAGACGGAGTGAGGGCACAACTCCGGATTCAAGGATGTCCCGAAGGAACTTGCCGGGCCCAACGGAGGGCAGCTGGTCCGCATCTCCGACGAACAGCACCGAGGCGTGGCGGGGCACGGCCTGGAGCAGGTGGTGGCACAGTACGATGTCCAGCATTGAGGTCTCGTCGACCACCACGGTGTCGGCGTCCAGCGGGCGCTCGGCGTCCCGTTCGCACCGGCCCTCTCCGGGCTTGAACTCCAGCAGACGGTGCAGCGTCTGGGCCTCGGGGCCGACAGCCTCGCCCAGGCTTGGCCGCTCTCCCGGTGGGGGCCGCCAATGCCACCCGCTGGCCGAGGGCCTCGAGGACCGATATCACGGCGCGCAGTATGGTTGTCTTGCCGGTCCCAGGCCCGCCTGTCAGGTCGAAGACCTTTTGCGACACGGTCTTGTGGACCACCTGCCTCTGTTCCCCGGTCAGTTCCATTCCCATCCGGCAGCTGGCCCAAGACGGACGCTTTGGATGCCCGCGTCCTGGCCCAGTTTGCTGAGGCGGTCCGTCCGCCTTTGCGCCTTCTGCGGGATGCTGACACCCAGAATCTCAACGAGTTAGCCGCACGACGAAACCAGTTGATTACCATGCTGGTCGCGGAGAAAAACCGTCTCGAACGGGGCACCGGATCAGTTCACCCCAGGGTAGAGGCCCACATCAACTGGCTGGAGAAAGAGCTGAAAGACCTGGACAAGGATCTCCGTGAGACGCTGCTTCGCAGTCCGGTGTGGCGACAGAAGGACGATCTGCTCCGCTCGGTCCCCGGGGTGGGTGAGCAGGTTTCAGTTTCCCTCCTGGCATATTTGCCGGAACTGGGCGCACTGGACCGCAAGCAGACAGCCGCCCTCGTTGGGGTGGTCCCCATCCACAGGGACAGCGGGATTCTGCGAGGCAGACGCACCGTATGGGGTGGCCGGTCGCGGGTGAGGGCGACCCTTTACATGGGAACGCGGGTAGCCACTCGCTACAACCCTGTGATCCGGGTCTTCTACCAGAGACTCCTTGTGGCCGGCAAGGCCAAAAAAGTTGCGCTTGTCGCCAGCATGCGCAAGCTGCTGACCATACTCAACAGCATGGGAAGTCAGGTCGACATTGGGATCCTCAAACGATTACACCTTGACTTACAAGACAGTTGCTTTATCTCCGCCGCTTACAAACTGCGGGACGCCGGGCGCTCGGCGTTACTTTTTGGTACACAAGACCATCAAAAGGGATCGCTCCAGCACAGGTTTGATCAAAGGGTGGATGCCTGGCGCCAACCGAAGTATCTGCAGATACCTATTGGTACCGTTCCTCGAACCCTTCTGCACCATTCACCATGACTACCTCAAAGCCGCTCACGTCACTTCCTTCAAACATGGTGAAATAGTACAGGTCCATTTCCATGGCCTTTACCTGTAGATCCACTTCGACAGGTTCGTTGCTCTGATCTGTAGCGTCGCCGCTCCAGCGGACGAAGGTCTTGGTGAACACGAACCGGCCGGGGGAATCGAGGGAAGTTTGCCATTCAGTAATATCTCTGTTGTCTGCCAGGTGTTGAACCTCGGTTGGGTTTCCATCCCAGTCTTCGAAATAGTTCGATCGCATCAGGCCTTCACAATTCCACATGCCGTTCGAGAACTCGCAACTCTCATAGACGTCGGCCAGGGACGCGTCACTGACCTGCCCGTTATCGTCGTAGTACATCTTGTACAGCAGCTGTTTCAGGTGGATGCTGTAGCCGGTGATGCCCGAGTGGTCCTCGTCCCATTCGCTCCAGTCAATCGTGTAATCGCCGTTGTGTTCCACCCGGGTTACAGCAAACCTAGTTACAGCGCATGCGGCGATCGTGCCGTCTCTTTCGTCGGTTCGGCACTGGCCGGCCGCTCCGTCGTCTGCGGGTGGATTAGGCTGAGGGGGATCCTGCTGAGGCGGGTCTTGCTGGGCTGGGTCCTGCTGGGGCGGGTCCTGCTGGGAGTCCCCTTTGGTTATCCTCGCCACGTATGTAGTGGACCCATCCCCCATGTCGTCGCTGACTGTGATGGTGACAACGTTTTCTCCCAATGAGAGGTCTACATGATGACCGTTCTTGCCGGGCTTGCTATCGGGCGGAGAAATATCCACTGACACTCCCGAACTGGCAGTGGGAGTCGCCACGACCTTGATTCGTTTCTTTCGGGCCGGCACACTGAGGTCATATTCGAGAACGCTGCTGTTGAAGGTGTAATCAATGTTTCCAAGCCTCAGATGTGACAGTGTTGTGTCGGCTGGGGGCGATGCGACCGTGTCAGCGGTCATCCCTTCCGAGCTCTTGCCGGTGCCTTCATCATCCGTGTAATCCACCATGGCACGGAGATACATCCCCACATCCGCCGTCTCCGGCATATAGGTGTCCGAAGAGGCGCCGCTTATTGTCTCCCAGTTTGTGGACCCGTCAAGGGACCTTTCCCAGTGCCAGCTCTCGTCAGAGACTCCGTCGTCCGGATCAGTCAACGTCGCTGTAATGGTCGTTCCCACTTCCGGCTCCGTTAGAGACAGGGAGACCGTGCCCGGCTCATCAACGTTTACTAGGTTGATGGTTACTGTGATGTCGTCATCTATAGCCGAATCAGACTGGTGGTCAGCACTGAGGTTGTCAGTGACTTGCAACACTACCTCGATGGATTGGGCTGCCTCGTAATCCAAAACGGCCCCGGAAGCCACTTCCAGTCTGCCGGTGTTGGGGTCAACAAAGAACTTGTCCGAGTCTGTCCCCGTCGCCAGCGAATAAGTCAAAGTATCCATATCCGCGTCCGATGCCGACACTGCAGCACCAACTCTTGTTTCCGCCGGGGCGTTCTCGATGACCGAACGGGCGGCAGTTTCTCCTTCGTCAAACTCCGGCGCTGCGTTGGCCGGGCGGAACACGGCGTTGTCGGCAGTACCGATGGCCTCCTTGCCCGTGCCTTCTCCATCGCTATAAGAGGCCTTCGTGCGAAGGTATTTGCCAACGTCATTTGCCGAAGGCGTGTAGCTTTCTGCCGTGGCTCCGGTTATGTCAGTCCATGACTCGCTCTCGGCGCTGTCTGCTGTCTGCCACTGCCATGTCAGGCCTCTTATCACTCGATCTGGGTCATCGAGTCGCGCGGACAGTTCCACCCCGAACTCAGGAGTGTCTGAGGATAAGATTACAGTTCCGGGATCATCGGCATTGGAAATATTGATTCTCAGAAGGTGCCTGGAGTCCCACTCCGTGTCGGCCGCTCCGTAGGGTCCTTTGCTGTCCCGCACCCACACATAGAGGAAGAATAACCGTTGGCTTTCATAATCCAGCTCTGCGTCCAGCTTCACGAATGGCTGACCATCAGTTGTTATGTCGAATGCTCTAATAGATCCGGAATTAAATCCGAATGTCAGGCTGTCGCCTTCGGGGTCGGTCGCCGGCAGCGGCGACCCAACGTTGGCTCCCGCCTCCGTGTCCTCGCTTACGATTAGCAACCCGGGAGCGTCGTCATCGAATGTCGGGGGAAGGTTCGTAGGAGGGGCCGCAAGCACCGTGTTGTCGGTTTCCACCTCAATTGTCTTCGTATTTTCGCTGTCGAATCCATCAATGTAAGTGGCCTTGAAACGCAGCGTGTTATCGGCATCATCAGCCACAGGTGTGTATTCGAATGTGGCGCTGCTCGTGTCGGAGTCTGATATTTCGGTCCAGGTCTCGGAGTCAGTGCTCCTCTCCACTACCCAGTTGATCTGATTGTCATTTGTGAGGTCTACACCGTCGGGGTCAGTGAGAGTAGCAACTAATTCCGTATCGACCTGGGGATTGGCGCTGCTCAGAATAAGTTGCCCAATTTCCTCCGCGTTGGTTACCTGGATCTCGAATTCGAGGTCGTCGTCCCACAAATTATTCGTACTTCCATTCCTGCCTTTGCCGTCCCTGACCTGCGCGGTCAGCTCAAACGTATCTTGACCCTCGTAGTCCAGGGACTTCCCGGTAGCCAACGTAATGTTCCCCTCAGCAATCTCGAAGGGATGTCCTGAAGAGGGCAGCAATCGGTAGGTTAAGTCATCTGAGTCCAGATCTGAGACACCCAAAGATAATAGGGTTTCCCCCTCTTCAGCGTCTTCAGCTACGGAAACGACCATACCGTCGGCATCGGTGAATTCAGGGTCGGCGTTGTGATTCACGTGAATTGTCACGTTGATGGCATCGTCAATTGCATCGTCAGAGCCGTCCAGTTTGTTCTTGCCGTCACTAACAGACGCGGTGAAGACAAACTCATCGCCTCCGGAAAAGTCCGTAGTTCCTGCCTTTGTGCGAATCTCGCCAGTTCCTGAATCCACGGTGAAGGAATCGGCGTCATCACCGGAAATGGAGTAGGTCAGTGTGTCTCCGTCGGTGCTTCCAACCTCCGGTAAAGCGCCGACATGGCTGTCGCCATCGAGAGTGTAGTGGATTCTGAAGGTAGCGGAAGCTTCGCCGAAGGTGGGTATGGCGTTGAATTTGCCATAGGCATACAGCATCTCGTCATAACCGTCGGACACCCAGAACCTCAGGCCATGACTCGTCAGACCACCCGGGGGGTCGTTGTTGTCCGGCGCCAGGCGAAATTCTTTTGGCTTCCTTCGATTTCCGTCGGAAAGCCTGTACGCGTAGACATGCTTGTCATACCGGTCCAGGACCCAGATGGTCTGACCATTCGACCATATTCCCTTTGGATCGCCGTTGTCTGAATGCAGGTCAATATCCCGGTCAGAATCGCGAGACCTGTTCGGGAGGTCGTAAGCATATAGCTTGTCGTCCCCGGTGTCTGAGACCCACATTACGTCCCCGTTCGACCAGATTCCCCTTGGGTCCGAGTTATCCGAATCAAGAGTGACCGACTTGTACGGCGCGAGCGTCCCTACTTCGCTTGCCTCCGGTTCCATCGCATATGCATACAGGAAATCGTTACTGTTCGATTGCGTTGCATCCTCAATTGCCCAGACCGTCTCGCCGTCCGACCAGATCGACAGCGGCTGTGTGTTAAAGTCCGCCAGTTGCACATCCTTGCCACTTTTCCGAAGGCCGCTGCTTACGCCGTAGGCCATCAGCAGACCGTGGTCAGACCTTCCGGTATCCGCGACCCACATGGTGTTTCCGTCGGTCCAGATTCCACCGGGCGTATCGACTAGATCGGTGCCAATATCCTCCGAAAGGTGACGGAAGTCCTTGTAGTACATAGCGTAAATTCGATCGTCGTATGTATCGACCACCCACATGGTCTCGCCGTCAGACCAGATTCCCCGAGGTCTCCCGTTATCTAGCGGAAGTCTTATTTCCAGACTCTCATGACGTAGAACATCTGAGTAGGAATCAGTCAGAGTTGTATATGCGTAAAGCCTGCGATCATCTAGGTCGTTCACCCAGACGGTCGAACCCTCGCCCCATATGCCCCAGGGATCGTCATTGCTTCCGGTCAGATTAAACTCCTCCGAATTCTGACGCGCACCGTCGGCAGTGCTGTAGGCATAGACATAGGTGTCATCCTTGTCGACCACGTAGATGACCCCATCCTTCCCCCAAATGCCCCTGGGTCCATCGTTGCTTCCCGTCAGGTTTATGTCACGATCCCCCTCACGGTTGCCGTTACTCAGCTTGTATGCGTAAAGGTAGGTATCGTCCCAGTCCGCAACCCACATGATGGTGCCGTCTGACCAGATTCCCTGAGGTTTGCTGTTGCCGCCGCTTAGGTCGATGTCCTTATTGGATTTCCGGAATCCATCCGTCAGGTTGTAGGCCATAATCACGTCATGTTCGTTAGTAACAACCCACAGTGTCGACCCGTCGGACCAGACCCCCCTCCAATCGTCATATAAGTTGAAGAGTTCGATGTCCCCGTCGGGGTTCTGCACCGCCGCATACGAGGTTTCCTGGGTAAGTACGAAGGAGATAATGGCGATCATTGCTGCTATGAAAACAGACAGTCGCGCAAACTGAACTATGCTCATCTCTTCAGCATCCTTGACTTGAAACTTTGATCTGTTGAATCCAAAGCGAATAGTTGGATTACCATGCAGTTGCTATCAGTGCCTCCTCATCTCACCTTGGCGCCAGGCGACGGTGCTCGATCTCGAACGCAGAGCCGGGCATCGATCGACTGGAGCGAGTAGAACGCCTGGTGAACTCCATTCGTTGCGACTGACGCAGAGTCGACTGCGGACGAAAAAAGCTGACTTAACGAAAGATTCGCCAGCGAAAGGAGGTTTTTCCGCAATCTCTGCTGCTGTAGTCTGTTGAGATTGGCCGGTTCAAAAGCGGAATTTAACGGTGCCAATGCTCTGCCTCTTTCAGATTGCCTACTTCGAAATTAGCCCTTTGTTGTGTTATTGGTGTGTAATTAATCGAAATATTTGTGTGCATAACGTAAGGTCTTTTACATATTCGTGAGTTATTTGTGGAGTTCAAATAGCGAGCTAGTGACAGCACTCAGCTCACGATGGAACTGGAAACGACGCTCGCATGCCCGCGATAACTCGGAGGCGAGGGTCTAGTTACCCAAGAGGCGCGGAATCAGAAGAGTCAATTTCCCAAAGAAAAAGCGAGCACAAATGTGCTCGCCTCCAGTTCGCGCGATATGTTGAGAGCTACTCTGCTAGCGCCGCAGAACCTGACCTACATTAGAGTCCGGAAACGGTAGTGGACTGCCCGCGTCGGCAGCAGAGGCCAAGCGAGTTTAACCGGCAGTTTGGCACCGCCACTATTGTCACCCTTCGAATGAAGACGTTCCGTCCCCAAGCGCAACGGGCATTTATCACCTATGTTTTGAAGCCCAGCGCCTAGGGACTCTTTTGTCCTTGCGGGCCCGCTTGCGCCCTGGACTCAGCTTTGTGCCCCGAAATCACACTGACCCCAAAGAAGGCCAAGACGGTACCGGTCAAGCCTTCATTGGACAAACAACATCGGGGCGGCGACCAATCGCAGCGCGCTATCTTGCCCTGACCAGCAACAACTCCTCTTGGCCAGAAGCATCTCCGCCGTCCTCTTCGCTATCGCGGTGCACTCGGGAAACCTGTCCAGATCAGTGGCCCAAGCTCCTTTGGGCCGTGGACCAAAAAATAGCGCAGGAGTGTTGAGATTCCTCTCGTTGCGGGCAACGAATCGAGATTCGCCCCTCACCGCCGAAGACTCTCGTTAACGGCTGCCCACCCAGAAGTCATTGGACTTCTTGTCGAATTTTCCGTTACCCGCTAGGTCATCGAGCCACACCCAGGTCTTGTTCAGCCAGCGCCAGCGGAAGTTCCTGATGAAGAAGCGTGGAATAGCATAGAACTTGCTCGGCGGCTTGGTCCAGGCGCAACGGCGGACGCAGGTGCAAAGGTGCTACCGACACGGTTCTGGAAGGTCATGCACTTCTTCGCATCCACCTTCCACGAAAGGACCCCGGTCGAATTGCTTTCGTCCAATGGCTCGAAACTTCGCCCTCCGGTCGTGATGGCCTTGGTGCCACACTTCGGGACGCATTTCAGGCACGCATTTCAGGCACGCATTGCAGAACTCGGTGATACCCGAGTCCACGGCCCCGGCAGGCTCCAGCGGAAGGTCAGTGAAAATCTTGGAAATACGGCAGCGCGCCCCCACCTTGGGATTTATCAAGAGGCCGTGTCTGCCCGCCTGCCCCAGGCCCGCGTCGACAGCCAGTGGGATGCTGAGCGCGGTATCGTTGGCCGCCGGAATCGCGTTGTATCCCAGCCTTCGAATGAACTCCGCCACCATCCACAGCGATGGCGCCATTCCTACCATCTTTTCTGGGGGTTTTGTAAACTACTGAATGAACTTCACCCTCTTCCGAGGAAGCGACGCAAGGCTGGAGGATGGACCTCCGGGGCGGTCCACTTTGCAAAATCGCACATAAGCGCAACCAGGGGGAAGCGACTAACTAGCTCTCACCCGTTTCCGGCCGGGCCGGTCATTTGTCGCAGTCCTCGTTGTATTCGCGATTCTCAACATTGTCATAGGTCCTATCCATTAGCAAGCATAAGGGAATAACATCGCGGGTAACTTCCGCTCTATGTGTGAATATATTGTTCCCATCGTAATGATGCTTGAATCCATCGGCCTCGACGAAACCAGCGTTGAATTTCATCCTGGCAGTATTGAACTGCTTCGCCTTGAGCCCCACGGACCGGGCCAGTCCGGTAACCACGGCACTGGACGACGGGCTCCCGGCCTCCCCCACGTAAAGCACCCATGCCAGCTCCGGGGCGTAGGGCGTGACCGTGTAGGGACGGTAATGGTCGGCGAAGTCGTTGAGGTCTCCTGAGAAGTGCTTCAATCTCTTTCTCGTGTAGTCGAAGATGTTCTCCACCGCCTGACGCTCGGTGTCGACGTTGCCCACCATCGCGAAAGCCATCGTCGGGTAGGAGACCAGTGTTCCGGCTGGCAGTCCCGGGTCAGGCATCGCTGCCGGCAGCCGTATCTGCGACATGAACGACACGCTTCCATAGGCGAAGGAGCCTACGGCGATGAAGGTGGCAGACCCGTCAATCTTGCGCTTGTAAAGCAGTTCAAGGCCGTTGGCATCGTTTTCCAGGAAACTCCTGATCAGGATACCTTCACCGTCGGCTCTTGCGAGATAGGCGAAGGTCTTGAGCATCTCCCGGTGCACATGGCCGTCGTCGAATACTATCTGGGTGTAACTGCGCATTTCCTTGCGTACGTCAAACCCCGTCTTACCGTAGCAATGGACGCACAGGTCTGGGTAGACGGCCAGGTCATCCAGTACCCGGTCCAGACTGTCGATCTCCCAAGAGACAACGTGCCTGCCATCGTCTTTGACTTGGATGTCGATCTCCAGCATCAGCAGGAGAATTGCCTGCACCGAAGCGGTCTTGACCTCGGCGGGCCAGTTGTCCGGCCCCCACTTGCTCGCCAGGAAGGCCGGGTTGCGGAACAGCCGGGTGTCAGCCCACTCGAGGATGTTTCTCTCTTCGGCGCTCAGGCCGTCCCGGACGAAGTCGCGGTTCGCTGGAAGGTTGGATGCTGCCTGGGCCAGCAGGGGTGAATATCCTGACAATGTTGGCAGTGTGGCCCTCAACGTCGTGTGGGGCGTAGCAGTCGGTGTAGGCGTCGGGGGTATCGGCGTGGGTGTTTGCGTGTAGGCGGGCAAGAGTGGACCATCGAAATTTACGGTGGATATGACTTCCATCCCAGCATCGTTAGACGAAGACAGGCGGACCATACTACCCGGCGGGAGCTGTTCCGGGGTGAGCCGTACGAATCTCGGCCCCACTTTCCTTAGCAAGGAGATGTCCTCTGACTCTCCACGCAATGTTTCCCCGGCCCGCTCGAAGGACATCACGCCGTTTCTGAGGGACAGGAACCGTGCGTTGGAAGTGATAGTGCCTCCCGCGCCGGTCGAGAGGAACCCCGTCTCTTGGTAAGGCGTCGGTGTAGGCGTTCGGGCGGGGCGCGGCGTCGCTGTTGGCGTGGGAGTCGGTTGCGGCGTCGGTGTGGGCGTCGCGGCAGGAGTTACCATGGGAGTGGGCGTCGGGGTAGGCGCGGCCGTTGGCTCCGGCGCCGGGGTAGGCGCGACCGTTGACGTCGGCGTGGGGGCGGCGTCGGGGAGGGTGCGACCGTCGGTTCTTGGGTGGCTGTCTGAGCGGAGGACGGGTCCACAGTGGAGATCGGCGCTGCGGGTGTTGGCGCGATGGTCGGCGGTGCGACCGGGGTCTCCGTGGCCGGCGCCGGTGCGGTGTTATCGGCCCCGCAGGCAAGGGTAAGGATTATGATCAGAACGACGATCAGCAGGCGAGCCAGTCGCATACAGCCCTCCCGAGGTTGTTCCGAATCTAGTCGTCGGCCAGTGGACTGTCAAACTGGCCGGACATCACCTTGCTTCTGTCGGCCAATATCCGGCAGCTCCTGGGGGAGACTACAGCTTTGATTCTCCAAAATCGCAGACAAGTACGAGCCCACCGGTATGCGATTTCATACCGGCCTCCTCGATTACGTCCAGCAGTCAGAACTGGCATTGTGCGAGGTTGGCCTCATCGCCACGGCAACTATGTCTCCGCCAATTGATTCGCTCAACGCCTGTTTGATCGCCTCCGGTTCTGCCAGAACCCCCTGATCCTGGGCGGGTTAAAGTCGTGAGAAGATGACCACAGGGAGACTTATCAGCGACTTGCATCAAGGTGCACTGCGTCCTCGATGGAGTTGGGCCCCAAATGTAGGCACGCGGTGGCTCCCCAAACGATGGGGCACCTTAGGCCGAACGATATCCGAGTAAAACTCGGGGGAAATAGCCCTGCCAGGCATCCAATTGGCGTGCGTTTCAAGATCGCCCAGGGTCTTAAGACGCGGCCCCTCTATCCGGTTGTAGATGGGCGTGCTAAATTGCGCTATGCAGCCCTAACGTTCGGTATGCCCAGGATTTCCATGCTCAAGCGCAGCCGCGACGACAGCAGGGATGCTGGAGCAGGCATCCTGCCGACCACTTCAATCCGCCAGCCCACTCGCAGAATGGGTTGGCTCATGCTGGTCTCCCTGCTGGTGATGCTGAACACCCATCTGCTGATCACTGCAGCTGCAGGCATAGACCAGTACAGCCTTTATGTTGCTGACTCGACGGCAGACCGGCTGTATCCCTCAGCGTTGGCCCAGAAGCCCTACCCAGTCTTACTGAGCTTCCTATTCAATCTCGTACTGGCTGTGTTTGCCTATTGGCTCTACCACCGAATATGGCGGCATTTCACTGTAGTGGGCAAGTCAGCTCCCGATGGGCTTGAACACAACCCGTTCAAAAGGAATGCGATCGCGCTTGCCGTACCGGTGGCCATTGCCATGTTGCCATCCACCGTGCTGTCCTACACTGAGCTGAAGCCGTATTTCCTCATCGCCGGGGCACTGATAGTGATCATTCTGTGCATTGTCGGCGCACTGAATGACACCGACGTGGAGTTGGACGCCAGTACGAGAGGGTACTGGTTCATCGGGGCCGTCATCGCCATATTCGTGATGATGTCGCTGTCGGTGATAGTCATCCTCTACTTCCAGTTCGCGCCGGTGGAGCCACCAGCAAGCAACATATTGTGGCCGCTGGAATGGAGCCCCGACTCGGAGCAATTTGAGCGGCGAGTACGCGGGGGAATGTTGATGTTCGGCATGTCAAGCTTGGCTTACATGGTGGCGGTGCTCGGAGGGGTGCTGCTGGCAACGCTGCACCCCCCGCGGATTGGCCCTAGGGGCAAGGATCTCCCCTCACCAAGTGAGGTAACATCCCAGACGCCGGGGCCGGAGCCTCTGCACGGAGCCGGCACACCCGTCGTCGATGCGCCGGTCAGCAACGCACCAGTGAGAGTCAGCATACCCTCGTCTCAGGGCGGACAACAGCCGGAGCCTCAGCAGGGAGTCAGCCAGCCAGTTCTCAACATACAGGTCATCAACATGGCGGAGGGGGGCGGCGTATACCCCACACATACAGAACCGCAGACAGAAGGGCGCTCAGCCAGGTCCGATACGGCTCCCCATCCGAGAGATGGTCTGCCCGATGAAGGTCCCCATGGGACGGGCCAGGAGTCCCTGCACGATGCAGATCCGCTTGAGGAGAATTCCCGGACTCCGGAACCGGAACCCTTGGATGGGGATGGCACGCCCTTAGTCAGCCTGCCCCTGGATGGCAGCGTGGAGCAGTGGGCCAGGGAGTTCTTGACCCAGCTTGAGAATCTGCCCGTGGAGGGCGGACAGGACTCGTCCTACCTGCTGGTCCTGTCGACAGGACTGGAAATGCGCATCTCAGAAGGTCAATACATGGTATTGGTTGACGAGAGGAGCGGGTTTCTGACCGGGGTTGACCTGTTCGTTGACAGATGGACGCGGACGATCAAGACCATCGACCAGAAGGATTCCACTTTCAAGTCCCCAGGTGTCAATACTCACCCCCAAAACGCCAGGTATCTTGCTGTTTGCCTCTTTTGCCGAATGCCGCATCGCAGATTCAGGACTCGAGAGCTGCAAACACTTTTGGCGCATGAAATGGGGTCTGAAGAAAGAGAGCCCGTCGTCAACATGAGCGACCTTCTTTCTGCTTTGAGGGGTTGGAATGTCCCCCTGACCTCGAAGAATCGCGAGACGTGCATAAGCGACGACGCGAAAACGATCTATGTTGAAAGAGCCAGAACCAACAGCAGAGCCGTTTCCGATGCCAGGGCTGCAAGACCTTTCCCCGGTGAGGCAGCAGGTCCCTAAGCGAATCCTGCCCCGGTCCAAAGTAGCCGCTGCACTGCTGCCTACGAGAGACGCTGGTTCTGGTTTATTCAGGCACAGACGTTTCCTGACCCACCCCGGACTCCTCCCTCCTCTGATTCCTGACCAGCTGATGTCCAATACTTCTTACCATAGCTCCTGAACCGGCACCGTCATTGCCCCACAGCCTTTCTCTGCAAGCCCCCTTTCTCGGTCAGACTGCCCACCGTGTCGCCGTTCTTTCCGTACGCGCTAATGCGCGGACTTAGCTACGGAACCGAGAACCGATAAAAAAGACCGACAAATTCCGTGGCAGAAACCTCTCAACTTCCGACAGTTTGCCCTCCTTTGCTGGTGCACGATAGTTGCACGACGAGCTGCACTGGCAGCGCGAAAAATGAAGGAGGCGACCATCATGATGAACCTGATTGGCAAGGCTCTCCAGTTCGCCAGCGACCACAAGAAGGGCATCGCAGGGGTAGCGGCTGCGGGGTTGGCTCCCGTGGTGATAGCGAACATCCCGAAGGCACACGAGTTCGCAACCTCCCTGCCTCAGGCAGTCCAGTGGGGCATTGGCTTCATGGCCTTAGTGTTGGCCCTCGCGGGCGGAGTGAAGGCCGGTCGGCACGTCGGCCGGCTCGTGGAGAGTGCCCGCCAGCGCGCCGGGGAGCTGATGCAGCGTTACCGGGAAACGAAGGCAAGGAACTGGAAGGCCGGCCGGCTCCTCCAGGCATTCTGGAAAGGGACCCTTCCGGGGGCCGACAAGGTGTCGATGGTCGAGCTGTCCGCGGGCAACATCAGCAACATTAGCAAAGAGCCCAGCACCCTGCCTCCGGCCCTTCAGGAGGAACTGGCGGCGGCCAAGCGCGTTGTCGCCGTCATCGGGGACACTTCCCCCGGCTTGGAGTTGGACGAAGAACCCGACCTGCTGACCGACGACCACGGCCTGCATGTGGCCGAGGTCAAGATATCCCCGGTCCGGAATGACATCAAGGACGCCATTGGGCGCACCGAGATGTGGCTGGACCGCCAGGAGCCGATGTATCACTCCTTCCTGAGCGGATGCGAGGTTCAGGTGGGCATCCAAATAGCGGCTCCTGGCTGCACGTCCCTAACCAATTCTCTCCATGGCTTCGGGCTTCTGGACCGGGGGAGCGAGGCTAATTTCCTTGTCTATGTGCACGATCCCCGGGAGGAAGCCGGCCTCGGCCAGAAGGCCCCTGCCGGCTCCACCAACGGCCACCGGGAACCGGCCGAAGTGCCTTCTCTGGTCGCTGCCGGGGGCATTCCCAGCAGCTGCGGCATGACCCCGGAAATAAACATTACCGACGGACGGCCACGGGGCACGGTGGAACGGCGGGTTGACCACCGCAGCTTCGAGGATCAGCTCCTGGCCCTGGAAACGGAGCTTTACGAGCGGGCCGCGAGCAATGGGGACCGAGTTATCCTCATCTCCAACCGCAACGGGCAGAAGCAGAACTCGGTGATCCGCCGGACCATCGACACCATTGAGTCCGCCTCGCTGCGGAACTACTACCCGCTGGGCAGCGGCCCCTCCCGCTCCACCTACCCCGACCATGCTGATGTCTCCCACATGGTGGCAGGCCCCTGGCAGCCCTCCACCCCCATGTCCTTCGGGGACAGCCACGCAGCGGTGGTCGCGGCCAAGGAAATCGCCTCCGGCCAATGGGATTCCCAGTTCTACGGCTACATCCCGGAGGTGCCTTTGGAACTGCGGCAGACTGCCACCATCTTCGTTACCGGGAACCCGCGAGCCGGACTCGCGTTCACCCACTATCTGGAAGGTGCGCTGCCGATGAACCACACGTTCATCACCCACTGGAACGAGCGTTCTCCGGCAGCGTACGTGGTCTTCTGCGTGCCGGTCTTCCATGAGGAAATCAAGGCTGCTGGCCTGCGTTTTCCCTCCCAGGTCTTCACCAAGCAGGCGGGGTAACCCGCCTCCCCGGACGGCCTTTCCCGCAGCCTGAAAGGCCGTCCGGACATACAGCGCCAAGAAAGCCAACCACCTGATTCCGCGAGGGCGACCACGAGGTTGCCAGGGAGTATGAAAAATGTTGAATCTGCTTTTCTTCGTAGCAGTGGCCACGGCGCTCCTGGTGGTCTTCTCGGTGGGATTCAGCGTCAGCGTGAACGCCCAGGAGCCGCCCCCCTCCAAACTGGTCCAAGTGCGCCTGGGCAACCTGGAGGCCGCAAGTCCGGTGTCCGGCGCCGCCACCTTCCAACTGACGGATCAGAGCGGCAGACCCATGGAGACCACAAAGGAGTTCAGTGCCGCTGCCGGGGAATCCCTGGAGGGCCTGGAGGCAACCTTCGCATATCAGGGTCCCTTCCGCTGGAGGATCCACATCGCCGGTGAGGAGGGCCAGCAGCTCACCCTGCTGGAGGGCAACTATCCGGGCTATCCATACTCCGTGGCCGAGCCCCTCTCCAAGGAGCTCCGGGTGGCGTCTCCTGAGGAGAGCCTGGTGTTCCTGAACTTCATGGCCTACACCCTGGAGTTCGAGGCCATCGCGGTGCTCCGAGAGCAGGAGGGAGTGGAGCGAGTGCTCGCCAGCGCCGGCCTGGACTCCGACGGGTCCGGGGCCTTCGACTCCAAGGAGCTGGTCAACACCGAGGCCAAGCCGAAGGGCCGCCTGGTCCGGGTCTCCGTACCCAGGCTGTCCAGCAGTGTCAACGTGGCTTCCTTCTTCATCAGGCTGGAGTCGAAGGACGGGGAGCAGCTGGCCAACCTGGAGGGCACCTGGAGTTTCGACGGCAGCGTGAGCGAGGCCTTCGACCTGGATGCCCGCGAACTCCGCGGTGTCTCGGCGTTCTACGGGCGGCCCCGGCCGGCCCAGACGGTTTCCACGGTGGCCCTGCCCAACCCGTGGGACCTGCCGCTGGTCTCTCTGACCAGCGCCTCCGATGGGGCCGACTTCTCCTTCATGCTGGGCCGAGAACAGGAACAGGCACTGATCAGGGCCGAGATCGGAGAACCGGAAACAGCCCGGACGTCCCAGGCCGTGCTCACGGTGACCGGCGAGGACGGCCAAGTGGTAAAGGGTGCGGCGGTGACCGTGGCCGGAGAGGAATTCCTGACTGACGACTTCGGCAGGGCGACCGTCTCAGCGCCTCCGGGTTCCCATGCGGTCGAGGTGACCGCGGAGGGATTCGATCGCGGCTCCACCGTCCTGGAGTTCGTGGACGGGGAGACCGAGTCCAGCCAGATAACCCTCCAACCCACTGGCCCAGGCCCCTTGGAAAACGGCAAGGGGTTCCTGCACCAGCACTGGCTGACCATCGTCATCGCCGCTGTGATAGCGCTGCTCCTGGCCCTGCTGGCGCTGGCCATGTTCACTCCGTCCCGCAACCTTCAGCTCGACGGTTAGCCCGGTGCCGGAAGACAGCGGCCGGTGCAATCAGGGAACCTAGAGGAGACAAAGAAGGAGGACCGGATTATGGCCAGAACACGCAGGCGCACCCTGGAGGGAACCGCCAACGACGGCAAGATAGGCTGGCTCACGATAATTGCCCATAACCACCGGGCCGTCGGGTTCAGCGACCACCGACGGAACCGCCGGGAGGCCAGGATAAACCTTTATACCGGGAAGGTGGACGAGGTGCTCAGCGGCAAGCGGCGCAAGTACAGCAATCACTACGAAGGCTGCAGGTGCTGATCCATCAATTGCGCAAGTAGTACAACCGACCGGCTACCACAGCGTCCGACACATCTGGAAACGACAAGAGGCCCGATGGAGACGATCCTCATGATGAACCTAGCTGAAAAGTCCATCCAGTTCACCAGCGACCACAAGGTCATCGCAGAGATGTGTGCGGGGCCGTTGGGTCTCCTTGTGATACAGGACATCAGGCAAGCCTTGGCCTCGGCACGTCAGCGGGCCGAGGAACTTATGCAGTGGCAGCAGGAAATGGGGACCTGCCGCAGGAACGCCAGCCTGCGCGGCCAAGCTTTCCGGAAGGGGAATATTCCGTTGCCCGACAAGATGTCGATGATAGAGCGGTCCGCACAGACCACCGGAAACTTGTGCCGGCGCTGGCTGTCCAAGTTCGGCATCGTACAGGGTCTCCACAATGGACGGGAGAGAGCCCAGATGAATGCCTTATATGGCTTGGGCTCTCCACACGATGAGAGGACGGCGGTCGAAGCGGATGCAGTAGGAAAAAATGGAGAACAATCCGACGAGAATGAGTTTAAGGAGGTGGACCCGCCATGAGTGAAGGCCAACGGGACCACAAAAAAGCACACAACCGACACTTCTGGGACTTGGAAACCTGGTTCGATGAATGGGAGAGATCTGATGAGCCCATCCCGCTCAGGTGCAGACGCTGCGGATTCGAGGCTCGTACCATCGGGGCGGAGATGCCCTCTGACTGCATGTGCGATATAAGCAAACTCATCTCTTACGACGACCCTTCCGACCACTGGCCGGAGTGTCCGTATTTCGCAGGGCCATCATGTTCGCTGAGCTCATCGATTGCTAAGGAAAAGGAGAGCGTGTTCATTGAATGGCTGGAGAGGTTGATGAACAATGCCCCGGATGAGCCGAGACAACCACCTCGGGACAGAGTTTGAATGGCCAAGATATATAGGGCCGTCCTCAAAGGAGGACGGCCCTCATCATTTGCCCAAAGGCACTACTCACAAGACCGCAGACCTCGGAAGATGTACCAGTAAAACTCGTGATAAGGTCATCTCAGAAGGGACTGCATCCTCATCCCTTCTCTTCCACCGACGTGTGGATCACTCACTCCTGACAGAGGCCTCCAAAGTCGACATCGACCTCAACACCGACGCCTCTGATGATCGGTCAAGCTGGGAGAGGGCCAAGGACCCCCTCTGCATACTTTCAGACTAGACTAAGGAGGGCCGCTAGAGTGATCCTCGGATAACGGGTGTTCGTTGATTTCGCTGTAGGCATCATGGATTGCGGCCAAGATATCCGGCAAGTCAGAGGCCTTCACTCTGGTTAATCTTCGGTGGCGAATTTTGCTGCTGGACGTGGCGGGGCCGATCAACTCTCCTATTCTTTGTGACGAGATGGAAGCGAACTCCTCACACTCTGGCCAAATGGTGATTTCTCCCAATCCACCCCTGAAGAGAAGATTGCTGAACGAAACCAAGGGGAGATTCTTGTCTGGTATCCGCAAATCCAGCCTGATGAAGTCTCCCTTGCCATTGATGTAAGTCGACAACTGGGAAAGATCACTTTCCACCAACTTGAGCGCGAATTCATAGAGTTGTCTTAAGCCCGGTTGAAATTGATCCTGAGACAGCCTGATACGCTCGTGGAACGCTTCTCCCCCAGGCAGAGTTTGTGCTCTAACCGGATTGGCCGCCCTCGTTTCCTGTTCTCTATTCCGTAAATTGGTTCGGTACTCGGATGCTTCCGGCAAAGGAATTACGACGCTGGTTTCGATCAGGGTCTCATCGCCATTCTGATGCGGTTGAAGGCGTACGCACTTGATTTCGGGGCCAGTTCCTTGAAGCCACGAATCGTTGAGCCACATTACGCACGTGGTCAATTCTTTGCCAAAGTTCTCTGAGACCAGAATTATTCGCGGCATTTCGGTGTGGATTTCCTGGTTGTCCAGTTCTGCCCCCCTTAAATGGTCCCGGATGAGGGTTTCGGCGGCATCATCCTCAGGAGAGTCGCCGCCCGTTTCGATCGCACGCTTTTCCAAGTATTCCTGAAAGGTATCAACGGTCTGTTGGAAGGTCATGTTGGCGACCATCGCGGCGTACCTGACCGCCTGCAAATCCATGTGGTGACCGGTGTCTCCGCGTTTCAACTCGACAATAACAAGGCGGCCTTGCACGTCCAATCCCAACAGATCGATCCTGCGATTGGAATCCTGCCATCTGCCGAATTCCTCGGAGATGATTAACAGCCCTTCCTCCAGCACCTCCGGTTTGTCCCGCAGCAGGCGCTGCAAGCCTGACCGTTCCAACAGGCCCTGTTCGCTAAAGGATGTCGGGACAACCTCCGCCAATTCCTTCTTGTTTTTCGACATTTTGTAGATGGCCATTCAAACCTTCCAAGGGTATTCGAGTTAGCGCAATTATCCTTGGGCGGAGCTAGCTCAGAAACTCCTCCGATATTTGACAATCCACTTGGCTCATTGCCCCCACGACATTGGCAACGCGCTTCGTATTTAGCTTTGGACGAAACTGCCTTTGGGGGAGGCATGACTCGCCCTACAAACGGGCGTTTTTGTGCAGGTTCATCAGCCTGGCCTCCTCAGTTTCGCTGAGCAACTCGACAATCCCGTGCAATAGTTTCTTGCGCAGTGGTTTTCGAGCGACGACGTCCTGGTGCCTTCCTGCCAGCACTGGCTTCTTGACGGCGAGTGAATTATGCCCAACCTCATTCCGTCCGGCCCAGGGTGCTGCGGAGCGTGGACCTGGGCACCCCGTACTTCCGGGCCACCGCCGCCACGGGCATCCCTTCATCCACGTCCTGCCTGATGGCGATGAGCTGCTCGTCGGTGAGTCGTCGCGGCCGGCCCAGCTCCACGCCCTTCGCCCTCGCGGCGTCGAGGCCCGCCCTGGTGCGCCGGCTGATGTTCTGTCGCTCCTGACTGGCCACGTAGGCCGCCATGCTGGCCAGGACGTTGCCCATGAAGGCCTCGGGGGAGTCGGGGTCGGCGTCCAGGTACTTGGTCCACTGGACCTCGCTGTCGGCCAGGGACCGCAGCCGGATGCCGCGGCGCTGCAGGTCGTAGATCGCCCACATGGTCTCGAGGTAGCGCCGTCCCAGGCGGTCGATGGCAGCAACGACCAGCACGTCGCTCTGGGCGAGGAGTTCGTTCAGGACGTGCCACTGGTCGCGGCTGTTGTAGTCCTTGGCCCCAGACGTCGCGACGTCGGCGTAGATCTGCGCATGGTCCACGCCGGCCTCGACGAGCTGGCGGCGCTGGACATGGGGGTCGCTGCCGGGATGGCCAGGCTCCTGGTCCCGGCTGGTGCGGATGTAGCCGTAGGTGGGCATATCCCTATCCTACCCTTTTTCGCCAGGGGGTCACAAGAGGGAACTGTCAGCATTTTCGCCAGTGGCGAAAACCGGGTGTTTTTCGCCTGGTAATGGCCGTGGTGTCCCAGACCGGGAAAGAGCCTCCCTGCCACGAACATCGACCAATCGCTTGAAGGCCATGATTTTGAGGCCGGAAACTACAGGCCGCATGAACTGAGGGCGGAAAATTCCGCCTTCGGTTTTGAACAGGGATCAGGCCCCCGATGCGCTCGTCCACCACCTCAGTGGCGAGGCTTACATACTTGGTACTCTGTCAACTGTCCAGCCGACTCCAGAGCGGAGGGCCAGTGATCCGGACACGGGGCCGGCTGACTTCAATGCAGTATGGCCAGTGTCACTGGCGGTTAGGCGGACTTCGGTCGTGGCACTGAACGTTGCCGACCAAGGGTCCGAGTCAAGCAAGAGAGGATGACGCGTGAGCCGTCCGGACGCGTGACGGTATGGATGCTTTCGCCCTCTGCTCCGCCGCTGAAAGAGGCTACCGAACGTTGATGTAGTTCCATCCGGCGCTGATCCGTTCGCCACGAAACACCTGGCCACTGGTGACACGGACTATCAGGATCTCCGGAGGACGCACCAGCCGCAGGGAGTTGAACTGGGCGAAGATGGGCCTGGGGTCGTAGAAGGTCCACGACTTGTCCTCGTTGTCGAACCTCCACACCCGTTCCAGGGTGCCGTTCTCCAGGAGCGGCGCGAACAGCCTCGTCACAGCCTGCGGCCCCAGGAGCGCCGGAGGCCGCGGCGGGCCGGCCGGCTGCGGGGCGAAGCCTCCGCCCCCGCCGAAGGAGCCTCCACCGCCTCCGCCGCCACTATTGCCTCCGCCAGTGGTCGGAGGCGCAGGAGCCGAACTTGTGGTGCCCCTGCCCGACGCTGACCAACCACCGGGGCCCGCAGAGTTTCTGGCACGCACCTGGACCTCGTACGTTGTGCCGGTGGAGAGGCCTGTAATAGTATGGCTGCGGCTAGCGCTGCCGCCAGCGCTAACGGTCGTCGACCAGGAGTTGGAGCCGTCCCGGCGATAGCGCAGTACGTAGTTGGTGGGCGAGGGACCGCTGGACGGAGCCGACCACGTGACCCGCACGCTGCTGGCGGATGCTGGGGCAACCGTCGGCGTCGAGGGCGTTCCCGGTGTCAACGGAGGAGGCTTGGGCCCACCCTCGTCATCGTTGGTGATGGTGACCGTTGCGGTTGCCGAGCCACCGGTCAGGTACGGAAGCCCTGAACTGGCGTAAGAAACTCTCACCGTAAAGTTTTCGTCACCCTCATCATACATATCGTCCTTTATGACTACGGTGAACTGCTCTTCCGCGCGGTACCTTACGTTGCCGTTGACGACCGTTGACGTGAAATCTGTGTGGGATATGGTTTCGGTCTCGTTCAGGGCATTTAAGTCCGAGCCCTGCTGGGCACTGCCCGAGCTCGTCGTCGCCCTCACATCGAAGGAGACGTCCGACAGCGGAGCACCTTCGTCTGTAGTTGTAGCCTGTGCGTACAAGATGACGCTACCCCCGTCCTCGCTGACCGAATAGTCCGCCTGTTCCCAGCTCAACGCTATTGGCACAAAGTCGTCATCGGCGATTTTGACGGTGGCGATGGCCGATCCACCCTGCAGGTGGAGCGGGCCGGGGTTGGCATACTCAAGCGTTACCGTAAAGTCCTCCTCAATTTCGTCGTCAGCGTCATCCACGATAGCGACCACTACGTGCTTCACTGCCCGGTAGCGGGGCTGGCCGTTGATGGTCGCCCGGCTGAAGTCGTTTCGGTCGAAGGTTACGGTTTCGTCCACCTCGGTATAGTCGTCGGGCTGCGATGCGGTGCCGTTCGACGAGGTGACAGTAGCGTCGAATGAGAACCCGTCCTCGGGGCGTTTGTCCACAGTGGTGACCGCATAGGCGCGCAGGGTGACGTTGCCGTCATCCTCGTCAACGGTTACGTCTTCTTGCTCCCAGCTGAGGGTCACCGGCACGTGCTCGTCGTCGTTGATCGTGATGGTTGCCGATTGGGGCCCTCCCCGGAGATGCCCTAGCCCGGGAGTCAGGTAATTCATTGTCACCCGGAGGCTTTCATTGGACTCGTCCACGGTGTCATTCAGGACGTCTATGGCGAAGTCCCTGGTCGCTTGGTAAAGCTGCTGCCCGTTGACGTCCTGTTGGCTGAAGTCGCCAGCGACGAAGCTGGCAGATGATGGGGGTGGCGTGTAGTCGTCATTCACCGTCATGCCGAGATCGGTGGTTGATAACACGAGCTCAAATTCGAAGTCGGTTGCCGGAGGCGCGTTCAGGGTCGTTGTGAATATGGCCGTCAACACTACGCTGCCGACGTCTTCGTCGACTTCCAGCGTCGTCTCCTCCCACTGCATGTTGATGGGTATGTCGTCCGGCAGTGGGGTGCCGGTCTGCGTGCCGGACCACTCTCCATCGCCGGCGGAGTTCACGGCCCGCACCTGCACGTCGTACTCGGTGGCGTTCGTGAGGCTGCGGATGGTGTATTCAAGGTCTCCGCTTCTCCATGCGTTGTCCCGCACCGTCCAGTTGGAGTCCACCGTCTCGTCAGCGCTGGTCTCGATGTAGCGGACGTCGTAGGCGGTAATTCTCCCGCCGCCATTGTCCGACGGCTTGGTCCAGGCAACGGCCAGTTCCGCGTCTCCACGAGTGACGTTGGTTATGGACGGCTCCGACGGCTGGACTATGGTGGGTTCGGCCGTGGTGGACCCTGACCAAACGCCGATTCCCTCCGAGTTGCGGGCCCGTACCTGTATCTCGTACTCGAGGTTTCCGGTGAGACCCGTGATGGTGTGGCTCCGGTTGCTGAGCGTTCCCACATCGGTCACTTCTGTCCAGTTCGTGTCGCTCTTGTCCGCTGCGTCTTTTCGGATGTAGCGCAGGTCGTAGGACGTGACAGCGGACTTCCCGGTGTCAGTAGGCTCCTTCCACTCGATGGCCAGGGTGCCTCCGCCTGGAGTAATGTCATCAATGTCCGGCGCCGCCGGTTGGTAGCCGTGGCCGTAGATGGTGAGCCCCCAGGACCTGAGCGACTCTGGGCTCCCCGATTGCCTCTTATGGTCCGTAATCCGCAGCGTCCACGTGCCCGCCGGGTTCTCGCCCAAATGCCGTGCCGTTCCGAAGCGGAATGCCGAACGCAGGCTCACCCTTCTGCCGAGGTCAGCGTAGGGCACGAGGAGGGATACCGCGCCGGACGGCGAGATCAGTTCAACTTTCAGGTCCCGAAAGCTGGTGTGGCTGAAATGTGTGTTGACCTCGACAGACTCCACGAAGTCCACGAAGTTTCCAACTGTCAGGGTTGTGGACACCTGGCGCGGAGCGTCAGGCATGTTCACAACGGCTGCGGCGTCGGGAAGGTCCAGGTTGATGGTGCCTGATTCGGACGTAGTCTTCCGGAGAGGGGACACGTTGGTCCAGCCCACGGCCAAGTCAGTGGCAGCCTTGGCGTCCACCATGCCGAAGCCATACTCGTGGTTGAAGTTGTATCGGTCCGTCGTGGACCCATACTTCAGGGCCCCCTGCTCCCACCCGGTGTTGTCCGCGTCGTTCTTGCGGGCGGAGGCTGCCAGGATTAGCTTGACGTCCCGCCACGTAAGCGCGTTGTTGGCCTCCCGCACCAGCGCAACCACGCCGGAGACGATGGGCGCGGCGGCGCTGGTGCCTCCCATCCGGCCCCAATAGCGATGGCCGTTGTCGGTGGTCGTTATCGCGGGCTGGCCCACTCTCCCGCTGCTGGAAGGGCCGCAGACCCACAGGTTGACGCCAGGTTCCGAGTATTCTGCGCGCTTGTCGTCGTGGCCCACGGCACAGACGGCGATTATGGCGTAGTAGTTGGCGATCTCGTCCAGGTTCGAGTCATCGTCATATTCGGCTCCGTTGCCGGCGGACCAGACGTAGACGACGCCCTTCCCGCTGTATCCGTTGGTTACGCCGTCCGTGACTGCCATTTCCCACGTTGAGGCAATGGGATTCGGTTCGCCGTAGTCCCTGGGCCCCCAGCTGTTGTTGGAAACGGCTGTGGTCGCAGAGTTGCGGGACATCGCGTCTGCCCTGTTGGCGTCACTCACTGCCTCGAGGTAGTTGTACCCGTAAATCGTGGCCTCTGGGGCAACGCCCCGCACTCCCTTGTCGTTTTCCTTTGCCGCGATAAGACCGGCCACCGCGGTGCCGTGCCAGTCGAAATAGCCGTATATGTCGGTGTCGTTGGTGTTGTAGTTGTGATTCAGGGTGGTGTCCACATTGTCCTTTAGGTCCTCGTGGGTGTAGTGCATCCCGTCGTCGACCACCGCCACAGTTATGCCGCTGCCGGTGTAGGTGGGCCACACCTCCTCGACCCTGATATCGAAACCTGCGCTGTTGCGGAACTGGTCGTCGTTGTTCAGGTGCCACTGGCACCCGTACAGGGGGTCGTTGATGCCGGCGCTCCGGGAGATTCCGGTGCAGCGGTTCTCGAAGTAGGTGTAGCTGCCTTCGCGGATCGCCCTGACGGTGTAACGCCCTGTCTCCGTGGCATCCTTGCCCTTCACCCTCAGAGTGTATGTGCCCGCGTCCAGCGTTCCCTGGAAAACGAACCTGTCGCTGAGATGAGTCGAATCGACCGGGGCGTCGAAGTCATTGGAATCCTTGAGCTCGGCGCTGATATCAAGCCCCTGGCCCAGGCTCGTCCCGCCGACGATCACGTGGGTCGTCTCGTTCAGGGTCAGGCTGAAGTAGTCCTCGTCCCCGGCCGGGTCAATCATTCCTCCCGCCACGCCGGTAAGGGTCAACTCCTGGGCATCGGCCTTGGTGCTCCCCGGTTCGGTGATGGTGTGGAGGTACACACTGAACGGCCCTTCAGACCTGTCATCCCAGGAGCTGACGTTCAGATAGTAGGTCCCCGCCGGCAGACTCCGCCGGATGAGAAAGTTCTTGCTTCCGCCAGGCAGGTAGCCGTCGTCATTGCGTGCCACAGATTGGGATCCGCTTCTAAACAGCTCACCGACTGTATCCGGGAATCCGGACGACCGAATGGCGACCTCCGTCGTCTCGGAAAGCACAATTTTGAAAAAGTCGGTGTCATCTTCCGGTTCTATGGAGCCGCTGGATGAGCCATTGAGGGGGATGGTGGGAGCTGTGGGCCATCCCGTGCGCTCCGGAAACGCCCGCACTCTGAGGATGTAGAGTTCGTCGGTGTCTCCAAACCCCGTCACCTTGACGTAATACGTGCCGGCGTCAAGCTTGCGCCACAGGAAGAAAGCGTCAGGGTCGGGTAAAACCCGGCCATAGTCGCTGCTCGTTATGAAATTGCCGTCGCTGTCCTGTAGTTCACCCACCGTATCCAGGTCTCCTTGGGTGTAAATCCAGTAGTCTGCCTCTTCTGACACGGTGAAGCTGAAGTAGTCTTCGTCGTCCGTGGGATCGATGACGCCCCACACCCTGTCGCCCGCGGACATGCTGGTAGCGTTGGCGCGGTCGGCGCCATGATCGCCGGGAGTGGCGGCAGTGGTGGCCGACCACCCGCCGTCAACGTCGTCCTCATCCACCGCCCGCACCTGCACGTCGTACTCGGTGTCGTTGGTCAGGCCGGTTATGGCGTAGTACAGGCTACCGTCTCCGTCCTCCCAGGCATCCTCCTCCACAGTCCAGTTGGAGTCGCTAGTCTCTTTGTACTGCACGTCGTAGGCCTTGACGCCGGTGGTGATGCCCGCAGGCGCGCTCCAGGCGACGTAGATGGCGGTGTCATCGCCTCGCACGGTGTCCAGGGTGGGCGCGGGCAGCGCCGGCGTCCCGACGGTCGTCGTGGACCACGTCCCGTCGCCGCTGGCGTTGACCGCCCTGACCTGCACGTCGTACTGCGTGCCGTTGTCCAGGCCGGTGATGGTGTACTCCAGCGTGCCGGAAGTCCAGGCGTTGTCCACCACGGTCCAGTTGGCATCAACCGACTCGTCTTCGCTGGTCTTGATGTGGCGGACGTCGTAGGCCGTGATGCCCGTTTCGCCCGTGGGAGCGGTCCAGGCGACCGTGAGCTTGCTGTCACCCGAGGACACTGAGTCAATGGTCGGTGCGGCGGGCGTTGACTGCGCATTGGCGTACCCAATGACGAGGATGAGGCAGAGCAGCGCGATTCCCGCCGCTGCAGCAAGTCTGGTTGGGCTGAGTCTCGCGTTCATTCGTTCATGGACTCGGCGTAGTGATTAGCGCTCACAACACTAATGCGGCACAACGGCTAAGGATGCCTACGAGGCAATAGTCACTTCGGAACTTCCTCTCTCGCCCAGTTGGGGCTCGACACCTCCACTCCATCCTGAACCGCTAACGCGTTGGCAAGTTCCAGCGAGGGGAACCCCGGCTCCGTCTGGATGAAGAATCCGTTGGCGGCATAGCTCAACTCGGAAACGCGGTCCATTATGATGCCGTTAGTCGAGAAGAAGGCATCCGTTTCCGCCTCGTTCCACTCAGAGTCGAGAACCAGGAGCACGCCACCGGGCAACGTCATCAGCTCACCGTAGTCAGAGCGGAATACGGGCAGAGCATTGTTCTGCGACTGTCCTCCCACACCCCTGACCACTCTGTCCTCCCCGCCATCAGCCGCTACGACGTCCCGAGGCGAACCGGCGGAGCCTTGCTCCACCGCAAGGTCGGTCTGCAGATAAACCGTGAGAGTTCTGTCCCCGTCTTCCCAAGTGTATCCGCGGCCCTCCACTTGCCCTGCCGGCGGCCCGCCCTCCTTTGAGGGATCCCGGCCTTCAGCGGTTACGCCTCCATCCCGGCCTGCGGATGCACGGGGATCTTCCGACTGAAACTCGAGCCCTTCGTCGGTCGTTGGAACAGGAGTGAATGTGGGCGCAGGTGAGGGTGTCGCTGCGTATGCTGCAGTGATAGCCGCCGCGGTTGGAGCCGCAGTGACGACAGCCGGTGCAGTGCCAACCGCGTGTGTTGGAGAGGCGTTTGGCTCCTGCGGTACTACCGCGGTGTTTGCGGGTGGGGTGACCTGCTCTGTAGGCGTGGGCGGCCCGCATCCCGCCAGGAGGGCAGACATGCAAGGCACAATGACAACGAAATACAGCAAGACTGCAAGCTTTCTCATCTTAACCCTCCCAATCGCTCCGTCTCACTGTGGATTATGTCGCTGTCGCTGACGGGACGCCCCAGACGCCGCGAGCTTGCCCTAAGGCGTATTCCGTCAATATCAGAGAACGGCGATGTCGCAACGCGTTAACGGCGATGTCGCAACGCGTTACTGGCATGGGCTGAGCGAGCTGAAGAGTTGGCGTCGGAGTGCGACCCTGAGAACTGCGCATCATTCTGCGAGCACTAGCTGCTAGCCCGAGTCAAGTATATGCAACTGCCGGTCTGCATACTGCGTGGGAGGGACAGTGGTTCCAGCGGGACATTTCCGGGCTGCTGTACTGGTTTGGGGAGTAGGCGGCTCAGGGCTGAATGCCTGCCAGCTTTCTGACGCCGTCGCGAAAGACCTGGAAGCTCTTTGACTTGTTCTTGTCCACATCCATTTGGGGAGCAATTTCCTTAGCCCAGTCGCATTTGGCTTTCCCGGCCACCTGAAAGCCCACCTTGAGCGGTTGCGAGCCGCCATGGTGCACGGCGTCGGCCAGGACTTCCCAGGTGCCGCAGACGCTGTCCTGGACGTAGTTGTTTAGAATCGAGTCTTTGGCGCTGGGATAAGCTGCTTTCACCGCGGCGCGGTCTCCCAGCAGCCATGCTTCGCCCTCCTCGATGGCGATTCTGAACAGGGTTTTTGGGCGTGGATTGCAGGCGTTCAGGACATTGAGCAAGTCCTGCTTGAATTTAATGCAATCCTTGTCGTCCGAATCTACTACCACGACGACCGCTGAGGGATTTGGCAGACTCTTGCCGAATGCTTGCAGTGTGCTTGGCAAGTGATCCAATAGAAGCCGACGGGCAGGGTTCGGCGCTCGGTGCAAGTTCTTTGGCAGGTGTCCGATGCCCTTATAGGGATGAATTTTCCAAGAATGTGTATCCCCGTTTTCTCCGAGAATTTTCTTCAGGATATGTCGCAGTGCAATTGCCCCGGACTGGTCTTCAACCAAGACCCTAAAATGCATCGTCTTGCCTCGGGTCCAAGTAGTCGCTGTACCAGAGGCTGCCGAGGGGCAGGCCTTCGTCGGCCATTGCCTTCACGATGGGGTCGTCGCTGGCGCGTCGGATGGTGGCGAAGCCGTCGTCCTGCTTTTCCAGCACCCAGACTTCTTCGGGGGTGAGCGCGTCGACGAGGTAGGGCTGGTGGGTGGTTACGAAAATCTGGGGCGCGTTGTTTTCGCCGGTGGCGTGGGAGCGAAACTCGGCGGCGAGAACCTCTAGCAGCTTGTGATAAAGGCCGTTTTCCGGCTCTTCGATGCAGATGAAGGGCGGCGGATTGGGGTCTTCCATCAGCAGCAGGTAGGCAAAGAGTTTCAGCGTCCCGTCGGACATCTGCTGGGCGTAAAAGGGGTCTACGAAACCCCTGTCGTTGAAGCGGAGGAGCAGGCGGCCGTCTTCGCTGCGTAGCGTGTCAATCTTGTCAATGCCCGGAACTCTCCCGGCGATTTTGCGTAGAATGCCGTCAAATTCATCGGGGTGTTCCCGCTGCATGTACTGGACAACGTTGGCTAGGTTGTCGCCATGGATGCTCAGGCGGCGTTGGGGACCAGCCAGCGGGAGGCCCCGGGCGGCGTTCGGGGTGAAGTAACTCAAGTACCAGCCTTCCACGAACTCACGGAAGGACACGATTCTGGGATGCTGCGTCAAGGCGCCGAGAGTTGCAATGGCGAGCTTGCGTCTATCCTGGAGCTGGATAAACTCGATTTCCTCGCTTTCAGGTTCGCTATTTTCAGCTTCGTCGCCTTCCACCCCCTCCCATTTCTCAATTAACTGGTCAAGAAATTCGCGAGCCCTTACTAAATCAAAACCTGTGCTTTCCTTTTCGTCTATAAATTCTCCTTGCGATTCTCCTCTCCACACTAGCCCTGCACCGTCTTGCGAGAACAAGAAAGCCCGCGGCAGACTACCATTTACTTCATCTCGCCGCTGTAGGAGGCGTTCGTGGAATACGGATGGCCGACCAAAATCATCGGTTCCTATGGCGAGTTCGTATGTAATAAGCTGCGCATTTGGCTCTCCCCGATAGCTAACCTCGAACATGATCGGGCCATTGCTCCCCTGGGAACGGATACGGTCAAATCCGCCGCGACCGCCTTCGTCACAAGCTTCTTCTACTCCCAATTTCAGGCAATCTGACAAAAAGCCAAAGGCGTCGAACAGGGAGCTCTTGCCAACTCCATTTTTGCCAATGACGGCTGTCATAGGAGTCAACGGCGCAACGTCGGGCATATACCATAGCCTTCCGAGGGCCAAGTCCAGCAAGACTCGGTAGTTTCTTATCCTTATTCCCTCGATACTAGCCATTCGCCAAATCCTCCAGTGCGCTAACTCATTGCATCCAGCGGCCCGTCAGGTGCCGGACTTGATGAAGTCGGAGAGGCGCTCGGCGATCATCATGGTGGTTACGTTGGTGTTGGCGCGGACTACGTCGGGCATTATGGAGGCGTCGGCTATGCGGAGGTTGGAGACGCCGCGGACGCGGAGCTGCTGATCGACAACGGCCATGGGATCGTCGTCGGTGCCCATCTTGCAGGTGCCGGAGATGTGGTAGGACGTGCTGATGTTGCGGCGCAGCCAGGCGTCGAGCGTGTCGTTGGAGTCGAGGTCGGCGGGAGTGGGCGAGAGTATCTCGTCAACGATGGCTTCGTAGGCGCTGTGCTGCAGGAAGGACACGCAGAGGCGGACGCTCTCGCGGAGACGCTCGCGATCCCAATCTTCTTCGAGGTAGCGATAGTCCATGCTGGGCGCCGTCTGCGGGTCGGCGGAGACGAGACGCAGCTCGCCCTTGCCCTTGGCGAGATATAGCCCGCAGTTGACAGTGTGGGCCGGGTTATCGTCGCGGACGACGGTGTTCAGGGAGGCGGGCGACAGGATCATGTCGTGGGGCGTGTCGGAGCCGGTGGCGGTGTAGCGCAGGCGCAGGGCGCGCATGGCATCAGGGTCGATGGGTACGCCCTCGTTGACCATGAACCGGACGGTGACGTTGGGGTGGTCGCGCATGTTCTGTCCGACGCCGGGGAGCTCGACGGCGACGGGGATGCCCTGGGCGCCGAGCTGGTCGGCGGGGCCAAGGCCGGAGAGCATCAGGAGCTGGGGCGATGCCACGGCGCCGGCGCAGAGGATAATCTCGCCTCCCTCGACGACGAAGGTCTCGTCGCCGCTCTCGACCTCGACGCCTACGGCGCGGCCGCCGTCGAGGACGACGCGGTTGACCTGGACGTTGGGCCGGATGGTCAGGTTGAGGCGGTGGCGCACGGGGTCGATGTAGGCCAGAGCCATGCTCCAGCGGACGCCTTCAATGTTGTTCTCGGCGCGGAGGCTGATCCCGGTGGCCTCGGGGTGGTTGACGTCGGGGTGGAAGGGGTAACCGGCGGCGGTGGCGGCCTGAAAGAAGGCCTCCTGGGTCGGAGGCCAGGTCTCGCGGTGGTGATGCCGCACGGGTACGGGTCCCTCGGTGCCGTGGAAGTCGTCGTGGAAATCGGCGTCGTTTTCGAGCTTGCGGAAGTAGGGCAGGCAGTCGATGTAGGACCAGCCATCGTTGCCCCACGACGCCCAGGTGTCGTAGTCCTCGGGCGCGCCTCGGATGAAGGTCTGGCCGTTGATGGCGCTGGAGCCGCCCATGACCTTGCCGCGCGGGACGGGCATGGGGCCCTGGTCTGCGGTGGCGGTGCCGGTGAAGGACCAGTTGTAGGGCGAGCCTGCGGCGCGGGCCTCGAGGTTCACCGAGCCCCAGCCGAGCTTGAGCATGTCGGGTAGCTGGGCGAAGTCAGGGTAGTCGGGGCCAGCTTCGAGGAGGAGAACCGAGCGGTCCGGGTCCTCGGAGAGCCGTGCGGCGACGATACAGCCGGCGGTGCCACCACCGACAACGATGCAGTCGTATTTCATTTTGTACCCCCGTGCGTAGAAAAGAGGAGAGAAGTGAAGGTTTCTCGTCTCTTTGGATAGCCTATTTTACACGCCGGGGGCACGGTTTTTGTGCCTGGAACGACGGTCCAACAAAAGGGGAAACGGGAGAATTTTAAAATGTGCGGCCAAATGCGGACATTTCCGGACATCCGGCTGGGGAAGGATGACTGTGGCGTTCCACAAAATGTACCCGGTTTTTAGAATGCTCCGCTGTCGACTGAGTCGTCTGAATTCATGGTAAGGGGGTGTGCTCATAACATGCAATGAGGAAGTGTCAGTGGGGGCTGAAGAGTTGATATACCGATGCCGGTCGCGGCTGATGAGGCCGGACCGGCATTGGTCAGTTCAGGGGAGTTTTGCCCGGTATCCGTTGGTTCCTGTGAGCTGAGGTCACGGGGCCGTCAGCGAGACCTCCTGGATTGAGCCTTCAGCCCAGCCCGGGTTTCCTTCCAGGTCCCACCTATACACACTTTCGCCCCAGCCGATCTCAACGGCGTCGGCCACTACGTACTGCTGTTCAGCGAACTGCAAGGTGAGTCCTGGAGGAAGAGGCAGGTCGGCGTGGACCAGCAGGTACTGGGTGTCGCCTTGGAATTCGGTGTAGTAGAGCGCGTTGACCGTGTAGTTCTGGCCGTCGTGGGTGAAAGTTACGTTATCCAGGCTGCCGGTGTCGTTCCAGAGCCCGCCATCGAGATCATCGGGGATGTCGATAAATCCCACTTTCGCAAAGTTGAGCTGGTTGTTGGTCCCCACGGTCATCTCCGCCATCCGTACATCCGATTCAGCACTGGCGGTCGAGTCAGCACTGGCGGTCTCGTAGTGGAAGGCGACGGCGATGGCGAGGGCCATGACGCATGCCAGCAGAAACATTCCGAGCCTGAAAATGGATCTCCTCACCTCGGGAGGTTGAGCAAATGGTCCTGATGCAGGTAGGTTCAGCACTTTCATGGTTCCCTCCAAGCGTTGGATGAATCGGGCGCTACCGCGGCGATAGCTATTCCAATTAGAGATATTGATTATTGCTGATACATATACATACGGGCGGACGGGCCCGGTTGGATTTAGTGGAGGGAGGCGGCCGCTTGGGGTGGCGTGGTTGACCGCGCTATGGGGTGTTGCTAGAATGCGTCCACCTTGTCCGGGTCGGCCGGACGGCGGTATTCCGCCATAAGTGCGGATGCCACAGCTACATCTCGCAATGCTGGGGGAGGACATGGCCAGAAAGTTAAGCGTATCGGTCGACCATAACCTGTGCGTTGGCAACCAGATGTGCATCAGCATCGCCACGAAGGCGCTGACGCTGAACGATGACCGGCAGGCGATACCGGCGGACGTCGACGCGGACACCGAGGAAGTAATCCTCGAGGCGGCAGAGCAGTGCCCGATGGCTGCCATAAGCGTGTCGGACGCGGGGACGGGCGAGCAGCTCTTCCCGTAGACGACGCGGAAATACGGAATCGAACGCCCTCCTTTTGAGCAAAGGGGGGCGGTTTTCGTCACGGCCTGTGACGAAGGAAGCAAAGGAGCAAGATGGGGGCGGAAGTGATGGAGCACCTGTATCACGCGGGCGATAACCTGGAGGGGCTGGCCCTGCTCCAGGAGAGAGGGACCAGGGTTGACCTGGTCTACATCGACCCGCCGTTCGCCACGAACACCGAGTTCCGGATGGACTCGGAGCGGGCGAACACGGTAAGCGCGTCGGGGGAGCTGGCCTTCTCGGACACGCTGCGGGGGGACGACTACCTGGAGCAGCTGGGCCGGAGGCTGGAGTCGATTCGGTCGGTGATGGCGGAAGATGGGTCTATTTACGTCCATATCGACGTGAAAATGGAGCATCACGTGAGGCTGCTGATGGACAGGGTGCTGGGAGAGCGCAACTTCCGGAACAGCATCACGCGCATCAAGTGCAACCCCAAGAACTTCAATCGCTACGCGTACGGGAACATCAAGGACGCAATACTGTTCTACTCGGTGTCGCCGTACCGGCTCAAGTGGCGTCCGCAAGAGGAGCCGCTGACGGACGAGGACGCGGAGTCGCGGTATCCGCTGGTGGACGAGAGGGGCCGGCGGTACGCGACTACGCCGCTGCACGCGCCGGGTGTGACGCGCAACGGGGTCACGGGCGGGGCGTGGCGGGGGATGCCACCGCCGGCGGGGCGGCACTGGCGGTACACGCCGGACAAGCTGGACGAGCTGGACGCGGCAGGGCTGATAGCGTGGAGCTCGACGGGGAACCCACGGAAGATCATCTACGCCGACCAGTCGTCGGGGAAACTGCCACAGGACGTGTGGGAGTACAAGGACCCGCAGCGTCCGTCGTATCCGACGCAGAAGAACGCGGCGATGCTGGAGCGCATCATACTGACGTCGTCGGAGCCGGGGGACACGGTGCTGGACTGCTATGCCGGGAGTGGGACGACTCTGCTGGAGGCGGCGCGGCTGGGGCGGCGGTTCGTGGGGATGGACGACGCGCCGGCGGCGCAGGAGGTGACGCAGCGGCGACTGCGGGCGGAGGGGGTTGAGTGGGGGGAGCTGGCGGGGGTTGAGGCGGGGGACAGGGTTTAGCACGGGGGGCACAGAGAGCACGGAGGGTTTCGGGGGTGTGGGATACTGGTTGAGCGGCGGAGGATTTGGACTCCTGACTGCGCGGGAATAAAGATCGCGGCCACTGGGTTATTTGTTTAATCCGAAATGTTGGTATAATTGTTCCAACCAAAAGTTCGAAATCTTACTCGACTGTGACGCGACATGAATCAAATATTGGTGCCACTGGACTTTGAAAACCTTGAACGCCAGCGCGACCTCCGAAACTTTGTCTCCATGGAAGAGGAGATTGAGAGGAGGAATTCTGGGCCGAATTGGACGCTAATCCCCGAGGATCGTTAGCCGCGACCTTGGCGCGTCAAGCGCGACGGCAAAATATATACGAAACCAGTGCCGCCGAATACTTGTCAAGAATCGATCACATCGACCAACTTCAGAGTCCGCCGAAGTCTCGTTCAGCTAGAAATCCACTGTTTGTTGACGATGCAGGTCGGTTAGTTACGGCGAAGGAATTGGGTATCGACGCTAAGCCGTCTGCTCCTATTGACTTTAGGTGGAAGACTGGAAATCTCACTTGCTATGGGGCCCAGAAATATACTAAGGAAGGTGGTGGACACCAGAACGGTCAATACAATGACATAATTAACCTGTTGCGGAACTTCCAGAAACATACTGACGTAAACACAGTTCTGTTTGTCCTAGTCGATGGCCGGTACTTTAACCAGAATCGTATCACTAGGCTGAAGGAATTTGAACAAACCGAAAAACCTCGTAGCTTTGTCTTGAGCATCAACGAGGTAGGGCAAACACTTAACCAAATTGTAGATGCTGGATACACTACATAGATGGCAAGAACTGAGGAGCACATGGTGGAAGTTGGGATTTGTCTGTTGTTTACGGAGCATGACTTTGACATGGTGGGTGTCGCGCGGAAGGTGGAGGAGCTGGGGTTCGGGTCGCTGTGGGCGCCGGAGCACGGGGTGGTGCCGGCGGACTTCAGCGTCGGGGCGGACGGGGCGAGGTCGGGGGCGCCCAGCGTGTACGCGGATGGCCGCATCAACCAGATCATAGATCCGCTGGTGTTCCTGGCGGCGGCTGCGGGGGCCACGACGTCGGTCAGGCTGGGGACGGGCATCTGCCTGGTACCGGAGCGGAACCCGATACGGCTGGCCAAGGAGGTGGCGACGCTGGACCTGGTGTCGGGCGGGCGGTTCGTGTTCGGCATCGGCGCGGGCTGGCTGCAGGGGGAGTCGGAGGTGCTGGGGGCGGACTTCCCTCGGCGGTGGGCGCAGACGCGGGAGTACGTGTATGCGATGAAGGAGCTTTGGACGGAGGAGGAGTCGGAGTTTCACGGCCGGTGGGTGGACTTCCCGCCGATCATCTGCAATCCGAAGCCGGTGCAGAAGCCGCACCCGCCGGTGATGGTGGGCGGGGAACTGTCGCGGGCGGCGCAGCGGGTGGCGGATTACGGCGACGGGTGGCTGCCTCGGACGCGGACGACGTCGGTGTACCACGATCCGGACCGGCTGCCGGAAGCAAGGGCGCAGATCGAGGAGCTGTACCGGGCGAACGGGCGGGACTCGTCGGGGCTGAACATCACGATGTGGGACGCGCCGCCGGACCGGGAGCAAAACCGGCGGTTCTTCGACGCGGGGGCGGACCACGTGGTGCACATGCTGACGACGCGAGGGGGGCGGGAGACGCTGGAGGCGATCGAGCGGGTGGCGGAGGCGGCGCTGTGATGGGTTGGGGGTCTTGGATGTGAAGCTTCACCACTAGCTAAAGCGCCTCCAGTTATTTATCGTGAATATCCCGAGTTGGCAAGGTCACACCGCTAAAATCTGGCTCTCCATGTAATCCTTCGCTACTTGCTCCTCCACTTTGGCCAGATTCCTCAGCCGTTCGATTTCCTCCTCACGGTCCCTCATACTCAAGACTATCTCTCTCTGTTGCTCAATGGAAGGAACCGGCACCAAAACCTCCGCCAATGAACGCTTGTTGAGAGTCTCCCCCTTAGTCGCAGGTTGCTGGTATTTACGATAGTCTAGATGCGGTAAAACATAATAAAGAAATTCTGGCAGCACACGCGAATCCCTTGGAATCAAACCAGCGATTGCCTCATTTGTGTACAAAGGTGTACCCGCAATAGCCGTTTTGCCGATCGACAATTTAAAACTGAACAACACCGAATTGGCAGGAATAAGGGTAGGAGCCCCGTTCATTATTGCCTTCTCCGAAATTTGCCTCTCCGTATGTTCGATAAATTTTGAGGAAAAATCCGTAATTGTTGCCCAAGGGTGTGGTCCTTCCCAAAATCCCGGATCACGCGTTGAAGGCGTATTTCCGATGATGATCTCGCAAAGTCCTCTAGTGTGGTGTAACGGAAGTTAATAGTAAAAGTAATCGCGATGAGGTATCCTCCGGGTTAGCAGTCCAGAGGAGGATGACCATGGCGATGGGACGACCGATGCCGCCGCTAATCTTGGATGACGTGGAGCGTGAAACCCTGGAACGGTGGGTTCGCCGTCCAAAGACCTCGCAGGCTTTGGCGCTGCGGGCCAGAATGGTTCTGGGCTGTGCCGAAGGCCGCAGCAATACCGCGGTGGGCACCGACCTGGGAGTGTCCGATGAGACGGTGGGGAAGTGGCGTTCTCGCTTCCTGGAACGGAGGCTGGACGGACTGTCGGACGAACCGCGCAGCGGACGGCCTCGAGCGGTTACCGATGACGACGTGGAGCGTGTGATTACGCTGACGCTGGAGACTGCGCCCCGGGACGCGACCCATTGGAGCACCCGGTCCATGGCCCAGCGCAGCGGGCTGAGCCACAACACGGTCAGCCGCATCTGGCGGGCCTTCGGATTGCAGCCCCACCGCACGGAGACCTTCAAGTTGTCGTCGGACCCCTTCTTCATCGAGAAGGTCAGGGACGTTGTGGGGCTGTATCTGAATCCACCGGACCGGGCGTTGGTCCTGTGCGTGGACGAGAAGTCCCAGATCCAAGCCTTGGACCGCACCCGTCCGCTGTTGCCCATGCGCCCGGGACAGGTGGAGCGGCGCACCCATGATTACCTGCGCCACGGCACCACGTCGCTGTTCGCCGCCTTGGACGCGAGGACCGGCCAGGTGATTGGCCAGTGCCACCGCCGCCACCGGGCCGTGGAGTTCCGCAAATTCCTCGATACCATCGAGGCCGAGGTGCCCGCCGACCTGGACGTCCACCTGATCGCGGACAACTACGCCACCCACAAGACGGCGCTGATCCGTAACTGGTTTGCCAAGCGGCCCCGCTTCCATATGCACTTCACACCCACCAGCGCCTCCTGGCTGAACCTGGTGGAGCGCTGGTTCGGTCTGCTCACCGAAAAGCAGTTGCGCCGTGGCGTGCATCAGAGCAGCGCCGAACTGGAGGCTGCCATCTACCGCTACCTGGACGTCACCAACGAGGACCCCAAACCGTTTGTCTGGACCAAGACTGCCGACCAAATCCTGGCCAATGTCGCCCGCTTTTGCCGACGTACTTTGGATACATCACACTAGCGCCACCTAGGGGCACCCAATTGCTACCGACTTCACCTCTGCGTTCGTAAACATTGGGGATCAGTTTGAATCCGCACTCCGCTACGTTTTGGATGTCAACTGCAAACGACACATCCGTCTCGTCTTTATTTTCCCAAGCATACCGCAAAGCCGGTATGTCATTGGCACCAATGATAGGACGACCAAACTTGCTCCCCGTTTTTTTGTAACCGTCGTTTTCTATGTTAAAGAACCACAATCGCCTCGTTCGGAGGCCTTTGTTGAAAACAATAATACTCGTTGGTTGACCCGCGTACGGTTTGAAAACAAACCTATGCAATTTCACTATCGCTTGGATGTCACAATCGCGCAGCAGATTTTCTCTCACCTTAAGGTATTGGGACTTTTCATTAAAGAGAACGCCGTCGGGGACCACTACAGCGGCTCGTCCGCCTGGCTTTAAAGCGTCAATGACGTGTTGCAGGAACACGGGATTGGCATCTCTATTTCGTAACCCATAATAGTGGGCGTATTCTGTTTTCTGTGAAAATGCGTAGTTGGTGAGAACCACGTCATATTGTTCTTTCACAGGAGCCTTCAGGCTGTCCATCTGAACGATGTTAGTGTGCCCATCGCCAGTGAGGATCATGTTCATTTTGGCAATCTTGGCTGTTCCGGTAAGCTCTCGACCAAAGAACGTGTAATTGCGGAGAAAATCCATTCCTTCTTTTGTAGCCAAGATTTTGCTCTTAATGTGTTCGAAAGCATGTATGAGGAATCCACCAGTTCCACAACACGGATCATATACAGTTTCGCCATAGCGTGGATCGACTAAATCAACCATCAAAGTAACGATATGACGAGGCGTAAAATATTCCCCTAAGTCGTTGCCAACTGACACGGAATTTTTCAGGAAATATTCGAACGCGTCTCCCTTGATATCGGAATCAGCATTAAGTAGCGTTAAAGCGGATAACTTGTCAACAATTCGCTTCAGAATCGCCGGTGAATTTATTAGCAATCTATGTTGAAAGACATCTCCGCTGTGATTGTATTTATTCGCCAGTCTAGGGAGGATTGTGTCATTGATGTAGTCGAGCATGTCTTCAGCCGGCCTGTCGCAAAAATTAGGCCAACAGTAGCGTGCCTCCAATATTCTGTGCTCTCCTCGCCGTTGACGCTCATCTTCCATTTCGCTGATGAGTTTCAGAAATAGCAAATTTGAAAATTCAGTAAATCGTTCGATTCCTTCTCGTAATCCTTCATTCCTTAATAGGTTATTGGCTTCTGCGAAAACATCAATAAGCTGCTGCCTAGACAATTTTGCTTCAGTTGGGGACTGAATAGACGGACCCTCAGTGATAAAGCGGAGCAACAGACTTTCGGAAATTAGATCGGCAATGAAGTCTCCATCCAATCGGAGTATGGTCTTTGTTGCTACAAATTGTGCCTCAGTTAGGTTTCCATCGCTGGCAAATACTACCGGTACTTCAAGAAGTTCTGCATATTCCACAGCTTGTTCTAGAGCCGTAGTCAAGGGTTGTCCGGGGCGTTTGGCCTCAATTATTGCAAGAGGAGAATCTGACTGGGACTTATAAAGTATGTAGTCGGGTGGCCGTCTTCCCAGAAGGCGGGCTTGTTCTTTAGTTTTTGGGCGTTCAGTGAATACATTGCAATCAGGGGAGAATTCATCACAATTCCAGCCTAGATTGACTAATTTTGCATCGATAGTCTTCCGACTAGCTGACTCCGTTGGGTTGGTGAGCTCAACCATACATCCTCTTGTGACTTTCAATGATCGTTCGACTTGCAGACGGCAATTATGGTCATGTTTAATCGATATGTCAAACCAATGATACCAAGCGTTACGTAGTGGATTCCAACAGAGTAACAAATTCCACAAATGAATTATTCGTCTCACTATTTGATGTCAACATGCCACCCCCAGACAATTCGCAACCCTGACGGGCAGCTCCAAATTCCGGCTAGAGAGAGCGGAGGTGGCGGGCGAATTCGAAGCGGTTTTCGAGGAGGCCGATGTCCATGGCGAAGGAGGTGGGGCCGACGGGTTCGACCTTGGAGTGGATGACGGAGAGTCCGCGGCGGTCGGTGGCGGCGGAGTAGGATTCCTCGAGGGACTCGATGGTGTCGGCGCGGTCGACGTGCTCGACTCCTGCCTCCCGGGCGATGCCGGCGAGGTCGGTGCCGGTGGTGGTGGCGGAGGGGAAGCCGCCGACGGAGAGGAGGCTCTCGTTGTCGAACACGACGTGGGTCAGGTTGGGAGGCGCGTAGCGGGCCATGGTGCTGAGGGTGCCGAGGTTCATCAGCAGGGAGGCGTCGCCGTCGAGGACGGTCACCTGCTGGTCGGGCAGGGACAGGGCGAGGCCGAGGCCCATGGAAGAGGCGAGGCCCATGCCATGCTCGAGGTAGAAGAAGTTGGGCTTGTGGCCGAGGTTGTAGAGCTCGACGGCCACGGCGCCCATGATGGTGACGACGACCTGGTCCTTGAGGCGGAGGTAGATGGCTTCCAGGGCTTCGGAGCGTAGCATGGTCAATCCTCTTGGGCTGTTACTACCGGTTGGCTTGTTACTCCTGGTGATATTGGCGGCTGTCATTTGATGCGAGGGTCGGCCTTTCGGCAGGCTCAGGACCAGCGGGTGGTGGCCTCGGTCATTATGTATCGTCTCTTACGGTGATGTTGGCGGCTGTCATTTGATGCTAGGGTCGGCCTTTCGGCGGGCTCAGGGCCAGCGGGTGGGGGGGTCAGTCTTCCCACATGAGGTCGCGGGTGAGGAGGAGGGCGACGGGGCGCAGGGAGCTGTCGGCGAGGGTCTGGGCCTGGCGGATGTCGCGGGCGACGAGGGCCGGGTCGGACATCTTGCGGTACATGATGCCGAGGGCGTCGAGGACGCGCTCGGTGACGAGTCCGCCCTCGGTCTGCCAGGGGTCGCGCTCGCCCATCTCGCCTCGGTAGCTGATGAGCATGAGGAGCGGGATGCGGTAGAGCTGGGCGAGGGAGACTATGCCGTTGATGGAGGTGAGCAGGCCGTGGTTCTGCATCAGCATGGCGGATTTGCGGCCGGCGAGGTGGGCGCCGGCGGAGATGCCGACGCCTTCCTCTTCCTTGTTCAAGCGGACGAGGGTAACGTCTGGGTCGTCGTCGGCCATGCCGACGAGGTGGACTAGCCAGGTCTCGGGGAGGGCGGAGAAGAGGGTGACGCCGGCGTCTTTGAGGGCGTCGTAGATGACCCTGGAGTTGGTGGAGGAAACGGGCACGGAAGCACCGCCGTGGGTGGGGATTGGAGTCGCGGGTATTCTAGGGTCGGGGCGCAGCGGCGGTCAAACGGGACGGGGGGCACTTAGCAGGGTCAAACCGGGCAGAGTCGGGCGCGGCGGCGGTCAAACGGGACGGGGGTTACCTAGCAGGGTCAAAACGGGCAGGGTCGGGCACGGCGGCGGTCAACGGGACGGGGGTTACCTAGCAGGGTCAAACCGGGCAGGTCGGGCGCGGCGGCGGTCAAACGGGACGGGGGTTGCCGGGCAGGGTCGGGGCGCGGCGGCGGTCAAACGGGACGGGGGTTACCGAGCAGGGTCAAACCGGGCAGGGTCGTGGCGCGGCGGGGGTTGCCGGGCAGGGTCTAACCGAGCGGGACCATTCCGTTCTTCCTTTCACTTGGGGGAGAGGGGACGTATTCGAACAACTTAAGGGCCGGAGCGGAGTCGGGAGGCCGAGGGTTCAAGGCCGGAGAGCGGGTGGTCCGGTGTGGTTCCGGTGGTGGTCCTGGGGGGTTGGCGGGGTATTCGGGGCTCCCCGGAAGAGGTGCTGAAGGCCTGAACAGCTTTGGAATCGCTGGAAACGGGCGGGATCTGACTGCGAAGATTTATAAACCCAATCATTTCCGCTCATATCCAGTCATTTCAGCTTTGCGGGAGGGTTTTCCGGGCTGCAGATTTCCTGCGTCCACGGGGTTTTCGTCCATGGGGTTTTTCATTCACTTTCAACGGGCTGTCGAGCATGGAACCGGGGCGAAGGAACAGGACGGTCAGGCATACCACGAGGCCGCAGTTCGATCATTTGTTCACATACCCAGCACAAAGGCGAAAGGTGGGAGATGGCAAGGGCAAAGTGTCACTGGGGTGGGTTCTTGCTACTCTCGCTTCCCCTGGGGGGATGGAATCTTTCCGAAAGCTAAAAACCGTGGGCTACCGGGGCGGTGGCGAATTCGGTGAGAATCCGTTGGTGGTGAGGTTGGCGAATCTCTAGCGGGTTCGGCTGGGCCGTTCCCAGACGGGCTCAGGACTAACGATCAGGGCATTTGCGACATTTTGCTATCGTCCTGGGGGCTACTACCGGGCGTCGCGGCCGTGGGTGGGGCGGGAGGCATGAGATCGTCGACGGCCAGAGACACGTCGGGGAAGGAGCGGGGGCTGACGGCGTCGCCGGGGCGGTAGGTGGCGACGGTGGCGTAGTCGGAGCCGGAGGGGTCGGTACGGTTCAGATTCAGCCGGGTTGACTGAGCGTCAACGCCACACATACACTCGAAAGAATTTCAGGCGAAAGAATTTCAAGCAACTCGCCATGCAGATGCAAGCTGCGCGAGGCCCGACATGACCACCAGACCAGTTACCCCACAGCCAGGCGCCGGGGAAATTATCAAATTTGCCGATGCGCCTCCGGAAGAGATGACCGCGTTCGACTACGTCAATTTCCCGGCCTATCCTGCTGCCCTTGCGGAGCACTTTGGAAATCCGGAAACCACCATCATCACCAGCGAAGTGGCGGCCGCACTGATTCCGACAGCGAGCTACGAAGGGGTGCGGTATCCCGACCTGTTAATCGCATTCAACGTGAATCCAGAATTTCGACTGGCGCGCAAGGGCTACCTCATTCCTGAGCAGGGGAAGCCTCCGGACTTTGTCCTGGAAGTGGCATCCGACACCACTGGCAGAATCGACGAGACAGTGAAGCGAGATGCCTATGCAGCGATGGGAGTTCCCGAATATTGGCGATTCGACCCAAGTGGCGGTCAGTGGCATCAAGCACCATTGTCAGGAGACCGGCTAGTGGGCGGCGAGTACGTTCCCATCGCCATTACCCGCTCGGATGAGCAACACCTGTGGGGACACAGCGATGCCCTGAACCTGACGCTGTGCTGGGAAGATGGGATCCTTCGCTTCTGGGACCCTGCATCCCGAGGTTATCTTTCCACGTATGTAGAGGAGCGGGCTGCTCGACGGCGGGCAGAAGACCGCGTCCGGCAATTGGAGGAGGAACTGCGCCATCGGGATGGCTCATAGCCTGGGGACACAGCGCTCCACGGGACTTGATGATGTCGAAGAATCCCATTTGGGACAGGGTTGAGAGCATTTCGCGGGAGGAGATGGGGGCGCTGCAGGCGAGGCGGCTGCGGAATTGCGTGGCGCACGCAGCCGCGAATGTTCCGCTGTACCGCGAGAGGCTGGGCGCAGCGGGCGTTGCGCCGGGAGACGTGCGGGCGGTGGAGGACATGGCGCGGCTGCCGTTCACGGTGAAGCAGGACCTGCGGGACCACTATCCTTACGGGCTGTTCGCGGTGCCGATGAGCGAGGTGGTGCGGCTGCACGCGTCGAGCGGGACGACGGGCAAAATGACGGTGGTGGGGTACACAGCCAACGACATCTCGACGTGGGCGAACCTGGCGGCGCGGGCGTTGAGCATCGCAGGGGCATCGCGGGACGACGTGCTGCACGTGGCGTACGGCTACGGGCTGTTCACCGGCGGGCTGGGGCTTCATTACGGTGGCGAGCGGCTGGGCGCGACGGTGGTGCCAGTGTCGGCGGGAAACACGCGACGGCAGGTCGAGCTGGCGCAGGACTTCGGGGCGACGGTGCTGTGCTGCACACCGTCGTATGCGCTGCTCATCGCGGAGCAGGCGGCGGAGGCCGGGGCCGACTTGAGCCGGCTGCGGCTGGGCGTGTTCGGCGCGGAGCCGTGGTCAGAGGAGATGCGGGCGGAGATCGAGACGAGGCTGGACATCACGGCGCTGGACATCTACGGGCTGTCGGAGGTGATGGGGCCTGCGGTGGCGATGGAGTGTCCGTACAAGCAGGGGCTGCACTTGGCGGAGGACCACTTCATCCCCGAAGTGGTGGATCCTGACACGGGGGCATCGCTCGGTGACGGGGAAGTCGGGGAGCTGGTGCTGACGTGCGTCACCAAAGAGGCCCTGCCGCTGTTGCGGTACCGCACCGGAGACCTGACGCGGCTGGAACGCGGGCAGTGCGAGTGCGGACGGACGACGGCGCGGATGAGCAAGCCTGTGGGGCGGACGGACGATATGCTGATCATTCGAGGCGTGAACGTGTTTCCGTCGCAGATTGAGGCCGCATTGCTGCGGATTGAGGGTCTGGAGCCGCAATACGAACTGCACCTGGAGCGGGGCGAGACGCGGATGGACGAGCTGACGGTGCGAGTGGAGGCGTCGGAATCGTTGCTGGGTGACACGGACGTCTATTCGATAGTGGGCCGGACATTGGCGGCAACATTGCAGAGCGCGCTGGGCGTCGGGTGCCGGGTGGAGGTGGTCGCGCCGCGGCAACTGGCACGGAGCGAGGGGAAGGCGGTACGGGTGGTGGACAACCGGCGGATTTAGGCGCTGCAACCGTTCGGTTACCACCCTGCGCGCTGGGCGTCCATTCGCGCAGCCGCCCGCCTTCACAGTAGTTGCCTGAATGAAAGGGCAGGCTTATCACATTCTTTCATCGGGGTGGAGCCTTGGAACTGGAAACGATGCGGTATGAGAGCGACGGGGACCTCATCAGGCTGACGCTGAGCAGGCCCGAAGCCTTGAACGCGGTCGACTATCGGGGGACGGTGGAGCTGCATCACGCGGCGCAGGCGATTCACGACGATGCGACGGCGCGAGCGGTAGTCGTGCGCGGTGAGGGGCGTGCGTTCTGCGCGGGCATCGACCTGAAGGAGCTGGCGGCGGGGGAGACTCCGCAGGCGTACTTCTACCACTGGGACCGGGCGCTGCGGCTGCTGGAGCTTTCGGACAAGGTGGTGCTGTGCGGGATACAGGGATACGCACTGGGCGGCGGGCTGCAACTGCCGCTGGCCTGCGACATACGCATCGCAACGGCGGATTGCCAACTGGGGCTGCCGGCGGCGAAGGAGGGATTCATCCCGGGACTGGGGACGTACCGGCTGCCGCGATACGTCGGGCTGGGGCGGGCGAAGCGGATGGCGCTGTCGGGGGAGTACGTGGACGGAAACGAGGCGCTGCGCATCGGGCTGGTGGACTATGTCGTCGACCCGTGGAACTTTGACGCCGAGGTTGAGCGGTTGACACAGCACTACCTGTCCATCAGCTCGGAGGGGGCGCGGCAGACGAAGCTGATGCTATCGGCGTACCAGGACTACACGCACGGTCAGTTCTTCGAGGAATACCTGCGACGTCAGGCCGTGGCGATGGGGTCGCCGGACCACGGGGAGGCGTTGGCGGCAGTGCGCGAGGGACGGGAGCCGGACTACCGGCGGGGGTAGGCAGGGGCGTTCCTTTCAGGGCAATATAGCGCTCCGCTCAGGGTCCATTAGTTTTCGCAGTCAAGCCGTCAAGTCCGTTCATGGTGATCCCGTCGAACCACGAACGGACGGCCCTTCGACAGGCTCAGGGCCAACGGATTAGCTACAATTAAAAGGCCCTGCTCCACTGCCGGGGATGATTGCCTTCCAGCGCCCTACACCTGCGGCCATACCTGTTGGGAGAGTTGCTCCATCGTTTCAATCACCGGGGCTGCGCCCGAGACGCGGGAGCTGGCCACGCCGCCGATGTCGAAGACGAGACTGGAGACACCGATGTCCTGGTAGGCGCGGATGTCCTCGGCAACCTGCTCGGGGTTGCCGGCGAAGCGGGGGCGGTCTCCTGCGGAGCCGGAATGGGCTAGGTTGAGACCGGCAACGCGGAAGCCGATTTCGATTTCGGCCGGGTCGCGGCCGGCCCGCTCGGCGCGGGAAGCCAGACGCCGCATGGCCTGCTGTAGTTGTTCGGGCTCTGACAAAGGCGTATGCGGGTTGACACCCAGGGGGTGCCAGCCATTGCCGAGCTCGGCGGCGCGACGGATGGCCGGGCCGCTCTCGCCACCGATCCAGATGGGCGGGTGCGGCTTCTGGACAGGCTTGGGCAGGAAGCTGATGTCGTCGAACTGGACGTATTTACCGTGGAAACTGGGGTTGTCGCTGGTCCAGAGCTCGATGAAGGCGCGGAGGTATTCGTCGGTGACCTGACCACGTTCGTCGAAGGGAGGCAGGCCCAGCACCTCGAACTCCTCGCGGAGCCAGCCGACGCCTACCCCCAGGATCACGCGGCCGCCGGACAGTACGTCGAGGGTGGCGATGGCCTTGGCTGCCAAAAGGGGATTGCGGTGGGGGACGATCATCACGCTGGTGCCGAGGCCGAGCGTGGTGGTCTGGCCAGCAATGAAGGCCAGCATCGTAAGCTGATCGAGGCATTCGCCGGTGAGGGTGCCCGGGTGCACTCCCTCCTCGTTGTATGGGTAGGGTGAGGAGACGTCGCGAGGGAAGATGATGTGGTCGGGGCATACCAGGAAGTCGAATCCCAGTTCCTCGCCACTCCTGACAATTTCGCTCATCACCGGAGGGGCGGTCAGGGGACCGCTGCCGGGAATGGTGAATCCGTATTTCATCGTGACTCCTGTGGGGGAGGGAGATACCGGGGATTGGAGTTGGGAGAGTTTACGTAGCGGGCCGCAGGCGGGTCAACCGGCGCAGGCCATCTGTGGGAGAGTCCTGTTTGTTACAATGATAGTAAGAATCACGGATAGTAAGAATTGCGTGGGCGGCGGGATTGCAATGGCTTCGGCGAAGACTACCCTGAAGCAAGAAAAAGCGGACGGCGGGCGAATCGATTTCGCGACGTCGCCGGGGCAGTACCGGCACTGGCGGCTCGAGGTGGATGGCGCAGTGGCGCGGCTGACGATGCTGGTGCAGGAGGACGCGCCTCTCCATCGCTTTACCGAGGGCGGTGCGGGCTACGAGCTGAAGCTGAACTCGTATGACCTGGGCGTGGATATCGAGCTGTATGACGCGGTGCAGCGGCTGCGGTTCGAGCACCCGGAAGTCGGCGCGGTGGTGGTGACCTCGGGGCACGACAGGGTGTTCTGCGCGGGGGCGAACATCCGGATGCTGGCGCAGGCTGACCACGCGCTCAAGGTGAACTTCTGCAAGTTCACGAACGAGACCCGCAACGGCATCGAAGACGCCAGCGAGCACTCGGGCCAGCGTTACATCTGCGCGGTGAACGGTCCTGCGGCGGGTGGCGGTTATGAGCTGGCTCTGGCCTGCGACCACATTATCCTGATCGACGACGGTTCGAGCACGGTTGCCCTGCCGGAGCTGCCGCTTTTGGCGGTGCTGCCGGGCACTGGTGGGCTGACGCGGCTGGTGGACAAGCGCCGGGTACGGCGGGACCACGCGGACTTCCTCTGCACGGCGTCGGAGGGGGTGCGTGGTCCGCGGGCAGTGGAGTGGAAGCTGGTGGACGAGGTTGCGCCTCGCTCGCGGTTCGACGAGGTGGTGGCGGAACGGGCGGCGGCGATGGCCTCGGAGGGAGTGCGTCCGGAGGCGGGGGAAGGCATCGCGCTGGGGCCGCTGGCCCGGGAGTTCACGGACGGCGGAGTGTCGTACGAGTACGTAAGGGTGGAGATTGACCGGCAGCTTGGCGCGGCGTACTTCGATGTGCGGGGGCCGGACGGTCCGCCGCCACAAGACGCCGAGGGCATGCACGCGGAGGGAGACCGGTTCTGGCCGCTGGCGCTGGCGCGGGAGCTGGACGACGCGATTCTGCACCTGCGCACCAACGAGGGCGAAGTCGGGACGTGGGTGTTCCGCACCTCGGGGGACGCCGAGGTGGTGCAGGCGTACGACGACCTGCTGCTGGCAAACGCCGAGCACTGGCTGGCGCGGGAGGTGACGCTGTACCTGAAGCGGACGCTGAAACGGCTGGACGTGAGCTCGCGTTCGCTGGTGGCGCTGGTGGAGCCGGGGAGCTGCTTCGCGGGGACGCTGCTGGAGCTGGCGCTGGCGGCAGACCGGTGCTATATGCTGGACGGCGTGCTGGAGGACGATGAGGAGCCGCCGACGGTGCGGCTGACTGGAATGAACTTCGGGCCGCTGCCGATGGTCAACGGGCTGACACGGGTGGAGGGGCGCTTCCTGTACGTGGACGAACTGGCGGAACACGTGGGCCGCGACCTGGACGCCGAGGCGGCGCTGGAGCTGGGGCTAGTGACGTTCATTCCCGACGATATCGACTGGGAGGATGAGGTGCGGCTGGCGCTGGAGGAGCGGGCGAGCTTTTCGCCGGACGCGCTGACGGGGATGGAGGCGAACCTGCGCTTCGGCGGGCCGGAGACGCTGGAGAGCAAGATATTCGGGCGGCTGAGCGCGTGGCAGAACTGGATTTTCCAGCGGCCCAACGCGTCGGGGAGCCAGGGCGCGCTGCAGGCGTACGGCACCGGGGCGCGGGCGGAGTTCGACCGGCGGCGGGCGTAGGAGGCGGGCGTAGGCGCTGAGACCAGACGGTTCGGAAGGGCCGACCGTGACGGTGGCTTCGGGTATCAGACGACAACCTGGTAAGGATGAATAATGGCGGAAGAGCCGAAAGTGACTCCCACGGAGCACTGCTACATCGTCCGGAAGGAAGGCATACTGAGCGAGGAGCCCATCATCAAGGGCACGCGCACTCCGGTGCGGGCGATCGTGGAACTGTGGCGCCTGGGGTATGCTCCGGAGGAGATTCCAAGCGGACTGCCCCACCTGAGCCTGGCCGCCGTGTTTGACGCCCTCAGTTACTTTTGCGATCACTCGGAAGAGATCATGGACCACATCGAAAGAAACAGGGTGCCAGATGAACTCATCCACCCAATCGTGAGGCATCTCTGAACAGCGAACTGTTCACGAGCGTCTACCTAGACGAGGATGTGGCCGTTGTTATAGGAGAACTGGTCGCCGCATGGGGATTCAGGGCAGAAACGGACAGAGACGCCGGTAATTTAAGCAAGCCCGACTCAGAGCAGCTTGCTTATGCCGTGGAGCGAAGCTTTTGCGTGGTAACGCACAACCGCGAAGATTTCTAGGAACTGCATCTCCAATTCCTGTCAGCAGGACGCGATCTCTCTGGAATCATCATTGCGGTCCGCAGGCGGCCATATCAAGTTGCACGACGCCTGGTCCCATTGTTGAACCGGATTACCGCAGACGAGATGCGAAATCAGTTGTTGTATATCTGACGGGTTCGCCGGCCGGGGGTCGGACCTCCACCAAGGGGCATTTGCCATGAGCATCAACTATACGGACAGGATACCTAACAATGTAGGGTTGTCGGACAACCGGCGGCTGCAGCGGGCGCTGGAGTCGTGGCAGCCGAACTATATGAAGTGGTGGCACGAGATGGGGCCGGACGGCTCCACGGACTTCGATGTGTACCTCCGCACGGCCATCAGCGTGGAGACGGACGGGTGGGCCAACTTCGGGTTCGTGAAGATGCCGGAGTATCGCTGGGGCATATTTCTCGCCAAGCCCGAGGCAGAACGCACGATATCGTTCGGGGACCACCTCGGCGATCCGGTGTGGCAGGAGGTGCCGGGGGAGTACCGTGCGCCGCTGCGACGGCTGATCGTGACACAGGGCGACACGGAGCCGGCGTCGGTGGAGCAGCAGCGTCGGCTGGGGCTGACCTGCCCGTCGCTGTACGACCTGCGCAACCTGTTCCAGATCAATGTGGAGGAAGGGCGGCACCTGTGGGCAATGGTGTACCTGCTGCACGCCTACTTCGGGCGGGACGGGCGCGAGGAAGCCGAGGCGATGCTGGAGCGGCACTCGGGGGACGCCGACCGGCCGCGCATACTGGGTGCGTTCAACGAGGCGACGCCGAACTGGCTGTCGTACCTGATGTTCACCTTCTTCACGGACAGGGACGGCAAGTACCAACTGGCCGCGCTGGCGGAGTCGGGTTTTGACCCGCTGTCGCGCACCTGCCGGTTCATGCTCACGGAGGAAGCGCACCACATGTTCGTCGGGGAGACGGGCGTGATGCGGGTGGTGCAGCGGACGGGCGAGGTGATGAACGAACTGGGCACGGACGATTCGGAGCGGCTGCGGGCGGCCGGGGTCATCGACCTGCCCACAATACAGAAGTACATCAACTTCCACTACAGCGTGTCGGTGGACCTGTTCGGGCAGGAGGTGTCGACCAACGCGGCCAACTACTTCACCGCCGGACTGAAGGGACGCTACCTGGAGTCGCGGCTTGACGACGACCACCGCCTGACGGAGGGCCTTTGGCCGGTTCACACGGTGCGAGACGGCAGCATCGGCGTGGAGGAGATATCGGCGCTGGCGGCGGTGAACGAGCGGCTGAGGGACGACTACATCAAGGACTGCCAGCGAGGACTGGACCGGTGGAACCGGGCGCTGGAGTCGCTGGGGGTGGACTTCCGCCTCGAACTGCCGCACCGGTTCTTCAACCGGCGCATCGGCAACGCGGCGGGGGTGCATGTGTCGCCAGACGGGCGGGTGGTGAGCGAGGAGGAGTGGCAGACCAACGAGGGGCGGTGGCTTCCGACGGCGGAGGATATGGCGTACGTGGACTCGCTGATGCGCCGGGTGATTGAGCCTGGGAGGATAGCGGGGTGGATTGCACCGCCGGTGCGGGGCATCGACGGTAAGCAGTGGGATTTCGAGTACGTGCGGTTCGGGTAAGCGCCGACGTTCAGGTTTGTGAGAGGCGTAATGCAGCAGCATACCGTTGTTGTGGACTCCAGCGTCAGTCCGTCGCAAATTGAGTATTCGGACGTTTTCAACGTGGCCGTTCCGTTTATCGACCAGCACATAGACGAGAATCGCGGGTGGAAGACGGCCATCGTCTTCGACGATACGGGTGACGCCATCACCTACACACAACTGGAGGACCGGGTCAACCGCTGCGGGAACCTGCTGCGGTCGCTGGCGGGCGAATCAGGCGGTCGGGTGCTGATGGTGGTGAAGGACTGTCCGGAGTTCTTCTACCTGTTCTGGGGGGCCATCAAGGCTGGCATCATTCCGGTGCCGCTGAACACGCTGCTTCGAGCCGATGACTACCGGCACATCATCGAGGACTCGGAGTGCGCGGGGCTGGTGTATTCGGAGGAGTACCGGGGCGAAGTGGCGCGTGCGCTGGCCGGGGCCGAACATCAGCCGACGTTCATTATCTGCACCGAAGGGCCGAGCTCGGTGGCGGATATGATGGAGGAGACGTCGGCGATGCTGGCACCGGCGGCAACGACGGCGGACGCGGAGTGCTTCTGGCTGTATTCGTCGGGGTCGACGGGGCGGCCGAAAGGGGCCGTGCACCGGCACCGGGACATCGTGACTACGTGCGTGCACTATGCCGCTGACACGCTGGGCGTGGAGGAGGACGACGTCTGCTTCTCGGCGGCCAAGCTGTTCTTCGCCTACGGGCTGGGCAACGCGATGACGTTCCCGCTGTGGGTCGGAGCGACGGCGGTACTGAGCGGGCAGCGTCCCACGCCGGAGATGACATTCGACATCATCGAGGAACACCGGCCGACGCTGTTCTTCGGGGTGCCGACGCTGTATGCGGCGCAGCTCAGGGCGCTGGACGAATCGCCGCGGGACCTGTCGTCGCTGCGGTGCTGCGTATCGGCGGGGGAGGCGCTGCCGGCGGACATCTTCCGTCGATGGCAGGAGCGTACGGGGACTCTGATACTGGACGGCATCGGGTCGACGGAGGCTCTGCACATCTTCATCTCCAACACGTCGGGGGACTACCGGCCGGGTACGAGCGGGCGCGTGGTGCCAGGGTACGAGGCGCGCATCGTGGACGAGGACGGCGAGCTGCTGGCTGCGGGCGAGACGGGGCGGCTGTTCATTCGCGGGGACTCGACGGCCACGCATTACTGGAACAACGCCGAGCGCACCACCGAGACGATGGTGGACGGATGGCTGAACACTGGCGACACGTACTATCAGGACGAGGACGGCTACTACGTCTACTGCGGGCGCAGCGACGACATGCTGAAGGTGGGCGGCATCTGGTGCTCGCCGGTGGAGATCGAGGGGCGTCTGATTGAGCACCCGAGGGTGCTGGAGGCGGCGGTGGTGGGCCGCGCCGACGCCGACGAGCTGATCAAGCCGGAGGCGTTCGTGGTGCTGAAGGAAGCCGGTGACGCCACCGATGCCCTGGCCGACGAACTGCTGGAGCACTGCAAGGAGGGTCTGGCGCGGTACAAGTATCCACGGTGGGTGAACTTCGTCGACGACCTGCCGAAGACGGCGACGGGGAAGGTGCAGCGCTACAGGCTGCGGGGGTAGGGGAGCGGGACGCTATTCGCCCCGCAGGCGTCGAAGCTCTTCGCGGAGCCTGTCCGCCTCGGCGTTGGCGGATTGAAGGGCGGCAGTCTGCTCTGAAAGCGCGGCTTTCGCTTCCGGCAGATTCATCAGGTAAAGGCCGGTCTTCGGATCGTGGAACAGCAGCCTGTCTCCTCGTGCACAGAGGTTGAGGTCCAGAATGGGACTGTAACCCCAAGTCATGCCGTCCGGCTCGGAATTGACAGGGATGGGCTGGTACGTCCCTTCGACCAGTAGGTCTCCGGCGAGAGCGTACCCGTAGTTTTCGCCGCCCAGTGGGTCGAATCGCCAGTATTCACCCACGCCGATGCGGGAGTAGAGCCCCGGCTTTGTTTCGGTGTCCACTCGATGGGTACTGGGAGAACCCACCTCAAGCACGAAGTCGGGCGGCTTGCCCACTTCCTCTATGACGAATCCATTGCGTCCATAAATGGCCTCGGAATCCACGCCAAAAGCAATGTGCAGGTCGGGTCTGACCCGGCGGTTGAGGTCGCTGGTGTCGTAGAAGACGAAGCCACCGGCATCGACAAACACATCAGACCGTGTGGAGAAGTGATCGCGCAGAATCACTTCCGATTCGCTTATGGCGGGACTCTGATACAAACTATCGACTCGGTACTCGGGGTCGGGACACAGGTATCCCTCAGGAAGAACGTTCCTGTAACGAAGGACGACTGGGTGGGCGTCGGTAAGTCTCGATGTCATACGGGACTTTGTCCGCTGTCAGATTGTGACCAATGGTAGCACACTGCATCGACGCAAGCTGACTTGCACGGGGCGCGGGTGGTCTGTATGCTGGCGCAAACGCTCTTCGAGGAGGGAAGCCATGGCTAGGATTGCGAGAGTGGGCCACGTGGTGTTGAACGTGAAGGACACCGTCGAGGCCATCGACTGGTACACCAACGCGCTGGGCATGGAGCTAATGAACCACGACCAAGGAATGGACATGGCGTTTCTGTCCTTTGGCGAGTCGGACCATGACATCGCGCTTATCAAGGCTCCCGAGGGCGTGGAAACGGGGAGCCCCGGGCTTTCGCATACGGCGCTGGCGCTGGAGGGCGGCGAGCCGGAGTTGCAGGAGATTTACGGGCGGGTGAAGGATGCCGGGTATCCCATCGACTTCACCGCTGACCACGGGCTGACCAAGAGCTTCTACTGCTTCGACCCCAGCGGCAACCGGATCGAAATCTTCTTCCAGAACCTCTTCGACGAGGATGCGCGGCAGTTCATGCGGGATACGGGCGCGGTTCTCGACCCCTACGAACTGGAAGCGTCGCCGGCGGACTAGGGCTAAACGGCACAGCAGCAGTTACAATGCGAGGCGCTGGGACACATCCCAGCGCCTCTTTCGTGAATTCAAACTGACGGAGCGGCCCTGATGGCGGACATCCAGAGAAGCGACATACCCTTTCTCAGCGCGGCGGAACTGGGACGGCTGATACGGAACGGCGAAGTGTCACCGGTGGAGGCCACCGAGGCGTACCTGGAGCGCATCGACCGAATCGACGGGCGGGTGAACTCGTACATCACCGTGTGCGCAGATGAGGCCAGGCAGGCGGCGCGGGAGGCGGAGCAGGCCATCGCTTCGGGGCAGTACCGGGGGCCGCTGCACGGTGTGCCCGTGGCGGTGAAGGACCAGTTCGATACGGCAGGGATTCGCACGACCTACGGGTCGGCACTGGAGTGGGACCACGTGCCGGACCAGGACGCCGTGGTGGTGGCGAAGCTGAAGGAAGCAGGGGCCGTGCTGCTGGGGAAGCTGAACCTGTCGGAGTTTGCGCTGGGCGAGAGCTTTCACCACCCGGGCGGGCAGCCGCGCAATCCGTGGGACCTGTCGAGGAACCCCGGAATATCGAGCAGCGGCTCGGCGGCAGCGACGGCGGCGTTCCTGTGCGCCACAGCACTGGCGGAGGACACGGGCGGATCGACGCGGATACCGGCGGCGTGGAGCGGACTGACGGGCCTGCGGCCGACGTGGGGGCTGGTCAGCCGACGCGGTGTGGCCGGAGTGTCGTGGTCGATGGACACGGTGGGCCCAATCTCGCGGTCGGCGGAGGACTGTGCACTCACCTTCCAGGCCATCGTGGGCCACGACCCGGAGGACCCGTACTCGTGGAACGCGCCAGCGCCGGACTACGCACAGGAGATACAGGGTGGCGTCGACGGGCTGCGGGTTGGCGTGTTGCGGGAGAAGGTGGCCGAGGGAGGACTGGCGCCGGAGGTGCAGCAGGTCATAGAGTCGGCAGTGGCGCAGCTGGGCGAGCTGGGAGCGACGACGCGGGAAGTTTCCATACCCATCGTGGAGAACGCCGGGGCGGTGTCGAAGTGCATCACCGACATGGACGGCGCATCGGTGCACTACGAGCGTCTTCAGACGCGGGCGGGAGAGTACGACCACAACACGCGGGTGCGGCTGTTGACCGCGATACTGACGCCGGCACAGGCGTACTACAAGTCGCAGAAGGTGCGGACGCTGATACGCCAGGCGGTGCTGGATGCTCTGGAGGAGGTGGACGTCATCGTGCTGCCGACGTCGCCGACGGGTGCGCCGCTGCTGCCGGAGGCGGCGGGCATCACGAGCCAGGAGGATGCACGGAGCAGGATAGCGGGAGTGCGTAACTTCACGGGGGCGTTCAACGTAGCGGGGGTGCCGGCGCTGTCGATACCGTGCGGGTTCACGGCGGACAATCTGCCGTTGTCGCTGCAGATTGTGGGGAAGCCGATGGCGGAGGGATTGCTGTTCCGGGTGGCCCACGCCTACCAACAGGTGACGGGCTGGCACCGGCGGAGGCCGCCGCTGGAGTGAGGTTATAGATCTCTATTCGAGAACTCTGGAAAGATTTCTACTGCCGTGAATTACACGCACTATTTCGATGCCATCATCGATCAAGCGATACAGCACGAAAAAGGGGGTACGTGCAACGTTGTGCCTCCGAATACCGGGCTCATAGTTTGCGCGAGATGACCCCATTTCGGGATTCCGCACCAAGAGGCGGAAACTGTCCTTTATCCGAGATACCTGCTCGTCAGCAATCTGCTCACTGGCATTCAGATACAGGTACGCCCATATGCCTTCCATTTCCAGTTCCGACCTTTCAGTAAGGCGATATTCAGGCATCAGCTGATGCGAGTCTCTTTTCGCGATTCCAACCTTTTCAAGGCCCGGCGCTTAACGTCTTCTACAAGGCTATCCAAAGTTTCCTCGGTGTACGTGGTATAGCGCCCCGCCTTTATATCGTCCAAACCTTCCTGTACGAGGTCCCGCATTCTAGCAATTTCGACGTCGTATTCGTCGAGAAGTTCCAATGCATGCTCGATCACTTCGTCGGGGGACGAGTATATGCCTGCATCCACCTTCCACTGGACGCGCTTCAGTAGTTCCTCGCTAATTTTGATGGCCATCAGTAAACCTCTCTTGCAACAGAGCATACCCTTGCAGCTTGGCGGTCGCAAGGAGAGGGGCGGCCTTGCGCCTCCGCTTACAATAACCCAGAATCGCGACAGACTACATCGGGGAGACTAGCGTTATGGACAGTCTGATTGCCCGCGCGCTGGATACGGCAGCGGCGCGGGGAGCGTCGTATGCGGATGCGCGGATGGTGGATACAGCGCAGGAACGGTACTCGGTTCGGACGGGCGTGGTGGATGTCATCAGCACCGACGAGTCGATGGGCATCGGGGTGCGGGTGGTGGTGGACGGTGCGTGGGGTTTCGCCTCGACCAGCACGATGACGGCGGAGGCAGTCGACCAGGCCACGGCGCTGGCGGTGGAGATCGCCAAGGCGTCGGCGACGTCGGGCGGGCCGAAAGTGGAGTTGGGGCCTCCGGTGATCAGCCGGGGCACGTATACGACGCCCGTTGAGATGGACCCGTTCGGCGTTTCGCCGGAGGAGAAAGTGGCGCTGCTGCTGGAGGCGGACGAGCGTATGGGGCGGGTTGGCGACATATCGGCGCGCACGGGGAACCTCATCTTCATACGCGAGCGGAAGTCCTTCGCCAACAGCGAAGGGGCGGACGTGGAGCAGACCATCTTCGAGGCCGGGGGCGGCATACAGGCGACGGCGGTGGGCAACGGCGAGGTGCAGCGGCGTTCCTACCCGAACTCGATGGGGCGGCAGCAGGGATGCAGCGGGTGGGAGTTCGTGCGCGACTTCGACATCGTCGGCAACGCGGAACGGGTGGCGAACGAGGCGGTGGAGCTGCTGACGGCAGACCGGTGTCCGTCGGACATCACGACGACGCTCATCATCGGCGGCTCGCAGGTGGGTCTGCAGATACACGAGTCGTGCGGGCACGCCATCGAGCTGGACCGGGTGCTTGGATCGGAGGCAGCGTACGCGGGAACGTCGTTTCTGACCACCGAGAAGCTGCGCAACTTCAGCTACGGGTCGGAGCAGGTGAACATCACAGCCGACAGCGTCCGGCTGCCTGGGCTGGGGTCCTTCGGCTGGGATGACGAGGGCGTTCCGGCGCAGTCCACGCCCGTGGTGGAGGCGGGACGGTTCGTCGGGTACCTGATGTCGCGGGAGACAGCGGCGACGCTGGGGATGCCGTCCAACGGCACGATGCGGGCGTCGTCGTGGAACCGGCTGCCACTGATTCGCATGACGAACGTTTCGCTGGAGCCGGGAGACTGGAGCCTGGAGGACCTGATCGCAGACACGGATGACGGCATCCTGGTGGACACGAACCGGTCCTGGTCCATCGACGACCGGCGCTACAACTTCCAGTTCGGCACCGAGGTCGGCTACGAGATCAAGAAGGGCAAGCTGGGTCGCCTGCTGCGAAACTGCACGTACACCGGCATCACACCGGAGTTCTGGAACTCGTGCGACGCCGTGTGCAACGACAGCCACTGGACCATGTGGGGCACCCCCAACTGCGGCAAGGGACAGCCCGGTCAACTGGGGCACACGGGCCACGGCGCGTCCCCAGCCAGATTCCGCAACGTGCGCGTGGGGGTGATGCGATGATCGGCGAAGATGCAGCACTGGCGCTGCTGGAGCGGGCGCTGTCGCTATCGACGGCAGAGCAGGCTGACATCTACCTGAGCAGCCAGGACCTGGGGCTGACCAGGTTTGCGGGCAACGCCATTCACCAGAATGTTTCCCACAGCAATGTGACGCTGAATATCCGAGCGGTCGAGGGGCAGAGGCTGGGACGGGCGACGACCAACGACCATTCCGATGATGGCATACGGCGGGCGATGGAGGCGGCGAAGCGGAACGCCCTGCTGATGCCGGAGGACCCGGCGTTCCCCGGACTGCCGGAGCCGCAGGCCGCATCGCGGGTGGCGAGCTGGGATGAGTCGGCAGCCGCCTGCTCTCCGATGACGCGGGCGCAGATGGTCGGCGAGGTGTGCCGACAGGGGGCGGCCGAGGGGCTGGACACAGCCGGTGCCTGCCGCACGGGCGTGCAGGAGATAGCGGTGGTGAGCAGCCGGGGCGTCCGCGCGTACCATGCCGGGACCTTCGCCGGGCTGATCATCACGACACGAAGCGACACATCGGCCGGGTGGGCCAAGGGCGGGTCGTGGCGGCTGGACGGGATCGACTATCCGGCCCTGGCATCAGAGGCGGTGGACAAGGCGGTGCGGGGTCGCGACCCGCAGCCGGTGTCTCCGGGAGAGTACACGGTGGTGCTGGACCACTACGCGGTCGACGACATCCTGGAGGCGCTGTCGCTGTACGGGATGGGCGCGCAAGCGGTACAGGAGGGCAGGAGCTGGATGTGCGACCTGCTGGGCACACGGGCGATGAGCGAATCGGTGTCCATCTGGGACGACGGGGGGTCGCTGGACGGTTGGCCGGTGCCATTCGACGTGGAGGGAGTGCCGCGCCACCGGGTGGAACTTGTCGAAAGTGGAGTGGTCAACGGGCCGGTGCACAACACGTACACCGCGGCGCAGGACGGAGTGGGTTCGACCGGGCACCAGTCATATTTCGTCGGCCCGCCCATCGCATCCAACATATTCATGCGGGCCGGGGACAAGTCGGTCGAGGAGCTGATCGCGTCGACGGAGCGGGGGTTGTACATCACGCGGTTCTTCTACACTCGGCTGTCGCACAACAAGGGCTGCGTGATGACAGGCATGACCCGGGACGGCACGTTCCTGATCGAAGACGGCGAGATACAGCACCCGGTGAAGGACCTGCGTTTCACGCAGTCGTACGTGGATGCGCTTAACAGCGTGGAGGGAGTGGGCGACGAGGCCAAGCTGGTGCTGAACGAGGTCGGCTTCGCCACCCGGGTGCCTGCGCTGAAGCTGGGCAGCTTCAACTTCACGGGGGTGACGGTGTAGCGGCAAGGCCCTTTGAGCTGCAAGCCACGTCATTGCGTATTGCGTTATTAACGTCGAGTGTTATTATAATTTGAGGGTATTCGCTGACAGAGAGACGGAGCTTATATTCTTAGGCCAGTTCTCACGTCGGCTACCGCCGGACGTCATGAGGAGGGCCCGGACGAGGCTTCAGCGTGTTATGACAGCAGATGACCTGCTGGACTTGACTGTTCCTCCATCCATGCGTTTGGAAATGCTCAGGGGGAACCGCGAGGGCCAATTCAGCATTCGCATTAACGACCAATGGAGAGTCTGCTTTAGTTGGACTCATGAGGGCGCCAGGGAAATCGAAATAGTGGACTACCACTAGGGAGGCGAAGGTCTTGGACTACACTGCTCCCATCCATCCAGGAGAACACTTAGCAGAAATACTGGAAGAGTTAGAAATAAGCCAATATCGTCTGGCGACTACCATCGGAGTTTCGCCGCGCCGCATCAACGAGATAGTTCACGGTACTCGGTCAATTTCAGCGGACACGGCAATGCGTATCGGCAAGGCACTGCGAATGACGCCGGAGTCCTGGATGAACCTGCAGAGGATGTATGACCTTGAAAAGGCGAGAGGCTCGACTGATGTGAGTCATATCGAGCCTCTGATCCCTGAACCAGCGGAAATTCCCTTAAGCGAATTCAGCGGCTAGGCGCCGTTGGATTCGACCTGGGAGAGGAACTGGATCACTCGCTTGGCATACTTTTCGGGTTCGTCCGAGTGCGGCTTGCACTCGCCCCACTGGCTGTTGGGGACGTGCCGGTGGGCCATCTCGGCCACGGCGCGTGGGTGGACGTCGTTCCAGCCCGGCATGATCATCGTGGGGACGCGGATGCTGCCCAGCATCTGCTTGGTGCTGCCGAGGGTGGGGTACAGCGGGCCGAAAAGGGCATAGATGGTGTCGCGCATCACCTGGATGAACTCCTCGGTGTCCATTGCTTCCAGTTCCCGACGGTAATCGGCGTCGGTCTGGGCAATCTCGGGGCTGAAGGGCGCGAACCGGTCGTCGGCATCGAAGGCGTCTATCACCGCGCCGATTCCGTCGGCTGCAGCAATCTCCATGCTCTTGAACAGCTTGGAGGTTAGGTAGCCGTCGCAGATGACTCCGCCGGCAATGTTGGAGGGGAAGATGGCGCGGACACGCTCGGGGCGGCGAGAGGCGCAGCCGAAGGATATGGCAGCGCCGAAGGAGCCCCCGCCGAGGTAGGCCTGCTCGATGTCCAGGGCGTCCAGCAGCCCGAAGACGTCGTCGCAAACCATGTCCCAAGTCTGCACCACCATGGGGCTGCGGGACTGGCCGCCGAAGCGCCGGTCGTAGACGATGACGCGGTGCTCCTGTGACAGGGCCTCGATAACCGGCCCGTAGCTGCTGGCCACGCCCTGCAATCCGCCCGGGGACAGGATGATGGGAGGGCCGCTGCCGGATTCCTCGTAGTAGAGTTCCGCGCCGTTCACACTTGCAGTCGCCATAGTCCAGTCTCCTTCCGGTTCGTCTTTTACGGTATCGGTTGGACAGGATTATAGGCGCAATGCTATTCGTCGGCAAAGGTTGACCGAAATTGCGAGGACAACTACCATCGCCAAGTCATTCAGCCGAAATCAGGACAGTTACATGACGGGCGAGCAGTATAAGGACACCGTTGGAAACTCGGAGAAAACGCTGCTGGCGTTTCTGCGGACTTTCGAGTCTATACAGGAGAACTTTCGAATCGAGCGGCTGGGCGAGTTTCAATCGCAGCTGCGGGAAGTTGCGCCCGACGGGTTAGCCGAGCTGGCCGTCGCCCTTGGACAGGCAACTCCCCCTGACGAAATGCGCGGGTTGCACGAAGGGCTGTCAGCGGCGGTCCGGCACCTGGGCAATGCAGCGCAGACGTTCCTGAGCGCGAACGAAAGCGGCTATTCGCTGGCCGGGCTGGATATGCGGCGGGCTTTGTACCGCGGCTACAACCTGCTTTACGGCATCCGGGAGCACACGCCGACGCTGCGGCAATACTGGCTGCTGTCCGAGGCGGTGGCGAACGAGGAAGCGCTGGAAACAGCATCGCCAGACGACGATTTTCCGGTAGGTGTGATTCACCGCAGGCGGGGCGCTCCGATGGCGGACTACTCGCTGTTCGTGCCGGAAAGCTACTCGCCCAGTCGGAAGTGGCCGCTCATCGTGAGCCTGCACGGGGCATACGGGCGAGGCGACCACTACCTGTGGTCGTGGCTGCGGCCAGCCAAGAGCAAGGGCTACATGATACTGGCGCCCAAGTCGCTGGACGTAACGTGGTCGATTCTGCAGCCGGGGCGCGACATATCTTCGATTGCGGCCATGCTGGATGAGGTATGCGCGGAATACGAGGTGGACCGAAGTCGGGTATACCTGTCGGGGCTGTCGGACGGCGGGACGTTCACGTACCTGTTGGGACTGGGCAGGCCTGACCTGTTCGCCGGAATTGCGCCGGTGGCGGGCGACTTCACCGGGATGATGGACGATTTGCTGCGCCGCAAGCAGGGGATCGAACTGCCCATCTGCATCGTGCACGGGGCCCACGACCACATATTCCCGGTGGAGCAGATACGGACGGGCCATGCCCTGCTGCAGCGGCTGGGGTATGACGCGCGGTACGAGGAGCTGCCGGAGTGGGGACACTCGCACTGCTCGGGAGTCAACGAGCGGGTGGTGATGCCGTGGATTGAGGGACTTGGTACGGGACAGCTTTGACAGACTCAGGTTCGACGGTTAAATTCAATCCACGCCAATAGAAATTGAGACAGGTGAGCTATGAAAGCAGCAGTGATGCGGGAAGTAAACCAGCCCCTGGAAATCGAGGAAATTGATGTGGCATCACCAGGCCCTCGGGAGGTGCTGGTGCGAACCGGGGCCTCGGGCGTGTGCCACAGCGACCTGCATTTCGTCGAGGGTCTGTACTCGACGCCGACGCCAATAATCCTGGGGCACGAGGCGGCGGGGACCATCGAGGCGGTGGGCGACCTGGTGGACTACGTGAAGCCCGGCGACCGGGTCATCACCTGCCTGTCGGTCTTCTGCGGCACCTGCGAACGGTGCACCGAGGGCCGCACAGTGCTGTGCTCGCGCACCGGGCTGACCCGGGGACGCAACGAGACGCCCCGCCTCAGCCAGAGCGGTGAGGAGGTGATGCAGTTCGCCAACCTGTCTGCATACGCCGAGCAGATGCTGGTGCACGAGAACGCGGTGGTAAGGATCGACCGGGATGTGCCGTTCGAGCAGCTGGCGCTCATCGGCTGCGGGGCGACCACCGGCCTGGGCGCGGCGCTGAACACGGCGGCCGTGCGACCCGGCAGCACCGTGGCAGTCATCGGCTGCGGCGGCGTGGGCCTGAACGCTATCCAGGGCGCGGCGCTGGCCGGTGCGCTGCGCATCATCGCCATCGATGCGGTGGAGACGAAGCTGTCGCTGGCCCAGGAGTTCGGAGCCACCGACGTGATCGATGCATCGGGCGGAGACGTGGTGGATAAGGTCAGGGACCTGACCAACGGAGGCGTTGACTACTCTTTCGAGGCCATCGGCAAGAAGGAAACGGCCGAGCAGTCGTTCCACATGCTGCGGGCCGGTGGCACTGCCACAGTCATCGGTATGATCCCCCAGGGCACGAAGATCGAGCTGGACGGCCCGTCATTCCTGCGCGAGAAGCGCATCCAGGGCAGCAGCATGGGGTCGAACCACTTTCGAACGCACATGCCGCAGTACGTGGAGTTCTACCTGCAGGGCCGGTTGAAGCTGGACGAACTGGTGTCGCGTCGCATCGGCCTGGAGGACATCAACGACGCCTTCGGGTACATGAAGGAAGGCAGCGTGGCGCGGAGCGTGATCACGTTCTAGGGATCAACGCGGTCGGCGCATAGCCTGGCGGCAATCGTGAATTCCGCGGAGTGGCTGGAGAACGCTTGTCTCGACCACGGGAAGAGCGCCAGACATAGCCGCGGATTTGCTTTGTCCGGAGGTTAATCTTGCCACTCGACAGTAGGACTGTTGTGGCGAGTGAATTTAGACGGGACGGTCGTATGGGGTAGAATGAAACGAAGAAGTCTCAGAGGAAAGGGCGATGAAACTGCGGGGAAAAGTCAAGGGTCAGACCATAGTGTTCGATGAGCCGTTGCACTTACTTGAGGGGCTGAGCGTGGAGATTGAAATACGACCGATTGAAGCAGTCGATCTAGAGCGATATGGAATCAAGACTATTCCTCTCAGCGACTACGTAGTAACTAACGAAATGGTAAACCAGATTCGAGACGACCTGGATATTTGAAATTTGCGGTCGCTGTATGACGTAAGCTGCCTCATCGCGTTGCTTGACATGAATCACGACGATCACGCGGTCGTATCTACTTGGTTCAGCACCAACTCGGAAAAAGGGTGGGCTTCCTGCCCATTGACGCAAAACGGATGCCTCCGCATTTTGTCCCAGCCACAATACCCTCGCCCGCTGAATATCATGGCGGCCCTTGATCTATTGCGGGTTGCTGTGTCCAGTCAGTCTCACCATTTCTTCACCGACAATATCAGCATTTTGGACGACGCAACGGTAGATTTCCGCCACCTGTCTGGATATAGACAGCTCACCGACGTTTATCTACTGGCCCTCGCTGTTGCCCACGGCGCGAGACTTGTCACCCTCGACAGGCGCATTCCGCTGGCCGCAGTGCGAGGGGCAACGGAAGAGCACCTGGTGGTGATTTAGCGGGTCAGTACTTCCACTCCGGGTCGCGCTTCTGGAGGAAGGCGGTGATGCCTTCGTGGGCGTCTTCCTTCAAGAGGTTGTCGACCATCACCTTCTGGGCCATCTCGTAAGCGGCGGGGCGGTCGAGCTCGATCTGCCGGTAGAAGGCGGGCTTGCCCACGGCGAGAGTCTGGGCGCTGGCGGAGGCTATCTGGCTGGCGAGGGCAGCCACGTTGGCGTCGAGTTCGTCGTCGGAAACCACGCGGTTGATGAGACCGATCTCGAGAGCTTCGGACGCCGAGACGGGCGTGCCGGTCAGCAGCATCTCCATGGCTTTCTTCGTCGTGGCGACGGAACGAGCCAATGCCACGCCGGGGGTGGTGCAGAACAGGCCGATCTGCACGCCGGGGGTGGCGAAGGCGGCGGACTCGGCGGCGACGGCGAGGTCGCAGGTGGCGACGAGCTGGCAGCCGGCGGCAGTGGCGAGGCCCTGCACCTGGGCGATGACCGGCTTAGGCAGCAGGCGAATGGCCTCCATGACCTCGGTGCAGAGGGCGAAGACGGCGGTGTAGGCCTCGGCGTCGCGGTCGATGATCTCGTTCAGGTCGTGGCCGGAACTGAAGACGGGGCCCTCGGAACGCAGCACCACGACGCGTACGGAGTCGTCAGTTTCGAATTCGCGGAGCAGCTCTTTTAGCTCGCCCAGAAGCTCCGATGACAGGGCGTTGCGGCGGCCGGGGTTGTTGAGGGTGAGGAAGGCAACTCCTTCCTGCAATTCGTAGCGAACTAGCTGTCCGATCATCGTGGTCTCCTTTCGGGTTGGTGGTTCGAGTGTAGCAAACACCGGATGGCCGCGCCACTGCCGGGTGCTGGAGCCTTCCTGCCTTTCCCAACGGGTGAATGCAAGTCGTCTATCCGGGTCGGGAAACGGACAGGGTGGCCAGCATCCGGGCTACTGGGGTGTCGCCGGAGTTGGCTTCGGCACGGCACACGGTGATGGTGCGACCGGGGCGCAGCACCTCGGCGCGGACTACGACCTGTTCGCCGGTGGCCACGGCCAGGAAGTTCACCTTGTACTCGATGGTATGCACCTGGTCGCCGGGGGATGCCAGTGTGAGTGCGGCCAGCAGGCAGGCATCGTCCAATAGGCCTGCGACGATGCTGCGATGCGACATGCCTGGACCGCCCGAGGCATCGTCGCGGAAGGTCAGCGCGATTTCCATCCCGCCGGGAGAGACGGACGTGAGTTCGCCGCCCCACTGCGAGGCGGTGGACCCATCCCGGAAGGCGGCAGCGACGCGGTCGGCGTAGTCGGGGTCGCGAGGCTGGAACTGGCGCATGGAATCAGGCGGACCTAGAATTCCACAGCTTCCCTGAAGCGGCGCATCATATCGATATGGTCGTCAGCGGTCTTCAGCCCTCCGCGGCGGTTCTCGATGGAGAGGTGAGACGCGCCCATCGTGCGCCAACCGGCGACCTCTTCAATCCAGTCTTCGGGCGAGTTGCCTGCGGTTTTCAGGCGACCGTCGAGTCCGAGCTCGGACGGATCGCGGCCGTATTCGGCCATGTAGCCGTGCACCTTCTCCTGCATCGCGTATCCGGCTTCGTCAGGGCCGAAGTTGGGGCACCAGCCGTCGGCGATGCGAGCGACGCGGCGGAGGGCGACGTCGGGGGGAATGGGTGCTGCCGGACTGCCAACGCCGAGCCAGACGGGTATGGGGCGCTGCACGGGCAGGGGATTGATGCCGGCGTGGGTGATGTCGTGCCACTTGCCGTGGAAGTCCACCGTCTCCTTGGTCCACAGCTCACGCATGAGCTGTACCTGCTCCGCGCTGCGGGCGCCGCGGTCCTGAAAGTTCATTCCGAGGGCTTCGTACTCGACGAAGTTCCAGCCCACGCCGATGCCGAGACGCAGCTTGCCGCCGCAGAGTACGTCGATCTCGGCGGCCTGCTTGGCGACGAGGGCGGTCTGCCTCTGGGGCAGGATGAGGATGCCGGTCATGAGGCCCATGCCGGGGACGACTGCGGCAAGGTAGCCCATGGTCGTCAGCGACTCGTGCACCACCGACTCGTGGTTGTACATGCCGAAAAGCGGGTGGTCGTAGGCGCTGGCGTCGGCCCCGAGCACGTGGTCGGCGACGAAGAAATACGAGTAGCCCATTTCCTGGGCGGCCTGAGCGAAGTCGCGTATAGCCGCGACGTCGGGCTCGATTTCAGTCTGGGGAAAGATGACTCCGATTTCCATGGGTGCTCCGTAGAGTTGAGATGTGTTGCCGCAAACGGGCCAAGTGCGTCCCGTCAGGCCAATGGGTTGCGCCAGCGGACCCCGGGGAAACGCCCGAAGTCCGTGTCAGCGGAATGAACTTTGGCGTCGTACTCCAATGCCAGGGCGGCGATGTGGGCGTCCGGCACCAGGTTGGGCCCTCCAAGCTGAACGGTGAGATTGCGGCGGAAGTATTCCAAATGACTTGCGCCCGGTTGAATGGGCGTTACGTGGTCGTATTCCAACCAACTCTGCACTTGGTCTACCGCAGCCAGAGTTGTCAAAGGAGGTCTTACGGCACTTGGGTTAGATATTACTCTCACGAAACCTGTCGAAACGGCCCACGGCAACCCTATCGCCTCGGTTCCCGCGAGCAAGCCTGTCCACCAATCCAAGGCGTTATCGTGCTCAGGGGCTTGTTCATTGTGTGCGTATATCAGCAGGTTGACATCCGGCACGATCATCCCTTGCTTTCCATATACCTGATCTCCTTGTCCAAGTAGATATATAAATCTTCCGTATCAAGGAGCATCGTGTATTTCTTGGGGTCGTCGTCGGGAAGCTGATAGATACGCTCCAATTCTTCCTGGATGTCTGACATGGCGCTATACAACCTAGCGCCATAGGGAGCTTGAGCGGACGCAGGCTTGATGTCCACCACGACCACAGACCCCTCCTCAAGCTCGAGGGGGTCGAGGGGCGTCAGCACCCCATTGGCGTACCTAGCTTTCACTTCCATTATGCTTGCCTCCTGCGCCCATTTTAACCCAGGAGGCGGGACTTCTGGGACTCGAACTCCTCACTCGTGAGGTAGCCTTGGTCGAGTAGGCGGGCGAGGCGCTCGAGGTCGCCCACGACGGAAGAGCCACCCGCTGCCGGGTCCTGGGCCACGGAGCGGTCGACCTGCCGGGCATCGGTGACGCCGCAGAGGCCCATGGCGACGCTGAGTTCGTTGCGCAGGATTTCGAGGCAGTGAGTGAGACCCGCCTCTCCCCCGACGGAAAGACCCCAGAAGATGGGCCGTCCGACGAAAGTAGCCTTTGCGCCAAGAGCCAGGGCCTTGAGCACATCGGCTCCCTTGCGTATGCCGCCGTCGAGGTAGACCTCGAGGCGGTCTCCCACAGTGTCGGCGATGGATGGGAGCATGTCGATGGAGCCCTCGGTACCCTGCAGGGCATGGCCGCCGTGGTTGGATACCACCAGCGCCTCGGCGCCGTGCTCGACACAGAGGCGGGCATCCTCGGCGGTCTGGATTCCCTTGACCACCAGCGGCATGGAAGTCAGCGAACGCAGCCATTCCAGGTCGCGCCAGTTGAGGGCGTGCTCGAAGCTCTCGGAGAAGTTGCCCTGGTTGGGCAGGTTCGGAAGCTCGATGCCGTCGAAGTTCTTGAGGATGCGCTCCTGGTCCAGGATGTAGGCGTAGCGAAATTCGCGCTCGCGCGAGTTGGCGCCCAGGTTGTCGACGGTAAGCATCATGGCGGTGTAGCCGGCGTTCTCGGCGCGGCGCACCAGAATTTCGGTCAACTCGCGGTCCTGGAAGAAGTAGAGCTGAAACCAGAGAGGATTGTCGGCGACCTCTGCCACCTCCTCGATGCTGTAGCTGGAGGCGGTGCTCAGGCCCATGATGGTGTCGGCGGAGGCGGCGGCGCGGGCCGCGGCCAACTCACCGGCCGGGTGGGCGCGCTGGTGGGTGCCAGTGGGAGCAAGCATCACCGGCATGCTGATGCGCTGGCCCAGCACCTCGGTTGACAGGTCAATTTCGCTGACGTCAACCAGGACCCGAGGACGGAGCTTGACAGCCTCCATGGCGCGCACATTGGCGGTGTTGGTGGTCCAGTCGTGAGCGTCAAGGTCCCCGAAGAGCCTGTCGAACAGAGCCTTGGGCATGGTCTCCTTGGCGCGGGCTTCGTAGTCGCCGATCGTGAGCAGGGAACTCTGAGTGGTCATGGTCCTCTCCTGTTGGCCAGTGTGGAAATTCGCATTGGAACCGGTCTGCCGGGCGAAGCGGTCAGTCGGGCCCCTCGGCGTCGGATGGCGCCGGGGAGCGCAGGCGGCTGAAAAGGTATGCCGCCAGACAGAGAGCAGAGGCGGCAAGCAAGAGGTTGGCGATGGCGCTTCCCGCTATGAGGGCCACGAAGTTGTAGAGGAGACACAATCCGGTCAATACGGGAAGCATCATGAACAGGGCCACCATGGCCCCGGCGACCTGAAGAATGAGGGTCCCAATCCGCGGGAACAGACCGGTGGAAGCGGGTGATTGCTGCTCGACCCGACCCGAAGGGGACGGGGCAACCTTCGCAAATTCAGACCAGTTCCGCCGGATGCGGACGAACAACAAGACAAATATCAGGCCGCCGATTACGAGGGCGTACTGCCAGATGTCGATCATGAAAAAGAGGAAGAAGAACAGGTAGGCGAGGGAGCCGGCAATGAATCCAAGCAGGGCAAGAGCGGCAGTCGGGAGGTATGCCTTGATCGTCTCGCCATTGGCCTTCATGAAGGCGCTGGAGCGGACGCGCTCGACTACGGCCAGCAAAGCCAAGCCGAAGAGGGCGACTCCGATCCATATGGCGGCTTCAAACATCTCAAATGGCCGCAGCGGCCGGGCCCCGGAAGGGGCACGCTGAGTTCCGGCCGCCCGGACAGGACATGCCGGATGCCGCGTAAACGTCAATTGTAACAGCAGGCTGAGTGGCTACAAAGAAAACCCGGGAAGAAAGCCCGGGTTGCTCAGAGCGCGTGCAGGGCGGGAATCACCTCTTGTCCTACGAGATCGATATGTTCCAGCACCTCGCCCTGGGACATTTCCGGATAGAACAGGCGAATGGCGACGTCGGTGAAGCCCATTTCGTGGTAGGCGGCAATCTGCTCGATACATTCCTCGGGGCTGCCGACCAGGAAGGTGTCGTCCATGAGCGACTCCATGTCGCCGGTCACTTTGCGGGTGAGTTCGCCGTCGGTGCCGTGCAGGCCATGCTGGGCATAGACCTCGTACTTTGTGGCGAAGTTTGCCTGGGCTCTGGTCAAGGCCTCCTCGCGGGTGGGGGCACAGTAAAACTCGCGTACGATGACCATTTCCCCGGGGTCATCGTGTCCGGACTCTTCGAGGGTGCGATGGTAGAGGTCTATCTGGTGGCGAACGGACTCGTTGGACTGGGCCGGGCCGACGTACAGAATCTCGCCCTCGCGCGCCACGCGCCGGATGGCCGGGTCGCTCATAGCCGCCTGCCAGACCTTGGGATATGGCTTCTGGTAGGGCCGCGCGGTCGGCTTCGCTCCGGTGACGTTGAAGAATTTCCCGTGATGAGTTACCTCGTCCTCGCTCCACAGCCGGCGCATGAGGTGCATGGCCTCGGTGCAACGGGCTCCCCGCTCCGACATGCTGACGCCAAAGGCCTCGAACTCCTCGGGACGGTAACCGAGGCCGATGCCGAGGACGAAGCGGCCCTCGGCGATGTGGTCCAGGGTGGCAGCCTGCTCCGCCACATCGACGGGGTTCAGAAGCGGCAGCAGCAGTATCGATGTCGCCAGGGTCATGTCGCCCGGTTCGGCCGCCAGCCGGGCCAGGACCGGCCACGGCTGGAAGTGCTGGAAGGGGTCGATGAGGTAGTGGTGGCCCCAGCAATAGATGTCGAACCCGGCGTCCCGCGATGCGCGAAACTGCGCCAGATGGTTCTGCCACTGCTGTTGGTGGTCGATGGAATCGCGGTGAACGACGTGGCCAACCTGGTAGGCTATGCGCATTTAAGCCGCTCCTAGGTGTTGATGCCCGGCGGGACTGACTACCCGCGACCGCCGCCGGTAAGCCCTCGCGACGCTACTCACCTACGTGGCGATACTTGACCAGCCGATGGCCCTCGAGGTTCTGGTTGACGTAGATGTCGCCGTGGGAATCTACCCAGACGGCGTGGGCGCCCTGGCCGTGTTCCACCTCGACGGGGCTGCCCCAGCGGGCGAGGATGTCGCCGTCCATATCGAGGATGGTCATGAAGCCGTCAAGCTCGGGTACGAAGATAGCTTCGTCGGCGTCGATGTAGATGTCGCAGGGGCGGGCGAGGCCCAGCCACTGCTCGAGGAAGTTGCCGCGGTCATCGAATATCTGGATGCGGTTGTTCTCGCGGTCGGCCACAAACACGCGGCCATCGGTATGCACCCAAACGCCGTGGGGAACGTGGAACTCTCCGTGTCCGGTCTTGCCGGGCTTGCCCCAGGACTCGACGAGTTGACCGCTGTTGGTGAAACGGTGGACGCGGGCGTTGCCGTATCCGTCGGAGATGAACAGGTCGCCGCTGGGGTGAATGGCGATGTCGCTGGGCCGGTTGAAGGGCCCGGCGGCGCGCTCGACGGTGTCGCTGTAGTTGCCCGACCAACCAGTGTCGGAGGGCTCGTCCCATTCGCCCATGGTCATCAGCAGGTTGCCCTTGGGGTCGTACTTCAGGACGACATGGCTGTTCTTCACGGGCATGTACAGGTTCTCCTCGCCGTCGATGTACATGCCGTGGGCGTCGGGAAGCTGTCCCTCGCCCCAGGAGGTGAGGAAGTTGCCGTCGCGGTCGAGGACGATCAGCGGGTGATCGCCTCGGTTGAAGAGGTAGACGCGGTCCCGTGAGTCGGTGACGATGGCGGTCTGGCCCAGCACCCAGCCTTCGGGCAGCTTCTCCCAGTCTGGGACCACCTCGTACGTGTACTTGCCCCTGCCTACGGTTGCCATCGTGGGCCTCCTGTTTTAGTTGCGTTACGGGTAAAGCGGTGACCCTGACTTCACAGGGGGAAGAAGGGCTACGGAAGGCTGCTAATACGTCGTCAGCACATCAATCACGGCTTGCTCCAGCTCGCCGGCACGCACGGACACCTGGTCCGGGGTCAGGCCACCCAGCGGATGCGGGAAGCCGAGGGGCCGGAAGTCGCGGCGGCCGAAGGTGTTGGCGTGGCGGAAGGCCGAGTTCAGAAACGGGTCGGTGCACAGCACCACCGTCGGGACGCCGCGGTTCTCGAGGGTCATCGCGTCGTGCACACTGCACGCGGTGCAGGACCCTCAATCCGCGATGGCAGTCACCACGAAGTCGCAGCGCACGGCCAGGTCGTCAATGATATCGTCGGCGGCCGGGCGGGAGTAGACGTACTTGTCCACGGCCATGGAGTCGCCGAGCTCCATATCGCGGTCCAGCAGCTCGCGAACATTGTGCAGCAGCAGCGCGGAGTTGGCCTTCCGATTGCCCAGAAAACCGCCCACCTTGCCGTGGAGGGTGTCGAGCCTAGGGGCGGGACGCCAGCGATTGGCGGCGTCAGGGTCGACGGGACTCATCAGGCCCATCTGTCTCAGGCGTTCTTCGACGTTGGTAGCAGTCATAGTTTCCTCACCATTGCTATTGCAGGAATGGATGTCCCCTAAATGCCTTCTATCTTGCGGGTTACGGCGCGGGAACCCCAGCCGGGCAGGTAGACCGAGTGGGGGCCACCGGCGCCTCCCGCCACGAAGATGTGGATGCGGTCGGGCGCACGCACCACCGGGACCATCTGGTCGTCGTCCTCGGCGTCGATGAATTTGGGCCAGAAGTGGCCGCGGCGGGCGTCGCCCTGGGGAGGGCCGCCGTGCTTTATCATGCGAACCGGCTTGCGGGCGTGCTCGAAGAGGAACTGCCGGATGTCCCGCTTGTTCCAGCCGTCGGCGTGGAGAAACTTGGTGTGCTCCGGTCCGATGGCAACGAAGGTGTCGCCCATCACGTACATCTGGACGTTGCCCAGGGGGCACATGGTGTCGGCCAACACGGTCAGGAAGTCGCGGGAGTTGGAGGCGTGGTACATGACGTTGTGTGGCGCCTCGGCGGGGAACACGGTGACGGTGCTGTCGGCGGCGGCGTAGCCCATCTCGACGTGCATCGGCGTCCACGGGTTGGCTGCCTCGTCCTCTGCAACGCAGTAGGTGTAGGCGCCGGGGTGGCCGAAGGTTGCCTTGTTGGTCTCGCCAGGGACTGCGCCGCCCAGGTTGACCAGCGCCAGCTTCACGGCGCGGCCAATGGTGGCGTTGGCCCGCCAGCCTGCACCGAAGCAGTTGTAGCCGCCATTGATGTCCAGCTTCTGCACCGCCGGGCCGTTGACGATGAGCAACGGCGTGTGGATGCCAGTGGAGCACATTACGCCGCGCAGGTTGAATCGCTCGTCCATCATGGCCTGCAGGGCGGTGATGACGACGGGCATGTGCTCGGGGATGCAACCGGCCATGACGGCGTTGACGGCGATGCGCTCCACGGTGGCGCGGCCCTCCAGCGGGGGCAGCTCCGCGATGAGCTCGTTGCCATCGCGCCCGGTATGGGCCACGAAGCGGCGGACCAGTTCCTCGGACGGCGGCACGACGGGCAGGCCATCGGTCCAGCCGGTCTCGAACATCAACTCAATGGCGTCGGTAAGCTCGGTTGTCAGCATCGTCTACACTCGCGGAGTTTTGGGAAGGGACCGAAGCGTGCGTCGCCTGCGAGTGTAAGACGGGCCTATGGGCGTGTCAACGCGGAGATAGGCAGCGTGAATCACCATGCAGACGGCTTGGTGATCGAGCCGCGGGGGTGCTCAACAACGTCGGGAAACTGACTGGCAGCGAGCACGCTGCGGTTGATTTCTCTATATGTCCAGCTAGCGGCTTTGGCAAGTTCCTGGCTCACTTTGTTCCGACGATGAGGGTTGATTACTCCGACTGTCTTGCCGAACTTATGTATTGCATATTCAATCGGAAGCAGGAGGTCAGAATCATTGGAAATAATCGCGGCCTCTTCAAAAGCTTCGTCCACACAGTCCATCAGCAAGAGAGTTGCAAGGTTCACATCCGTACGCTTCTCTTCCGTCTTGAGAATTCGGACGGTACGGGTACTCCCATCTATGGTCGAAAAAGTGAGAGGATAGGCTGGGGCGTAAGCTGGATGAGATGAAAACCTGCCAAAGTGAGCAGTCAATTCCGGTAGGGTTTCCAGTGCTCGCAAGTAAGTGTCTTGCCTGTTGGGGGCCTGCCTATCGTTTTGCATCGGGATAACCCGTGCGGTGAAGTACCTGATTTTACCGATGCTCCGACCCGGTAGAAGCATTTGACACATTGCGGAGAGATTAAGCCACTTGAAGGGCGTATCCTTGAGGGCCCCGAAGTACAGATTGAAGCCGTCGATATAAACGTTGGTCTTCATCAATGGACCTACAAATGCAACGGCCACCTCTTTAGGAGGTGGCCGTTGACGCCCAGTCGCTATGAAGCGAGTGGGGTGGTTCAACACTGTTAGTCTATACCATCACAGGCTCAATGATCAAACGACCCTACAAGGCGTTGCACTTGGTCCATGCTCGCCCGGCTCGGCATATCCCGTCTACTTCTTGAACTCGGGCATGACTTCCTTGGCGAACCACTCGAGTTGCTCGGTGATGACGCTCTGGGGGGTGCCCACGGGGTGGCTGACGCCGACGCGCTCGAGGCCCGGATACTGCTTCTCGACGGCCTTGAGCTGCTCGATGACGCGGTCGGGCGGGCCGGCCAGGAACGCACCGCCCTCGACCGCACCCTGGATGGTGGGCAGCCCGGCGGTGGGCGCACGGCTTGGGTCGCCGATGTCGCGTATCTCCTCGTCGGAGAGTCGGCGGGACAGGCGCAGCGGGCCGAACATCTTCAGGTTCTCCTCGAAGAAGCCCTGGGCCTCGTCCATCGCCTGCTCCACCGACGGTGCGAGATGGAAGTGGAAGCCGACGCTGATGTTGGTGCCCGGCTCGGGTTCCTCATGTCCGGCGCGAATCATGGCGTCGCGATAGCCGTAGATGACGCTGTCCATCGCGCCGCCCTCGGCCACGCCGCCGCCGATGATGCCCTTGATGTTGTGCTTGACCATGAAGTCCAGGGCGCGCTGCGTGCCGCCCTGGATGGGCTGCCAACACTCTACGGGTAGCTTCGTCGGACGGGGGACCAGGGTCAGCTCCTTCAGGGTATAGCCGCGGTAGGGCACCTCGGGCGGCAGGGTGTAGTTCTTGCCCTGGTGCGACCACGACTCCTCGTTGAAGGCCTTGAAGATGATATCGACCTGCTCCTCGAACAGCTCGCGGTTGGCGTCCTGGTCCTGCAGCGGCGAGCCGAAGGTTTCGATCTCGCGGGTGTGGTAGCCGCGGCCCACGCCGAAGATGACGCGGCCGCCGGTCAGGATGTCGGCGGTGGCGAAGTCCTCGGCCAAACGCAGTGGATGCCACATCGGGGCGATGTTGAAGCCGCAACCGAACTTGAGGTCCTTGGTCAGGTGGGCGAGGTGGACGTTGAGCATGATGAGGTTGGGTATGCACTCGTAGCCCTCGGGCTGGAAGTGGTGCTCCGCCATCCACATGGTGTCGTAGCCGTTTTCGTCCATGGTCTTCGCGATGGCCTCGGACTTGGGGAAGACGGAGGACAGGTGGTCGTTGTCAAAGACGCGGTCGTTGACCGCGGTGCCGCCGTAGCCGATGTTGGTCATATCCACGTGGCCGGCGAACAAGCTGTCGAACTTGGTAATCATGGTCTTCTCCGTTGGTGCCTTTGTTTTCGTTCCAGGCGATTACCGGGGTATGTTGAGGCCGAGCTGCCGTTCGACTTCGTCCACATCCCGTTGCGAAGGGCTGGTGAGGCTCCATCCGAAACGCACAATGTTGCTGACGTTGTACACGGCGGACGGGTTCGGCAGAAAAATTATTCCGGTCGATTGTTCCAGAAGCGCGATTTTCTTGTTTATGTCGCTTACTATCTCGTCCCGCAGTCCTCTGTCCTCCGGAAGGAGGTACACGTGCTGCCACGGCCCACCGCTGGTGGTGTTCACCGTGATAACGAGTGTAGCGCTCGGTTGCTGCACCAGTTTCTCCCGCTCCGGAACCGGGGCGACGAACCGCCTGCCTGCTACTCGTAGGGCTGTAGCTGGATTTCGTGCAGGGCCGGGATGACCTCGCGGCCCAACAGCTCGATGGAGCGCAGCACGTCGGGGTGGTCCATGTCGCCCTCGTTGCCGTAGATGTGCAGGTATCCCGGGTTCAGACGCTCGATGATGTTGCTCAGCTTTCGGGTCACGGTGTCGGGGCTGCCGACGATGACGTTGTCGACATCCTGCAGTTCCTGGTAGGTCATGCGGCGCCCGAAGCCACCTGCGCCCGGGAGCTGTCGCTGGATGCGCACCGCCTCGCGGGACTGGTAGCCGGGCGGGTCGTTGTGCTCGACGGGGCCCCGGTTGCGATGGTTCTCGGTCCAGAGGAAGGTCTCGCCGATGCGCTGGGCCTTCTCATCGGTGTCGGCGCAGAACACGCGGAGCAGGTAGCCGAAGTGCTCCGGCCCCGGCGTGAACCCGACTTCCTTGGCGGTGTCGATGTACACGCCCTTCAGTCCCTCGGTGTAGTCGAGGAGGGAACCCAGGTTCATATAGGGGTGCTGGTGGCTGGCGGCCCAAACGACGCTCTCCGCGCTGGAGAGGCCGGGGAACCAGATGGGCGGGTGCGGGTCCTGCACCGGCAGCACCCACGGGTTGACGGCCCGGTAGTGGTAGTACTGGCCCTCGTAGCGGAAGGGGCCCGGCTCGGTCCAGCACTTGATGATGAGGTCGTGGGCCTCTTCGAAGCGGGCGCGGTTCTCAGCGGGGATGATGCCGCCGGCCAGGCTCTCGACGGCGGTGCCGCGCACGAAGCCGGAGATGATGCGACCGTTGGAGAAGCAGTCGAGCATGGCGATTTCCTCGGCCATGCGGATGGGGTCGTTGACGGCTATGACGTTGCCGAGGATGGCGATTTTCGTGTTCTTAGTCAGCTTGGAGATGACTGCGGCGTCCAGGTTGACGGCGGGCTTCATGCACCAGTAGGAAGCGTGGTGCTCGTTGGACATGATGCCGTCGAAGCCGACCTCGTCGGCCAGCTGGTACTGCTCATGGTACTGGTTATAGAGAACGTGGGCCTTCTCCGGGTCGAAGAAGGTGTTGGGAAAGCCCAGCCTGCCGGAGTCGTACTGCTCCAGGTCAGAATCGCTGACATGGGCGTAGGGCTGTTCGGAAAACCAGAATACCTCAATAGTGTCTTTCATCGAAGCGGCTCCTGGGAAATTACATAGCTATCGGACGGTTCCAAAAGAGGAAACGGGCCTGCTCCGCAATCTAACCATCAGGCGGCAGGGTGTCAAGGACGAAGGCTCCCTGCTGGAGCATCACGTCACGGCAGCGGGGCGGGCGGCGAGCTCGCGGCCCGCGCTCCGGCCCACGCCGAACCAGATGGTCATCAGGAGCATCAGCCCAGCGGCCCCGGTTATCGCCAGCGGCCATCCGGCGGAAGCCGCAACGAAGGAAAGCGGCAGCGCGAACAGGTAGTGGAATCCGGGGGTGAAGTGAAGTATGCCCATCACGCGGCCGCGAACCTCAGCAGGGCACGCGAGCTGCAGGATGGTGGTGGACAGAGGCCAGACGGTGCCCAGGCTGACGATTCCCACCACGAGGAACAGCGCCCAGGCCACCCAGAAGGACGTGGACCAGCCGAAGGCGGTCAGCATGACCGCCATGGTCACGAGGCACACCAGCAGCCAACGGTAGAGCCAGGCGCGGTTCATGAAAGTCAGGGCGATGTTGCCGATAAGGGACCCGATGCCCGATGCCAGCAGCATCAGGCCGGCGCGGGTGGCGTCCGACCCAAGCTGGTCCTTGGCGAAGGCGGGTATCACTTGGAGGTGAGACATCCCGAAGCCGCCGAAGGAGCAGGTCAGCACGATGACGGTCAGCAGCACCGGGGTGTTCTTGATGACCGACAGGCCGTTGATGAAGTTCTGCACCAGCGGCTCACGAGCCGGGGCGGCGGCACTGGAGGTCCAGCGAATGGGGAGGACGAAGAGCACGCTGGCCCCATAGAAGGCCGCGTTGGCCAAGAGCCCGGTGCCGATGCCCCAGATGTCGAACCGGTCGGCTATGTAGGGGACGCCGTCGATGAGGATTCCGACCAGGGGAGGGCCCACGATGCGTCCAATATGTACCGCGGCGTTGAACTGCGCCACCGCGTCGAGAAGCGCGCCATGCCCGACCAGGTCAGAGAGCATGGTCACCCGCGCCGGCTGGTTCAGGGCCTGCAGCACGCCCAGCACGGCGACGGCCACGTATATGTGCCAAAGGGCAATGACATCGGAAAGGGAAAGCAGCGCCGTAATGCCGATGAGCACACCAACGCCGGCCTGGGTGAAGATGAGAAGCAGCTTGCGGTTCATCCGGTCGGCAATCATGCCGCCGAAAGGCAACATCAGGGTGTTCGGTATGCCGTAAAGGAACACCACAAGGCCGAGTTGCTGGATGGAGGAGCCGGTAAGTTCCAGCACCAGCCATCCTAGGACGAGGAACTGCATTCCCTGGCCCACCGACTGGGTGAAGGACGCCAGCCAGTACCAGCGGAAGCCGCCGACCCGCCATGGTCCCCGCATCCGGCTCCAGTAGGACGGATTACCCAGGGTTGCGGATGACTGTGCTACCAACGCGCGTTGCTCAAGGCCTGTTTCTCAGGGGCACGAGGAGGGATTTCCACTACCGTAATTGTCGGCGATTCGTCGACAGTGTACGCGAAAAGACGGCCGGGTGCGCAATGCGCCACCATCAAGTGGAAGCCGGGTGGGAAGCCAGTTCACGGCCTGTCTTCCGAGCGAGTCCGAAGGTTAGCGCGACGAGCAGAGTGGCCCCTGCGGCTCCAGTTATCGCCAGCGGCCAGCCTATTCCGGCGGCGGCCAGCGTCAGGGGCCAGGCCCCAAGGAAGTGCAGGCCGGGTACGAGGTGGATCACTCCCATCACCCTGCCGCGCAGCTCCGGGGGAGACGATAGCTGCATTATCGTGGTTGTCAGGGGCCATACCCAGCCAATGGCCACAATCCCCACCAGCAAAACGAACACCCATGTCACCCAGAACCAGCCATTCCAGGCCGAACCGGTCAGGTCGTCGAGGGAGCCGCTCCAGGCAAACAGCGTCAGCAGTCCGGAAAAGGTAACCAGGCAGAAGAGCAGCCAGCGGTACAGCCAGGCCCGGTGCATCAGCGTCAGGGTCATGCTGCCGATGAGTGCTCCGATTCCCGAGCCGAGCAGCAACAGCCCGACCTCGGATGCGCCGCTGTCGAGCTGCTCCTTGGCGAAGGCGGGTATCACCTGGAGGTGCGCCATCCCGAACCCGCCGAAGACGCAGGTCATGACGAGCACCGTCAACATCATCGGGGTATCGCGGATGATCGCCAGCCCCTCTCCTATGTGGCTCAGCAGCGGCTGGCGACCGGCCTCGGGCCGACTGTACGCCCCGCGCACCATGGACACCAGGAGAACGCTGGCCCCATAGCAGGCGGCGTTCAGGACCAGCACAACGCCCATGCCCCACAGGTCGATGAGAACCCCGGCCACCGGAGGCCCCACAATCCTCCCGGCGTGCTGCGCCATATTGAACTGGGCCACGGCGTCCAGCAGCCTGCGCTCGCCCACGAGGTCCGCGAGCATCGCCAGGCGGGCGGGCATGTTCAACGCCTGCAGCACGCCCAGCAGGGCCGCCGAGAGATAGATGTGCCAGAGGGCCACGTTGTCGGTGATGGTGAGCACGGCCAGGACGGCTATCAGCGTTCCCACCATCGCCTGCGTGACCATCAGAAGCAGCTTGCGGTCCATCCGGTCGGCGATGATGCCGCCAGCCATCAGGAAGGCGATGTTGGGCAGGCCGTACAGTGATATCGTCAGGCCCAGCTGTGTCTTGTCGTCCGTGACATCCAGCACAAGCCATCCCAGCACCAGGAACTGCATGCCCTGGGACATCGACTGGGCCAGCGAACCGGCCCAGTACCAGCGGAAGGAGGGAACCTGCCACGGCCCGGTTATCCGGCTCCACAGGGAGGGAGTAGCCGAGGAAGGCGGTGCGCCCGCTACCAATTGGCGGCGCTCATTGGCGGACTGCTGCGTCCGGATGGGCGGGAGGACGAAATGGCCAAGGTGCTAGTCGGGGATGCCCATGCTGAGGCTGCGGTAGCTGCCGTTGATGGCGCGGGTCTGGTGGCCCTGGCCGGTCATGTCCTCGGCCAGCAGCACGTCGCCGGGATTGAACTGGCGGGTCGTGCCGTCACCGCAAATGACCTCCATCTGTCCCTCGAGGACGATGAGGTACTGGCGGCGGGTGGGATGGTGCCAGTCGCTGAAGCTGTTCTCGGCGGAGCGGCGGAACACGAGGTCCTCGCCGGGCTTGGTGGTGACGCGCAGCACATCCTCGCTGGGCATACCGAGTTCTTCGAGGTGGGACTGGCCGTCGTCGCCGGTGTAAATGCGGACCAGCATGATCATCTCCATAGCCGAAACGGCTGAAATAGTTATGTGAAGGGCACAAGGTCAGAGCGCCCACGCAAGTATAATCCATGCCACAAGGAACGGTTGGGGGCACAAGGAACAGCGGGCTGGCTTGCGAACAGCGTTCACGCGATCGAACGATTGTTCACGCTTCCTTCACACTCTGTACAGAAAATAGATATGCTGTACGGCATGCAGACGCCATATAATCACTTTCGCAAAGAGGTTTGCCGACATGACACGACTACAAGGGAAAACGGCTCTGGTCACCGGGTCCGGACGCAACATAGGGCGAGCCATTGCCCTGAAGCTGGCGGGCGAGGGCGCCAACGTGGTGGTCAACGCTCGTTCGAACCAGGATGAGGCCGAAGCCGTGGCCGAGGAAGTCAGGGCGCTGGGCGTGGACGCCATGGCGGCGCTGGCCGACGTGTCCGACCACGAGCAGGTGGCGCGGATGTTCGCCGCGGCGGCGGAGCGCTTCGGGCAGGTGGACGTGCTGATAAGCAACGCCGCCATACGTCCTCACAAGCCCTTCACCGAACTGGCGCTGGCCGACTGGGAGCACGTGCGCGGCGTGGTGCTGGACGGCGCGTTCTACTGCGCCCACAACGCGCTGCCCGCGATGCAGGCCAACGGATTCGGCCGCATCGTGTTCCTGACCGGCGACGGCGCGTGGAACGGCTCGGCCGAGCGCTCCCACGTCTCGGCGGCCAAGATGGGCATCGTGGGCCTGGCCCGCGGGCTGGCCTCGGAGTTCGCTCCGCACAACATACGCATCAACGTGGTGTCGCCGGGCCGCATCGACACCAGCCGCGACCTGGCCTGGTATCCCGGTCAGAACATGGGCGACACGGCGGACATACCGCTGGCAAGACTGGGCCACGTCGACGATATCGCGGCGGCCTGCGTCTTCTTCGCCACCGACGACTGCGGCTTCGTCACCGGACAGACCCTGCACGTCAACGGCGGAGCGGCGTACTTCTAGGCCGTCCGGGGCCCGGCCACCGGCACGCCTGACGCGGCATGGCACAGACAAACCGACACCTCGCCAGAAACCTCGGCATCGCGCTGCTGCTGGCCGCGACGCTCCTCGCCGCCCTCTTCCTCGCCACCCTCTCCCCGCCGGGCCCCGCCAGCGTGGCCGCGCACCCGTGCGTTGGCGTCGATGACATGCACGACGACTTCCGCAGCAGGCCAGTACCTTGCTCCACTCCTACGCACCAAAAGCCCTACCACGAACACTCCTTCGAAGTCGACGGGGGCCGCGATGGAGGGCGCGAAGAAGGGCTGGTCTTCAAGGCATACTTGCCTGACGACTTTGAAAAATATAACGATCCAGGCGACAGAATTATCATCGGGTTCGAACAATCCTTCGACCTGCTAAATCCAGACCCACCGGTAAACTCGATTACAGCTGTCGACAGCGACGGCGATACAGTAACCGTAACAGCTGCGAGTGTTGACGGAAAAGAGCTTGAGCTATCAGTCGGCGTTAACTCTCTAATCGTGGGTGACTACGTCACCATCACCATCGGACCGGACGCTGGCATCGAAACGCCTGAAACCCCCCGGGGCTTCGACAACTTCGAAGGCGAACAGCCGTATGAAGTGGACATCTTCTTCGAAGATGGGGCTGGCAATGCTGGCCGGGTACAGGCATCAGACAAGAATTTCGTCATCGTCAAGAACCCCATTTCCTCCACGGTTCCCAGTGCCACTGTGCGTGTTGAATTGCACACCTACGCCGAAGCTCTCATTAGTGAGACAGACGAAATTGTTGTTGATTTTTCGGGGCCGTCTGCAGACTCCGGCTTTGTCGTTCCGAATACAATATCTACGTCCAGAATTCAAGTACGCTATGACGGTAACAAGACCTTCAATCCATCCGAAGTGGTGGTTCAGGGAGAGCGGGTAGTTTTCGCTGTGCCGGAGAAAGAAACCGAACCGATATCGTTTATGGGCTATTACTCGATCACATTCACCAACCTGGCCCGAATCAGGAACCCTTTCTCGGCAGGTATCTACGAAATCAAGGTTTCCTCATTCGTTTCCGATGAAGTGGACACAATTGAAGCTGTGGTCAGAAGAACGACCACGTTGAATCCCCCGGAAGGCGCTCGAGGCAGCGAGTTCACCCTGGATGGCAAGGGTTACGCAGCTGGGACGGTTACCGTCTACCACGACGCAAACGACAATGAACGAATCGACCCGGGCGAGACCCTGGCTTCGGAGAAAACGTCCAGAGGCGCGTTCAAGGCGAAGCTGACGGCACAAGGCGAACCCGGCAGCCCCAAGTACAGGATAAGGGCCAGGGACAGCGAGGGTGAGGACGTCACAGTGGAATTCGATATCAGGAGTTCCATGTCTTTCGAACCTGCGACGGTTGGTCTGGGCTCCAGTCTGAAAATCATCATTACCGACTGGGAAGAAGACCGTGACGAAGTCGTCGCGGTCCAGATTGCCGGAGAATCCGTGCAGTTCACCGACAGAGACGCACGTAGCGGCGATGAAGGAAAGTTTCTATCACAAGCAATTAAGTACGAAAATTGCATCCATCACCCTGATTCGCCTCCTACAATCAATGGCAGAATTACGTTGACGGTGGACGTTCCGTCTGATATTCCACCAGGGGAGCAGACTGTAGCGGTCTTTGATCACCGGCAACTCGACTACTCCATAGATGGAAGGGTCATCGGTGATAATGCTGAAGACAGGAAGCCCTGCTCGAGAATTGAGAACGAGGAGGAATGGGGAAGTCTAGACGGAAATCTAACTCAGAAATTCAGATCCGATGACCCCATCGCTATCACCAAGTCCACGGTCGAAATCGAAGGCCGCTCCCTCACCCTCTCGCCCGCAACCGCAGTACGCGGCCAGCGGGTGACCGTCTCCGGCTTCGGGTTCGGCCGGGGCGGCTTCATAGAATCAGTCCAGATAAACGGCGTGCCGGTTCATGGCAGCGAGCAATTCGAAATCTCCACCACTGGATTCGTATCCTTCACGGTCACTGTTCCTGTCATTAATCGCGTTGGAAGTTACGAGGTACGCGTCGAAAGCGAGAACAACACCCTCGGCACCGGCACACTGACCGTCCCCGAGCCGGCGGTGACGTTGTCGCCGTCGGAGAGCCGCGCGGGCACCGAGGTCACGGTCACCGGCACCGGCTTCATCGCCAACACCCCGGTGAGGGTGACCTACGCCGACACCCACGTCGCCGCCGGGTTCGCCAACGCCAGCGGCAACGTGTCGCTGCCGTTCCGGGTGCCGCTGTCGGCGGAAATCGGCCGCTCGTACCCGGTCACGGTGCAGGCGGAAGTTTCCGGCACAGAAGTCTCGGCGTCTGCCACCCACTCGCCCGCGCTGAGCACGATCGCGACTGAGCCGGCGGAAGTCTCGGTAGGCGACCTGCTGACCATCACCGGCCGCGACCTGCCACCCTTCGCCATCGTGCGCCCCATCGAGATCGACGGCAGGAACGTCACCCCCTTCCCGGCGCCGACCACCGACGAGACCGGCGCATTCGAGGTCGAGGTCCGCGTCCCCGGCACGCAGGTGGGCGACCAGCCGCTGCGGGTGGTGGCGGGAGGCGTGGTGCTGACCCACACCATCACCGTTGCGCCGCTGCCGCTGAGCGGGCCCCCGGCGCGGGTGTTCCGTGACCTGATCAGCGAGGGGTCGCTGATCGCGGTGTGGCGCTACGTGAACGAGACCCAGGTGTGGAACCTGTTCGACCCCAACGTCCCGGAGGAGCTGTCGGAGCTGAACGACCTGACCTACGTCGGCACCGGCGACATCGTGTGGCTGGAGACAACGGCGCAGGTGGAGTTCCAGGGCGACCTGCTGAACGCCGGGTGGAGCCTGATTCGCCTGAAGTAACGCACCTGAAGTTGCCCAAAGGAAGAGCCGGGACGATGTGCGGCCCGGCTCTGCTATTGGCGCCGCACGGGACCGTCAGTCGCGGAACCGGAACTCCTTCAGGTTCGGCGAGACGTGTACCTTCGCCTCGGTCAGCTCCTGGATGTCCTCGGGATTCCAGCCGGGGGCGTTCTCCACCAGCTCGAAGCCGTCGGGCGATATGGCGAACAGGCCCAGGTCGGTGACCAGCATCTTGACCACGCCGGGCGCGGTGATGGGCAGCTTGCAGCGCTTGAGCAGCCGCGGCTCGCCCTCGCGAGTGGTGTGCTCCATGGCGATGAAGACCCGCTGGGCGCAGGCGGCCAGGTCCATTGCGCCGCCGATGCCGCCTCCCTTGCGGTTGGGGATGCGCCAGTTGGCGAAGTCGCCGTTCTCGGCAACCTCGTAGGCGCCCATGACGGTGACGTCGATCATGCCTCCGCGGATCATCATGAACGAGTCGGCGTGATGCACGATGGCCATGCCGTCCAGCGGCGTGACGTGCTGCCCGCCGGCGTTGACCAGGTGCCGGTCCTCCTCACCCTCGGCGGCCAGCGGCCCGTAGCCCACGACGCCGTTCTCGGAGTGGTTGATGATCTCCCTCGAGTTGTCCACGTAGTTGGAGCAGAGGGTGGGCATTCCCACGCCCAGGTTGACGATCCAGCCGTCCTGGAACTCCATCGCCAGCCGGTCGCACATCTGCTGGCGGGTAAGCTTGGTCTTCTCGGCGGTCATTTTCGATGCTCCCCCGGAGTGTCGTTCAAATTAAGTGTCGTTTAGATGCCGGGCTTTGCGCCGGACCAGATGCCGTCCTCGGGTATCTTGACGACGCGGTCGACATAGATGCCGGAGACGTGGACGTGGTCCGGGTCGATCTCGCCGATTTCGACAACATCGTTCTCGACCTCGACGATGGTGGTCTTCGCGGCCATGGCCATGATGGGGTTGAAGTTGCGCTGCGACAGGCGGAACTGGAGGTTGCCGAACTTGTCGGCCTTCCAGGCGCGCACCAGGGCATAGTCGGCGTTGAGGGGGTACTCCAGCACGTAGGTGCGGCCGTTGATCTCGCGGTGCTCCTTGCCCTCGGCCAGCTCGGTGCCGACGGAGGTCGGGGTGTAGAACCCGCCGATGCCCGCGGCGGCGATGCGAATGCGCTCGGCCAGAGTGCCCTGCGGCACCAGCTCGGCGTCGACCAGGCCCTCGTTGTACATGCGGACGAAGGGCGTGACCATCGACGGGTGTGTCGGCGCGGTGAAGGCGCAGACCATCTTCTTGACCTGACCCGCCTCGACCAGGGTGCCGACGTCGACCAACTCGTCGAGGGTGCCGGCGTTGTTGGAGATGCAGGTGAGCTCTTTGGCACCCTGGCGGTTGACGGCGGCCAGCAGGTTGCGGGGAACGCCGACGCCGGAGAAGCCGGGGCACATGATGGTGGAGCCGTCGGGGATGCCTGCCACCGCTTCGTCCATGGTGGCGTACACCTTGTTCTTCATTCGAGTGTACCTTCGCTTGGAAGTTGGCCCGACGGCTCTGCGTCGCCGGACAGTCGCGTCAAATACTAGCGCAAGGCGGGGCGTCGCGCCACCGGATGGCGACTAGCCTCCGGCAAGCCGCTCGACGTCGCGGATTTTGTATCCCTGTCAACGGGCATTTTATCACGGGTGAATCGGCGACCTGGCCCCCCAGCTTGCCACCGCTGGGGTTGCGAATCGGGCTATAAGCCAACACCAGGTCCGTCACTCCCGCGAGTGCGTAAAGCGGCAATCCAAAGCCCCGTCGTCATAAGGCCCCGTCGTCATAACCATCGCGCTACCTGCCTCCGAACACTCCGCTGCCGGAGTCTCTAACTTGCCTTGAAGCGCAATCAATCGTACAATTGTTCTGAGACATATCCTTCTGAGCATCTTATTTGGCGCCCCGAATCATCAGGATGGTCCGTCGCAATTATAGGGCTAATTGATACTGGTGTTACAAAACGTTACAAAATGTTACACCCCTACGTGAGGGGCCCTCGGAAATTGAGACCGGAGTCGCAACGCATCCCTCAACGGCACGGTATTTTTGCCCGTTCATTCTGCCCGGTGGAGACCGTTCGGGCTGAAGTGAAATCCCGGGCAGAAGGCGCCTGATTGGCCACGTCGCCCGCTTCTGAACCCTGCCGTTCGCGTCCGCGCCCCTTGACAACAGGATGGCTTGGGCCAAAAATCCTACAAGCAAACGACCACGACAGGAGACTTGAATATGGTCGCAACCAATCATCTGACCTACACCTACGTCGGAATGGGCGGCGAGGGAGACTTCATCGGCGATGGCGGCATCTTCCGCCAGGCCGACGGCCAGGACGGCTGGGACGACATCTCGAAGGGCCTGCCCGGCAATCCGCAGGTTCGGGCTCTGCTGCTCAAGGCCGACAATCCGGCTGTGGTGTTCGCAGGAACGCAGGACGGCGTATACCGCAGTTCCGACCGCGGCGACACCTGGCAGCGGGTCGCAGACCCCGCCGACGGCCGCGATGTGTGGTCGCTGACGGCCCACCCATCCGACCCGAACACCATCTTCGCCGGCTACGAGCCGTGCGCCATCGCCCGCTCGCAGGACGGCGGCGACACCTGGCAGGAAATGGACACCAGCGGTGTCATCTTCCCCCACATCACCACCTACATGCCGCCGCTGGGCAAGCGCGTCATCGGCATCTCCGTGGACCCGGTCGACCCGAACAACATGTACGCCGCCATCGAAGTGGGCGGGCTGCTGGCCAGCCACGACGGCGGCCAGACCTGGAAGCAGTTGATGGACGGGCCCTACCTCCGCAACAACACCCTCGACCTTCACGAGGTCGTGGTTAGCTCTGCGGACCACGACACGGTGCAGATTGCCACGCAGATCGCCATGTTCCGCGGGCGCAACAACGGCACTCGCTGGGAGCACGTGCAGGTGGACGACATGTTCCCCGGCGGCTCCTACTGCCGCGACCTGGCCGTGGCGCCCGACGACCCCAGCACCATCTACCTGGCCTCGGGTGCCGGTGGCGGCGCGGCCCCTCCGGACACCGTGCCGGAAGGCGCGCTGTTCCGCAGCCGCGATGTGGGCCAGACCTGGGAACGGCTTGACCTGGGCGACGTTCCGCCGGGCCGTATGATGCAGGTGGCCATCGACGCCGCAGTGCCGTCGCGCATCAGCTGTGCCTCCTACTCCGGCGAGGTGTACAGCAGCAGCGACGCGGGCGCGACCTGGAAGAAGACCATGCTTCCCGTGGAGTCGACCCGCTCCTTGCACATCTATCCTATGGTCTGCGGATAAACATCCGGCACCGTAAGCAACGCGGGCTGCGGTGTACTTCCGCAGCCCGCCTTCGTGTCAGGCCCGTGCGATCAGCAGCGGGGTTCCTGTCGCGTCGCTACTCAATACTTGTCTGATCCGGAGGACCGGTTTGGCGACCTCTGCACTCACCCGAGCTACATATCGCGTTACACAGGAAACACTGGCCGAAATGGTGCTGGATAAGGACCAGTTTCCGGCCGACTTCCAAGCGCACCAGGTTGTGCGTGAGGGGGAACTGGACAACGAGACGCTGGCCCGCAACGGTTTCGAAGGCAGCACCGCCGAGCGGTTCCTCGAGGCCGGGCGGGTTACCGGCAATATGCGCGAGCTGGGCCCGACGTCGGAAATGGGGATGCCCGACGGCTTCGACTTCATGGCCGCGTCGGTCGTGCACCTGTTCGACACCCCCGAGTCGGTCAGTAGCTGGATGCACGACATCTTCCTCAAGGACTTCGAGGACCACGTGGGCGACAGCGTGGGCCAAGGGCATCAGTTGGTGTCGACCGAGCGGGTGGAGACCAACGGGTTCTTCGACGAATCGGTGGCCCTCCACGTGCTGCAGGGAGGCCCGTCGGGCCTTATCTCGTCAACGGTGGTGGACTTCCGCCTGGGTAGGCTTCTGGGCGTCGCCTTCATCGGCACCGTGGGCAACTACCAGCGCCCCGACCTCACCATGCAGATAGGCCAGGCCCTCGAAAAGCGCATGGCCTCAGTGGTCCTGGGGGTGTAGTTATTCCCCTGTCCAGTGGTGGACAGGTCGGGAAAGAAACTCTTCAACCTCAATGCCACCGCTCCCCACAAGCAACTTGCGGTCAGGATGAAAAGCCTCGCTGAATGACGCCATTCCGGGTAGAGAATCGGGAGTGCGCCCACTCTTAACTTCAATAGCAGTGAGGCGATGTCCATTTCTGATGACGAAGTCGACTTCGCGGTTGCGGTCTCGCCAGTAGAAGACTTCACATTCACCACCGGCAGCCGCATTGGCCAGGTGAGCACCCACTGCAGACTCCACAAGCTTCCCCCAGTACTCGTTAGCGTCCTTGGCCTGTTCCAGCGTAAATCCAGACTGTTCGGTCATCAGGGCCGTGTTCAAAACCTGGAATTTCGGACTGGAGTTCCTGCGGCGAACCTGTGCACCGGCGAATTTTTGAAGTCCTGTTAGCATTCCAGCCGAAGTCAGCAACTCCAGATAGTGAGCCAGGGTCGTGGTGTTGCCCGCATCCTGCAACTGGCCCAGCATTTTGTTGTAGGAAAGAATTTGCCCCGAGTATATGCAGCCCAACTCGAAGAGACGCCTCAACAACGCCGGACGGTCGACTCGTGACATCAGAAACACGTCTCGAGATATCGTTGTTTCGATGAGCGAATCTCGAATGTACCGTGCCCAGCGATCAGGTTGATCAATAAAATGAGTTGCGCCTGGGTAGGAACCGTAATACAGGAATTCATCCAGGGAGACACCAAACGCTTCCCGCATCTCTGAATAGCTCCAGTGAGGCAGGTGAATGCGCTCGAACCGACCGGCAAGACTCTCTGTCAGGCCTCGCCCCAATAGAAGAGGAGCACTCCCAAGTAATACCACCTTCAGGTTTACAGCATTTCGGGTATCTTCATCCCATAGTCGTTTTACTGCCTCAGCCCAGTCTGGGGCCTTCTGTATTTCATCAAGAATCAGTACAGCGCCAAATGGGTCGGAATCGCGTGCCAGCAATCGAGCCCCGTCCCATTGTTGCTCGATCCACTCGGGCCCCCGCAGAGTTGGCTGGTCAGCACTGGCAGACCTGTGCGGGAGGTCCGAACGGTCGATCACCTGGGAAACCATGGTGGTTTTTCCCACCTGCCTGGCACCGGAGACGACTTGGATGAAACGGCGCGGTTCCTTCAGCCGTTGCAGGAGTACTTCGGACTGCGGACGTACGAATTGCAAATTACTCAACATGGCGAGTAATTTTACTCACTGCATTGAGTAAATTGTCAACAGGCCGTTCCGCGCCGAAAATCTCTGCCCTACCCCTCACGCACCAGCCGTGCGGCCTCGTCGCCCATCTGCGACGTGGAGGCGGTGCCGCCCAGGTCGGCAGTGAGGACGCGGCGCTCTTCCAGGCAGCGGGCCACGGCGCCGTCTACTCGGGCGGCGGCTTCCGCCTCGCCCAGGTGGTCGAGCATCATGGCAACTGCGGAGACCGTGGCGATGGGGTTGGCGATGCCCTGGCCCATTATGTCGAAGGCTGCGCCGTGCACCGGCTCGAACAGCGACGGGTGCACCTTGTCTGGGTTGATGTTGGCGCTGGGGGCCAAGCCCATGCTGCCGGTCACCACTGCCGCGATGTCTGAAAGGATGTCGGCAAACAGGTTGGAGGCCACCACCACGTCGAAGTCCTCGGGCCAGCGCACGAAGTCCATGCAGGCCCGGTCCACCAGCAGCGACTCGGTCTCCACCTGCGGGTAGTCGGCCGCTACATCCTCGAACACTTCGTCCCAGAAGACCATTCCGAAGGACTGAGCATTGGACTTGGTGACCGAGGTGACCTTGTTGCGCTTGTTGCGTCGGACGCAGTGCTCGAAGGCGGCGCGGATGATGCGCTCGGTGCCGCGCCGGGTGAAGACGTTGCTCTGAATGACCGTCTCGTGGGGCGTGCCGGTGTTCAGCCGACCGCCCACCGGAGCATACTCGCCCTCGGTGTTCTCGCGGAAGATGACCATGTCGATGTCGCCGGCCTGCTTGCCAGCGACAGGGGAAGTAACGCCGGGGTACAGATAGGCGGGCCGGACGCAGATGCCCTGGTCGAAGCCTCGGCGCATGGGCAGCAACAGGCCATGCAAAGTGATGTGGTCGGGAATGTTGGGATCGCCCACCGCGCCGAACAGGATGGCGTCGAAGCCCGAGAGCTGCTCCAGTCCGTCCTCCGGCATCAGGCGACCGGTCTCGCGGTAATAGTCGCTGCCCCACGTAAACTCGGTGAACCGGAAGGACGGGCCGCCTGCGGAAGACAGGGCCTCCAGCACCTTGCGTCCCTCGGCGATTACCTCAGGGCCCACGCCATCGCCGCCAATTACTGCCAGGTTGTACTCCGCCATAGTTCCCCTTCCTCGAACTAGCTTTGGCTCGCGTCGACGGTCAGAACGCCGCCGCTCATTACCCTGAAGTGATAGACCGTCTCGGCATCTGGAAAGGCCTGCTTCGCCTTCAGGTAAGTGGACTTCCCGCGACGTTCGGTGGCGTCCAGCAGCACACCGGTCACGCCCTCGTTCTGGCCGCCGTTCACGCCAACCGCTCCGACCTCGCGGGCGAACTCGGCAATCTCGGCCAGCCTCGGACGGGCGGAGACCCGTCCCGCCGCTTCGGAGGCGATAGTGGCCGCCTGCCCGACCAGGGCGGGGTTCTTTTCCGCAACACCCCGGCGAATCATGCTCAACGCCTCTTCCGTCAGGGCGTCCACCAGTCGCCATTGCTGGGAGTTTCCTTCGAGGTCAGACCTCGAGGATCCGCCAAAGTCTAGCGCGACAATCTCCATTGGCGGGGGCGGACCGATGCTCTGCCTGACCATGCCAGCCCGATGATCGAACAACGCCAGGCCTGGCATCATCACGCCGCCGGTGGGTTCGACGGACAGGGCAATCTGGGCGATATCGTAGGGGGTGAGCTCCACGCCCAGGGCCAGGGAAGTAGCGACGATGGCAGCGGACAGGTCGGCGGTGCTGCTGCCCAAGCCCCTGCTCCTGGGGATGGGGCTGTTGATTCGCACGTCGGCGCGCACCTTGGCCCGGCGCAGGTGCATGAGAGTGCGGCGTACGGCCGCAACGGTCTTCTCGCAGCCCTCGGGGGCGCTCACCCGGGGTGAGCCCGGCCGCAACTCCACATGCACTCGCGAAAAGAAGTCCACCGGGCAGGAGACCGAGAAGGGCATATCGCCGAGCACACCCTGCGCCAGGACTCCGCACACGCCCGGGGCTCTCGCTGTAGCGGAACCAATAATGCCTTTGTTATCGGCAGGGCCCTCTTCGCTGTTCGGTTCTTGTCGGGCGTTCAAGGCGTCATTCTCCGCGTACGGCAGGGCGTGAAGCGCCAACGCCGTTTGCAATTTGCCCATCCCGCTCCACGAGGTGTGACCCGTCGTTGAAGAGGCGCAGTACGGCGTTGTCGTGGTAGGTGTCGATAATGGTCAGGGTGCAATTGCCAAACACAAAGCGCCAGTTGGCGTCCATCGACATTCCCAGCAGGGCCATCATGGCTGCCCGAAGGGAACCGCCGTGCCCCACCACCAGCACGTTCTCGTCAAGGTGGCGTTCCTTGATTCCGCTGATGACCTCGGTCATGCGCGTGCTGACTTCGCGGGTGGTCTCTCCGCCCTCCGGGGCATAGTCGAGGTCCTTGGCGATGTAGCCGGGATACTCGGATGGGTAACGGGCCCTCAGCTCCGGTTCGGTCAGGCCTTCGAAGGCGCCCTTGTGGTATTCGCGCAGCCGCGGAGTGGGATTCAGCGGAACGTCCCGCCCTTCCAGCACAGTGGCGGCGGTCTCGAAGGCCCGTTTGAGGTCGCTGGCATACGCGGCGTCGAAGGAAACGTCCCTCAGTCGCCGTGCCAGCGAGCGGGCCTGCTCCAGCCCGCGCTCGGAAAGTGCCACATCCGTATGGCCCTGTATGCGCCCTTCACTGTTCCAGACTGTCTCGCCGTGTCGTGCTATGTATAGCTTGCCCATCGCTACCTGTATCACCGGATTATGGCCTTGGAATTTGCCGATATTCTATCACGCAGGCCGACATCAAATGCCGGAAGGAAGGAGGGCCCGGTCGCGCTTCGGAGAGCGGCGTTCGACCAACCCGCCGCCCCTGCAACCGTCAACCAGAAACAGCCAACAGCATGGTCGAGACATTTGTCCGATTTTGTTCCTACACTATATTGACACGCCAAAGCTGTTTGCCTACAATATTTGGACATTGCGGGGCATTATGTTATGTGTTCCGCAGGGAAAGAGGTGATGCTATGCCTCCACGGAGGTCAAAAGCCGAGAATGCGGAGTCGAATATGCCTGTGCTGACCGCCTACTGCACCAAGCTGCGCAAAAAGGTGGAGATGGACCAGATTGAACTGGTAACGATGAAAAACGGCCGCCCGGCAGCAAAGGGCGTGGCCAAAGAAGATCCCAGCCTCTCGGTTTTCCGCATTCTCAGCAAAGCTGAAGCCGAAGAGTTGGCCAAGGCCCTGTCCTAAGGACAGCAACTCGGGACGAACCGGACCGCGAGCCTTTTTCAGGCGGTCTCTTATTTGAAGCCTTCACGTCGGTGCCCGGGCAGGACATGGAAGTCGTTTCGTCCGTCGAAGCGTCGGGTGCCGGACCTGCACTTGACCGGCGAACCCAAACCGCCAGACGGGTTGCAGTCGAATACCGGCAAATCTCCTAACAACGGCCGGAGGTCCCTCCCCTCCGGCCGTTGTATATGTCAGCCCCCAATGCCGGGCCCAGGCTGGGCGTGTGCTAGCAACCGGCACCAGCCGCCCGGACGTATTTCCCGCAGAATCCATCAAGGGAATTCACGGGGCTGTGAACAGCGAACGAGTGGTGAATCCGGCCTGTTCTGCTTGACCTTGAGAACACTCTGTGATTGAATACCGCCCGCAGGAAATTCGGCATACGCGACGGGAATGTCGAGTTTCGTATGGCAACTGGCCTGAATTAGCCTAAAATGCCGGACACAAACGGTTGAATTACCCAACCAGTGTTAGTAAGATGTTGCGGACGCTTTGCGGACTTGCCGGGCGGCCCAACGAGGTTGCGCAAGATAGGGTGAGATGTAAGGCTGCGGGCGACTAGCCCAAAGCTGGTAAAGAGGGTACCGGCTAACCATGGAGACCACATCTTTTTTGGAGCCACGTCGATGAGTTTAATTCAACGTAATGCTGTCCCGCTGTTCATTTTGCTGGCGGTAATCGCCGTCGGGATCGGGGCGCTCATTTCTTCGCGGAGCCCCATCGCCTTCGGTGAAGAGCCCGTAGGGTGTAACGTCTCCACGGTCGGTATTTCCATTCTTACCACGGATTCCAATGGCGCCTTCGTTTCTGAGACCTACCACGGCGCCTCGATCAACTACCAGGTCATCCTCTCCATTCCCGAGTTGCCCGTAGGCGACATAGCGTGCAACTACGAGGGCGGCGCGATATCCATCACGCTCCCCAATGGCGAGGAACAACTGGTTGCAGGAACCGTGCCCACGGTTCAGGTGGGTGCCCCGTTCGTTGCCCCCGCCGTGACATACGTAGTTGACCAGGGCGACGCCACCAACCTCGAACTGAATGCGAGGGCCAACTACCAGGGCGGCGTGTCCCTGAGCGTGCCGGAAGGCGAGGTGGCCCCCGCGGCCTCAGGCGCCGTCTCGAGCACCATGCGGCTGTCTCCCCCGGGTATCGAGCTGATCATGACCCCGGATACCCAGCTCGTTTATCTCGGCCAGCCCGCCTCCTTCGACGTTACGGTGAACAACACAGGTGGCTTTGCACTGTCCAACGTGTTCGTTTCCGACCGCCAGGCAGCGGACTGCGAAAGGCAATTCGCCACCTTGGCGGTAGGTGCTTCCGAGACCTACAACTGCACCCTGATTCCTGGAAATAACATAATCAACGAGGCTACGGCCATCGGTCAGGTGGTCGGCGGGGTGCCTGACGAGCTTTCACAGGTCGAGTCCACTGACAGCGCAGACGTAACGGTCGAGACCGTTCTGATCGGCGTCGACATCGAGCCTGAATTGCAGCGTGTCCGCATCGGGAACTTGGCCACCTTCACCATCGAAGTGACCATCCCAGGCACAACTGCACTGGACAACGTTGTGGTCAGCGTCCCAGGGGCTCCCAGCTGCGACAATGCACTTGGCACCATGGAAGCCGGCGCAGTGGTCTCCTACTCATGTCAGGAAGAGCTACCGCAGGGCACCACCGACGTGATCGCCACGGTGTCCGGTGAGGTAGCCAACCTCGCCAAGCTGACCGATTCCGACGAGGTAGTCGTCGAAGTCTTCGCCCTGGATCTGTACATCTCCATCGACCCCGAGGATCAGATCATCCGCGAAGGCGACGCGGCCACTTTCAACATAACCATCGGCAACGCCGGAGATGCTGTACTCTCTGACGTTATCGTGTCCAACATCACGGTTCCGGAATGTAACAACAGCTACAACAGTCTCGCTCCCGGTGCCGAAGAGACCTACGAGTGCATCAGCGGGGCCATGACGGCCGACCTGACCACGGAGGCCGTGGTGTCCGCCACCGCCGCTGACGGCGGACCGGTGGAGAACTCCGACACCGCCAACGTGAGCATCCTGCGGCCCAGCACTGCCATCGGACTCAGCGAACACAACACCATGGTGCTGCGGCTGGTCGTCCAGACCCTGACGGTAACCGAGACCAACGACGGCGACTCCCCGCTGACCGACGTGTACGTCGAAGTCGAGCCCACCGGCATCATCCTCGACCGCGATTCCATGGAGTACGTCGGTGGCGACTACGCCAACGACGACGGCGAATTCGGGATAATGGAAGTCGGCGAGACCTGGGAGTGGCGTGTGGTAACCGTGGCAGTGGCCGGCAACGGTGTGTTCCTTCCCGAAGATGCCTTGGGCATCGAGTTCACCGCCATCGGACACGGCATCGACATCCTGGGCGGCGACGTAACCTTCCCCGGCGACGCGGAAGAGCGCGGAGTCCTGGAAGTACCGATCGTAACCCGCTAACACGCGACCGCTTCTGCGGGAGCCAAACCAAGGAGCCAACGAAGGCCGGAGGTTTTATCCTCCGGCCTTCTCTATCTGTAGCCTCCAGCAAACGTCAGGGCAGCCATGGACGCCGCTGGCAGCACCAATGGCTTGCTGGTATCATTTGGCGAAATTACCACCGGCGCCCAGACGCCGGGAGGGGCGACATGGCCAATACCGAACCGATAGTTTTCCTAAATGGGGCCCTGGTTCCCGAATCGCAGGCCGGCATCCCCATTCGCGACAGGGGATTCATCTACGGCGACGCGGTCTTCGATGCGGCGCGTACGTTCAGCGGCATCCCCTTCAAGCTCACGGAACACGTGAAGCGCCTTTACGATTCCCTGCGATACGTGCGTATCGACCCGGGCATCGGCATGGAAGAGATGGAGGACTGGTCGCGCAAGGTAGTCGAGCACAACTATCCGCTACTGCCTCCCGGCCAGGACATGTGGGTGATGCAGCGAATCACCCGAGGCGTCGAAGGCCCCGGTGAGGCAGCGCCGACGGTGCTCATTGAGACTCACGCCATACCCTTTGTCTCACGGGCACCGCTGTACCGGGACGGCGCAAGGGTCACCACGCCTTCGGTGCCCCGCGTGCCGCCGCGCTTCATGAGCCCGAGAGCAAAGACGCACAACTACCTGAACCTCGTGCTTGGCGACCTGGAAGCGCAGGGAACGGACCCGGGCTCCTGGGCCATCCTGCTGGACGAAGCGGGCAACCTGACGGAGGGTCGCGGCTCCAACATCTTCCTGGTCAAGGACGGTGCCGTCGCCACGCCCAAGGGACAATACGTGCTGGAGGGAATTACCCGCCGCACCGTGCTGGACCTGGCCGACGGGCTGGGTATGGAAACGACGGAACGCGACCTCGACCTGTTCGATGCCTACACCGCCGACGAGGCATTCCTGACCTCGACCAGCCTGTGCATCTGCCCGGTCTCCTCGGTCAATGGGACCGGTATCGGAGACGGGAATACGCCGGGACCAGTTACCCGACGACTTATGAAGTCCTTCAGCGATATAGCGGGTATGGACTTTGAGGAGCAGTACCTGTCGCACCTCCGGGACTGAAGGCGTAATTCAGGGGAGTGAATGTGTAACCGGCCGCAATCTCTCCATCGACAATCACCAACTCTTCACCGACAGGGGGAAGTATGGCGGACTTGCTACCCGGCATTGTGGAATCCGGCGCGGAAGCGCAGCAACTCGCCACTGGCTTCGGGTTTACCGAAGGGCCGTTGTGGCACCCCGACGGCTACTGGCTATTCGTTGACATACGCGCGTCACTGGTTCACCGGATGACGCCAGACGGACAGCATTCGGTTTTCCGCGACAACAGCGGCGGCTCCAACGGCCTCACCTTCGATCTGGCCGGCAACCTGGTCCTCTGCGAGGGAGATAACCGCCAACTGGGCCGTCGGAACTCCGACGGCTCCTATTCGGCTATCGCGACCCACATCGACGGGAAGCGCATCAACCGCCCCAACGACGTTGTAAGCCGCTCCGACGGTTCGCTGTACTTCACAGACCCCAACGGTCGCCTAACGGCGGAGGAACGTGAGCTGGACTTCAGTGGCGTTCACCGCGTCTCGATGACCGGCAGCCACACTGTGGCTACCCGCGACACCGAATACCCGAACGGCCTCGCATTCTCGCCCGACGAGAGCATTCTGTACGTGGCAATCACCAGGTTGGACGACAGCTGCATAGGCCAGAAGGAGCGAGGAGAAGTCTGTGCGCACCAGATCATTCGAGCTTTCGACGTTTCCGCCGACGGTGCGCTGAGCAACAATCGACTGTTCGCTACCATGCACTCTGCCGAGGACGGCGTTCCCGACGGCATGAAGGTCGACGTCGAAGGCCGCGTTTACTGCACCGGTCCCGGCGGCTGCTGGGTATTCGACAGCGCGGGCAATAAAATGGGCGTCATACGTCTCCCCGAAATACCGGCCAACTGCGCTTGGGGCGGCGATGACAATCGCACCATGCTGTTCACTGCCCGCACCTCGGTCTATTCCCTGAGTATGACCACGCCCGGAACCGAAATTCCCCGCGGGTAGGCGCTGGTGTAGACTGATCCTTGCGGGTAATCCCGCCATCATGACCCTCTCCCTCAGGGGAGAGGGAACTTTTCTTGTGGGACCGAGGTTATGAAGGAATACGACGCCATTGTCATCGGTGTGGGCGGCATGGGAAGCGCCACGCTGTACCACCTTGCCAGTCGTGGCTGGAAGGCATTGGGCCTGGAGCAATTCGACGTACCCCATGAGATGGGTTCGTCCCACGGCTATTCCCGGATGATCCGCTACACGCTGCAGGAGCACCCCTCCTACGTGCCGCTGGTGCGACGGGCCTACGAGTTATGGCACCAGCTGGAAAACGCATCGCGGGAGAAGCTGCTCGTCACCACCGGCTCAATCCGCGCCGGATATGCCGAGGACGAATACTTCCAGGGAGCCATCGCGGCCTGCGAGGAGCACCACATACCATACGAGGTTCTCACCGGCACCGAGACCAGCCGCAGGTTCCCCGGCTACAGCTTCGAACACGATATCTCCGCCGTATACCAGGCCGACGGGGGATTCCTGCTGCCGGAAAGATGCATCGTCAATCACGTCAATGCTGCCCTGGAGGCGGGCGCCGAAGTCCACGGGCGCGAGCGTGTGCTGGACTGGGAGCCGTCGGGCGAGGGCGTGGTCGTACACACCGACCGGGGAAGCTACCGCGGGGCGCGCCTGGTGGTCTCCGCCGGGGCGTGGGCCGCGAAGATCGCACCGGCGCTGGCGAAGTTCGCGGTGGCGGAACGGCAGGTGCTGGGATGGTTCCAGCCCGAGAGGCCGGACCTGTTCCGGACCGACACCTTCCCTGTGTTCGGGCTCTACGTGGACGAGGGGCGATTTTATGGCTTCCCGGTATACGGGGTGCCAGGTTTCAAGGTGGGACGGTCGCACCACCTGCACCAGACCGTTGACCCCGACAACCTGGACCGAGACATTCACGATGAGGACGAAACGCTTCTGAGAAACTTCGTGGAGCGCTATTTCCCCGCCGCGGCCGGACCGGCGCTGTCGCTCAAGACCTGCATGTTCACCAACTCTCCAGACGGACACTTCATCATCGACATACACCCAGACTACCCGCAGGTGTCCCTCGCCTCAGGATTCTCGGGCCACGGGTTCAAGTTCGCCAGCGTCATCGGCGAGGTGATGGCAGACCTCGCCATGTTTGGCGAAACGCCGCACGACCTTTCGCTGTTTCGCCTGGACCGTTTCGAAGAGGGATAACAGCTGGCTGTCCCCCAAGATTCCTGCCACGGCAGCCGTCCTGGCCGGGAGCGAAACCGGTCGGAATAAGGGCATTGCAACCATGGAATAAGGCGGCGGGGTCGCCGATTTTCGCGCCTCTTTGCTCCCTGTGTTAGACTGATTTGGCCATTCTTACCAGCGTGGGAGCACGATGGACTTTCTTTCCGTTGACCACCAGCCGGAGGGCAAGCTGAGCACGCTGCTGATAGCGTTCAGCGGATGGGCCGATGCCGCAGAGGGCGCAACCAGCGCGGTCAAGTTCCTGAAGCGGAGGCTCAAGGCGAGAAAGTTCGCAGAGTTCGACCCGGAGGAGTTCTACGACTTCACCCAGACCAGGCCCACAACCACCCGGACCCGCGACGGAAAGCGGCACATCCACTGGCCCGCCAACGAGTTCTTTCACCTCGATAACCCGGATACCGGCAGCGGCATCATGGTCTTCACCGGAGTCGAGCCCAACCTGCGGTGGCGAACCTATTCCCAGGGAGTGGCGAGTCTGGCAAAGGAGCACGGAGTGGAGACGGTAATCCACGTCGGCTCCCTGTTGGACGCAGTGCCTCACACCCGCCCGGTAAAGCTGAGCGGTACCGCGACCCGGCCTGACTTGTCTGAGTTTTTGGAAGGACGGGAGATACGTTCCTCCAACTACCAGGGGCCAACCGGAATCAGCTCCTCCGTTATGGACGCCTGCGTCAAGCAGGGGCTTGGGTATTCGTCCATCTGGGGGCACACTCCCCACTACCTACAGGCAGCCCCCAACTACCGGGTGGCCTATTCGCTGCTCCAGCCTCTCACCCGCCTGCTGCGCTTACCGCTCGAGCTGGAGGAGTTGCGGGGCGCCGCCGCCAAGTTCGACGAGGAAGTCGCACGCGCCATCCAGGCCGACGAACAGATCGGGTCCTACGTGGCCAAGCTGGAAGGGCAGTACGACGAAAGCGCCGCCACCACCAGTCCTCTCGACCCCGAAGAGTTGTTGCGCGACGTCGAGAAATTCCTGCGGGGCGAGCGCTAAACGAGCCCGATTAGGCCAATTTGGCCATTATTCGGGCAATTTTCCTGTATCGGTAATCTTTCAATTCGCCTGCAGTTCATACGAAACTGCGAGCATTTTCCTTCATTCTTACGATATTCGTCTCGCGCCTATTTGAGACCGTCACGGAGAGGCGTCGCAAGCAGCCACTTGACAAAAATCGCGAAAGTCAATATAAGACATCCGCTAAGCACGCACTCCCGCCGGTAGGACAATACCCGTTGGGGGTGTAGTTGTGTGTAATTGGAAAGGAGACAAAGTGATTAACCCAAGAGCGCTATACACCAAACTCTGGCTCCCAGTCGCGCTGGCGTTGGCATTGGCGCTGGTAGTCGCCTGCGGCGGCGCTGCGGAAGAGGAAGAGCCCACTGCGGCTCCTGCAGCGACGACGGCGCCGGCTGCGACGTCAGCTCCGGCTGCCACGACGGCCCCTGCAGCCACTACTGCTGCGGCCGCGACAACCTCGCCCGAGGCCACCGCACAGCCACAGGCCACCGCGGTGCCGCCCACTTCGACGCCCATGCCAGCTCCCACAAGGGCAGCTGAACCTTCCCACGCGCCGGAAGGCGTGATGAACTACGGCGTCAAGGAAACGGGCGTCTTTGAAGGGCATCCGCGGTTTATGTCTAGCCCGCGGGTCCAGTACTCCGCTGTTTCGTTCGGCGAGTCCATGGTTGCGATTCAGCAAGACCTCTCGCCTGGGCCGCTGCTGGCTTCAGAGTGGGACATTTCCGATGACGGCCAGTTCTGGACTTTCAAGGTCCGGGACGACGTCGAGTTCCACAACAAGTGCGGCGCCTCCGGCACCGATAGCTGTGGAAACCTGACCATCAACGACGTGCTGTGGAACTACAAGGAATGGCACGAGGGCTCTCTCAATGCCCGGGCCGGAATCATCGGCGACTTCTGGGTCGGCAATGCCGGCGGTTCCCAGACTATTATCGACGACTACACAGTGGAACTCGATACCGGCGAGCCCTGGCTCCAGCAGCGGGCCTTCGAGTTCATGCGCCACCTGGGCGGCGTGAGCACGACCATCGTCAGCATGCAGCAGACCCGCGACAAGTTCGAGCAGGCTGGCGGCAACTGGGACGAGCGCTACAGCGAGCCCGGTGTGACGACCGAGGAATACGAAGCGGCCGCCAAAGAGGCCAGCAAAGACATCTCGGCCACCGGCCCTTGGAAGGTGGAATCCCACGACAGCGGTCGCGTCTGGCGCTTCTCAGCAGTGGAGAATCACTGGCGGCAGACCCCGTACTTCGCGGAATTCAACATGTGGTCCATCCCCGAGGAGGCCACTCGCATAGCGGGCTTCCAGGCAGGCGATCTGGACATCATGGAGATGGCTTTCGACTCCCTGGACGCAGTCCAGGCGGTGGAAGGCACTGAAATCGTCGCTTGGCCCAACGCCGGACAGGCCGGTCTGAACATCTACGGCCAGACCTACGGCGTGGACAAGGAAGGCAATCCATACGAGCACTTGGATTGCGAAAATGCCTGGGTGTCCTGCAACGAAGACCCCACCTCCGACGAATGGCTGACCGCAGTCAAGGTCAAGAAGGCCATGGCCATAGCCATCAACCGCCAGGAGATAGTGGACACCCTGCTCTCCGGGTTCGGCCAGCCGCTGACTCTGAGGGACTGGATGGGCCATGAAGCCAAGGCCGATCCGCGCTGGGTCCACGAGTACGACCCCGACAGGGCCCGTGAACTGCTGGCTGAGGCTGGCTACGGTCCCGACAACAAGTTCACCATCACCCTGGTCCCGGCCATCCGTGGGGCACCCGCCGAGGTTGAAGCGTGTCAAGCGGTTGCCGGCTACTGGGAGGAAGCGGGAATCAATGTCGACCTCCAGAGCATTCCCTACGCCACCATCAGGCCGGAACTTATCACCCGCACGTTCCAGGGCGCGACCTGCCACACCGTCAGCCAGCGCCTGACCCCAGCCATCGGCGCCTCCAACTACGTGGCGAAGTCAACCTTCAGCTACGGCACGGAACACCCGTGGATGGAGGAAGCCATTACCGACCTGCTGGCGGAGACCAACCCGGCACTGGTAGCCGAGAAAGAGCGCAATGTCTATGGCTGGTTCTATGACAACGTCATGGCTTTCGCCCTCTACGCCCACGATGGGATCTGGCCCATCGGTGTGCGGCTCGACCCCGAGTGGCGGCCCATTGACTTCAGTGAAGTCCGGTCTCCCTCCGGCTTCGAGTACATCAAGCACCGTCAGTAAACCAACAACCAATTGTTCCGCATAGGGCGGACAAGTGGAACCAATCGCCCGGCGGCTCTCGTAAGGTAATTACGCCACGAGGGCCGCTGGGCGGGATGATATAGCGATTTTGTCTAATAACGTGAAATAGATTAAGCCCTAGGCATATTTTCAATTCACTCAGTCGAACTAGAGAGTTATGCAGAAGTACCTGGTCCGTCGGTTGATCCTGGCCATCGTAACCTTGTTGGCCGTTTCGCTCATTATTTTCATCCTCAGCCGGTCTGCGGGGGACCCAGTGTCTCTCATGCTGGACGAATATTCCACGCAGGAAGACATCGACCGGATGATGGCGAAGTTGGGGACCGACAAGCCCTACTATCAGCAGTACTTCATATTCCTGAGGGACGCCTTACGTGGCGACTTCGGAATGTCGATCAAGGAAGGGCGCCCAGTTACCGAGGTCATCCTGGAGCGCACGCCGGCCACGCTGTACCTGGGAGTGACGGCTTTCGTAGTGTCGCTGCTGGTGGGCATACCGCTGGGCATACTGTCGTCCATCAAGAGAGGGAGCCTGATAGACCAGGTCGGAAAGATCGTCGCGTTGTTGGGGCAGTCGGCCCCGCCCTTCTGGTTAGGGATTATGCTGATTATCTTCCTTGCCGTGGCCGTAGAATTGTTCCCGCCCTACGGACGGGACCACTGGAACAGCATCGTCCTGCCGGCGGTAACGCTGGGCTGGTATTACGCTGCGGCCAACCTCAGGCTGGTTCGCTCGGCGATGCTGGACGTGCTGGACTCGGAATACATCAAGCTGGCCCGGGCCAAGGGCGTGCCCTACTGGGGGATCGTGATGCGTCACGCCTTCCGCAACGCCCTGATACCGCCACTGACCTTCGCCGGCGTCACCCTGGGCGCGCTGGTAACGGGGTCGCTGGTGGTGGAAACAGTCTTCGCGTGGCCCGGCCTGGGCAAGTTGGCAATCGACGCGCTTTACGCCTTCGACTACCCGCTGCTGCAAGGGGTTGTAGTCGTTTTCACTCTGCTATACGTCCTGGTCGCCTTCACAGTGGATGTGCTTTACGCCTACATAGACCCGCGCATCCGGTACGCATAGGCAGGTGAAAGGCTTTATGGCAGTCAACACAACAACCGATTTTCTGACTCCGGCAAGTGGCGGCATTGGAGTGCGGCTGTCCGGGATCTATCGCGCCTTCCGGCGCTGGCCGATAATACCCGTGCTTCTGCTGGCGCTGGTGCTTTTCGCTGGCATTGCCGCACCGTGGATTTCCCCACACGACCCCAACAAGCAGTCGCTGGCAGAGCGAAAGCTGCCGCCTTTCTGGTACGAGGCCCAGACTCAAACAGTCACCCAGACGGTAGTGCAGCGGGTACTGCCCGGGCAAGACGACCAGATCTCCCTGGCGAACGCACAGGCGATAAACCCGGACATCCAGATTGGGGACTCACTTGTAGTCGAGGACGTGATTCGGGAAGGAGGCAGCAGCAGATTCTGGCTGGGAACCGACCAGCTTGGCCGGGACATCCTTTCCCGAGTCATATACGGCGCACGCATCTCCCTGCTAGCCGCCGTTGTGACCCTCGGCGTTGGCGGGTCAATCGGGGTTATGCTGGGCTTGGTGGCCGGCTGGTACGCCGGTGTAATCGACGAAGCGATCATGCGGTTCGTGGACATCCTGCTGGCTATCCCACTGGTGTTGATAGCCTTGGCGATGGTGGCCACCCTTGGGCAATCACTGACCATTATCGTAGCGGTGCTTACGATATTCATCTGGCCGCGCTTTGCCCGCCAGTTGCGGGGCGAGGTGCTGCAGCTCAAGAGCATGGACTTCGTGCAGCTGGCAAGGGTGGCCGGGGCCTCCACGCCGCGAATCCTGTTCGTCCACATCTTCCCGGGCACCATCAACACGCTGATCGTGGTGGCCACCCTGCAGGTGGGCATCGTGATCCTGCTGGAAGCCACGCTGAGCTTCCTTGGAGCCGGAGTCCCGCCGCCCACGGCCACTTGGGGCGGCATGGTTTCGGACGGACGCAACCACCTCGCCGGGGGGTTCGAGACCGGCTCATGGTGGATTTCCACCTTCCCGGGGATCGCTATCATGTTGACAGTAATGTCGCTGAACCTGTTCGGTGACTGGCTCCGCGACAGGCTTGACCCGCGGCTGCGGCAAATAGAGTAGAATGTAGGGGATCCATCGAACGCACCGGGCGCAGCGAGAACCAGCGACTCATCCAGACGTTCCCTGCGCCCTTTCCTTTAATCCAAACCCAGGGGTCGCAAAATGACTACCGAAGTGGCCACCGAACGCGAGGTTGTTCTCAAGGTCGATGACCTGCGCACCTACTTTACGACCAGGTGGGGCACGGTCAAGGCTGTGGACGGCATCAGCTTCGACCTGCGGCGTGGAGAAACGCTCGGCATCGTCGGCGAGTCCGGCTCAGGCAAGTCGGTCACGATGCTCTCCCTGATGCAGCTGATCCCGATGCCTCCGGGGCGCATCGTGTCCGGCAGCATCGTTCTGGACGGCGAAGACCTCCTCCAGAAGTCCGAGGGCGAGATGAACCGCATCCGCGGCAGCAAGATCGCTCTCATCATCCAGGACCCCATGACCTCCCTCAACCCGGTGTTCACCATCGGAAACCAGGTTTCCGAGGCCATCAAGATTCACCAGGACATCCCGAAGCGGTCGATCATGGAGCAGGCCCTGTCGGTGCTGCGCAAGGTGAACATTCCCGCTGCCGAAACGCGGATGCGCGACTACCCCCACCAGATGAGCGGCGGCATGCGCCAGCGCGTCGTGGGCGCCATCGGCATCTCTTGCCAGCCCCAGGTGCTCATCGCAGACGAGCCCACCACCTCGCTCGACGTAACCATCCAGGCCCAGTACCTGGCCCTGCTGAAGGAACTGCAGCGCGATTCCGACGTCGGGCTCATCTTCATCACCCACGACTTCGGAATCGTCGCCAAGATGTGCGACCGCGTCGCGGTGATGTATGCCGGGCGCATCGTGGAGCAGGGCAGCGTTCGAGACATCTTCAACAATCCGTCGCATCCCTATACCGAGGCACTGCTGGCTTCCGTGCCCAAGATGGAAGAGGACGTCGATCGCCTCTACTCCATCGAGGGGCAACCGCCCACCCTTCACAACCTGCCCGAGGGCTGTCCATTCGCGCCCCGGTGTCAGTACGTGATGGACCAATGCCGGGAAGAATACCCGGATCGGGTGGCCATCGACGCGGGTCATCACGCCTCCTGTTGGCGGTTGAGCTGATATGAGTACAAATACAGCCACACTTGACGGACCACGGACTTCCTCCTCCTCAGACGGGGCCCTGCTGGAAGCAGTGGACCTCAAAAAGTATTTCCCGGTTACCAAGGGGCTCCTGTTCAGCAAGACCACTGGCCACATCAAGGCGGTGGACGGCGTCTCTTTCCAGCTACACCCCGGCGAGACCCTCGGCATCGTCGGAGAGTCCGGATGCGGCAAGAGCACCACGGCCAAGATGATGCTGATGCTTGAGGAGCCCACGGAAGGCTCCATCCGCTTCGAGGGCAAGAATATTCGCGAAGGGGATAGCGAGTCCCGTCGCGAATACCGCCGCTCTGTACAGGCGGTGTTTCAGGACCCCTGGAGCTCCCTCAATCCCCGCATGCGGGTGCGCGACCTCATTGCCGAGCCGATGGTCATCAACTGGGACATCAGCCGGTCAGAGATTCGGGACCGGGTCCTCAAGCTCCTGAACGACGTGGGCCTTAACGAGTATCACGCAAACCTGTACCCCCACGAGTTCTCCGGCGGACAGCGCCAGCGTCTGGCCATCGCCCGGGCGCTCTCCCTCAATCCCAAGGTCATCGTGCTGGACGAGCCGGTTTCCGCGCTGGACGTATCCATTCGCGCCCAGATTATGAACCTGCTGAAGGACCTGCAGGCGGAATACAACGTCAGCTACATGCTCATCGCCCATCACCTTGCGACAGTGCGCTACATGTGCACCTGGGTTGCGGTGATGTACCTGGGACGCGTCGTGGAGCTGTCGCCCGTTAAGGACCTGTTCGAGAACCCGTCGCATCCCTACACCAAGGCCCTGATGTCGGCGGCCCTGCCGTCCCATCCGGACACGGTGCAGGAAGAGATGATTCTTGCCGGCGAGGTCCCGTCGCCCCTCAATCCGCCCACAGGCTGCCACTTCCATACCCGTTGCCCGTTCGTCATGGACCACTGCGGGCTGCAGGACCCCGTGGTGAAAGAAGTCTCTCCCGGCCACACCGTAGCCTGCCACCTGTTCTGATACTGGAGTGAAGCGAAGCGGACCCTGGTGCCGTTACGCTCCTGGGTCGTAGTGTCAATGCTGGAATCTGCGCCATGACCACGGAGAAGAAGGCCAAGCGCCGCAGCCCCACCATGTCTCCGGCGCGCCTTGCCCAGGCCGTCGACCTCATGACGCAGGAATACGGCCCCTTTCCGTCGGAGCGAAGACTGCCGCCGACCGATGAGATGGTCTTCACCATCCTCTCCCAGCACACCTCCGATATCAATTCGGGCCGCGCCTTCGCCAGGCTGATGGAACGGTTCGGCTCGCTGGAGGCGGTCGCTAGGGGCGATGTAGCCGCCATCGAGGACGCCATCGCGCCGGGCGGGCTGGCGAAAGTGAAGGCTCCCAGAATCAAGGAAGTCCTGGAGCGGGTCCTGGAACTCAACAACGGCTCGCTCGACTTGTCCTTCCTGCGCGAGATGCCGCTGGATGAAGCGAAGGCGTGGCTGCGCCAGCTGCCGGGCATCGGGCCCAAGTCCGCTGGAATCGTGCTGAACTTCTCCCTGGGTATGCCGGCGATGGCCATCGACACCCACATATTCCGGGTTTGCCAGCGGCTGCGCGCCATCGACGCCAAGACCAACGCCGATAAGGCCCACGACGTGATGGAAGCCAAGGTGCCCCCGGACGACGTGTTTAACTTCCACGTGGCCTTCATCAACCACGGACGGCGGGTCTGCCGGGCGCAGCGACCCCTCTGCGAAGAGTGCTGCGTGGGCGATATGTGCCCTTCCCGCAAAAAGCTGATGTCGAAGAAAGCCACCGACGAGCCCGCAGTCAAGTCCCGACGCCCGGCGAAGACCGCCCCGGTAGACCCTGACGCGCTGCCCCACGTTCCTCCCGTTCTGATGAACGCGGGATAGCGACCGATTTCCGCTGCATTCGGTGTATTCAACTGACCTGTTTGAATTGCGTATAATGCGCACGGAAGCGACTTAGGAGGGCCGTAAAGTGAAGGTAGGCATCATCAACGTCACCGGGTACTCGGGATCGGAGTTGGCCCGTATCCTGCGTCGCCATCCCGAGGTGGAAATAGCATCGGTCACCGGGCGCAGCGCCGCCGGCCAGAAGCTGGGCGAGGTCTTCCCTCACCTGGAGAGCCTCGACCTCACCATCGAGCCGGAACTCAGCGGCAGCTTGGACCTGGTGTTCTCCGCCCTGCCCCACAAGGCCAGCGCGGAAGCCTGCATCCCCGTGCTGGACCAGGGCGTCAAGGTTGTGGACATCAGCGCCGACTTCCGCCTGAAACACGCCGACGAGTACGAGGAATGGTATGGCGTCGAGCACCAGAAGCCGTCGCTGCTGGAAGAAGCGGTTTACGGGCTCACCGAGCTGCACCGCGACGAGATTCGCGCCGCACGCCTGGTGGCCAACCCCGGCTGCTATCCCACCAGCGCCATCCTGGGCCTCGCCCCCGCCGTGGCGGCGGGAGTCATCAGCCCCGACATCATCGTCAGCAGCCTCTCCGGCGTGTCCGGGGGCGGGCGCAGCCTGGTGATGACCAACCACTTCTCCGAGGTCAACGAGAACGCCTTCGCCTACGCCGTCAACGGCCACCGCCACCTGCCCGAAATAACCCAGGAGCTGGATTCGCTGACCGAGCAGCAGTTGCGGGTCACCTTCCAGGTCCACCTGATTCCGATGACACGAGGCATCTTCAGTTCCTGCTACGCCCCTCTGGCCAACCCCGACGCCTGGGCCGGCGACGAAGGCAAGCAGCGTCTGGTCGACATCTACCGCGACTACTACGCCGACCACCCCTTCGTGAGGGTGGTGTCGGCGCCGCCCCAGACCAAGCAGACCCTCGGCAACAACATGTGCCTGTTGCACCCGGTCATTGACCGCCGCACCGGCCGCCTGACCGTGTTCAGCGTGCTCGACAACCTGGTCAAGGGCGCTGCCGGACAGGCCGTGCAGAACATGAACCTGATGTCCGGCTTCCCCGAGGACACGTCCCTCGACGAACTGGCGGTGTACCCGTAGCGTCCGGCGTGGGCGTATGCTAAACTGAAAAGGTAGTGCCCCGGTCGTCTAGCCAGGTCAGGATGCCACCCTTTCAAGGTGGAGATCAGGGGATCGAAGCCCCTCCGGGGTACCAAACTTCGAAAACAGTCCACGCCTCCAAAAGGGGCGTGGATTCATTTTAGACTCTTCTCGGTCTTGTTTCGGTCTCTTGGTTCTCTTTTCGCTTGTTCGTGCATGAACATTCAGCTTAACTAATCAATGAATTATGAGATTCGCTTGTCCGAACCTGCCGTTGCCATGCTCCTGGATATTCTGGACAGGGCTATTATGTCAGCTTCGAGTTATACGCTAACCTCGGCGATGGCGCTAAAGGCCGCCAGAAACCGGTTCTCACAATTACCACGCCGGGTGAACGACTCCTAAACCGTCATCCCGATTACCCGCAAGGGACGGCCGGTTATGGCCGTAATGTCCTGGGAAATGTTCGAGGCGTTAGTTGACACCATTGAAATACTATCCGATCCGGAGCTAATGACCGGAATAAACGAAAGCGAGAAGGCCATCTCCGAAGGCAGAACAGTCGCCTTAAACGAGGTTCTTGCTGAGTTGGCCATCAATCTAGACCAAATGCCTCCGGATAACGCCGAATAGAAGCCCCTTATGATCTCCAAAAACCCAATAGATCTGGGCAGCTTTACGTGGTTGACCGGGCGACCATGACCGCAACCTGGGGTGAGTTCGCGGCGCAGGAGCCGCAGTTGGCGGCGCTGGGCGAGGCGCAGTTCGCCCGCACCGGCCTCTCGCTGGTCGGCACTCTGCGGCGCGATGGCTGGCCGCGCATTTCGCCGGTAGAGCCCTTCTTCGTCAACGGGCAACTCTACCTCGGCATGATGTGGCGGTCGGTCAAAGCGCTGGACTTGCTCCGCGACCCCCGCTGCGTCGTGCACAGCACCGTATCCGACCCCAACGGCGCCGAGGGCGAGTTCAAGGTCTACGGAAGCGCCGTTGATGTGACCGAGCCCGGGGAACGCAGTCGCTTCGCCGACGCCGTTTTTGCCGCCATCGGCTTCCGACCCGAGGAGCCGGAATTCCACTGCTTCGCCGTCTCCATCGACAGCATCGTTTATTCCGAGCTCAGGGGCGAGGTGTTTCACCGCCAGGTCTGGAAAGCGGAGTGAGTTGGCAGGACGCCGACCAGACAGGGTGAGACAATCGGCGTCCCTTGCGCTTTGAGTCCTCTCCGTCCCTAGTCGAACACGAACACGCACTTCCCGGTGGTCGCGCCGTCGAAGGTCTGGAAGGCCTCGATTGCGTCGTCGAGATGGTACCGGTGGGTTATCAGCCGGTCCAGCGGCGCCTTCGTGTCCACGAAGAATCGGGCGATCTCGATCAGCTCGGCCTTGCTGAAGGTCCACGAGCCGTAGACGGTCAGCACCTTGAAAATCACGTCGCGGTTGAAGTCGATCTCCGCCGGACCGCCGATGCCGACGTAGCAGGCGCGGGCGAAGGGCCGCAGGCACGATAGCGTCTGCTGCCGCGCCGTTGGGTTCCCCGACGTCTCCAGCGACGCCGTCGCCCCCTGTCCGTCGGTCAGGTCGAGTATCGCCTGCACCGGGTCGTTGGTGGCCGCATTGATGGTGTGGTCGGCCCCCAGCTCCGTCGCCAGCCGCAGCCGCTCGTCCATCACGTCGATGGCGATGACCCGCGCGCCCATCGCCTTGGCAGACAGGGTGCCGCTCAGGCCCACCGGGCCCTGTCCGAAAACCGCCACGATGTCCTTGCCGTTGACGCCCATCTTGTTCAGCCCGTTCCACGCCGTGCCCGTCCCGCAGGATATGGCGGCGCCCTCCTCGAAGGACAGCTCGTCGGGCAGGTGGACCAGCGTCCGCGAGGGGCAGATCATGTAGTCGGCATTGGCCCCGTGTCCGGTGCCTCCTCCGAAGGTCACGTGGCCGTGCGGGCAGAGCTGCTCGTAACCCATCGAGCAGATTTCGCAGACGCCGCAGCCCTCGTAGTGATGGCACATGACCCGGTCCCCGAGCTTCAGCCCCGGAGGCGCGCCCGGTCCCAGCTCCTCGATGACGCCGCAAGGTTCATGCCCGGTTATCATCTCCGTGGGTTCGCCGTCCCGGTACCGGTGCAGGTCGGTGCCGCACAGGCCGGAGGCCATTATCCGCAGCACCGCTTCGCCCGGCCCGGCGTGCGGGTCGGGAAACTCCCGAATCTCGGCTTCCCGGTTGCCCTTGAAAGTCACTCCACGCATATCTCATTTCCTCTCGCCGCAAGTGTCCGGAAATGATACCAAGCGGACGACCCGTGCGCGATAGGGAGCCCACCGGCCATTTCCCACGCGACAGGACGCGCCACCATGCAATTGTCTCCGGCGCGACGGCAGGGTCCCATATGAGGTGGCCCGGTCGGGCAGGCGACCCCGGATTGAGGGTTTCTTCCCTGAACCCTGAGCTACGGGCGGGCGGAATGGGGCAGAGTCCAATGCCATTGAGAGGGTGACTATCGGGAGTCCAGTATCAGTATCCGAAGGGCCTCTCGTAGGGGTGTAACATTTTGTAACATTGTGTACCAAACCCGCTCATTTTGGTCCTTAATTGAGACTGGCCGATTGAGTGGTTCAGGGTGCCAGACAGGTGGTTCGGGGTGTACTTGTTGAGAACAATTGTACGACTGTCGAAGCTTCAGGGCAAGAGGGAAATGTCAGCAGGGCATCGTTTCAGGTCAGGTGGTGTGGTCAGGAATTAGGCAATGCTTGGATTCCTGCGGGCTGGAACGAAGAGTTGGGCGGCGAAAAGACCCTCCGAATTGAAACGCCATCCGGCGTGACGCTGGTATGCCCGCCCCCTTTGGATTATGATAAGTGGGCCCCGACGGCTTCGGGTTTTGAGCGCCCCAGTCTCCCTGTGGGAACGGTCTTTTGGCAATTTCTCCCAACCTGACCATCCTCGTGTCCATCGATGAACCCTACGACGGCGACGTCCGTGCCGACTGGCTGGAGGACGCGGCCCGCGCTGGCCTTATAGCCGCGGGCATCAGTGGTGATGGCGAAGTCAGCCTGCTCATCACCGGCGACGAAACTGTCCGCGCCCTCAACGCTGAGTACCGTGGACTGGACGAGAATACCGACGTGCTCTCCTTCTCCGCGGAACACGCCGGCCACTGGGAGGGCGACGACGAGGGCCCGCAGCCGGACATCGACGGAATGGACTTCATACTTCCCACGGACGCCGCACAGCCCTTGGGCGAGATCATCGTTTCCTGGCCCCAGGCCCAAAGGCAGGCCGAAGAACACGGCGTCAGCCCGATGCGGGAACTGGCGCACCTTGTCGTGCATGGTGCGCTACACCTGGTCGGCTACGACCACCTCGAGCCGGAGGAAGAAGCGCTGATGCAGGCGCTTGAACGGCAAGCCCTCGATTCCCTCCAGATGGCAGAGCCAACACTGCCGTGACAACGCAGGTCTACTATCGCAAGTGGCGGCCTTCCAGCTTCAACGAGCTGGCCGGGCAGGAGCACGTGTCGACCACCCTGCGGCAGTCGGTCCGCTTGGGGCGGATTTCCCACTCCTACCTGTTCTGTGGGCCACGCGGCTGCGGCAAGACCACCACCGCCCGCATCATCGCCAAGGCCGCCAACTGCCTCGACCTGCAGGACGGCGACCCCTGCAATGCCTGCACCGTCTGCCAGTCCATCAACGACGGCCGCTTCATGGACATCATCGAACTCGACGCCGCCAGCAACCGTGGCATCGACGAGATTCGCGACATCCGCGATAAAGTGAACTTCGCGCCGGTCCAGGGCCGCCGCAAGGTCTACATCATCGACGAAGCCCACATGCTCACCGACGCCGCCTCCAACGCGTTCCTGAAGACGCTGGAAGAGCCGCCCGAGCACGTAATCTTCGTCCTCTGCACCACCGAGGCTCACCGCATCCTGCCCACCATCATCTCCCGCTGCCAGAGGCTCGACTTCCGCCGAATCCCCTCGGAAACGGTCTACGGCCGATTGTCGGAAATCGCCGATGCCGAGGGCGTTGCCGTGGAGCCCGCCGCCCTGCGCATAATCGCCCGTTACTCCGCCGGCAGCCTGCGCGACGCCGAAAACCTGCTGGAGCAGCTCGTCGTGTCCTGCCCCGACGGCGTCACCGCCCCGCAGGTGGAGAAGCTGCTCGGCATGGGCAGCGACGAAACGGCCCTCGAGCTGGTCAAGTACCTCCTGCTGGGCAACACCACCGCATCCCTCACCGCGGTGAACCAGGCCGCGTGGGAGGGCAGCGACCTCCGTCAGCTCCACCGCCAGACCTCCGACCTGCTGCGTGGCTTCATGCACCTGCAGTGGGGCTCCGAGGAAGCGGTCGACCTGCCGGAGCACGTGACCGCTCAGCTCAGGGAACTGGTGGGTCAGATGCCGCCGTGGCGCATCGTGCGTGTGCTGAAGACCTGGGGCGCGGTGAACATGCGCTACGACGCTCCCTCCACCCTGCCGCTGGAACTTGCGGTGGTGGAAATATGCGAGGAATCGGCCGCCCCGGCTCCTCCTGCAGAAGCGCCGCCACCACCGGCAGCGACCCCGGCTCCGGCACGGCAGGAGCGGGCTCCCCAGCCTTCACGACAGTCCCCACCGCCGGCCGAGCCGCGACCGGAGCGTCCGCCGCCACGGGAACGTCCAGCCCCGGCGCCTGCGAGACAGGAACGCGCTCCACAACCTGCCGCCGCGCCAGGCGGGCAGGCGGGAGCCGAGTCCAGCGACCTGTGGGTCCAGTGGAACAACACCGTCAAGTCGCTGTCGCGGCACAAGGGAAGGAAGTACAATCTTGGGGCGCTGCTGCGTGACTGCAAGGTCAACAGCATCTCCCTGGACGGCAAGAGGCTGGTTCTGCCCTTCACCAACAAGGCCAACCTCGAGCGCATGCAGGAAGAGCTTGACGACCCGTCGTCGCAGAAGCGCATGGCCGATGCCCTGTCCCAGTTTTTCGGGGATGGCTGTGAGTACGAGCTGACCCTCGCCAACGGGCAGCAGGCCCCCGGCAACGCCACCAAGACGGCCCAGCAGAGTCCGCTGGTTCGCGCCGCCCTGGGCATGGGCGCAAGGATTATCCAGGAACAAGAGGTGGAAGAATGAACCGCAACATGATGCGCCAGGCCCAGCGGCAACTGGCCCAGCTTCAGAAGGTGCAGGAGGAATTGGAGACCCTCACCGTCTCCGGCACCGCCGGCGGCGGCGTTGTGAGAGTAGTCATGACCGGCAAGCAGGCTGTGGAGTCCGTGGAGATCGACCCCGAGGCCGCCGAGGACATCGAACTGCTGCAGGACATGCTGGTCGCCGCCTTCAACGACGCTGCCACCAAGGCCCAGGAAATGGCCGCCAGCAAGATGAGCGTCATCACCGGGGGCATGAACATCCCCGGCCTGACCTAGAGAGGGGCAGGAGCAAAATGATGATTAGCGACCTGGAGTTGGTGTACCTCTGGCGCCAGTTTTCGGAGGATCATTTCTGCGCAGGCTGGATCGTCGTCAATCCAGACACTCTGAATCAGTTCAAGATCTGGTTGGAAGGACGAGGCAGCAACGGTGACAGTTCATCACTGGCCGATTATGAGCGTGAAGGTCTGCCTGCGATCCGTAAGGCCTACCAGTCAAGTAATCGGGAGGCCACCGGCAACATTGGCTCGCCTTCCCCGTGATGGGCGCTGAGCTCGCTGAACTGTTGGCAGCGCCATATCGTACGGGCTCTGGGCACTGATCGAAATGAAGGATGTGGTTGCGGATTCCAGTCTGCTGGCAGCATATTTTCTGGAGTCCGACGTTTTCCATCAGTCAGCGAGAGAATTTATAGCCGAGTTGGACAGCGCAGGTGGAAGGCTTCACTTACCGACGATTGTAATGGTTGAGACAATATCTGCCATCCGAAGAAGACTCGGCCAGAATTCGCAGTCTGCCTTGAATGGTGCTTCTGCAACTATCAATGAGTGGGAACGGCAGGGAAGAGTAATCTTCTATCCTTTGAGCCGTGAGCGCATGGATGAAGCTTCAGGGTTGGCCGAAGAACTTGCCCTCAAGGGGGCGGACTCGGTGATAGCTGCGCTCTCTGAAGAATTGGGAGTGGGACTCAAGACCTACGACAACGAAATATTGCACCGATTCCAGCGAGCCGTCTGATGACCTCCGACAACCTGCCTTCCGCCTCTCCCTCCATCGCCCGCCTGGTGCAGGAGCTCAACCGGCTGCCCGGCATCGGGCCCAAGAGCGCGCAAAGGCTGGCCTACCACATCATTCGCCTTCCCGACGAAGAAGCCCTTGCACTCGCCGAAGCCGTGACCGCCGTCAAACAGAACACCGTCCTCTGCGGCCAGTGCCAGAACCTGGCCGAGTCCACCCCCTGCGCCATCTGCGCCGACTCCCGTCGCAACCGCTCCATCATCTGCGTGGTGGAGGAGCCAATGGACGTGCTGGCCCTGGAGCGCACCCGTAGCTTCCGCGGCCTGTACCACGTGCTTCACGGCGTCATATCGCCCATCAACGGCATCGGCCCCGACCAGCTCAAGCTCCGGGAACTGCTGTCCCGTCTTGTCGACCCCGAGGTTGCCGAAGTGGTGGTCGCCACCAACCCCACGCTGGAAGGCGAGGCCACGGCGATGTACATCCACCGCCACCTCGGCCGCGACGACCTGCGCGTAACCCGCCTCGCCCGCGGACTGCCGGTGGGCGGCTCGCTGGAATACACCGACGAGACCACCCTCAGCCGCGCCTTCCAGGGAAGGCAGGACCTGTAGCCGTGGCCCCGCCGCGCACCTACCGTTGCGAGGGGCTGACACTGCGCAAGGCGGCCATCGGCGAGGCCGACCTCGTTGTTACCGTGTTTACCGCCGAGCACGGCAAGGTTCGGGCTGTCGGCAAGGGGGCCCGCCGTTCCAACAGCAAGCTGGTGGGGCACCTTGAGCCGCTGACCCTGGCCCGCCTTTCCCTAGCCCACGGGCGGGACCTGGAAATCATTTCCCAGGCACAGGTAACCGACGGGCTGTCCGCCTTCAAGGAGGACCTGTCCCTGATGGCCCGCGGCCTGTATGTCGCGGAGTTGCTGGACGGCTTCGGCCCAGAAGACAGCCCGTCGCCGGGACTGTTCCGCCTTGCCGTGAGAGTGCTCCGTGAGTTGCCGGGGGCGACGGACCCGGAAGCCCTGCTCCGCTACTTCGAGTTCCACCTGCTTCGACTCACCGGCGTTCTGCCCGAGCTGTACCAGTGCGTCGAGTGCGGCTCGGAGATAGCGCCGGACGCCCACCGCTTCAGCGTCAACCTCGGCGGCGTCCTGTGTCCTGGGTGCTCTCCCCCCGAGGCGCTGGTGCGTCCCCTGTCGCTCCGGGCGATGAAGGTGCTGCGGCTGATGCACCGCGGCGGGATGTCGGAAGCCGCCTCGCTCACTCTGAATGATGCCCTGTCTTCCGAGCTGAAGTCGGTCCTCTTCCAGGCCGTCCGATACTGGCTGGGGAAAGAGATTCGGTCCAGTTCGTTCCTCGATCTGCTGGACGACGAAAGTCGCAGTGAATTTCCCGCAAAGGCATAAATCCGCAACCACTTAGAAACTATCTCAAAACTGATCCGGTTTAGAGATGAGGTGTCAGTGGGGGCCAGGTTAGGATAGAGAAAACCAGTGGGGTGGTGGATGATGGGAAAGAGCGATTGCCTGCCTGCTATCTGGGAGGTCCCCGATGATCTCTGGGAGCGGATTCAACCGGTCATAGCGGAGATGGATCCGGCCAAATCCACGGGACGAAGGCGTGCGGACCCGAGGCGAATCCTGGATGGCATCATCTTCCATATGCGCTCCGGTTGCCAGTGGAACCGTCTGCCCAGGGAACTGGGAGACGACAGCACCATTCATCGGACCTTCCAGCGCTGGGTGGAGTTGGGAGTGCTGGAACGCATCTGGGCGGTGCTGGTGGAGGAGTGTGAGGAGTTAGGCGGTGTGGAGTGGGAATGGCAAGCTGCCGATTGCGCCATGGGCAAAGCGCGTTTTGGGGGGACTCAGTTGGCCGCAACCCCACGGACCGGGGTAAGGCAGGCAGCAAGCGCAGCATCCTGGTTGACGCTGGGGGAGGGCCGCTGGGCGTAGTGGTGGCCGGAGCCAATATCCACGACACCAAGCTGCTGGCCATTACCCTGGATAGCATAGTGGTTGAGCGGCCTGACACCGGGGTTCAGCATCTGTGCCTGGACAAGGGGTACGACAATCCAACCGGCCACGAGGCCGTAGCAACTCACGGGTACCAGGGACACATCAGGCGCATAGGAGAGGAGAGGCTGGACGCCAAGGGCGTGAAACGCTATCCCGCCCGGAGGTGGGTGGTGGAGCGCACCTTGGCCTGGTTATCCAAGTGCCGGGCGATCCTGGTGCGCTACGACAAGAAGGTGTCCAACTATATAGGCCTGATCCAATTGGCCTGCGCACTGCTCTGGTACCGCCGACAACGGCACCTCAGGTTTTGAGATAGTTTCTTAGTCGTGCGTATTTTCTATATTGCTGGTATTATGTCCGGTCAAATAGAGCCGTCATAACGGCTTCGTTCGGACTGAATCAGCCTGTAATAGGGAATTTTCGGGGAAGGGTGCGGAGATGTTTTCCAAGGTACTGATTGCAAACCGTGGCGAAATCGCCTGCCGTGTGATCCGGACCTGCCAGCGCCTCGGCATAAAAACAGTTGCGGTGTACTCCGACGCCGACGTCGGCTCCTTGCCGGTGCAGATGGCCGATGAGTCTGTGCCCTTGGGCAACGCGGCTCCCCAGAACAGCTACCTCAACATCGGAAAGATAATGACCGCCGCCCAGTTGGCCGGCGCCGACGCCATCCACCCCGGTTACGGCTTCCTGTCGGAAAACCCCCGTTTCGCCCGTGAATGCGAGCAGGCCGGCATCACCTTCATCGGTCCCCGGCCTGAGGTCATGGAGCAAATGGGCGACAAGCTCGCCGCCCGCCGCCTAGCCCGCGAGGCGGGGTTGCCTCTCCTCCCGGGAACCGACGAAGCAGTGCCCGACGACCAGGCCGAGGAGACCGCTTGGAACCTGGGCTACCCCTTGATGGTGAAGGCCGCGGCGGGCGGCGGCGGTATGGGCATCCACGTGGTGGAGTCCCGCGAAGACCTCATCCCACTCATCGAACGGGCCCGCCAGGTGGCATCCGGGGCCTTCGGAAGCGCCCGTCTCTACTTCGAGCGCTACCTGAAGGATGCCTCCCACATCGAGGTCCAGCTCCTCGGCGACAACCACGGCAACCTCGTCCACCTGTTCGAGCGCGACTGCTCGGTGCAGCGGCGCAATCAGAAGCTCATTGAGGAAACTCCCGCTTCGGCCAAGCTCACCCCCCAGACTCGCAGGCGGCTGGCGTCGCTGGCTGTCACCCTCGGGCAGCGTATCGGCTACAACAACACCGGGACCGTCGAATTCCTGGTGTCCCGCGAGGGCGGCGCATACTTCCTCGAAATGAACACCCGCCTCCAGGTCGAGCACGGCGTTACCGAGCTCGTTACCGGCCTCGACCTCGTGGAGCTGCAGCTTCGCGTGGCCTGCGGGGAAACGCTGCCAATCACCCAGGACGACGTGATCAGTAATGGACACGCCATCGAGGCCCGCATCTACCCCGAGGACCCGGAAACCTTCATGCCCGACGCCGGCCAGCTCACCGACCTGCACCTGCCTCCCAACGACGACAACGTGCGCATCGATTCGGCCCTTTGCGACGGGTACACCGTTGGGTTAGACTACGAACCGCTCATGGCCAAGGTGATGGCCTGGGGCGAAGACCGGGAGCAGGCCATCAAGACCCTGCACCGGGCTCTGCTGGAAATGCGGCTCGAGGGCGTGGTCAACAATGTGCCCCTCCTGCAGAGCGTTCTCGCCAGCCGTGAGTTCATTGAGGCCACCTACCATACGGGGTCGGTTCCCCTCTGGGTGAACGAATTGCGTCAGCGTAACCTTGCCCACCAACCCGGCGGAGCAATGCAGCAACAGATACAGTACTGGGGTAACTCCGAGTCCGGAGCCTCGGCAGAAAACGAAAAGGCGGACCGCGAGACCGCCGCAGCCATTGGCTTGGCCCTCGCAATGGCTATGGACACGCCCAAGGCCAAGTCCAGCGGCTGGAAGGCCCTCAAGCGTCGCAGCCAGCTCAGCCCGCTGGCGATGGGGAGCCGGGGTTGGCGGTAACCAGGCTTCGCGTACGGGTTGGGGGTAACTGGTACAACGTAGAAGTCGGCGACTTGACCCAGTCTCCCGTGCAGGTCAACGTCGACGGCGAAGTCTTCACCGTCGAGGTCGAGGGCCTGCCGGGGCAGGTCCGTAACCGCCCCCGCCGCGGCCGCACCGAGACCCCGGGCATACTGGTGCCGCCTCCGGCCAGCCGCGTCAACCCCACTAGCGGCGACGGCAACTTCATCCGCTCCCCCATGCCCGGTCGTGTCATCTCCATCATGGTCCGTCCTGGCGACACCGTGTCCGTCGGCCAGGAGGTGTGCGTGGTCGAGGCGATGAAGATGGAGCAGAGCATCCGCTCGCCCCAGAACGGCGTCGTCAAGGAAATCCGCGTCCAGCCCATGGACTCCGTCCGCACCAACGACCCCCTCATGGAGTTGGAATAGATTGTATAATGTGGTGCGAGGTCTTGGGTTGCCGTAATAGATGCCTTGGGAAGTGGAGTATACCGACGAATTTCTCGAATGGTGGAACGGAATAACCGCAGGAGAGCAAGACTCAGTTTCGAACTCGGTTCGGCTCTTAATGGAATATGGGGTTAACCTAGGACATCCGAAATCATCGGGAATTCATTCCTCTCGCCATAGGCATATGCGGGAACTCAGACCAAGCGACGGCAGAAGCCCGATTCGGATTTCTATGCATTCGACCCGAGACGATCATCAATTCTGCTGATAGGGGGGCACAAGACCGACAGCGACCTGTTCTATCGACAATATGTGCCCGTCGCAGGCCGACTCTACGACCAATATCTTGAGGAGTTACGGCAGGAGGGACTGATTCCATGAGCGGGCATCGTCCTTTCTCCGAGCTTCTAGAAGATTTTTCTCCAGAACGGCTTCGGGCTATTGAAGACGAGACAGCCCGACTGCGTTCCGAGGAGATAGCCCGCAACCCCAAGCTGGACGACCCTGAATATGTGAAATCCCGGGCCGATGCGATATTCGGCGCTTGGGACAAAGAAGACTGGGTTCAAGCCGAAATACTCATAAACGGAGGGACAAGGATGAAGTACGACTACATCATTGTGGGGGGCGGTTCGGCGGGATGCACCATCGCCACGAGGCTCTCGGAGGATCCGAACAATTCGGTATTGCTGCTGGAGGCAGGGCCAGACTATCCAGACTTCGAGACGCTGCCCGACGACCTGAAGCTGGGCAACAACGTCTGGTTCTCGGCCTACGGCGAGCATAGCTGGGCCTACCGCGGCCACATGACCGACGAACTGCCCGACCTCGAAATCCCCCGCGGCAAGGCCACCGGCGGTTCCAGCGCCATCAACGGCCAGGTGCTCTACCGCGGCGTTCCCGACGACTACAATCGCTGGGCCCAGTGGGGCAACGACGAGTGGGGCTTCACCAACTGCCTGCCCTACTTCAACAAGATGGAGACCGACCTCGACTTCGGCGGCAGCGACTTCCACGGCTCCGAAGGCCCGGTGCCGGTCCGCCGCGCCCCGCGCAGCGAGTGGCTTCCCCACGCCGTCGCCTTCGAGAAGGCGGCCCTGTCCGAGGGTTTCGAGATCTCCGAAGACATGAACGACCCCGAGTCCACCGGCGTGTCACCTCGCGCCCGCAACACCCTCAACTTCAAGGGCAGCTCGGGCGTCCGCATGAGCATGGCCCTTAACTACCTAGACATGGCACGCCACCGCCTGAACTTCACCATCCGCGGCAGCGTCACCTGCCGCCGCATCCTGTTCGATGGCAAAAAGGCCGTCGGCGTTGAAGCCGAGAGCGGCGGCGAAGTCTTCACCGTCGAGGGCAACGAAATCATCCTGTCCAGCGGCGCAGTTGCATCGCCCCAGATCCTGATGCTTTCCGGCGTCGGCCCCAAGGACCACCTCGAGAGCCTGGGTATCTCCGTCGTGCATGACTCCGCCGGCGTCGGCAAGAATCTGCGCGACCATCCATCCGCCGCCGCCATCTACCGGGCCGAGGGTGAGAAGCCCGACGTGCAGGCCCCGGTCATCCAGGTCGGACTGCGCTACCAGGTGCCCGGCAGCCCCCTGGAAAACGACATGCAGCTCTCTCCCATGTTGATGACCAGTGAGCACCGGCCGGCCCAGGTCACCATTGACGAAGACCTGAACTACATCGGCATGAGCGCCAGCCTGCAGTTGGCTCTCGGGCAGGGCGAGTTGACCCTCCAGTCGACCGACCCCCACGTCCAGCCGTTCATCAACTACAACTACTACAAGGAACCTGAAGACCTGCGCCGCATGCGCGAGGCCATCCGGCTGGGCGTCCGCATGGCCGAAAACCATGGGATCTACGACGACATCATCATCGAGCGGATCATGCCCACCGACGACGAGCTGGCCGACGATGCGGCCCTTGACGAGTGGCTGAAGCGCAACTCCGGCACTTCCCACCACATCTCCGGGACCTGCAAGATGGGTCCGGACAGCGACCCGCTCTCCGTGGTGGACCAGCACCTGAAGGTCAAGGGCCTTGAGGGCCTGCGCGTCGCCGACGCCTCCATCATGCCCGACTGCATCCGCGCCAACACCAACGCCACCACCATCATGATCGGCGAACGCTGCGCCGACTTCATCAAGGACGGCAAGTAGGCAAGGTCTGACCCAGGTTTGACCGCACGGAGCGCAGGGGGGAATCAGCGCATTCTCCCCTGCGCTTTTTGTAATCCTGAGATGTCTGGAGGAATCCGATGAAATACAACTACATCGTGGTCGGTGGCGGCTCTGCCGGTTGCGTAATGGCCGCCCGTCTCTCCGAAGACCCCGACGTCAACGTTCTCCTGCTGGAGGCAGGACCCGACTACCCAGTGTTTGAAAGCCTCCCCGACGACCTCAAGCTGGGAAACAACGTCTGGCTATCCGCTTACGGCCCCCACAGCTGGGCCTACCGTGGCCACATGACCAGCGAGTTGCCCGACCTCGAAATCCCCCGCGGCCGCGCCACCGGAGGTTCCAGCGCCATCAACGGCCAGGTCCTGCTCCGCGGCATCCCCGAGGATTACGACCGCTGGGCCGAGTGGGGCAACGACGAGTGGAACTTCACCAGCTGCCTGCCCTACTTCAACAAGTTGGAGACCGACCTCGACTTCGGCGGCGGCGACTTCCACGGCAACAACGGCCCCGTACCCGTGCGCCGCTACCCCCGCACCGAGTGGCTGCCCCACGCCGTCGCCTTCGAGCAGGCCTGCGTGTCCGAGGGCTACCCCGTCCACGAGGACCAGAACGACCCCGATTCCACCGGCGTCTCGCCCCGCGCCCGCAACACCATCGACGGGGTTCGTATGAGTAATGCCCTCAACTACCTCGACACCGCCCGCCATCGGCTCAACCTCACCATCCGCGGCGGCGTCACCGCCCACCGCGTGCTCTTCGATGGCAGGAAGGCCGTCGGCGTGCAGGCTGAGAGCGGAGGCGAGATGTTCAGCGTCGAGGGCGACCAGGTAATCGTCTGCAGCGGCGCAGTCGCGTCTCCCCAGCTTTTGATGCTCTCCGGCGTCGGACCTGCCGACCACCTGCAGAGCTTCGGCATCGACGTGGTGCACGACTCGCCCGGCGTGGGCAAGAACCTGCGCGACCACCCGTCCGCGGCCGTGCTGTACCGCGCGAAAGGCGAGAGGCCCGACGTGCAGGCGCCCATGACCCAGGTCGGCATGCGCTACACCGCCACCGACTCCCCCCTGCGCAACGACATGCAGCTCCAGCCGATGCTGATGACCAGCGAGCACCGGCCCGCTCAGGTGGAGATTGACGACGACTCCAACTACATCGGCTTTAACGCCAGCCTGCAGCTCGCGCTCGGCCAGGGCGAACTCACCCTGCAGTCCACCGACCCCCACGTCCAGCCCTTCATCAACTACAACTACTACCAGGAGGAGGAAGACCTGCGCCGCATGCGCGACGGCATCCGCCTCGGTGTCCGCGTCGCCGAGCAGACCACGTACGAGGGCATCCTGGAGGACCGCGTAACGCCGACCGACGAGGAACTGTCAACGGACGAGGCCCTCAACGGTTGGCTGCGCCGCAACACGGGCACCTCCCACCACATCTCCGGCACCTGCAAGATGGGCCCGGACAGCGACCCGATGACGGTCGTCGACCAGCATCTGAAGGTCAAGGGAGTGGAGGGCCTGCGCGTCGCCGACGCATCGGTCATGCCCGACTGCATCCGCGCCAACACCAACGCCACCACCATCATGATCGCCGAAAAGCTCGCCGACTTCATCAAGGACGGCAAGTAGGGGATTCGGCAGGTTCGAAGTGGAGAGGGGGCGCACGGCCGTGCGCCCTCTCCCTCAATTTCTCACCGCCGCCGTGCAGGAAGGCATGACACTGGCAACCTTGACATACGTACGGCAATTTCCTAGACTGGTATGGACAGAACCCCCCACGCCTCTCGTAAGATCGGCGCACCACGGGGGGGCATTTTTTTGCCCAAATGTACTAACCAATGTCCTCATCCACCTCCCGAAACTCTGCCTCAGTCAGCGAGCAAGTCCAAATCCTGGTCGACCGCGGAATGACCGTCGACGACCGCGGTGTCGCAGAGAGAACACTGACACACGTGGGCTTCCATCGCCTCGGCTCATACTGGCAACCCTTCGAATCAAAGACGCCAGGTAAGCACAGAAACCGGTTTGCAATAGGAACCCAGTTCAGGGTCATCTTGTCCCGATACCTCTTTGACCAGCGGCTCAGATCCCATCTAATGGAAGCATTCAGCTTCATTGAAGTCTCCATCAGGACCCAGTGGGCGCACCAACTCGCCCACGAATTTAAGCACGGAGACTACGCCCACCAGAACTCGACACTCTTCAACAGATACCACGCCAGCAATCTGGCTGAACTCCAACGAAGTTACGAACATATCACGAACCAGAAGGGTCCGGAATTCAAGAGCAAGTCCATCTGGGGCGTAATACACGTCATGTCTTTCGGCCAACTCTCCAAGTGGTACTCAAACCTGAGAGATAGAGCAGTCAGGAAGGCCATATCAGAGACCTACGGAATCGACCAGTCTGTGCTGCCTTCCGCCCTCCAACAACTCACCGCCGTCCGCAATATTTGCGCCCACCACGAAAGGCTCTGGAACATCACTCTCAATACGGGGATCAAAATTCCTACCAGACTGGCAATACACCCGGAGAACGTCGGGGCCTTCAACCACCAGGACCGTCATAAGATTTACAACGCCCTTGTCATGACCATTCATCTGATGGAGGTGATTACTCCCAACGGAGACTGGCCGAAGCGCCTCGTGAGAATCAAAGAAGAACATCAAAGCAACGTGCCAGAAGACCAGATGGGTTTTCCCGTCAACTGGAAAACACTGGATTTATGGAAGAACCACCTGCAGGCTGGATAGAGAAACAACGCTGTTAGGAGCATTCGCCGGCAAATCCAGAACCATACGAGACAACGAGCCTAACGGTCCCTCAACTGCAACCACTCCCCTACTCACACCCACCCCTTGCCAGCCCCCTGTGCACTCCCATACCATAAATGATGCGGCCCACACTCGGCGGAGTGATTTTGCCATTTCATTCACTGCTGACAAACGTCGACAATGTCCGGAAATGACAGGATATGACCGCATTATAGTAATTCTCGGCCCGGATAGAGCTCTATGAAACACAGCGAATCACGCATCCTCACCACCCATACCGGCAGCCTGCCCCGGCCCGAGGGGCTGGTGGCGATGCTTGGCGCAGTGTCGCGCGGCGAGGCCGTCGATGAGTCCGCTCTTGCCGAGTCAGCTCGGGCCGCCACCGCCGCCGTCGTGCAGGCCCAGGCCGAGGCCGGCGTCGACGTCATCAACAGCGGCGAGCAGTCCCGCGTCAGCTTCTCCACCTACGTAACTCAGCGCATGTCCGGCTTCGGCGGCGTCTGGACCCGCCGCGGACACCGCGACCAGAACGAGTTCCCCTCCATCGTGCGGCCCCGCGTCGTCCAGCTCATGCGCGACGTTCCCACCTGCGTCGGCCCGCTGTCCTACAACCGCCTCGACATCGCCGAACAGGAATGCGACGACCTCCTCGGCTCCGTCGACGAGTCTGGCGCAGCCCACGAAGAGCTGTTCATGACCGCCGCCTCTCCCGGCATCATCACCCTGACCATGAAGAACGACCACTACCCCACCTACGAAGACTACGTCTACGCCGTCGCCGAGGAGATGCGCAAGGAATACGAACTGGTCGTCTCCAAAGGCCTCGTCCTGCAGCTCGACTGCCCCGACCTGGCCATGGAGCGCCACATCTCCTACCAGGACGAGCCCCTCGAGGCCTTCCAGGCGGTGGTCGAGCTGCACATCGACGCCATCAACCGCGCCCTTGTGAACATTCCCCGCGACCGCGTCCGCCTGCACGTTTGCTGGGGTAACAGCGAGGGCCCCCACCACCACGACGTGCCCCTCGAAGACATCCTGCCCATCATCTACCGCGCCAACGTCGGCGCACTGGTGATGGAGATGGCCAACCCGCGCCACGCCCACGAGCACCGCGTCTACCGCGACCTGCCCCTACCTGCCGATACGCTGCTGGTGGCCGGCGTCATCGACACCAAGACCAACTACGTCGAGCACCCCCGGCTGGTGGCCGACCGCCTGCATCAGGCCGTGGCCGCCGCCGGTGGCGACCCAACCCGCGTGCTCGCCGGCACCGACTGCGGCTTCGACACCTCCGCTGGCTCCAATCGCGTCGACGCCGGCATTGTCTGGCTCAAGCTCCAGGCCATGCGCGAGGGCGCAGACATCGCCAGCCGCGAGCTGTTCTAGCCTGCCTCACGCACGAAAAGTTGACGACAGGCGGCCCGGTCGGTATACCTGTTGCGGACATTCGCGCCGCGAGCGCCGCCACCCCTCAGGAGGAAACACGCCATGGCAGAACTGAGCCCGGCCAGGGTTCTGGAAGAACTCAAGAACAACGGCGTCACCCATGTGGTCTGGCTGCCCGACAGCGAGACCAATTTTCTGTACGTCCTGATGAACGATGAGCCCTCCCTCGACCTCGTAACCGTCAGCCGCGAGGGCCACGCGTTCTCCACCGCCGCCGGCATCGCCGCCGGGGGCAAGAAGCCTGTCATCCTCATCCAGAACACCGGCATGATGGAGTCCGGCGACTCCCTGCGCGGCTGGGGACTAGGCATGAATACCCCCGTCGTGATGATGGTCGGCTACCGCGGCTGGACCCGCCACGGCGTCATCAACGACACCGCCGCCTTCTATACCGAGCGGTTCCTGCACGCCTTCAACATCAACTACTATCTCGTCGAGTCCGACGAGGACGCCGACCGCATCTCCATCGCCTTCGCCGAGGCCGCCCGCGACAAGCGCCCGGTGGCCGTACTGGTAGGCGACGAGTACCACGGCTTCAACGTGAGCCGCTAGTCTCCAACAATCCTGGAAGTGAACGAAATGATAAAGACAGCCGAAATGCTGGAAGTGTTCAACAAGCAGCGGGGCGACGCCATCGTCATACCCGGCCGCGGTGGACGGTTCTGGGTCAACATCAGCGAACAGCCCGACCGAGACCTGCCCCTGGGCGACCCCGCAATGGGCGGCCACGCCTCATTCGCCCTGGGCCTCGCCCTGGCCCTGCCCGACGAGCGCGTGGTGCTCTTCGACTCCGAGGGCGACGTCCTCATGGGCATGGGCGCGCTGCCCACCATCGCCGAGAAGGCCCCCGCCAACCTGTACCACTTCATGCTCGACAACGGCGTCTACGCCACCACTGGCGGCCAGCCCGTACCCAACGCCGACGCCATGGCCTACGACGTTGTCGCCCAGGGCTGCGGCTACCCCGCCACCTACTCCATAGACAACCTGGAGGACTTCGCCAGTCAGATAGAGGAAATCCTTGCCCAGCCCGGCCCGGTGTTCGTGGCGCTGAAGATCGATCCCGAAATCATCAACGAGCCCATCAACGCCCGTCCCCAGTGGCAGCGCAAGACCCGCAACCAGGCCGTCGCCGACATGAAGGCCGAGCTCGGCATCGCCGACTAGCCTCGCCGCAACGCCGACGCACCTGCAGGCCGTGTCCGGGCGTTCCGTTTCCGAAACATTGGCGTCTATTTTCCCAGATTACCGAAAGAGGGGCGCGATGGCACAGGTATTCGAAGGTATCACCGTCCTCGACTTCACCAGCGGTCGCGCTGGCGGCGTCGCCACCATGGTGATGTCCGACTTCGGAGCCGAGGTCATCAAGATCGAGCCTCCCGGTGGAGAAAAATTCAGAGACGCTCCCGGTTCCATCCAGTGGAACCGAGGCAAGAAGAGCGCCGTACTCGACCTGAAGACCCAGGATGGCAGGGACAACGCCCGTGCGCTGGCGCACCACGCCGACGTGGTCGTCGAGAACTACCGTCCCGGCGTCGCCCGGCAACTGGGCGTCGACTACGAAACTCTGCGCGCCGGCCACCCCGGCCTGGTCCACGCCTCTCTGACCAGCTTCGGCCCCCGCGGCCCGTACGCGCAATACAAGGGATACGACGCCATCGTGGCCGCCAAGAGCGGCCGGATGATGATGTTCGCCAACCAGAACCCCAGGACCGGCCCCAACTACGTCGTCACGCAGGGCGTTTGCCACGCCGCCGCCACCGCCCTCGTACGTGGCATCGCCTCGGCCCTCTACCTGCGCGAAAAGACCAGCCGGGGCCAGCACGTCGAGACCAGCATGCTCCAGGCGGTCACCACCTACGACCACGTCTCCTGGGTTCACGGCCAGATGGTGCGGAATCGCCCAGACGAGTACCCGCCCGAGCCAAACGTCGGCACGGGTCGCGGCAACCCCACGGGCTACCTGCCGGCCCGCACGAAGGACGGACAGTGGATCCAGCTCGGCAACGTGGTGGAGCGGCTATTCCGGTCGATGATGCACTCGCTGGACATGGACTTCATCTACGAGGACCCACAGCTAAAAAACGCCCCCTTCCTCGACCCGGAGGCCGTCGCCGTCCTGGAGCGGATCATGCTGGAAAAAGTCCAGCAGAAGACCCTGGACGAGTGGATGTCCATATTCCTCAGCAGAGAGGGCAACGCGGCTGCCGAGCCGTACCTGTCCTCGGAGCAGGCCCTCGACCACCCCCAGATCGTGCACAACGGCAACGTCCGCGAGCTGGATGCTCCGGGCGTGGGCCCTATGCGCCAGCTCGGCCCCATCGTGAGCATGACGGCCACGCCGGCCGAACCGGCGAGCCGGACCCCGGCCCTCGGCCAGCACACGGACGAGGTCCTGTCCAGGCTGGGGAACGGCGTCAGGACCCACTCCAACGGCGCCAACTCACCCATGCCGGCCCAGGCCCTCGAGGGCGTTACGCTCCTGGACCTGGGCACTGTGATCAACGGCCCGCTGGGCTGCGCACTGGTGGCCGAGCTCGGTGCCCGCGTTATCCGCATCGAGGCCCCCGGCGGCGACTGGGGCAGGATGGGGCTGCCCTATTCAGCGCAGCGCACCATGGCGGGGTCGGAGTGCATCTGCCTCGACCTCAAGGCCCCTGAGGGCCAGCAAATCATGGGCAAGCTGGCCGCCAAGGCTGACCTGCTGCTCCACAGCATGCGCCCCGGCGCGCCTGAGCGCACCGGCATCGGCTACGAGCAGCTCAGGGAGATCAACCCCAACCTGGTCTACCTCTACGCCGGCGGCTACGGCTCCACTGGACCCTACTCGCACCGTCCGTCCATGGCCCCCATCGCCGGCGCTGTCTCCGGCGGCGGCGTTGCCCAGATGGGCCGCGACGCCTTTCCAGCACCCGACCAGCCCATGTCCATCGACGAAATCGCCGCCGTGGCCAAGCAGCTCAAGCGGGCCAACGACGGCACCGCCGACCACAGCACCGCCATGGTCAACGCCGTCGGCCTGGTGCTGGGCCTCTACGCCCGTGAGCGCACCGGCCAGGCGCAGTACGTCGAGTCCACCATGATCAACGCCAACGCCTACCTGAACATCGACGATTTCTACTGGCACGAGGGCAAGCAGCCCCGCCCGCTGCCGGACCCCGGCGGCTACGGTCTCCACGCCCTGTACCGTCTGTACCGGGCCAGCGACGGCTGGGTGTTCCTCGCCTGCCCGTTCGACGACGAGTGGCAGGCCCTGTGTCGGGCCATCAGCCGGCCCGATCTGCTGGATGACCCACGCTTCGCCACCGAAGAGGCCCGCGGGCAGCACGACGATGCCCTGGCCGGTGAACTGGCCGCGATCTTCGCCACCGGGGAGGCGCTGCACTGGGAACGGCTGCTCACCTCAGTCGACGTGGCCTGCGTCAGGGCCGAGGACCGGGGGATGTACTACTTCTTCGACGACGACCCCCACGTGCGCGAGAATGGGCTCCTGACCCAGGTGGAGGCCCCCCGATTCGGCGAGTTCTGGCGCTACTCACCGGTGGTGAGCTTCTCCGAGACCTCTGGCCGCGCCGGCCCCGGCCCCCTCAAGGGCCAGCACACCCGCTCCATCCTCACGGAGCTGGGATATACCGACGAGCAGATCCTCGACCTAAGGGCACGGAAGGTCGTGGACTGGGAAGAGGAGTAACAGGCGATGGTGCAGACCATCCTTCCCGCCGACAACAACGGCATCAGGGACAAGGCCGCAATCGTCGGCATCGGCGAGACAGAGTTCTCCTGGAACTCGGGCCGCAGCGAGCTGCAGCTCGCCTCCGAGGCCATCAGGGCCGCCTGCGATGACGCGGGTATCGCCCCGCAGGACATCGACGGCCTGGTCCGCTACGACATGGAGTCCAACCACGAGACCCTGCTGACGCAGTCACTGGGCATCAAGAACCTGCGCCACTGGGAGTCCGTCTCCTACGGCGGAGGCGCGGGCAACGCCACCATCGGCCACGCCGCCGCCGCCATCGCCGCGGGCTACGCCAACTACGTGGTGTGCTTCCGCGCTGCCAACCTGCGCTCCGGCATGCGCCTCGGCCGCGCCAGGGGGCCCGAGCGCATCCTGAGCGGCGCACAGGGCTTCGCCACTCCCTGGGGCTGTATGGCGCCGGCCCACCACTTCGGCATGTTCGTACGCCGCTACATGCACCAGTACGGGGCCACCAGCCGCCATTTCGGCTGGGTCGCCGTCACCCTGCGGGAACATGCTTCGCGCAACCCACGGGCCCTGCGGCGGGATCCCATCACCATCGACGACCACCAGAACTCCCGCATGGTGGTGGACCCGCTCCACGTCCTCGACTTCTGTCAGGAGAACGACGGCGCAGCCGCTGTGGTTATGACCACCCCCGAACGCGCCAGGGAACTGCGCCACTCCGGCACACTGACCCTGGTCGAGGCAGCGGCCCAGGGCTCCGGCCCCCGCAACGACGGCATCATCTACCGTCCCGACCTGGCCGTGGCCGAGTCGGAGAACACCGCCCGCGACCTCTGGGCCCGCGCCAGGCTGGAAGCCAAGGACATGGACGCGTTCATGTTCTACGACCATTTCACGCCCTTCTGCCTGATCAACCTGGAGACCTACGGTTTCGTTCCACCGGGAGAGGCCAAGGACTTTGTCGAGGGCGGCCACAACATCCGGTTCGACGGCCAGCTTCCCACCAACACCCACGGCGGCAATCACTCCGAGGCCTACATCCACGGACTGACCCACGTTCAGGAATGTGTGCGCCTCATCCGGGGCACATCCACCTCGCAACCGCCGCACAAGACCATCAACCGCGCCCTCACCTGCAGCAGCACGGCACAGCTCAGCGGCGCAGTCATCATCCGGCGGGGATAACCAGGGCCGGCGGGAAAAACAGGGATAGATGAGGGCAGGCAGGAGCAGACATGACCCAGCAACAAGGCCAGGACGCCAGGTCCCGCCCCATGACCACTCCCCTCCAGGGTTTGCCCTTGCCTGACATGGAGCGGATTCCCGACTACGAGCGCGGGTTCTGGGAGGGCTCTCGCGAGGGAGAGCTGCGCATCCAGCAGTGCTCGGATTGCGGACTGTTCCGCCATCTACCCATGCCCATGTGCCCCGGGTGCTCCTCCATAAACTACGGATGGACTAGGGTCAGCGGACGGGGTTTCGTCTACTCCTACGTGATAGCCCGCCATCCCGTACACCCCGCCATCGCTGAAAAGGAGCAGGTGCCGTACAACATCTGCATGATCGAGCTTGAGGAGCAGGAGGGCCTGCGCCTGTGCAGCAACGTCCTCAACGTGTCGCCCGAGGACATCCACATCGATATGCCGGTTCAGGTGACGTTCTTCCCCGCCGTCGATGACCCCGACGTGGTGCTCCCTGTCTTCCTGCCCGCCACGGAGTGCACCGGCTTCACCCCATCTCCCGGCTGAAAACCATAGCGCGAGTTCTCCCCACGCTTCTCGGGTCGGCGGCATACCATCCCACTTTGCCGGTAGTCCTGTAGATGGCCGTTGCCGCTTGCGTGGAACATCCCAATCCGGAGTTCTGGGCCCCTAAGATCGATCCCGAGATCGTCAACGCGCCCACAAACGCCCGCCCCCGTACGCGACGCAAGACTCGAAGCCAGCTCGTCGCCGACAGGAAGACCGATATCGCCAACCGGCATCATTGGCGAAGCTCGCGGTTCTGCAGAGAGGCCCACACCCCGGTTACAATAAAGAGCAGACCACCCAGTGCCGGGATGGCGGAAAGGCAGACGCGGCGGACTTAAAATCCGTTACCCTAACAGGTGTGTGGGTTCGACCCCCACTCCCGGCACCATCCCCAATGCCACAACGGGCCCGCCGGCGCGAACTGTAGCAGGGCCGCTTCTCTCCACTCAGTGGTCCTTGGCAACCCAGCCGCTATGCCATCCCCACGCGTTCGCCCGGATACGAACGCCAAGCGACTATCTCGAAACCCCCGTCCATCGTGCTGGAAGGGTCAGGGGAGAGAAAAACCCCCGCAGCATGGTCTCGGAGCAAATCCGCAACCTTGAGCGCAGCTTTCGAGACGGCTTCCCGTCTCCCCCGTCACTCCAGGCTGCGCAGCAAGCTCCCGAACCCCTCTATCGGCTTCGTCCACCCCAGCTGCGGCAGCGCCATCCAGATGCTCGCCTGTACCGCCCTCACTTCCCGACGCACTGGACCTCAGCGGTCGAAAGCCACCCGACAGACCCGCGCCGGTCGGCAAGCGGCCCCCGGTCAATCCAGGCTGCGCAGCAAGCTCCCGAACCCCTCGATCGGCTTGGTCCACCCCAGCTGCCGCAGCGCCATCCAGATGCTGGCCTGATTCACCGTGACCACCGTCTTCCCCAGCGCCTGCTCCAGCGGCTCCGCAGCGTCCAGCGCCCGCCACGCCGTCCCCGGCAGGAACACCGTGTCCGCCTCGTCCTGCACCACCGACAGCGCGAAGTCGACAATCGTCTGCGGCGACTCTTCGTCGATCTCCCGCGGGTTCATCGACTCCTGCATCCACGGCTCCCCGTCCGCGCTCAGCACCCCGAATCCGGCCTCTTCCATCAGCGGCTTCAGCCTGTTCCGCAGGTGGAAGTTCCGGTACGGCCCGCAGATGCTCAGCTTCTTGCTGCCCATGTGCCGCATCGCCTCGATGCACGACGTAACCGCCGTCACCGACGTTATGCCGCTTGCCTCCTCCATCACGTCTGCCATGTGCTTGTCGAAGGCCATATACCCCTTGTGCCACGTGCCCGAGGTGCAAGCGTACACCAGCACGTCCGGCCCGATGTTCGACAGCGCGCTCGCCCCTCGGGCCACGTCGTCGTTCATCTTGTTCACGTCGAACCCGAACAGTGCCCAGTCGACTTCGTTCGCCTCTCCGCTCGACATGCTCAACCGGTGCTCGTCATCGGTCTTTGCCTCAGGCTGGCTGCCCCAGTTCCCGTTCCACATCCGCTCGAAGTGCACCGTGATCTCCGGCGGGATCACCCGGTAGAAGTCCGGCTCAACCACCGGATTGGTCGCCGGCACCAGCGCCCCGATTCGCTGCGTCCTCGTCAGGTCTGCCATACTCCTCCGTCGCCCGGAAGTCTTGAGTCTCGTAGTTGCCCGTGCGTTTCTGGCCGTCCCGGTTATTGGCGCTATTGTAACGCCAATCCCGCTCGTCGTAACCGCCCCGCAGCATAGCCTTGTCGCCAGCGCCGGCCTACTCGGGAATCGGCCCCCCGTGGTACGTCGAGTACACCCGGTTGAACTCCTCCACCTGCTCCGGCCCGACCTGTTCCTTGTAGAGTGCATAGAAATCTTCTTCACTCACGCGTCCCTCGGCAAGTGCCAGCACGACGGCCCTCATCCCTTTCTTCGCAGTCTCTTCGCCCAGCGCCAGGTACAACTTCCAGTACAGCCTTTCCCCCAGTCTGTAGTCGCAGTTGCTTCGCCGCCAGTCGACCAGCGACTCACGGATGTTTTCGTCGCAGTCCCTTTCTATGCTCGACTCCAGTTTGTCCAGCCGTTCTTCGATGGTTGTCTCTCCCAGCGACACCACTGTGTTGGTTGTCAGGAAGTCGGCCCCTCCTTCGCTCATCCACTTGTTATCTCCGCCCGAGAAATAGAAATGGCCTAGCTCGTGATACAGGGTGCGAACTCCAACGTTGTGGTGCACCCTGATGTAACTCGACGTACCGGACCCCAGGAAACTACCTCCAACGGTGTGCCAGATTGACGGATCGCTCAGCAATAAAATGATGTCGGTGAACGGAAAGGGCAACTGCAGGAACAGCTCGTGCGCCCTTGCCCCTTCCTCCATCGCGGCGAACCTTGCGTCGTAGTCCACCTCCTGCTTGTTACTGACCACAATCAGGTTCGCCTCCCCTGCCAGCGGTAGCTCTACGGACTTCGTTTCAATCCGGTGCTTCTCGATGAGCGCCTTGCGATAGTCCTCGTTTATGTAAGCCAGCGACCGCATCACCGTCAGCAGCGCTGTCTCGTCGTCATCTATACCGTCCGTGAACCAGGACTGTTCCCTGAGCAATGGAAGCACGTTTGTCTCCGGCCTCGCCGACACGATCAGTGTCATCGCCTCCACCGCGAACGAGTCCCGTTCCCTGAAGGGCGGCTCCATGAACGGCTGCGACACCAGCCAGCTGGCCATCTCCGGGTCGGTCCGGGCGACTTGGAATAGCGAAACGATAGTCTTCTGTTCCAGTGGGGTGATGTCATCTGCCATGTACGAATAGCCGAGAAGTGTCTTGGCAGTCTCCAGGTCGTGCTTCGCAAGGTCCCAGACAAAAGCGAGCGGCAGCCACTCCCTTCCCGTCAGCCCGTCTGCCACCCACTCAAACTCTGCGGCCCTATCTGCCAGCTCCGTGTCTATGTCCGCCAGCTGACCGACCATGCTTAAGGCCGAAGGAGGCACCTGCATCCACGCCGCCAACGGCGTCGGCGTCGGCGTATTCGTTGGTCTCGGCGTCGGCGTGTTCGTCGGTCTCGGCGTAGGCGTCAACGTCGGTGTCGGTGTATTCGTCGGCCTAGGCGTCGGCGTGTTCGTCGGTCTCGGCGTCGGCGTCAACGTCGGCGTCGGCGTATTCGTCGGCCTCGGCGTGGGCGTGGGCGTAACCGTCGGCGTGGCCGTCGGCGTCGGGGTCAGGGTAGGCGTCATCGTAGGAGTTGGCGTCAACGTCGGCGTTAGCGTCGGGGTGGGTGTAGGCGTCGGCGTCGGCGTAAGCGTCGGGGTGGGTGTAGGCGTCGGTGTCGGTGTCGGTGTCGGTGTCGCCGTCGGTGTCACCGTAGTCGTAGGCGTCCCCACCCGTGACGGCGTCGGCGCCGCATTCGCCCCCGCCCTCCGCTCACTCAGCGAAGCCGTGACCGCAGTTGGCCCAGAGCGCCCAGCCACCTCCCTGGCCTCAACCGTCCCCCTTACCGCCGCCTCCACAGCCGACTCGGCCTCGATCGTGCCCCGCACCGCCGCGTCTACCGTAGCCTCCACATCCTGCACCGCCTCCGGCTCCCCTCCGGCGCACGCAGTGAGGATGATTGCTCCCAAGCAAAGGAGAACAACAACCGCCGCCCTTATTCCTGCCTTCTCGCATCTCACCGCTCGCGATTATATCCGCGAGCAAGCCCTGTGGATTGCGTTTCCGGCACAGACCTTTCCGAGTTTCGACGCAATGACTCCCCGCTCTGCCGCTCGGGCCTCGCCGCAGCGAGGGTGCCCGCCGTCGGCGGTGTATGATTGACCCCCGACCATCCTTGCGTGAAAAGGAATAGCGGCCTTGGAAGACCTGGTCGTCTGGCAACTGGTGGTCCTGTTCATTGTCGCGGCCATCGGCATGTCACTGTCCGGCGTCGCGGGCTTCGGCGGCGGCGTGATCATTCTCCCGGTGCTCGTGTGGCTCTACGGCCCCGAGGTCGCGGTTCCCGTCATTGCCATCTTTCAGCTTATCGGCACCTTCGCCCGCGTTTGGCTCAACCGTGAATTCACAAACTGGAAGGTCGTCGCCTGGTTCGTGGCCGGCTCCACTCCCTTCGCCATCTTCGGCAGCTTCCTGTTCATCGCCGCCGACACCGACCTTCTGATCCGGGGCATGGGTGCCGGCATGATCGTCCTCGTGGTCCTCACCCAGCTTCCCTGGACGAAGCGGGTCCGCATGACCTTATGGGGCTTCCTCCCTCTCGGCGGCGCTTCCGGTTTCCTCGCCGCAGTGATGGGAATACCCGGCCCCTTCGCGCCCATCTTCTACATCGCCTACGGCCTCAAGCCCCGCGAATACATGGCCACCTTCTCCCTCAGCATGCTCCTGATCCAGGTCCCCAAGATTGCCGTGTACAGCACCGGCGACTTGATTACTCCCTTCGTCATCGTCCTGAGCCTCGCCCTCGGTGTCGTCGCTGTAGGCGGCGCATACTACGGAGCAAGACTCCTGCGCCGCATCCCCGAAAAGGTCTTCTCCGTAGGCGTCAGCGCCATAGTCTTCGCCTTCGGCGTGCTGTTCCTAGTCGCAGGCGGCTGACCGGTCGAAGGTTGCGGCTCAGGGTATCCGGAATGGCCCCAACTTGCCCGCCGTGTCCAACCCGACTATATTCCACCGGGTAACGACAGCGAGACCACCCTGCCTCCAGAAAGCAAACGACCACCTCATATCGAGAGGAACGCCATGACTGACAGCACCGACCTGTTCGACATCATCCAGACCACGCGCTCCATGCGCCGCCTCAAGCCCGATCCCGTCCCCGACGACCTCGTCCGGCGCATCCTCGAAGCCGGTGCCTGCGCCGCCAACGGCGGGGCCAACCAGCGCTGGCGCTTCCTGGTCGTCAAGGACCCCGACATCAAACAGCGCGTCCAGGTCTGGTACCAGAAGGCCTACGACGACGTAATCGGCCCCCGCTACTCCGGCAGCGCTCCTCCTCCGGGCTCCAGCCCCGGCCGGTACCGCCGCCAGCACGACGCCGTGCATTACCTCACCGAGCACTACCACGAGGCGCCGGTCTGGATCGTCGCCTGCATGGAAGGCGGCGACGGCCTGCCCGACCGCGCTCTCGGTGCCTCCATCTACCCAGCCGTCCAGAACATGCTCCTCGCAACACGCGCTCTCGGGCTGGGCTCAACCCTCACCTGCCGCCACCTCATCCACGAGAAGGAAGTCGAGGAAATACTCGGCCTTCCTCCGGGTGTCCACTCCTACGCCATCCTGCCCATCGGCTACCCCATGGGCAACTTCGGACCCGTGCGCCGAGGCCCCCTCTCCGAAGTCGCCTTCCTCGACCGCTGGGGCTCGCCCTACCTCGACGACTAGCCGGACAGTCCCTCTGCTTCACGAAGGCAGAACATTTTTGAAACCCAACACGTCCCCTGAGGAAACGAAATGCCCGCCGAATTTCGCGCCGACCACGTGGGCAGCCTGCTTCGGCCGCCCGAGGTAAAGGCTGCCAAGGCCGCTTACCTCGAAGGCAGTATCGGCCCCGACGACCTCCGCGCCGCCGAGGACGCCGCCATACTTCGCGCCATCGACCGCCAACACGACGCCGGGATGCCGGTCTTCACCGACGGCGAGTTCCGACGCACCGGCTTCCAGAACGACCTCATCGAGTCCGTCGAGGGCTTCGTCGACGCCGACACCCCCGCCGTCGTCCGAATCTGGCAGGGCCCCGGCGACCAGCCCACCGAGCAGGGCACCCGGCAGGTCGTTGGTGGCAAGCTGCGGCAAGTCCGCAGCCTCACCGCCGACCAGCGCTCCTTCCTCCAGGCCAACGCACCCGGGCCGGTCAAGGTCACAGTCCCCAGCCCCAGCCAGTTCCCTGCGCTCACATTCCAACCCGGCGTCACCGACCGCTTCTACGGCACCCGCTCCGAGCTGCTCTGGGAAATCGCAGCAATCATCAAGTCGGAAATCGCCTCTCTCGTGGAAGCGGGCGTTGACTACATCCAGGTCGACGCACCCCGCTACAGCTACTACGTCGACCCGAAGTGGCGGCAGCACCTGCGGGAACTCGGCGAGGACCCCGACAGAATGTTCGAGGAAGCCGTTGACGCTGAGGTTCACTGCCTCGAAGGGGCACAGGGGCCCGGCAGGACCGTCGCCTTCCACGTCTGCCGCGGCAACAATCAGAGCAAGTGGTACGCCGAGGGCGGCTACGAGAACATCGCCGACCGCCTCTTCAACTCCCTGCCCGTCGACCGCTTCCTCCTCGAATACGACACCGACCGCGCCGGCACCTTCGAGCCCCTCCGCTTCGTCCCCACCGGCAAGATGGTGGTCCTGGGACTGGTCAGCAGCAAGGAATCGGCCCTGGAGTCTCCCGACTACCTGCTGCAGCGAATCGAGGAGGCCGGCGCATTCGTCCCGCTGGAGAACCTGGCCCTCAGCCCCCAGTGCGGCTTCGCCTCCACCGCCCCCGGCAACCTCCTGTCCCAAGACCAGCAGTGGCGCAAACTCGAGCTTGTGGCGGAGGTCGCCCGCAGGGTATGGCCAGAATGAACACCCCGTCGATTCAAGGAATGTGCTTGGCAGGCTCCCCCTCCCGGCGGACGATGGTCAGGGAGTCGGATTCATATTGCTGCCGTGTTCAAACTGACACTCCGCAATTTGCTCCAACGCGTGTAAAGTAGATATGCCGAAATGTCGCTGGAATGTGGTCATGCTATCATCGTCGGGCCTCCCTGCTGTTAACTCCCGCCGGACCGAAAATCCCCAACCCCCCTCATCCTTCGGAGGCCTTCTGAACCGCTTGGCACGTTTGGAAGAACCCACATTTTGACCACGCCATCCGCGCCCGCAGAGACCAAAGAGGTAAACAAGGCCTGGTTTTACTTCGTTCTCTCTCTCGCCATCCTCAGCACCCAGACCGCCATCGTCATGGTTCCCGCCCTCCTCGTCGAGATTGCGAACGACCTAGAAGTCTCAGTCGCGGTCTCGGGGCAGTTGAACACGGCGTCATTCGCGGCATTGGCGATCTCCATCGTCGCCGTGGGTCCGCTGGCCGATTCCTTCGGCCGCCGCCCTGTGGCTCTAGCGGGAATACTGATGGTCTTGGTTTCAATGCTGGGTTCGGCCTTCGCGCCCAACATGGAGGTGTTCCTCGCCCTCCGTGTGCTGGGGGGCCTCGGTGGAGGCACCATACCGCCCACTTCGGTGGGGGTCGTGTCCGACGTCATCTCCCCGGCCAGGAGGGCTCAGGCCGTGGGCGGCATCATGGGCACCGTCGTGTTGACCTCGGCCATCACCGTCCCGCTTGTGGCCCTGTTCGCCGACTGGTGGGGCTGGCGCTTCACCTTTGTATTGGCAAGCCTGCTTCTGGGCACGGCACTGCTCTTGAGCTGGTTCTGGTATCCCCGCGACAACCGGGAACGCAGTCGCGACCTCGTCTTCTTTGCCAGGTATTGGACGCTGCTTTCCATGGGTTTTTTCCGGGTCGCCCTGACGGTCATCGTGACCCAGCGCCTGGCCTACTGGGGTCTGATCAGCTTCTTCGCCGCCTATTTGATACAGGCCTACGACCTGAGCGTGGGATTCGTCGCTCTGCCCCTGCTGATTGCCGCGGCAGCCCAGGTGATAGGGAGCTACGCCGCCGGGTTCGTCGCCACAAAGAGCTACCGAGTCGCGCTCATGGCCGTCACCACCGGCGCTGGGGGAGTCTGTGTATTCTTCTTCTTCACCTTCGATTTTGGCCTCTGGCCTGCCGTGGCTCTGGCAACGGCAGGGTCGGGCCTGCTGGCCGTATTGGCGCCCGTAATGGTCGCCGCCACGACGGAGTATTCGGGAGAATCCAAGGCAACCGGAGCCAGCACCATCGGTGTCGGCAACTTCGTGGGCGGAGTGCTCGGGGCCGGGCTTTCCGGCGCTCTCTTGGCGGTCGTGGGCTACCAGGGAATCGGCTACCTATGTCTTGCCCTCGCCGTTGGCAGCACGCTGCTTCTGGCGGTGTTCGCCAAGCAATTGCGGGTCAACGCCGACTAGGGAACCCCTATAACTGAGGAACCCCCCAAATTCCCGCTATCCGTTCACTCGCTCAGTCTTCCGTTCGCTAATAGCGAACGGCGTCTGTTCAGCTCGTCAGGGGCCTCGAAATCGACAGCGACCGACTTTCGCTATGCTCTCTTGCCTGAATCCGAGGCGGCGGCGCTGAAGCTAATGGAAGCGAGAAATCAGATCCTGGTGACCATCACACCTGTCTCTATCATCTCCTTGATGCGTGACAGGTGTGGACCGGCAGGCAACTTGGGAGAGCTGTCCGAGAGCTTCCCTCCCAGAATGCGCATAAGAAATCCCCGCGCTACGCGCATCGCATAGGCCGGGCCCATGAAGGCTCCGGGCACCAGTGCCTCCACCTGGGAAACCATGATCACCCTGGTGCCTTCCATCTCCTGCCGGAATTCGAACGAAATCCTGTCTTTGCTCACCAGCAGGTTGTTGTAGCTGTTGCTCGTTTCAAAAGCCAGGTTACTGTGCGGCTCCAGGGCGGTGACGATCATCGTCTTGACCAGTCGCACCGGGTTGTCGCTCATCCCGCCGCGAATTATAAGCGGCCCCCGCATCACCCCTCTCTTCTCCCGACGAAAAACCGAGCCGACGGTTGGCGGCTCGGAAGGAAAGGCCGTCACCTCGAACCCTGGCTCCGGGTTCCATTCACCGTGGCGCGTCATGTCCGCCACGTACTCGAACACCCGCTCGGCCGGCGCGTCGATCACCACTGCATTGCGGCTCACCTCGAACGGGCCGGCCATCTATAGTCCCTAGTCTTGGCTGACGTCGTCGCCTGAGTCGACCCGGAAACCGATCCCCAGCTTCACCTGGTACCAGTTGGCGCTTCCCCCGTCGATCGTGCCACGAATCTCGCGCACCTCGAACCAGTCCAGGTTCCGAATGGTCTGCGCTGCCCTGGAAATGGCGCCGTCGATGGCCTGCTGTACGCCCTCGCTCGAAGACCCAACCAGCTCGACTATCTTATATGTGCTCCCAGATGCCATTTTCTTCTCCACCCTTAGCCCGCGAGCCCTGGATTTGGTTCTCTCGCAGGGAGAACATATAATATGCGCCGCGCCGGAATACAGCAACAGGCGTCAACGCCGCGCCCCTATTACACCGGAGACGTTATGTTCACCAACATTCACCACGTGAGCTACCTGGTGCCCAATCTGGACGACGCCATCGCGTCCTATTCCAACGCTTTCGGCGCGGAACTCACCGGCCGCGGCCACGTCGCCAACCTCGGCGAGGTCGCCTTTCTCCAGGTGGGCGCCGTCGAAGTGGAATTCATCCACCCAGATGACCCGTCAGCCCTGGAAGCGGGCGGTGGCAGCTACGTTATCCACCACGTTGCCTACGTCGTCGAAGACCTCGACCGCGTCGTCGCCGAACACCGCAGCAGGGGCTTTGACTTCCTCACCGACGAGCCCTTCACCAACTTCATGGGCTACCGGCTCATCTACTTCGACCCCGCGGACACCGGAGGATGCCGCGTCCACCTCACGGACGCTGCAACCTTCAGAATGTGAATGGTACGGCCCAGTTGTGGCATAAACCGGTCACAATTCGTTCACAATACTCTCATCAATTGTGACGTAAGACTCTGGTAAGATTCCAACGCTAGAATTTCATCGTGCGACCCGCAGCGACCGGTGACACCTCACCGCGCCAACGGGCTCCTCGACGGAATTCGGGAGATAGAAGGCAATGAAAGCTCTGGAAGGGCTGAAGGTACTGGACTTGACCCGGGCTCTCGCCGGCCCGTTCTGCACTCTCATGCTCGGCGACCACGGCGCAGACGTCATCAAGATCGAAATTCCCGGCAGCGGCGACGACACCCGGCAGTGGGGCCCGCCCTTCATCGAGGGCGAAAGCGCCTACTTCATGTCCATCAACCGCAACAAACGCAGCTTGACACTCAACTTCAAGGAAGATGAGGCCAAGGAAATCTTCCTGAAGCTGTCCGCCGACGCCGACGTCATCGTCGAGAACTTCACCCCCGGCGTCATGGAGCGCTTCGGCCTCGGCTACGACGTCATCAGCGCCGCCAACCCCGGCATCATCTACGCCTCCATCTCCGGCTTCGGTCAGGACGGCCCATACCACCGCCTGCCCGCCTATGACCAGATCATGCAGGGCGTCAGCGGCATGATGAGCCTCACCGGCGAACCCGACGGCGATCCCCAGAAGGTCGGCATCGCCATCTCCGACATCGGCGCAGGCATGTGGGCCGCCTTCGCCGTCATGGCCGCCGTCCGACACCGCGCCGAGCACGGCGAGGGCCAGTTCATCGACGTATCCATGCTCGACGGACAGGTCGCGTGGCTAACCTACCAGGCCGCCACCTACTTCGCCAACGGCAAGCCACCCGCCCGCCTTGGCGCCGCGCACCCCAACCTCTGCCCCTACCAGGCCTTCATGTGCCAGGACGGTAAGTTCATCAACGTCGCCGTCGGCTCCGAACGCATCTGGGAGCGTTTCCGCGACGCCATGAATCTCGACGAGCTGACCAAGCCCGACTACGCCACCAACGGCGACCGCGTCAACAACCGCTCCGTCCTCGTGCCATACCTGCAGCAGGTGTTCCTCACCCGCCCTGTGGCCGACTGGGTCGCCGACCTGCAGAAGGTCAGCGTCCCCTGCGGCGCGATCAACGACCTCGCCGACGTCTTCGCCGACCCCCAGATCGAAGCCCGCGACATGCTCCAGGAAATGGTCCACCCCGTCGCCGGCAAGATCAAGCAGACCGGTATCCCCATCAAGTTCTCCAAGACCCCCGGAGGCCTCGATCTGCCGCCCCCTCTCCTTGGTCAGCACAACAGTGAAATCCTGAAAGACCTTGGCTATTCCGACGCCGACATCGACTCCCTGCTGAAGCGGGAAGTGATCTAGCGCGGCAGTGGCCCGGGACTTGGAACACCATTCCGGACTCGGACGTGAAGAATGGACCTGGGACTGAAAGACCGGGTTGCCATCGTTGGCGGCTCGACTCGCGGCATGGGCCGCGCCATCGCTTTGGCCTTCGCCCACGAGGGCGCAAACGTCACCATCTGCGGCCGCACCGAGCAGGACCTGCGCCGCACCGAGATAGACCTCGCCCGTGAAAGTTCCCAGCAGCACGTTCTCGCCATCCCTGCCGACATCACCGACGCCCGTGACATCCGTCGCGTCGTGCGTGACACCATCAGCCGCTTCGGACACGTGGATATCCTCGTCACCCACATGGGGTACCACTCCGCCGAAAGGCCCTCCGAGCTCAGCGACGACGAGATCCTGAGCTCCCTCAGCGAAGGGTTCCTCGGTGCCGTGCGCCTCTCCCGCGAGGTCGTCCCCTACATGAAGCGCCAGCACTGGGGCCGCATTCTGAACCTGCTGCCCGAGCTCAACGCCCCGTCGCCGACCATCGACCACGTCGACATCTCCGGCGAGACCGGCCTCGCCCACTCCAACTGGATGGCCCTCGTCGGCTACGCCAAGAGCCTCGCCAACGAGCTCGCTCCCTTCAACATCACCGTCAACAACCTCATCCACGGCCCCATCATGACCGAGGCCATAAAGTCGGCGGTAATGGAACGCAGCGAGTCCGAGGAGCGTACGAAAGAAGACCTGTTGCGCGAGCTCGCATCGCCGGTGCCCATGGGTCGCCTCGGTCGCATGGAGGAGGTCGGCGACACCGCCGCCTACATCTGCTCCGACCGGGCCTCCTTCATGACCGGCGAAAGCGTCGTACTCGACGGCGGAATACGCCAGGAAATCCACTAGCCCCGGCCCCAGGTCCCAACTCCCAGACCGCTGGCGGCCGGCCCTCGGCACCCGGCCTGCCGGTCTCGGCTCACTGCGCACGCAGTCCCCGTCCCGGCTTGAATGTGCGATAATCCCGAAAACTGGATTTAGCAATCATCGGGGTGCCCATGAACGAGCAAGCCGACCGCTTCCGGAACGTCTACCGCGCCGCCCAGTCCTTCATGGCCCAGGACGACATCCCCGGCTGGCTGGTCTACGACTATCGCGAGTCCAACCCCATCTTCCGCCAGGTCATCCGGCCCTCCGGCCACGTCACCCGTCCCTGCTACTTCTACCTGCCGGCCGAAGGCCCTCCCGCCCTGCTTACCCATCATGTGGACGCCGGCAAGTTCGCCGAATCCGGCGTCGACTGCGTCGTCTACAGCAACCGCGACTCCCTCGTCTCCGCCCTGCGCGACCTTGTCTCCGGCACAGGCCGCCTGGCAATGGAATACTCTCCCCTCAACGAGCTGCCTCGTGTCTCCCGCGTCGATGCCGGCACTGTCGAGCTCGTCCGCAGTATGGGCGTCGAGGTGCTGTCCTCAGCCGACCTGATGCAGGCCGCCACCCACCAGTGGACCCCCGAACAGTACGCCGACCACCACGCTACCGCCCTCAAGCTCGGCCGCATCGTCAACGAGGCCTTCGTCCACGCCGGCGAGCGCCTCGGCAGCGGCGTCACCGAGTTCGATATCGCCGAGTTCATCCGGCATCGCTTCGCCGAAGAGGGCATCGCCTCCCCCGATGGCCCCATCGTCGCCGTCAACGCCAACGCCTCCGACCCCCACTACGAGCCATCCGAACAGCAGCATAGCCCCATTACACCCGGCGACTGGCTGCTAATCGACCTCTGGGCCAAGGGCCTCGCCCCCGGCAGCGTCTACGCCGACATCACCTGGTGCGCCTACGCCGGCGACCGCGTCCCAGACCGTCAGCAGGAAATATTCGACATCGTCATTGGCGCTCGCGACTCTGCCGTCGAATACTTGCAGGACGCCCACCGCCGCGGCGAACCCGTCCAGGGCTGGCAGGCCGACAAGGTCGCCCGCGACTACATCGAAGCCCGCGGCTACGGGCAGTGGTTCACCCACCGCCTCGGCCACAGCATCGGCTTCGAGGTCCACAGCGAGGCCGTCAACCTAGACGGCTTCGAGACCCACGACACCCGCCGCATCATCCCCGGCGTCTGCTTCTCCGTCGAGCCCGGCATCTACCTCCCCGAGTTCGGAGTCCGCTCCGAGATAGACGTCTTCATGTCCGAAGACGGCCCCGCCCCCTCATCCCCCGTCCAGCGCGAAGTCGTCCTCATGGGGTAGAGAGGTTTTAAAGAGGTCGTAGAACCCGTATCCCCTCTTCGGGAAACCCCTGGTCGAAAGAGTAGATTGCGCCACTATCGGCAGTGCGAACTGTCGCCCAAATCAACGCATCCCCCACGGATACCCTGCCTGATGGCAGCGTAATTTCCAGTCCCCGCAGCAAAAAGTCTTTGTCGACGGCATACGGAAAGACTGTGTCCTTTTGCATGAAGTCAATCAGTGCTCCAACAACTTCGACTCTGGGTATGCCAGCCACCCGGGACATTATGAAATAAACCTCGGCCAGAGAAGTGACCGTTATCCATAGTTCGGCGCCGCTGTCGATAATTTCCGCGGCGGTGGCTGCCTGGTCCGGCGGCAGGCCAGTGAGGTAACGAACCAAAATGTTGGTGTCAATGAACGTCATTGCTGTGGCGGGTCATTGGAGGATATCCCGATTCTCTCGTCCCGCTCTTCCACAATCCCTTTCCATCCCTCTTCCTCCATTTCGGCCCAACTCATTCGCGTAAGCCGGTCCGCACCATCGGGCGTGATGTGATCTCGAAGGGCCCCCAGCAATGAACGGCTATGGGGCGGCGGGCGGAAGTAAATCTTCACATGCCCTTCCTCCAGCGTCTGGTAAGCCCGCCAGCCCGGGGAGATGCCCAACCGGTCCCGGATAGCTTTGTCAATCACCACTTGCCCCTTAGTTCCTACAACTGCCGCCATGTATAGCTCCATATAAAATGTCTTTCTGCATTGCACTAATCTTACGGTAGCGGATGCAACGGCGAATGTTGCGGTATCCTTTGGGGAACCCTAGAATTGCTGGCGACGCCCACCTTAGTATCAAGAAGGTACGTAATGGAATTTTCGCTCGCCTACGAGATGCAGCGTCCCATGCTGGACGACCACGCCGTAATCGAAGAGACCATCGAGCAGTGCATACTGGCCGATGAGATGGGCTTCGACGCCGTCTGGTTCGTCGAGCATCACTTTCTGACCACCTTTTCCGAGTCGCCCTGCCCCGAGGTCATCTTCGGCGCACTGGCCCGGCTCACCAAGCGCATCCGCCTTGGCTTCGGCGTGGTCATCCTCCCTTACCACCATCCCGTCCGCGTCGCCGAGCGGGTCGCCATGGTCGACCACCTCTCCCACGGCCGCGTCGAGTTCGGCACCGGCCGCTCCGCTCCCTACGAACAGCTCGGCATGGGCATCGACCCCCGCAACACCCGCGAGATGTGGGAAGAGTCCCTCTCCATGATTCCCAAAATCTGGGAGTCCGACTACTTCGAGTGGGACGGGAAGTACTGGAAGGTCCCGCCTCGCCAGGTGCTCCCCAAGCCCTACCAGAAGCCCCATCCGCCCATCTGGGTTGCCGCGCTCCAGCCGGCCACCTACCAGCTCGCCGCCCAGAAGGGCATCGGCTCCATGGCCCTCGGCGTTAACGCTCCCTCGGTGTTGGAGCCATCCATCCGCGAGTACAAGACTGCCATCCGCGAGTCCGACCCCGTCGGCGCATTCGCCAACAACAAGTGGCTCTCATCCTGCTTCGGCCTCTGCGGAGAGGACGACCTGGCAACCAAGGAGCTGTCTGCCCAGTCGCTCAAGACCTTCTTCGGCCCCGGACGTCCCTACGTCCAGGACCAGAAGGACATATACGCTCGGCTGCTGGATCAGTGGGGCGGCGTCCCCGACCACTTGGCCCAGAACTTCTCCCGCTACGTCGACGTCCCCACGGAGGGCGGCAGTGGCGGCAACGGTCTCGACCTGTCCGGCGGCAGCGCCCTGGCCCAGAAGGTCTGGGAGGAGTTCGACGCCGGCACCATGGCCGAGCGCGGCATCATCGTCGCCGGCGACCCCGAGTCCTGCATCAAGGCCGCCAGGCTCCACGAGGAAACCGGCGTCGACCAGCTTCAGTTCCTGATGGCCACCGAGTCCGTGCCCCACAAGAAGGTCATGGAGTCCATAGAAATGTTCGGCAAGCACGTCATTCCCCACTTCCGCAAGTCCGACCAGGGCACACCCGCATGCCCCATCGACGTCAACGCCGCCTAGACCGCCGGTCCCCGCAGATCTGACGCAACAGGGCCCCGACTCAAATCGGGGCCTTGCCATTTCCGACCGCCCCCCCAACGGCCACCGGATACATTGGGCTTCTCCCGATAGGGTTACGCCGGATACATTGGGTTACCCCGGATACATTGGGTTACTCCCGATAGGGTTACGCCGGATACATTGGGTTACAATGTACCCGGCATCCAGCAGCCGAGGAGGCAGACATGCCGTTTGGAATCGGTCGCGGTTCCGGCGTCGCCGTGGTGGAAATGCACGGGGTCATCGGCTCTCAGATACGTTCCAGCGCCTATTCCCGCGTCTTCGAGTCCATCGCCAAGAACAAGTCCTACCGCGCCATGCTGCTGGACATCGATTCCCCGGGCGGTTCGGCATCCGCCTCCGAGGCCCTGCACCGCAGCATCGAACGCGTGGCCGAGACCAAGCCGGTCTTCGCCTTCGTACGCGGCATTGGCGCATCCGGCGGATACTACCTCTGCTGTGCCGCAAGCCAGGTCTACGCCATGCCCACCGCCCTTGTCGGCTCCATCGGCGTCATCTACATGCGCCCGATACTCGAGCAGCTGCTTGGCCGCGCCGGTGTCGAGATCTCCATCTTCAAGGGCGGCAAGTACAAGGACATGACCGGCTTCTGGCGCAGCCCCACTTCAGAGGAAGCAGAGCGCCTCCAGCGATTGATCGACGAGATCTACGACAACTTCGTGCAGGCCGTCGTCAAGGGCCGTTCTCTCTCCGAAGAGGCCGTCCGCGAACTGGCCACGGGCGAGGTGATAACCGGACAGCGGGCGGCTGAGGAAGGCCTGGTCGATCATCTCGGCGACTTCACCGACGCCCTCGACGCCGCCGCCGAGGCGGGCCGGACAAAGTCTCGCCCCAAGTTCTTTCAGCCCCGGCGCAGCCTCTCGCAGCGCCTCTTCGGGCGAACGTCCGCCGGGGCTTCCGGCGTCGCCGGTCTGACCGGCGGCCTCCAGCGCGTCCTCAGCGGCGGAATCTACTACATGGACCCCGCCTACCTCGCAACCTGGCCGGACGAGAGCTAGCTCTGGCGACCAACCTGGAACAAACCCCAAACGCTCGCACGAAGAGCGCCCCCGGCGGCGTTGCCCTCGGCCCGAGCGGCTACACTCCCGGTAGCATTCCGTCCTGCTTCACCGCCCGCCTTGTCAGCATCTGTCGACCCGGTCCCGCGACCTTCAGCCTTCCCGCCCCGACCGCTTCCCAGACCTTCACCCCACCCGGCCCGACCGGTCCCGCGACCCTCAGCCTTCCAGGCCCGACCGCTTCCCAGACCTTCAGCCCACCCGGCCCGGCCGGTCCCGCGACCCTCAGCCTTCCAGGCCCGAGCGGCTACACTCCCGGTAACATTCCGTCCTGCTTCACCGCCCGCCTTGGCAGCATCTGTCGGCCCGGTCCCGCGACCTCCAGCCCACCCGGCCCGACCGCTTCCCAGGCCTTCAGCCCGTCCGCCCCGAGCGCTTCACTTCCTGCCAGAGCTCTTCCTTCCGGTCCAGCGACAGCGCCTCGAAGTCCAGCCCTCGCTGCGCCGCCAGCTCCTCCATCCCGAGATAGCGGGACCGGAACCGGTCGTTTGCCTGCCGTAGCACATCCTCAGCGTGGGCGTCGACCCACCGCGACAGATTCACCAGCGCGAAGAGAATGTCCCCCAGCTCGTGCACCCTCTCTTCCTTGCTCCCTGCCCGCCGGAACTCCCCGATCTCTTCTTCAATCTTGTCCAGCACACCCGATACATCGTCCCACTCGAACCCGGCACGGGCCACCCTGTCCTGCATCAGTTGCGACGCCGCCAGCGCCGGCAGACTGGCCGGGATGCCCTCCACCCGCGACTTGCGAGCTCCCGCCTCGGCCCGTTCTTCGGCCTTGATGCGCTCCCAGTTCCGCTCCACCTCCCGGGCGTCCGACACCGTCTCGTCGGCGAAGACGTGGGGATGCCGCCGGATGAGCTTCCGGTTGATGCGCTCCACAACGTCGCCCATCTCGAACTGGCCGGCCTCGCGCGCAATGTCGGCATGGAATGCTATCTGCACCAGCAGGTCGCCGAGCTCCTCGGTCAGCACCGCCGGATCACCCCCGTCGATGGCCTCCAGCGTTTCGTGCGCCTCCTCCAGCAGGTTGCGCTTCAACGTCTCGTGGGTCTGCTCACGGTCCCACGGGCAGCCACCGGGGGCTCGCAGCATCGCCACGATATCCACCAACGTCTGAAATTCGGACAATCGTTCACTTGATTCGTAATCATTCATAGCCCGATTATAAAGGGCGACGCCCATGTTTCAATCAATGACACGCTCCGATAGCCCGTTGGCCAGGCTCCTCGCGCGGCTCCGCTGGCTGCCTGCGGCAGTATTCGTCGTCGCCGTCCCTGTGTTCCTTGTTACCGGCAGCATAACCTGGGCCTTCAACAACATCGGCCTGTACGAAGACGGCTTCGCGAAGTACCGAATCTCTTATGCCAGCGGCATCACAACCGAAGACCTCCGACAGGTCGCGGTGGACCTCCGGGCCTACTTCAACTCCGGCGAGGAGCCGCTGGACGTCCGCACTCGCATCTTCGGCTCCGAGCGCGACCTGTTCAACGAGAAGGAAGTCATCCACATGCACGACGTGAAGCGCCTCGTACGGGGCGTTTACTGGGCCTTCGCCGCCTCTGCGGCCTGCCTCGTCGCCGTGGTTGCGGCGGGGTTCGCCTTGCAGCGCCGTCGGTACCTGCCGACGCTCGCCCGCCATGCCTTGTGGGGCGGAGGACTGACCGTGGTGCTGCTGGCCGCCTTCGGGCTGGTTGCCACCGTAGGGTTCGACGCGCTGTTCCTTCTGTTCCACCAGGTCAGCTTTGCCAACGACTTCTGGAAGCTGGACCCTCGCACCGATTACCTGGTGCTGCTGTTCCCGCAGGGGTTCTGGTTCGACGCGACCATGTGGGCCGCCCTGCGTGCCCTGGCCGGCGGTGTCCTGCTGGCAGCAGCAGGCGGCGGGTACCTGGCATGGCGGCGTTGGGGCCCCGGAATCGGCCCCCAGAGCTCAAGAGGCCAATAGTGGCCGCAGGAAGGGACCGCGGCAACGCCAAGGGCGAGGCGGGCAAGCTGGGGTGCGGCTGCCTCTTCATTGTGGTGCTCTTCGTGGGTGTCGCCTCGTTCCTGGCCATCGGCAAAGATGCGGCCTTTCCCGGCGCCGACACTCTCCGCACCTTGGGCAGCGGAGGCGAAGACGTGTTCCAGCAGGCACGCGACGGCTTCGGCGGCACCGAGACCTCTGAGATTATCCGACCGGCTTCGACGCCCGAGTCGGAGTCGCCGACGCAGTCCACGTCACCGATTCCTGTTTCCCGGAAACACCGTGATTACAAGCTCTACATGCTGGAGCTCATCAACGCCGAGCGAAGTAAGGCAGGGGTTCCGGCCGTTGCGCTGGGCGACAACCCGGCGGCCCAACTGCACGCCGAGGCATCGCTCGAACACTGCATCAGCGGACACTGGGGCGTCGACGGCCTGAAGCCATACATGCGCTACTCCCTTGCCGGCGGGTACCAGGCAAACGCCGAGAACGCCAGCGGCCTTCGCTACTGCATCACCGCCTCGGACAGAATCACTCCCGTTGAAGACATCCGCGAGGAGGTCCGGGAAGCGATGGTCGGCTGGATGAACAGCTCGTACCACCGCCCCACCATCCTGGACAAGTGGAACAGAAAGGTCAGCGTCGGACTCGCCTGGGATGAGCACAACTTCAAGGCCATCCAGCACTTCGAAGGCGAATACGCAGCCTTCGACGAGCCACCTGGCATCTCGAACGGCACGCTCTCCATCTCCGGCCGCTCCACAAACGGCCTGCAATTCTCCAGCAGGGAGCAACTGGGCCTGCAGGTCTACTACGATCCGCCTCCCCGGCCGCTGACCGCAGGCCAGGTTGCGCGGTCCTTCTGCTACGACCCTGGGGTGCAGATTGCCGGGTTCAGGTTTTCCCTCACGGAAATCGACCTGACCGAATTCAGATTGCGAAACATTGACCTCTCGGACGTCGGTTTGGGCGAGGTCGAGTTGAGCGACATCGACCTGTCCAACGCCGGACTCAGCAGCGTCGACCTGGCCAACATCGGCCTTGGCGGCGACGACTTCTGGGACCAAAAAGAGTTCACGACGTCATATTCGCCCTGTCCCGACCCCTACGACGTTTCACCCGATGCCCCGGCCCCCGGCTCTCAGGAAGAGGCCGTCCGGTCCTGGGAGGAAGCGTACGAGGCAAGCGAGGCGCGGGTCCCTCAGGCCATCACCGTCCCGTGGATCACTGCCAGCGAATGGGTGGCTCGAGGGACGGAATTCTCCATAGAAGCCGACGTCAGCGACCTGCTTGCCAAGCATGGCCCGGGCGTATACACCGTGCTGTTGTGGGGGGTGATCGGCGGAGTGGACGTGCCCTTTTCCAGGTACTCGATCTTCCATCGAGTGGAGCCGCCGGGCTCATACGGACGGTGATATTCGGCGGACAATGATATTCGGGACACAAAAAGGGCGCGGACAGCACGGTCCACGCCCTTTCGATATGCGGTGCCCGGTATGCGGTGCCCGGTGTATTCGGCTGCCTAGTGTCCGCAGCCGCATCCACCCCCGCAGCAACCACCACCACCCATGGGCGGGAGTGGGCCGGGGTTGAAGGACTGCTCTTCGCCTGCGCCGCCCACCCTGGCGAACATCGAGATAGCACGCTTCGCAGGCTGTTCGCAGTTGGGGCAATCAGCGCCCGAAGCGCTCATTGGCTGGAGCTTCTGGAACTTGTGGCTGCACGTGGGGCAGTGATACTCGTACAGAGGCATGACTTCGCTCCATCTTCAGAGTCGTTGACCGGAATTTAACTGAACCGGCCCACATCGGTCAAGGGAAAGACGGGCCACCGCACCCCTCTAAAGGAACACAGGCCCGCCAAACCGCATGTTTTTCAAATAGCCGCTCATTTCCGCTCAAACCCGCTCATTTACGTTCACCCTGATCGGAAGACTGCAGCGGTCGGGGCACGAAGCCGATTGCATCCAATTGTTCATAAGAACAAATATACTATCTCACAACCGTTCGTGGCAACCACCAAATGTCACCATGACCATACAGATTGCGGGACCTGCGTTATCGGACCCTGCGTTTTCGGCCCGTGCGCTATATTAAGGCCAATGACCGCACTCTCCCTCGGACTCATCCTGCTCTCGGCGCTGTGCCACGTCACCTGGAACCTGCTGCTGAAACGCTCGGGCAACCAGGAGGTATTCGCGTGGGCCCTGCTGGTCGCGGGGAGCGTGATGCTAGCTCCCCTGGGCGTCGTGCTGTTCTGGTACAACCCCATCGGAATGCCGGGCTGGTGGTTCGTCGCGGCCACCATGGCTCTGCACGTCCTCTACTTCTTCCTGCTGGGCCGGGCCTATTCCCGTGGCGACCTGTCATTGGTATACCCCGTCGCGCGCGGCATCGGCCCCATGTTCGTCCCAATCATGGCGGTGCTCATCCTGGGAGAAACCGTGGCCCTTCCAGCAGCCGTCGGCATAGCTCTCATAATCGTTGGCATCTTCATCGTGTCGTGGTGGGGCAGATTGGCCGAGATCATCGCCAGGCCATCGCTGCTGTTGCGAGGCGCGGGGATGGGCTACGCGATACTGACCGGGCTGATAATCACCATCTACACCCTGGTGGACAAGCAGGGAGTGGAGCACGTTCAGCCGTTCCTGTACATGTACTTTCTCGTCCTCGGGTCGGGCGCCGGACTCGCGCCCTACATCCTGCGCACCTACGGCTTTGCGCCAATACTCCGGGAATGGCGGGAAAACGCCCGGCCCATCCTTGTTTCTGGCGTTCTGGTTTTCGCGGCCTATGGACTGGTGCTGACCGCCTTCTCGCTCTCCCGGGTCAGCTATGTGGCCCCGGCGCGGGAAGTAGGCATAGTGGTCAGCGTCCTGATAGGAGCGCTCCTGCTTAGGGAACCCTTCGGCAGGGGCAGGCTGCTGGGTTCCGCATTCATCGTCGGGGGGCTCGCCCTGATATCCCTGTCCCCATAGGGCCGAGGCCCCGGAAGGTAGACTTCAGGTGCACAAACGAAATACCGTCTTCGAATTCCTCTATAATAGGTTGACTGTGATATCAAGCATTGCAATAAAGCTCATGCGCCCCACTGGTATGGAACCCCTGCGCCACACTGGCATGGAAACATGGAATAGCGCCATCACCGGAATGACAGACAATTGCTTTCTCGCGTAAGGACCAGTGGCTCATACAAGTGGTGGGTGTTTGCCGCCATCGCTGTCGGCACCTTCATTTCCGTGGTCGACAATGGCTCGGTCCTGGTTGCTCTGCCCGAGATAGAGGAGCACTTCCACTCCAGCCTGCCCGCGGTGCAGTGGGTGGTGGTTGGAAACGCACTGGCAATCAGCGCTCTCATCCTGCCCATGGGTCGGCTGGGCGACATAGTCGGTCGCAAATGGGTATACATCGGCGGACTTGCCATCTTCCTTGCCGGTTCGCTCCTCGCGGGCCTGGCCGCCAACCTGCCGTGGCTCATTTCCGCAAAGATTTTCCAGGGATTCGGTTCCGCCATGATCCAGGGCAACGGCATGGCCACGGTCATCTCCTCTTTCAGCGGCTCCGAGCGGGGCAAGGCGCTGGGCACCCACATGAGCGTGGTGGGTAGCGGGGCCATCGCCGGACCGGCCATCGGCGGTCTGCTGGTGGCATCCTTCGGTTGGCAGTCGGTCTTCTTCGTCAACGTCCCTGTCGGAATCCTGACCATCGCGATCACCTGGCTGGTGCTCTCGTCGTCGCCGGCGACACACTCGGACCAAGGCCCGAGCGTACGATTCGACTGGGTGGGAGCGTGCCTGTCGGCGGCGGCGCTGCTGGTATTCCTGCTGGTGGTGAGCAACGGACACCGACTGGGCTGGAATTCCCCGGCAGTTGCACTGGGCGCGGCGGCGACGGTGGCATTGGTGGCGGGCTTCGTATGGTGGGAACTGCGCACGCCGTCGCCGATGCTGGAGCTGCGGATTTTCAAGCGAAAGCTGGTGGCGATCGGGGCGGCCGCCGCCTGGCTGTCGTTCATGGGCATGTCCTCTTCCCGCTTCATGATGCCCTTCTACCTGCAGCGGGTGCTGGAGATAAGCCCGCGGGATGTGGGGCTCCTGCTGATCCCTCCCGCGCTGTGCATGGTGCTGCTGGGGCCTATCAGCGGGAGGCTGTCCGACAGATTCGGCTGGCGGGTTCTGACCGTATCGGGGCTGGGCTGCTCGATGGCCGCCAGCCTGAGCTTGGCCTTCATGCTGAGGGAGTCGACCCCGGTGGCCTTCGTGGTCCTCATGCTGATGCTGCAGAGTTCGGGCATGGCGCTGTTCAACTCTCCCAACAACAGCTCCCTCCTGAGCGCGGTGGAGCGCACCCAGTACGGGGTGGTCTCGGCTTTGACCCAACTCATCCGAAACTCGGCCAACGTCACCAGCATCGCGGTGGCCACGACGGTGGTGGTTGTGACGATGGGCATCTACGGCGTGGAGCCGAGCCTGGACGCCGTCTCGCCAGCGGTGGCCGACGCCTTCGTATCCGGACTGAAGTGGGCGTTCCTGCTGATGGCCGCCCTGCTGCTGACCGGGGTCGCGCTGGCGGTGATTCGCGGCGAGCGCAGAAGTCCAGAGCCTGCGACCGCGGCCCCCGAGGCAGCGCAGGCACCCGCTGACTGAGGCCACGTCCGGCTCCCGGCAAGAGAGCGTGCCAGGCGAGCGTTCAAGGTTGGACAATGACCGGGGCGGTTGCTACACTAGCCTCGATATCCGGGCAAACAACGTACAAGCGGAGGAGAAACCGTGGCAGACGTCAAGATTGAAGTCAGGGAAAATGGGCCCAACCGCGTCACCGGGCCGATTGAAATCGTGGACATGAGCGGCGAAAACTACACCATCCCCGAGGGCCGTTGGGTCAGCCTGTGCCGGTGCGGTCTCTCGGCGGAAAAGCCGTTCTGCGACGGCGCACACCGCGACGCCGGCTTCCAGGCCGAGTCCAAGGCGCAGTAGACGCCACCAAAACACAGGTCTCGTATTGCGGGGGCGCCTTTCTGGCGCCCCCAATTGCTTGCCAGGAGAAACCGCTGTTGGTCCATACGAATCAGGAATCCCTGGAATTCAGGCCGCTGACGCCCGAGCTGATGGACGACTTCGGCGCGGTGCTGAGAGGGAACTTCGGGGCAGGATGCTGGTGTATGTTTCCGCGCTTGACCGAATCCCAGTCGCGGGCATTGCCCGGCGAGGGTTCCGTGAGTCAACGGCGCAGGGTCGCGATGGCCGAGCTCGGCGCAAGGGAAACAGCGCCGGGGCTGCTGGCATACGCCGACGGCGAGCCCGTCGGCTGGGTTGCAGTGGCTCCCCGCGACGAACTCACCCGCGTCGCCCGCTCCCGGGCCACGCCTCCGGTCGACGAACAGCCGGTGTGGGTCATCCCCTGCGTCACCGTTCGCAAGGGATACCGGGGGCAGGGCATCGCCGTTGCCCTGCTGCGGGCGGCGGCGGACTACGCCGTCACGCACGGAGCCCCGGCGGTGGAGGCGTACCCCAGGGCTGGCGACGAACGCACCGGCGACGACAATGCCTACTTCGGCACCGAGCCGATGTTTCGTCGCGCCGGATTCCGCATCGTCAGGGAACCGTTGCCGGACCGGCCACGCAACTGGCTGCCGCGCGTGGTGATGCGCATGGAACCCCCGCGCTAGGGCGGAGCGGACCGGCGGCACGGCCGGTTGTCGCCGTGCCGCCAGCCGATGTTCGCTAGCTGCAGGCGCGGTGCAGGGACCGTATGCGCCGGACGCTGTCGAGGCGCTCCTCGGCCAGATGGTCAGCGGCCGCGGCGGTGGGAATTTCCTGCTCCCGCGATGTCCGTATCACGCTGGTCATTATCTCGTGGATGCGCTCGGTCTTCTCCCGGGCCCGCTCCATGCTGTAACCGGCGTCGCCCATCTCCGCCTCGACGTTGATGATGCCGCCGGCGTTGACGATGTAGTCGGGGGCGTACAGGATTCCGCGGCGATGCAGCTCCTCGCCGTCCGCCTCGGTCAGCAGCTGATTGTTGGCTCCACCGGCAACCACGCGGCAACGCAGCTGCGGTATCGACTTCGAGTTCAGCACGCCGCCCAGGGCGCAGGGCGCGAGGATGTCACAGTCCATCGTCATGATGGAGTCCGGCGACGTCACCTCCAGCCCCAGGTCCCTGGCCTTGTCCAGCGAGGGCTCGTACACGTCGGTGACGACGATGCGGGCGTCTTCCTGCACCAGGTGCTCGCACAGGTGGCTGGCAACCTTGCCGAAACCCTGCACCGCCACCGTCCGGCCGCGCAGCCCGTCGCGCCCCCAGACCTCCTCGGCGCAGGCCCTCATTCCCATGTACAGCCCCAGCCCGGTCATGATGGAGGTGTCGCCGCTGCCGCCCAGCGAGAGCGCCAGCCCGGTGACGTGCTGCGTCTCCTGCCGCACGTACTCGAGGTCGCGGCCCGTGGTGCCGACGTCGGTGGTCGTCAGGTACCGGCCTCCGAGGGTGTCGACGAAGCGGCCGTAGGCGCGCATCAGCGCCTCGGTCTTCTGCGTGTGCGGGTCGCCGATGATCACCGCCTTCCCGCCGCCGAAGTGCAGCCCGGCCGCCGCCGACTTGTACGTCATCGCCCGCGAGAGGCGCAGCGCGTCCGTCAGCGCCTCGCCCTCGCTCTCGTACGGCCACATCCGCGTCCCGCCGCACGACGGGCCGAGTGTCGTGTCGTGGATCGCTATGATTGCCTTCAGGCCCGAGCCGGGGTCGGAGAACATCGTCACCTGCTCATGGCCTTCCGTGCTCATTCGCTGGAGAATGTCCATTTCCGTCACCCCCATTGCGTTTCCTGTACCTATATTATAGGTCATGCGTTGCGTCTTATATATGAAAAGAAGTGGAAACGGTATATGAAATCGCGCCCCTGCCAGACGCCCAGCCCCGGATGTTACAATTGGCCGGTTAATTTTTCGGAGGTTTCTGATGCCACCAAAACAGTACTCAAGCCCGCCACCGTCCACCATCGATACCTCGAAGACGTATACGGCCACCATCGACACCAGCGCCGGTTCGATGACCGCAGAGCTGTTCGCTTCAGAGGCGCCTCTTACCGTCAATAATTTCGTGCATCTTGCCCAGGACGGCTTCTACGAAGACGGCCAGTTCCACCGCGTCATCAAGGACTTCATGATCCAGGGCGGTTGCCCCAAGGGCGACGGCACCGGCGGCCCCGGCTATCGCTTCCAGGACGAGCCCGTCACCCGCAAATACGTGAAGGGCACCCTCGCCATGGCCAACGCCGGCCCCAACACCAACGGCAGCCAGTTCTTCATCGTCCACGGCGCAGACGTCGGCCTCCCCCCCAACTACACCATCTTCGGCATGCTCACCGACGGCACCGACGTCCTCGACACCCTCGCCAACTCCCCCGTCTCACGCAGCCGCGGCGGCGAGAACTCCTCCCCCGCCGACCGCCTCGCCATCAACAACATCACCATCCAGGAATCCTAGCACCCCGTACCACACCACCCAGGGGCGCACCCACCCGTGCGCCCCTCCCCATCCCCCGTCCTTCCGTCCCTCCCCAAAAAATCTCTGTGCTCTCTGTGTCCTCTGTGGTGAAAACCCCCGGTGGTGAAAACCCCCAGTGACGCAAACCCCCTTGCGCACTCCGCCACACCCCCCGTACCATCGTATACAGGCGCTCCCACAACGCGCCGAATCCAACCAGGGGACCGACCCCGCATGACGTGACATGTCCGAAGATACCCGCGACCGCGAACTCCTCGACCTACTCCAGCGTCTCCCCGATACCATCGACTCCTACGACCCCGACGACCCCCACGACCTCGACGACTCCGACGACCCCGACCCAATCCCGGACCGCAACCCCTCTGCGCCCTCGGCGATCGACGCATCCCCCGCACCGTTCGACCGTAACCCCGACCCCTTCGCCGACGTCCACGCGCCCACCAAAAATGAGACAAAACGCTACATAAAGTTGCAGAATGTTACACCGTCACGCGAGAGGGCCCTCTCGCAGCGCCAGCTCCTCGCTCTCCCCATCATCGCCGCCGCTCCCAACCTCAGCGACGGCGCCGCCAACGCCGGCATCTCCCGCATGACCCTCTACCGCTGGCTCCAGGACGACGACTTCCGCTCCGAGTACAACCGCGTCCGCAACGAGATCGCCTTCCTCGCCATGCAGGAGGTCAAGGCCGCCATGCTCGACGCCGCAGCCACCCTCCGCGACTGCTGCCGCCACCCCAACGGCCTCGTCCGCGTACGCGCCGCCCACTCCCTGCTCATGTTCGGCAACCGCCAGCTCCAGTCCGAAAAACTCGAGTCCGACCTCGACGACCTCCAGCAATCCCTAGAAAACATGCAAAAACGCCAATCCCAATCCTGACCCAAACCCAAAAACAAAAAACCTCCGCGCCCTCTGCGCCCTCGGCGTTTAAAAAATAAAAGAAAACCCCCGTCTCCGTGCTCTCTGTGCTCTCTGTGGTAAAAACTTGGTAAATTTCCCGAAAAACACCCAAAATCCGTCAATCTCTATTGACGCCATCGTAATCCCCAAGTAATACTTGTAAGGCTATTCTATCGGGGCGTAATAGCCCCCCGGCGCTTGCCGGTATCCTGTATTCTCGAGGAGGTCCCTGCCCATGTAGCAACGTGGCTCCAGGCGCCCGCCACCCGCGGGTTGTCCAGGCTCACCAGACCAGCCCGACGGTCCAGCCAGCACCCAGCGGTCCAGGGGACCCAAGAGGCCCCACCTCCGCAAACGGGCAAGGCGCTCCCGACGGCATCCCGGCCCCCACGGGCCGCGGCTCCCGAATACTTCGGGACAGCACTCTCAAAACCAATCGCACCCCGGGATTCCTCCGGTACAGTGGGCCCAGGTGGCCCCGCCTCCGGTTCGCAATCCCACAAGGCCCAGCGGAGCAGCGGGCTCACGTGGCCCCAATTCCACCAGGGCCTCATCCAATCGCAATTCCCGCCAACGCGGGAAGCCGGACTCATAAGGGACCAGCGGGCTCGAGTGGCCCCGACTTCCCCAAGAGTCTGCCGAAAGGAGATTTTACAAAAGATGAATACACAAGCTGGCAAATCCGTAGGTTTTGCCCTCCTGCTGGCGGCAGGCCTCCTCGCCGCCCTATTCGCCATGGGCGTCTTCTCCGCCAACGGCGTCGGCGCCCATGATGCTGCCGACCCGCACGATGACGAAGCAATCCATTTGACTGCTGGAGCCATTACGGTGACTGGCGGTGGCGAACTCACCATTGCGGACAACACATACGAGTACTCGATTGCCGTCGAACGTGGAGCTACTGAAGTTAGCTTCGACTTGGCTGCTGCAACTCCAGAAGGCTCGATTGTTGTATCTGACGATCTTAATGATAACGACGCCAATACGGATGAATTCCAGGTTGCAATCGACCTGTCGGACGGTAAGGTCTACGAAGTAACCTTTACTGTTCAAGACGATCCCACCAGCAACACTGATGTTGGCGATACAGCGAGCCTATACACCATCAAGCTCACCTACGAAAACCCGGCTTCCGCGGATAACTCCGCCTTGGCCGACGGCGCCGCCGTTTTGACCCTCGGCGCGCAAATGGCGGATGAAGCAGCGACAGCTGACGACATGCTGGTAATAACCTTCCCTGAAGGTTATGTTGTGCCGACGGGCCCTATTGAAGCCATTACGGTCTACCAGGCCGCTTCCCTTACTGATGTGAATGACGCGACCACTCCGGCGACTGTCACGGCCACTGGTAACGATAACACTGTCGAGATAGCTGGTCTGGCCGCAGCCTTCGGTGCTAACGATTTCGTACGGATCGAAATCAGTTCCAGGGCCGGCATCATCAACCCCGAAGAAGCTGGCACCTATAATGTCACTGTTACTCACCGTGACGCTGATGGTACGGCTGGCACTCCCCCCACCGTTTCCAACACGGTAATCGGTGCCAACTATGTCACCATCGAAGACATAGATGCTGCCACCCCCACAACGGAAGCGGGCGCTGGCGTGGCTCTGGATCTGGTGGCCTTCGTCGGCGCGGATTCTCGCGACGACATCACCATCGACCTGGCCAAGTTCGGCCTACCCTCCAGCGTCGATGAGGATGACATCACCATCATCCAGTCGGCGGGCAGGCTCGCCACGCAGGCCGATGTCACTGCCGGTGATGCGGCTGCTGTAGGCGAACTGATTGAAGTGGCCACGCGAAGCGGAAGTCCGTCTGTCGTAACCGTCAGCGGCTCCAAGCTGATCATGCGATTCGCTGGTGTCAAGGCCAGCGGTGCCACTGCTGCTTCGTGGGCCTTGCACGCCAATGTGATCAGCTATATCGAGATCCCAAAGCGGGTGGGTATAACCAACCCCATCAGGGCTGATGAATACACGATCACGATTTCCTCCGAAGACGGCGATGAATATGTCGGCAACTCGGTAACCGTGGACCGCACAGTCAAGGTCGACCCGACCAGCGGCACGCGCGGCACCGAGATCACCATCACCGGTAAGGGCTTTACCGACGGCGACGCTGACCTGTTCTTCAACAACGAAGACTCCGACGAGTTCAAGAGGAGTCCTTCGGTCAACATTGCCGACGGCAGCTTCGAAGTAACGGTTGACACCTCCGACAAGGACAACAACGGCGATTCCATCTTCGTTGGCACGACCACTGTCAAGGTCTCAGACGCCCAGGGTGACGGAGCCACCAACGAGGATACGGACGACCAGGCTTCCTTCGAAATCGAGCCGTCCTTCACTCTCGACCCCGAGAGCCCGAAGCCCGGTGAAGATGTAGAAATCACCTTGGTCGACACCGATGGTCCGGCAACGAGCATCAGCTTCGCTGGTTCAAATGCCATTACCATCACCGCCGAACATGTCGACGATGAAGACGACAAGGTCGCTACCGTCCAGGTGCCTGGCGGCGTGCGAACTGGCACGATCCAGATCAGCGTAATGGCTACCGATCTGGACGATCCCTTGACCATGAACGTAACCATTGGCACCAATGACCTGACGGTCACCCCGACCACTGTCGTGCCACGCCAGACCATCTCCATCGATGGCTCCGGTTTCTCACCGCGCGGCAATGTTGACCACGCTGACGTCATCATAGACGGCAAGCCGGTCAATGATACCAGGGACGATGAAGTGGAACTCGTCAACAACAGCGGGAACATCTCCTTCGACGTCGTGGTCCCCGGTGGTGTTACTGCCGGTGAAAACAGGACTGTCGTCGTCACCGATGACGGCCTGCGCGTCGGTACTGCTACCATCACCGTTGCCGAGGCCGAGCTGACCCTTGAGCCTGCCGAGAGCCTGAGAGGGTCGACTATCACGGTCAGCGGTACGGGCTTCCCTGCCAATGACTTGGTCTTGATCAAGTACGACGAGAGCACGGTCGATACCGCGACCACCAGCCCCACCGGCACCTTTGAGCAGGACATCACAGTCCCCGCCGGTGAGGACATCATCCCCGGCTCAACCTACCCTGTCGGTGCAGAATCCCAAGTCAATGCGGTTACCGTAACCGCCTCGGAAGACCATAAGATTCTGGATCCCGAGATTACGCTATCCTCGGATTCGGCCACCCCGGGTAGCGCCATCAGCATCACTGGCGCGAACTTCAAGGGATTCCTCCGGGTTTCCTTGATAGAGATCGGCGGTCAGGACGTTACTCCTGTTCCTGCCCCGTCCACCGACCAGTGGGGCGCCTTCACGGCGTCTGACATCCAGGTGCCTCAGCTCAACCTGACCCGCCATGCCGTAAAGGTGGTCGTTGGAAACCCTGACGGCAGTGACGGCGATGCCACTGAGTTCCTGACTTTGGTCGCCACTCCGGTCAGCAACGCCCCCGCTGACGTCTTCGCCAGCTTGGGCGACAACCTGCAGGTGGTCTGGCACTACGACAACGCCACCAGCACATGGGCCAGCTATGACCCAGAAGTCCCCGAGGGCTTGGACCTTGTATACCTCGAAGAGATCTCCTCAGGCGACATCGTCTGGATAGAGGTGACCGAGGACCAGGAATTCCAGGGCGGGCAGCTCTACGCCGGCTGGAACCTGATCACAATCCAGTAAGCGGTTCCCACGCAAAGACGGCGGGCGGCCTCCCGTCCGCCGTCCCCGGCAAGCCGGTAAAATCCGGGGCGGGCCCAACGCCCGCCCCACAACTGCAACAGTGAAAAAAGGAGGAACGGATGACCAAAACCAGATTTCTGGTGTTTCTGACCGTTCTGGCCCTGCTGGCCTCGGTGCCCCTGACTTCCGTCCTGGCCCAGGCCCCACGGCCCGCCCAGTTCTTCGGTATGGTCATGGTGGACGGCGAGGAAGCCCCCGAGGGCACCATGGTCACCGCCATGGTCGGCGAGGGTGAGAACGAGATGAAGTTCGTGACCGAGACCAACGCCATGGGTATGTACGCCCTGCAAATAGAGGGCGACTTCCAGGGCCAGGACATCTCCTTCATGGTCGGCAACCGCTCGGCCATGGGTGAGAAGGAAGGCGAAGACGGCATGATGATGATGGAAAGCTCCGTCATGTTCATGCAGGGCGGATCCGACAAGCTCAACCTGACCGCCGGAGTAACCCACCGGCCCACCACGCCCGGCGTCCCCAGCAACATCGGCCCCCGCGGCCCCGCTGGCCCCGCCGGTGCTGACGGCGCAGACGGCTCCGACGGCTCCCCCGGCGCTCGTGGCGCCCAGGGTCCCGCTGGCCCCGCCGGCGCTGACGGCGCTGCTGGCCCCGCTGGCGCTCAGGGCCCCGCCGGTCCTGCCGGCCCCGCCGGCGCAGACGGCTCCAACGGCTCCGACGGCTCGAACGGCTCACAGGGCCCCGCTGGCCCCGCCGGTCCTGCCGGCCCCGCTGGCGCTGACGGCCAGAACGGCGCAGCAGGCGCAGACGGCGGCGGCGGAGCACTCGCCATCGTCGCTCTGATCATCGCCATCGTTGGCGTGGTCGCCGCAGGCGGCGCGTTCATCATGGGCCGCCGCGCCTAGACCCCCACCCGCTCCGCGCAGCGAACACCCCGGACCAACCGAAGGGGCGCCAACCGGCGCCCCTTCCGCATCCCACCCCAGTCCGCTCATGGTGCCCCAGTCCGCTCATGGTGCCCCAGTCCGTTCATGGTGCCCCAGTCCGTTCATGGTGCCCCAGTCCGTTGGTGGTGAGCTTGTCGAACCACCCCAGTCCGTTCATGGTGCCCCAGTCCGTTGGTGGTGAGCTTGTCGAACCACCCCAGTCCGTTCATGGTGCCCCAGTCCGTTGGTGGTGAGCTTGTCGAACCATGAACGGACGACCCTTCACCATGTAAAAAACAAAAAAATCTCGGCGCTCTCGGCGCTCTCGGCGTTAAAAAAAGAAAAAAATCTCTGTGCCCTCTGTGCTCTCTGTGGTGAAAACCCCCGTTACCGCCGGGGCCGCGGCCGCACCGAAGCAATGAAACAAACAGCACCCGCCAGGTTCAGCCCCGCCAGGATCAGGAACGCCATGTCATAGCTGCCATACCGGTCATACATCCAGCCGGTGAACGGCGACGCCGTCAGCAACAGCAGGTTCATCGGCACCGTCGAGAACCCCAGGATCTTGCCGAACGACCCCGTCCCGAAGTAGTCCGCCCGAATCGCCACCGTCAGCGGGTTCCGTCCCCCGAATCCTGCCCCGAACAGCACGGCAAAGAAGAAGAACATCGGCAGCGTGTCCGACATAACCAGCACCACCACCCCACAGGCCTGCACCGCAGTGAAAAATGCCAGCCCCACCCGCTTCGACATCCGGTCGCCCGAGTACCCGCCCACCAGTTGGAACACCATCGCCACGCCGGTGTAGACCGAGACCACCCATCCGGCGTCCTGCGCCGTGTACCCCTTGTCCACCATCAGCAGGCCCAGGTAGGTCATGATCGCCAGGATCACCATCGAAGTGAACCCATGCCCGAAGGCAATCAGCCAGAACGCCGGCGTCCGCAGCGCCTCGCTCGCCGTCATATCCCCCTGCCCCGCAGCCGCCGCCGCCGCGCTCGCCCCCGCTCCAGCCCCCGTTCCAGCCCCCGTTCCCGTTCCGGCTCCCGTTCCCGTTCCGGCACCCGTTCCCGTTCCGGCAGCCCCCGCTCCCGTTCCAGCCGCCGCGCTCGCCGCCGCTCCCGCTCCAGCAGCAGGCGCCACCCGGTACTTCGCCCCGTCCGGCGTCTCCCCGACGTCCTTCGGATCATTCCGGATCAGCAGCGCCAGCGGCCCCGCCAGCGCCAGGATCACGATCCCGATGATCATCGCGGTCATCTGCCAGCCGATCCGCCCCGGCGCGGCCGCCACCGCCCAGGCTATCGCCGGAACCAGCAGCAGCGCCCCGAACCGGCTCACCACGTTCGCCCACCCGATGGCCGACGAACGCCGCCGGACGAACCACTTGTTCAGCATGGTCATCAGCGGTATCCAGCTTCCCAGCCCCTGCCCCACCGCCATCAGGATGTACGCCAGGTAAAACATCCACAGGTTCTCGATCTGGGAGAAGAAAATCCACGCCGCCCCCAGAATGGCCAGCCCGATGAACACCATCCGCCGCGGCCCGACCTTGTCGACCAGGTACCCCTCCAGCGGCCCGATCAGCCCGCTCTCCACCCGGGTCAGCGTCAGCGCCAGCCCCAGCTGGAACTTCGGCCACCCGAACTGCCGGTCCAGCGCCACCGACCACACCGCCATCGCATGGAACAGTGGCACCGTAGCAATCACCATCACGATTCCGGTGATGAGCACCAGCCACCAACCGTAAAACACCCCGCTCCTGTCTTCAGCAGCGGGGCCTCCGGCTCGCCTGGAATTGAATAGTCCGAAATTCGTCACATTCCTCTCAACCAAAAAACGAATCAAAGCCCAAGTATATCATCGCCCCCCGCAATATTTACCCCACCCCGCATCCCCCCGGCCGAACCGCCGCCCCGGCCACCAGCCAGTCGATGGCTACTCCGCCTCCGACCCACCGCACCCATCGCCGCCCGCCCGAACGGACCCGGCCTCCAGCCCGGCGATGGTTACTCCGACTCCGACCCAGGCCGGCCCGCCCCGGCCTCCAGCCCGGCGATGGTTACTCCGCCTCCGACCCAGGGCTCGCATCCCCGCTCGGCCGAACGGACCCGGCCTCCAGCCAAAGGTCATAAACTCGGTTCTTCGGAAGCCCGAACCGGACCGCCGCCTCCTCCACCGCGTCCCTTGCCCTGGCCCCCAGCCTCCGCCGACCGGCCAGGAATTCCCGAACCGCATCGGCGACGTCCACCGACTCGCCATCGTCCGGCGTCGCCGCCCCCGCGACCACCAGGCAGAACTCACCCCTCGGCGACTCGAAATGCTGCAGTGCCGACTCCGCGGTCCCCCGAAAAACCTCCTCGTGCAGCTTGGTCAACTCCCGGCAAACGGCAACGGGCCGGTCGCCGAAGGCAACAGCCATGTCCTCCAGGGTGGCCCGCAGACGGTGCGGCGCTTCGAACAGCACCGTCGTCAGAGCGCAGTCGACCACCTCCCGAAGCCGCTCCTGCCGCTCCCGCCGCCTGCGAGGAAGAAAGCCGAGGAACTGGAAGGAGTCGGCCGGCATTCCGGAAACCGCCAGAGCCGTGGTAACCGCCGACGGCCCAGGGACCGACTCGATGCGGAACCCGCCCTCTTGTGCAGCCGCCACCAGTTCGCGGCCAGGGTCGCTGACCCCCGGCATGCCGGCGTCGGAAACCAGCGCCGCGTCGCCTTCCTGCAGCGCGGCCAGCACCGCATCCAGCCGTTCCCGCCAGTTGTGAGCGTGGAAGCTGAGAAGGCGTGGGCTGGCCCCGATATGGTTCAGCAGCCGACGCGTCACCCGAGTGTCTTCAGCCGCCACCAGCGCAACCTCACGCAGCACTCGGGCGGCACGGGGCGACAGGTCCTCCAGGTTGCCGATGGGCGTGCCCACCACGAACAGGGTCCCCCTCGGAGGCTGATTGTTCATGTCAACCAATGGTCTGGTCGCTCCTAAGAAAGCTCGTTTGCATCGCGATGCCTATCGTATATCATACGAATGCTGAAATTCGGAACGGCTCCACCGCTTGGAAGAGCATCGTGGACGAATTCTTGGCCATCCGCCGTCAATCAAATCCAGGAGGAATCCATGCCGAAGCTCAACGGGGGGCATCTGTTTATTCGCTGCCTGAAGCAGGAGGGCATCGAAAAGGTGTTCACCATCGTCGGAGACACCATCCTGCCGCTGGTCGACGCAGCCGCTGACGAGGGCATCGAGTTCATCGACACGCGGCACGAGGGGGCCGCGCTTCACATGGCCGACGGATACGCCCGCATCACAGGGCGGCCAGCCTGCGGCATCTTCACCGGAGGCCCGGGGTTCTCCAACGCAATCTCGGCCTTGCCTGCCATTTACACGTCCGAGAGCCCAGTCGTCTTCGTGGCAGGATGCGCCGAGCTCCCAGAAAAGGGGATGGTGACCTTCCAGGAGATCGACCAGGTCAGCATGGCCGATCCCGTCACCAAGGGTTCCTGGCTGATCCACGACCTGAAGCGCATCCCCGAATACGTGGCGACCGCCTTCCGCACCGCCACAACGGGCAGACCCGGACCCGTGCACCTGACGCTGCCCATAGACCTGCAGGACGCAGAGATCAGTGAGGACGATCTCCCCAAGTATCTGCCCCACGAATACCGGCCAACGGGGAGGCCCCAGGGTGACCCCACGTTGATAGAGGAAGCGGCATCCCTGCTGCGCGGTGCGCGACGCCCGGTGATCATTGCAGGCAACCCCGCCCGCTACTCCGTGGCCGCCGAGCAGATGGAGAAGCTGGCGGAAACCACAGGAATCCCGGTATTCACCGTGGAGCAAGCCCGCGGCCTGCTGGACGACGAACATCCGCTGTGCTTCGGGTACGCCGACGGGGCCCTGAATCCCACGGCCCGGCGCTTCCGTGAGGCGGACGTCGTGCTGCTGCTCGGGAAGCGGCTGGACCACCGTTATCGCTACGGCAGGGTGTTCTCGGACGAGGCCAAGCTGATCCAGGTCGACCCCTCCGCCGCGGAAATAGGGCGCAACCGTGGAGTAGCCGTGGGTATCCAGGGGGACCTCGGCGCGGTGGTGGAACAGTTGACCGCGGCCATCTCATCCTCGGCGTCAGGGAGCAGTGACAAGTCCGCCTGGGTCGACCAGCTTCGGCAGGACCGTGACGCGTGGGACGAGGAGCTTCGGGACAGGGCAACCGGCGAGGCACCGATGCACCCGCTGGACGTCTACACCGGCCTGGAGAAGCACCTGGACGATGACACGGTCATCATCTTTGACGGCGGCGACTACGTGCAGTGGGGACGGGCGTACATGAAGGCGCGGAAGCCCGGGCGGTTCATGCGGCTGGGGCCGCTAAGCCACCTGGGCGCTGGCATACCCTATGGTATGGCTGCCAAGCTGGCCCATCCGGAGGCCAAGGTGCTGGTGTTCATCGGGGATGGGGCCTTCGGTTTCTACGCAATGGAGTACGACACCTGCATCCGTCACAACTTGCCCATCACCACCGTGCTGGGCAATGACGCCACCTGGGGCATAGACAAGACCTTCCAGGTTGCCTACTACGGGCGGGCCGTGGGCACAGACCTGCGTCACATCCGCTACGACAAGATGGTGGAGTCCATCGGCGGCTACGCGGAGCACGTGGACGACCCCAGCCTGGTAGGAGACGCCGTAGGCCGTGCGCTGGCTTCGGGGCAACCATCTCTGGTCGATGTCACCGTTCGTTCGGGGGCGAGCCCGCTAGCCACGGCCATGATTGCCCGACGCACCGGAGGTTAGTGCAATCGGAGGCTACGAAAAGGGTTTTGCGATGCTGGGAATTCTGTAATATCGGGTTTTCTGATTACGTAAACAGTAACATATTCCAGGCGCTATTAATCTGTATGCGGCTAACGAATATGGGAAACCAGCAATTGCAAGGCTTGACAATCAAAACTGGTTAGGTTTATTGTTTCGAACAAGGCAAACCCCCATTGCCCGGCGCAATAATTTTTGGAGGGTAGGTATGCTTAACATAGGCCATGAGGTCGTTCGGCCTGGCAAGTACCTCGGCGATGAGTCGGTTACCATCCAGATTCCAGAAGAGCTGGAATCGGTACCGGGGATTCCCCTCACCAACCGCGAAGTTGACTGGTACGCCCGCGAATATCCGCTGGAAACCATGAACATCACTGAGCGGGCTTCTCGTGACTGGGCCAACGCCATTCGCGACCAGCACGTCGAGATGCGTGAGATCCGGAAGGAGCACGACCGCCTGAACCAGCCGCTGATCTTGGCTGCCCGCATGACTGGCGACCAGGAGCCCACGGCCGAGGCCACCGGCGAGGACGTAACCGAGGCCATCAAGAACAAGGCCCGCGAGCTTGGTTACATCGAAGTCGGCATCACCGCTTACGACCACCGCTACACCTATCAGAGCAAGAAGGACTGGGTCAAGTTCCCGCACGCCATTTGTCTGGCATACGAGCAGGACTTCGAGCCCACCCAGACCATTCCCAGCATCGACGCTGAGATCGTCCACTCCAGCACCTACCGCACCGAGGGCGCGGCTGGTCTGGAAATGGCGAAGTTCGTCCAGAGCCTCGGCTACCGGGCGCAGGTTCACAGCCCCAACGACAACACCGGTCCCTACATCCCGATGTTCGTCGCTGCCGGTCTCGGCTCCTTGGGAGCCTGCGGCTACCTGCTGACCCCACACGTCGGCTCCCGCTGCCGCATCATGATCATCACCACCGATGCCAACGTCACCCACGACTCGCCGGTGGACTACGGCATCCACGCCTTCTGTCAGGTCTGCCAGGTCTGCGTGAACCGCTGCCCGGGCCGCGCTCTCATGCGCGACAAGATCTGGTGGCGGGGAATTGAAAAGAACAAGCTCTACTTCAAGCGCTGCCGCCCCGTCATGGCTCGCTACCTCGGCTGCGGTATCTGCATGAAGGTTTGCCCCATCCAGAAGTACGGCATGTCCACCGTGATGGAACACTATGCCGCTACCGGTCAGGTGCTGGGCAAGGGCACCCACGACCTCGAGGGCTACGAGCTCGAGGGCAAGGGCTACTTCGGCCCCGGCGAACTCCCCGTGTTCGAGCGCGAGTTCTTCTCGTCCATGCCTCATGGCGACACCGAAGAGTTCGCATTCGATAACTTCCGCCAGCAGGCCTTGGACAACGGCGGAGTAATCACCGACGAATTGCTGGAGTCGTTCCGGGAAGAGGTCGCACGCGGCCTGCAACAGTCCCGCGACAACATCGGCATGATGCAGGAAGAGGACTACATCTAGCCCTCGACTTGATCAACGTCCCAGGAAGTTCAGGGGTCGGCGAATCGTCGGCCCCTTTCTTTTGTTGACTCTCACGCAAGACATTGATAGCGTTCCAATTTGCGTGGCTTTTCGCCACCCACTCTTCATTCCTGTCCGGGGGAATCCAGGTACCACCTCATTCCTGTCCTCACCACCTGACCCGAAACGATGCCCTGGTGAATTCTCTCCCTTGCTTCCAGCCATCGTCTGTCGTACAATTGTTCGGATGCAAGAAGGCCTGAACAGCCCGATTACCCTGTCTCAATCAAGGACCAAAATTATCTGGTCTGTTACGAAGTGTTACACAATGTTACACCCCTACGCGAGGCCGTCCAGATAACGTTGTGAGACTGGTCTTTATGAGACTGACCTTTCCTGAATGTCATCCGACCAAAGCCACGGGGTTTTGTTCCATTCCGTCTGACCGAAGATCGGGGTTCGAGAGGTGAAAGCCTCAATCCAGGGACGCCTTGCCTACCGGAGCACCTAATTCGGAGCGCCGCCCAATACATTACCCCAATTGACGCAGTTGTACCGAAACGCCTAGAATGCCTTTATTCCCGAGGCATTGCCCCTACTGGAGAGGAATATATGCCGGAAACGAAAGTCGATGTTGATTTGATGGCCCATCTGCTGCGCCGGGCCGGTTTCGGCGCCACCCGAGAGGAGCTGGCGTCATTCTCAGAAAAGGGGTATGAAGCAACAGTCGAGGAGTTGTTGACACCCAGGGAAGAGCAGCGAATCAGCGACTACCTTGTTCGTCGATTCCATCCGGAGCTCTCAGGCATGATGGGACCTCAGGCCCCGGGCGAGAACTGGCTGTACCGAATGGCCACCACCACCACGCCGCTGCAGGAAAAAATGACCCTGTTCTGGCACGGCATCTTTGCCACCGGATACAACAAGGTCATCCACGGCAAGGCGCTTTCGGACCAGACGCGAATGTTCCGTCACAATGCCTTGGGAAACCTCCGCACCCTGCTGACAGAGTTGTCGAAAGACCCAGCAATGATTATCTGGCTGGACAACCAGGACAACCACAAGGGTGCCATCAACGAGAATTACGGGCGCGAGTTGCTGGAACTGTTCTCCATGGGAGTGGGAAACTACACCGAGGAAGACGTCAAGGAATGCGCCAGGGCTTTCACCGGCTGGACCATCGCAAACCGACAGTACATGGAAATGCGCTCACAGCGTGATTCCGACTGGCCGTACGGTCGAATATCCTGGCACTTCGAGTTCCATCCGGAGGACCACGACTACGACGAGAAAACCTTCCTGGGAGAAACGGGCAACTTCAACGGCGAAGATATTGTCGACATCATATGCAGACAGCCGGCGACCGCCCGGTTCATCGCCCGCCACCTGTATAGCTTCTTCGTAGCCGACGAGCCGCCGGTGCCCGAGTGGCCCTATACACCACCTCGCGACCCCGAGGCGGTAGAGACCCTAGTGCGAGCTTACTTCGACAACGACTACAACATCGGAGCCATGCTGCGGGTGTTGTTCAACTCCCACTTCTTCAAGGCGGAAGATGTACGGTACACCAAGGTCAAGAGCCCCGTAGAGCTGGTGGCGGGAGTGCTGCGGCTGACCGGGGAGTTCGACCGGCCCCGCTACGAAATCCTGGAGCGTTACAACCAGGCATCGTACATGGGACAGATCCTCAACAACCCGCCCAGCGTCGAGGGATGGCACCAGGGAACCGACTGGCTGGACAGCGGAACATTGGTGGAACGCATCAACTTCGCCAGCCAGCAAATTGGAGACTCCGCCAAACCCGGCATCCAGGCCATGATTGGACGCATCCGCGCCGAGCTCAGCGAGACCACCTCTCCGGAGCGACTGGTGGATGCCTGCCTTGAAGAAGTCGGCTCCCTGGAAGTGGATGAGACCACCCGCCGTACTCTGGTCAATTTCTCCGCCCAGGGCAGCCAGGGCGGCAACACCGACCAGCAGCACATCGCCGACGTGCTGCAGATGGTGGCGGCAACGCAGGAGTTCCAGCGGTCCTAAGGGACATCTCTCCGGAGATTAGGCAAATCATGCAGGTGTCGTTTCAGTGACCACTCCGGACATAAAACCAATACAGGGATTAGCTCGGGACGATACGGCGCTGGTGAAGCCGCTTGGTTCGGTCGTCTTGCGGTTGGATTCGGTCGTGGAGCTTACCGACGAGGCGCTCTTCAAGCTGACCTCGCTAAATGATACTTTGCGCCTGGAGCGTAACGCCCAGGGAGAGTTGGAGATTTTACCCCCCACCTTCGGAAGAACTGGAAACATAAATTTTGGAATTGGTGTCACCGTAGGCAATTGGACAGGGGCAGACGGAAGCGGGCTGGGTTTCGATTCATCTACAGGCTTCAAATTCCCCAACGGTGCCGTTCGTTCCCCTGACGTCTCATGGGTACTCAAGAGCCGATTGGCGAAACTTAGTGAGGAAGACAAGCGAGGATTCTTACCTATCAGCCCCGACTTCGTGATTGAACTGCGTTCCAGTTCCGACACTCTGGCAGGCATCCAGCGCAAGATGGAAGAGTACATGGAAAACGGCGTACGCCTTGGCTGGCTGATTGACCCGTTGGACCCACAGGGGCTGGTGTACATATATCGACCAGGCGCGGACGTCGAGGTGCTGGAGGCGCCCGAATCTCTTTCCGGAGAGCCCGAATTACCTAGTTTCACCCTCGACCTGGGACCCATCTGGGAGCCGGGTTTCTAGCGGCCATTCTCAAAACCGATGCCGAGGTGCATCAATGACAACAGCGCAACAGACCAAACGGCTCGAATACTCCCACACGATGGGCATGACTGTGATGGAGGGGAAGGGCTTCTATTACCCAGTGGACACCGCAGTCGGCAAGGATGACAGGCTCTACGTCATCAGCCGCAGCAAAGAAGAAACTACCCGCGGCATTCGCGTTACCATGTGCGACGCGGAGAGCGGATATTTCGGCAACTTCGGCGGCTATGGAGAGGAGGGCGGCAAGTTCGTTTGGCCCGCCTGTGGCGCAACTGACAGCCAAGGCCGCTTTTTCATCAGCGACGAGAAGCAGAACCGAATAACGGCCTATGATGACAGCGGCAACTACCTGTTCCACTGGGGGCAGTCGGGGTCGGAGTCCGGACAGCTGGACTCGCCATCCGGACTGGCATTTGACGGCGACGACAACGTCTGGGTTGCCGACACCTACAACAACCGCGTGCAGAAGTTCACCGCAGACGGCCGCTTCCTGCTCTCAGTTAACGGCCAGGGGCAACAGGGAGTCAGCCTGCCTTGGGGCGTGGCTTGCGACTCCGAGAACAACGTATACGTCGCCGACTTCGGCAACGACGCCGTGAAGAAGTATTCGACGGAGGGCAGGTTCCTGGCAGCCTTCGGTTCTTCAGGTCGCGGAGAGGGACAGTTCACCCGCCCCGCTTCGGTCGCGGTGGACAGCGAAGGCTACATTTACGTCGCCGACTGGGGCAACGAGCGAGTGCAGGTGCTGGATGCCGAAGGAAACTTCGTGCAGTTGCTTCGCGGCGAGGGCACCATCTCGGAGTGGGCGGCCAACTTCCTGAGCATCAACCGCGAAGAGGCTGCCGCTCGCGCGACCGCAGACCTGGATATGGAAATCGACTACTTCATCGACGACCCCCACGAGGAATCGTCACACATCGAAAAATACTTTTGGTGCCCCGTTTCGGTCAAGCTGGACAGCCAGGGACGTCTGTACGTCACCGAGACCAACCGGCACAGGCTGCAGATTTATCAAAGGATCGACTAAGGAACCGACATCCGTCATTCTCGTTTTCGAGGGAATGGCAGGCAGTTACTGACACAAACCGGCAGGAGCAGGACAATGGTATCCACCAAGAAGGAACGCTCACTGGTAGTGATCGAGCTCAATGGCGGTAACGACGCGCTGAATACCATCGTGCCCTACAGCAATGGTCTGTACTATGACTATCGCCCAGGCATCAGCATCGCCCAGCAGGACGTGCTTCCCATCAATGACGACTACGGCTTCAATCCCAACATGCCCGCAGTCAAGGAACTCTGGGACCGCGGCGAGCTGGCCGTGATAAATGGCATTGGCTATCCGCAGCCCAATCGCTCGCACTTCCGGTCGCGAGACATCTGGTACACCGCCGAGCCGGATACCATTGGCACGGAAGGCTGGCTGGGCGCCGCAATTCGCAACCTTGATGCCAAGGGCGAGAACGTATTGACGGGAGTCAACTTCGGACGCGGTCTGCCCCGGGCACTGGTGGGCAAGGGTGTTCCCGTGGCCTCCGTTGGCAATCTGGAAACATACGGACTGCTCCCTGACATCGATGACGAAAACGTGCGCCACCATGCCATCGACGCCCTTGGGCGAATGTACGGTCCGGCCGGCGCCCGGGATGTCGTTGCCCAAGCATTGAGCGAGAACGGCGCACAGGCCCTGCTGGGTGCTGATATCCTGCGCACGGCACCGGAGCGATATTCCTCCAGCGTCGAGTATGCCGACACGCCGGTCTCCCAGAGCCTGCGAAACGCCTCGCAGGTGATGAGCGCTGGACTGGGTACCCGCATACTGTACGCGCAGCACGGCAGCTTCGACACCCACAGCGATGAGTTGCGCGCCCATGGCAAGCTCTGGCAAGACGCCTCCACTGCCATCGCCGACTTCACGGAAGACCTAAAGGAGCAGGGGCTCTGGGAGGACACGCTGGTGCTGGTGTGGTCCGAGTTCGGGCGGCGTGTGCGCGACAACGGGACCGGCTGCGACCACGGCTCAGGCGGTGTGGCGTTCGTATTCGGCGGTGCGGTGCAGGGCGGTCTCTTCGGTCAGTATCCGTCGCTTCGGGAGGCGGACCTGTCGGAGGGTGACATGGCTTACACTACCGACTTCCGCTCCACCTATGCCACCATCCTCGACCGGTGGCTGGGACTGGACCCCGACCCCATAGTCCACGGCCAATTCGAGCAGTTCGACTTCATAGGACGCTAGACCTCGAGGCCCTGAACGGAAGAAAGGGCGGGCCTGGACGGCCCGCCCTTTCCTCTTTGGCAGGAGATTGCGGCGGCTAAAGCTGGAAATCAACCACTGGCACACCTGCGCTGGCGGGCTGGTCCTGTAGCAGGGCTTCGGCCAGCTTGGCCAGCTCAGCTTCGTAGGTCGCGGGATCGCCGGGGCGCAGATCAAAGATGACGTTCTCCGCCGCCATTGTTCGGGCGGCTCGACTGCTGGGGCGCATTAAACCGTCGTCGGGGGAAGCGAAGTAGAGCAGCCAGCGGTCGGCAGCCTGCTGCTTGTCGCGTGCTGCCGTTATGTCGTTGAGGATCGCCTCCGTGTCCAGGGCACGGGACGATGCAACGACAACAAGCTTGTCATAGTTGCGCAGCCAGCGTTCTATCTCTTCCTGATCGGAGGAGCTGAGACGCGATACCAGTGCGCTGCCCCTGACGTGCAATGAGAACACCCAACTTCTGACACCGCGCGCGTTCAGGCCCTCACTGAGCTGCCGGGCAAACTCTTCGTCGTCGTCGCGGCAGGCAATGTAACACTCTGAGAGTTCCGTGGAAGCGGAGGCGACAACTTCCTGTAGCGCGGCCACCGACGATGGAATGCCAACCCCGTCAAGGAAGGCCGGAGGTATTTGGCCGTTGGATCGATAGATTGTATCCACGCCAATGGAACTGGGGGCGTCATGGCGTGCCTGGCCCAGTCCGAGGGTGGCGCGAAGGTCGCAATCCTGCAATACGGTGTATCCGAAGGCCGCCCCGGTGAAGTCAGCCCCGCTCACGTCGCAATTCCAGATTTGCGTCTGGAACAGGTCGGCGCTTGTCAGAAGGGCATCGCTGAGGTCGGACCGAACCAGCGAGGCACCGGCGAAGTTGGCTCCCTCCAGATTCGTGCCTTTCAATTTTGCACCAACGAGGCTCGAGCGTTGCAGATTGGCGTTGGTCAGATTTGCTCCGGACAGGTCTGCATCGGACAGGATGACGCGGTCCAGGTCAGCTCCAGTGAGGTTAGCGCCGCGGAGGTCTGCCCCACGCATATTTGAGCCATTGAACAGGGCGTTGCTGAGGTCAGACTCCCGAAGGTCGGCGTGGTAGAGGTGGCAGGGGTTGAGGAAACAGCCTGAGAGGTTTGCCCGCCGCAATACCGCTCCCATCAGATCGGCGTTACGCAACTCGGCGCCGCTGATGTTGACCTGAGGAGCTCGAACGTAGCTCATGTAGGCCGCGTTCAGATCGAGTAACTCGTTTGGGTTGGCTTCACGCCAGCGGGCAACCACATCTCGTCCCCGCCTCACCATTTGCACGTGTTCCATGTTGGCCATATTCGCCGCTCCAGGACAACGTTACTTGTCAGAGGATAGAGCGGATTTTAGCACACGGGCAAGAGACGGGGAATTTTGATGGCGGCTAGGAAGGCATTTGAATGACGGCACGACGGTGGGTGCCTTCACCTATCTTCCGTTCGCCGTGGTGCGCCTCAACGCGAAAGGTGAGGCGGTTCCGGTCCACCTCGGTGAGCTCTGCGGAAGCGGTGATGGTATCGCCGATGTCAGCGGGGGCCAGGTGTCGTACGTTTACTTCGAAGCCTACCGTGGTCTCGCCCGCCAACAGGTGATCCACCACGCTGGCCATAGATGCCTGTTCCATCAGCTGAATCATGGAAGGTGTACTGAATTTGGGGACATGAGGAGCAACATTAGTCTCGTTCACCACTGTCTCCACCCGTCCTCGAATTCCGGCCTTCAGGTCTGGACCCGGCATGGCTCAATCCTTGCTCTGATGAATAAACGAAAAGTCCATCGGATGCCGATGTACTATCATAGCAGATGAGCGGCGATGCAGGGAAAGCGGGCCAGCGTGGGAATCGCGGTCAACGGGCCGGAGAGGGGTAGAGGGCATCCTCAATGGCGAACCATACGGGGGCCAGATAAAGCCGGGCGTCCATCATGTTGTCAAGCAGGCTGTCCGTCTTCACCCACTGGCACAGGTCGATGTCTTCGCTCAGTTCAGGCATCAGCGGGGTCGATGTGCTTCCGGCATAGTCGAGTATGAACCATTCCACAGTCTTGCCGACGGGGCCAATGGCATAGTAGGAAACATAGCTGGATTTACAGAGCGGGGCCCTTATGGATAGGAGGTCAGGGTCCAGTCCCGTTTCCTCGGCGATTTCCCTGACAACGCATTCTTGCGGTGACTCGTTTTCGTGCAGCTTGCCTTTCGGAAGGTCCCACAGTTGATGCTTGCGGATTAACAACGCTTGGCCGCCGGAAAGTACCAAGCCCCCGGCGGCCGCCATCTGTGGCAACTCATCTCTATTCATGTATCCGTATCCGATCCAATATAGCCACCTGTTCTCTGTTCAATCCGGTGAACAATACGCCATCAACCATCAGGTCCTGGGACTCGGTCGATTCCTCGGCGGACTCCTGTAATGACGGATGTATCAGGCCGCTTTCCTCATATCCGAATCGCTGAAGAGTGCAGTGAATCGCATTCAGCAGGGCCCGTTGCTTATTGTCCGAGTCTATTATAGTCCAAGGAGCGTAATCCGTCGAAGTGACTGCGAACATTCGCTCTTTGAAGTAGGTGAGGAGGTTCCAGCGTTCCGCGGCCATGCGATCATTGGCGGAGTATTTCCAGTATTGCAGGTCGCTGGTGATTCGAAGTTTGAATCTGAAGTCCTGTGCTTCCTGGGACACGGAGAGGTATATCTTTATCACATCAATTCCTTCGTCCACCAGCGCCCTTTCCCAATCGTTGACGCGATTCATGAAGTAATGGTACTGCCTCATGGTGCAGTAACCCATTGCTGGCTGAATCATGGCGCGGGAATACCAGGAACGATCAAAGACGACGATCTCCCCCTCACCGGGCATCACCTTGTAATGCCGGCCAAGCCAGTTTCGCATGGCCTGGGGCGTGGGGGTTCCCTGGGCAACTATCCTAGAGTACCTGGGATTCAGGTAATGGGTGATGCCCGAGGATAGCCTTCCCTTCCCCGCCGCGTCCCGACCTTCCAGGACAATGGCGATTCGCTTGCCCTCAGAGATTACATCCTCTTGCAGCGACAGGAGATGGACCCTAAGGGCGCGCAGTTCGGCTCGGTAAGCCGGATAGGAAAGGTCGCGAAATTCGGGGACGTCGTGCATCAGAGGCATAGTCCCCTGCATGCTGCTTTCGAGCGCCAGCATATCAACAATTCCCGCTACGTAATTGTTATCAATTATCCAGCAACATTGAAGGAAACCAGCTATATGTTAATAACTGTCGGGGCTATTAGTCAACCGAATTCAAGATTGCCGACTACAAGCCACCATGAAGTGCAGGCTGCTGCCCGCTACGATCAACGTTTGCTTGAACGGCAATACGTATTCAGTTAACATTTCAGAGTGGAACGTAGCTATGTCAAATAAACGCGATTTCATTTCAGTTACCGATCTGTCACCGGAGGAAACGCGTCGGCTGGTCGAGTTGGCTGCGGGGCGAAAGCGGACCGGCTACGGTGCCCCGCTGGTCGGTAAGACCGTGGCGTTGCTTTTCGAAAAGCCTTCCCTTCGCACCAAGGTCAGCTTCCAGGTCGGAGTGGCTCAGCTGGGTGGGTATTCCGTATACATGGGTGGGGAGGAAGTGGGGCTGGGTGTCAGGGAACCCGTATCGGACGTGGCCCGGGTGCTGTCTGGATACGTCGACTGCATAGTGGCTCGCGTGTTCCGCCACGAGGATCTGCAGCAGCTGGCAGAATACTCGTCCGTGCCGGTCATAAACGCCCTGTCGGACTGGGAACACCCCTGCCAGATTATGGCCGACCTGCTCACTGTCCACGAGCACAAGGGGAATCTTGACGATCTGACCCTCGCGTACATAGGCGACGGTAACAACGTGGCGCGAAGCTTATGCCTGGCTCTCCCGGCGGTGGGCATGAACTTCAACTGCGCTTCCCCCGCCGGCTACGAGTTGGACGCTAAGTCGGTGGCAGCCGCCAAGGAACGTGGTTCGGGCGATGTGAAGGCCCTGCGCTCACCGTCAGAAGCTGTGGGTACTGCCGACGTGGTGTATACCGACGTGTGGGCCAGCATGGGGCAGGAAGGCGAAGCCGAGCAGCGACGTCAGGAGTTCGCCGGTTACACCGTAGACCCGGCGCTGATGGCCAAGGCCCGTCCAGGCGCGCTGTTCATGCACGATATGCCCGCTCACTACGGTGAGGAGGTGCCGCCCGGAATGCTGGAGCATCCACAGTCAGTGGCCTATCCGCAGGCACACAATCGGCTGCACGCCCAGAAGGCGGTAATAGAGTTCCTGCTCAGCGGCCGCTGAGTGCCAGTATGCGCGCTGAGATTCTGGTGATACCGCATACATTCGTACTTACGATTCTCTCTCCTCTCGGATGGAGAACATCTCTTTCGCGGGAGATATCGGACGGATTGCATTTATGCCTCTTCCAATTGTAGCCATCGTGGGACGCCCCAACGTGGGCAAGTCGTCACTCTTCAACCGAATAGTCGGATGGAGACACGCCATTGTATCCGACGTGGCCGGCACCACCCGCGACCGGCTCATGGCTGACACCGACTGGGAGGGACGGCGATTCATCTTGCTGGACACCGGGGGACTGGAGTCCGCCCCTGAAGGCGAGATCCGTTCCAGGGTGCAGGAACAGGCCGAAATGGCAATGAACGACGCCGATGTCATCATCATGATGGCCGACGTCGCAGATGGAGTTACCCCTTCGGACTCAATCGCGGCTTCGCGCTTGCGCACCACCGAGAAGCCCGTCGTGCTGGCAATCAACAAGGTAGACAACGACGCTCGGGAATTGAACACTCCGGAGTTCTATCAACTTGGCATGGGCGACCCCACTCCCATCAGCGCCTATCACAATTACGGGATTTACGAACTTATGGAGAGGGTGCTGGACCACCTTCCCGGTGCGCCCGCAGGGCCGGTCGACGACGACTTCGACGATGATGAATTCGAAGAATTTCCCGAGTCCCTGGAAGACCTGCCTCCTCAGGCGGAACTGAACCTGGCCATTGTTGGACGCACCAACGTGGGCAAGTCGGCGCTGCTCAACGCAATCCTGGGGCAGGAGCGTTCCATCGTAAGCCCGGTGGCGGGCACCACCCGAGACGCCCTGGACACACAGTTTTCGTACCGGGGCCGTGAAGTGGTAGTTGTGGATACGGCCGGAATGCGCCGCCCGGGACAGGTGGAACGGGGCATCGAGAAGTACAGCGTCATCCGCGCCGTGGGGGCGGTCGACCGCAGCGACATCACCCTGATCGTGCTCGACGCATCCGAGCTGGCAACAGCGCAGGACACTCACATCGCGGGCTTGGCGTGGGAGATGGGGCGGGGCGTAATCGTGGTCGTGAACAAGTGGGACCTGCGAGACGAGCAGGGGCGTTACGCCCGTGCGGAGGCCGAAGCGTTGGTCCGCGAACGCCTGCACTTTATGTCATATGTTCCAGTGTGCTTCACCTCGGCGCTTCATCTTCAGGGCGTCGGCGGCCTCATGGATACCGCAACCGACCTTTGGGACGAGCGGCGCCGCCTGGTCACCAGCCGCGACTTGCAGTTCATGCTGGCCGACGCGATGTCGGAGCACAGCCCACCGTTGGTGAAGCGGAACCGGGGACAGCGGGCGCGTATCAATCGCGTGAGGCAAGTCGGCATAAACCCGCCAACTTTCCTGTTTACGGTCAACGACCCAAGGCTGATACACTACACTTACAAGCGCTATCTGGAAAACCGCATCCGCGAAGCATTCCGCTTCGACCGGACTCACCTACGGCTGGTCTTTAGAAGGCTATGAGACACCTTCCGCCGACGCTGCTAATACAGGGCGCCGCGATCCCCCTTCTGGCAGCGGCTATTGCTGGGGCGTTCCTGTTCCTCCCGGAACAATCATCCGGAGTGCAGTACGTGGTTGTTATTGCCCTTGCCTACCTGGTCGGCTCGCTCTCGTGGGGATACATGCTTCTCCGGTGGCGGCTGGGAACGGACGTCCGGCAGTACGGCAGCGGGCGCACCGGCATGGCCAACGTGTTGCGGACCGGTGGCGGCAAGATGGCGGCGGTCGTGTTCGCCCTTGACGTGGGCAAGGGTGTGTTGGCAGTGGTGATGGCGAAAGAGGCCACCGGCGCCAGCGGTGCGGAAGTAGGCGCCGCCCTGGCTGCACTGGTGGGGCACAACTGGCCGGTCTTCCTCGGATTCCGGGGCGGCCGTGGCATCCTGACGGCCCTTGGGGGACTCTCGATGATGGCCCCAGTGCCCGCGGTTGTGGCGACGGTTATATGGGCGGCCACCGCCCTGGGGAGCCGCTACATCTCCCTGGGTTCAATTATTGGCGTGGTGGCCGGAGCCGTGTCCCTCATCGCGCTGGTGACGTTGGCCGGATGGTATTCGCAGACCTACATGATCTTCGCCGGGGTTGCCGCGGTAATGATAATCTGGCAGCATCGCGACAACATTCAACGCCTGATGCAGGGTAAAGAGCGCAGGATAGGAGCCCCGGCCGCTCCCGTCGAATAACTCCGGAGTCACCCGGGAGTCTGGGTCCACTACCGCATCAAGACCTTGTGTTGTACTTCGTGTCGAAGCGGGGACTTCCGTGCCAGAGGGAACTGTCGTAGTCGGCGCTACAACTTGGGGGACCACGCTGGCCCTGGTTCTGGCCAGCGAGGGGCGCCCTGTCACGCTGCTCGCCCGCGACGAAGCGGAACGAGACCGGCTTGAATCGGCTCGCGAGAATAGCCGATTCCTTCCCGGAGAGAAGTTTCCGACTCCGTTACGCGTTTCAGGGGACGCCGCCAGTTCGCTACGAAATGCATCACTGGCTGTCATCGCAGTGCCATCTCACCATCTGCGGGAGAACGCCCGGCGCATTGCGCCGCATCTGAACTCCGATGCGGTCGTTGTCAGCGCCTCCAAGGGACTGGAGCTGCCCTCCGGCCTGCGAATGAGCGAGGCACTCCTCGAGGAACTGCCACCAAATCTGCACAAAGGAATCTGCGCGCTATCCGGTCCAAATCTGGCCAAGGAGATCCTGCAGGGTAAGCCTGCTTCCACCGTGATCGCCGGAGCGAAGCAGGAGGCGGCGGAGCGGGCGCAAGCAGCGCTGCTTTCCAGCAGGTTCCGGGTGTACACCAGCGGTGACGTAATAGGGGTCGAGTTGGGTGGCGCCCTGAAAAACATCGTTGCGCTGGGAGCTGGCATCTGCGACGGACTGGATTTCGGCGACAACGCCAAGGCAGCGTTCGTCACCAGGGGCCTGGCCGAGATCGCCCGCCTTGGCGTCGCTGCCGGAGCACTGCCGCTGACCTTCGCCGGGCTGGCCGGGCTGGGCGACGTCATAGCAACCTGCGCCAGCCGCCTCAGCCGCAACCGATACGTCGGCGAACAGTTGGCGCTCGGCCGCTCCTGGTCGGAAATACGCGAATCTATGGACAACGTGGCCGAGGGAGTGAATGCCACTGAAGCCGCCCTGAAGTTGGCCGTACGCCTGAATGTCGAAATGCCTATAACCGAGACCACCTACCGCATCCTTTACGAGGACCTCTCACCCCGTGAAGCCGCGACCGAACTGATGGAACGCCCGGTCCGAAGCGAGTGGTAGCTGCGTTCACCGCTGCCGCCCCAGCTGAAGGCCCGGCACGCGCTCCAGGAGCCACGCTGCGGCGGAACGGCGGTGGCAAGGCTCACCTTCAGGCTCGAAGCAGAGCAGCGTGAAGTCCCCGCCGGTGGGTAGTGCATCCAGAAAGGCACGAAACGAGCTGTCCCTTTCGTATGTATCGTCCAGCTCATCACGATAGCGGATATCCAGCTCGGCAAAGCCAAAGTTCCCTTGCCGATACTCGGTCAGGAGTGGTCGGGAAGGGTATAACGCTGGCTGCACCTCCCATTCGGTCTTTCGTCCCCTGGGGTGAGCCCGCGATATGCGGTAACGTGCACCCACCCAGTGCTTCGGTTCGTAGAAGCTGGCGGTGTACAGCATCAGGAGGGCTACTCTCCTTCCGTAACTTCCGGGAGCGGCTTTGATAGCAAAGAAGGACGCCGGCGCAATAGCGGACTCGCGGCGAAAACGATCGCTCCCACGACAATCACGCTGATGTATGTGATGAAGCGGTCGACAAGTATGAGGGCGGTGGCCGCTTCCTTGGCGAGGGCCGCGATTCGCACGGCCAGTCCGGCCACACCCGACTCCACGGCGCCAATTCCGCCGGGCGTCGGCACCAGCGAGAGCAGCGAGTTGGCCATTGTCAGAAGCACCACCATGGCGATGCTCAAATCGAATCCCAGGGCCATGGCGACAAGGTACATCCGTCCCATCTCAGCTGCCCAGCCAAGCAGTCCCAAGAGCGTGGTCTGTGGCAGACGGCGAAATCCGCCAATGGTACCGGTGTGGAACCGCTGATAACGGGACGCCAGCCAATCAGGAAACCATCGCAAGAGGCGCTCCCGAGCCAGCACCATGGCTGCCAGCCCCAGTATCAGAAGCAGAACCAAAATTCCCGCAATGGCTGTGAGCACCACCCAGGCTTGGTCGTCGTCGCCCCCTCCGACCAGGAAAGGGGCCACAACCAGTAGCATCAGGGCAACCAGGAACACGTCCAGCACCCTTTCGGCCAGCACCGTCCCAATAGCGCCGGAAAATGGCGCGCCATATTCCTCCCGGTACAGGTAGGCCCGGAAGGCGTCACCCAGTCGCAGCCAGCCGATGGAGTTGACGAACCATCCCAGCAGCACAGCACGGGTGCAGAACAGGACACCGGGGACGGGCTCTCCCTCTCCGGAAGCGTCCGCTGCGTGTTCCAGAAGCATCCGCCAGCGTGCGCCGCGAAAGAAGAAAGTGGTGTAGTGGACGGCAAACGCTGCAACGAGGAGCCAGGGGTTCGCCCCGCGTACCTTCTCCCAGGTCACCGCGAGGTCAATGTCGAACCGGGTTACCAGGAATACCAGGAAGCCGCCCGCAACCAACAGCGACACCACCGCCGGAATGGACAGCACTCGGCGACGGATGGACTCAACGCGGTCCGAAGGCTCCCCTGAAGGCTCCGGGGAGGGCTCCGGGGCCTCCTTTTGGTCGCCGTCCGCTTGCATCAGTGACCCGGCCGGTCGGCCCGCAGGGGCCGGGCCATGACTAGCGAAGTTCCCGGGGCATGGTGAAGGAGACGTCTTCCTCAACGCCGGTCAGCATGGTCACCCGTTCGGGCGCAAGGGCCTCAATCACGCTCTCCACAAGCACCTCCGGAGTGGAGGCGCCCGAGGTTATGCCCACCTTTTCCTTGCCTCGAAGCCATTCGGGATCGATTTCCTCGGGACCGTTGATGAGGTACGCCGGAACGCCCTGGGCAGCGGCGACTTCCCGAAGGCGGTTGCAGTTGGAACTGTTCTGCGCACCGATGACCAGCACCAGGTCCACGCTGACGGCCATCTTGGTCACCGCTTCCTGCCGGTTGGTGGTGGCATAGCAGATGTCGTTGCGAACGACAGCCTGCGGGAACCGGTCCTGGATGGCATTAATGGCGTGGGCCGTGTCACGAACGGAGAGGGTGGTCTGGGTCAGGACGGCGATTTCCTCGTCATCGCCCCAGTTCGGCAGCTCCTCCGGCGCGTTGTCGTCCACGAGGGTCATATCCACCTGCCCCATGGTCCCGCGCACTTCCTGGTGGCCACGGTGGCCCACCAGCAATACCCGCCGACCTTCGCGGCTGTACTTCTTCGCCTCGTTGTGGACGCGGGTAACGAGCGGGCAGACGGCGTCGATGACCCGAAGGTTGCGGGCCTTGGCCTTCTCAAAATCCTCGGGCGGCGACCCGTGGGCGGAAAAGACAACGAGCGAACCTTCGGGCACCTCGTCCACTTCCTCAACGGTAATTGCTCCGCGCGCCTCGAGGTCGTTGACCACGTAGGGGTTGTGGACGATCTGGTGCTTCACATAGACGGGCGGACCGTAACGCCGCAGACAAACATCCACCACGTCGATTGCCCGGACCACCCCGGCGCAGAATCCCCGTGGGGAGCTGAGCAGAACCTCCAAACCTTCCCTCCTCGTGGCAAAAAGAAGCGTAAAAGACCGCTGAACTGAGCTCGCATATAATAGCATAGCCACAGGTCGAAAGGCCGTTCCACGCACGAAAAGGGCCCCGCTGTGGACAGCGCTGTGCTATAATCCGTCGGCGTCGGAAGGCTCTTTTTGATACCTTCCAGCAGGCAGACCTCGGGGCCAAACATGGTGATTGGCCGCCTCTATCACCGCTTTCCAGGAGGACACGAATGGTCAGTATTCACGATGAGCTGGTGGTGTTCTCCGGCAACGCCCATCCTGAACTGACCCAGTCCGTTTGCGAATACCTGGGCATCCCGGTGGGACAGGCCGAAGCCTTCAAGTTCGCCAACGACAACACATTCGTCCGCATCCTGGAAAACGTCCGCCAGAGGGACGTCTTCATCATTCAACCCACCTGCGCCCCTGTCAACGACAACCTGATGGAACTGCTGATCATGATCGACGCCTGCAAGCGGGCGTCGGCCGGGCGCATCACCGCCGTGATGCCCTACTACGGCTACGGGAGAACGGACAAGAAGGACCAGCCCAGGGTGCCAATCACGGCCAGGCTGGTCGCCGATCTGCTCACTGCTGCCGGCGCCGACCGTGTGCTGACCATCGACCTGCATGCGGCGCAGGTACAAGGCTTCTTCAACATGCCGGTTGACGAGCTGACGGCCGTGCCTATCCTGACTAAGTACTTCGCCGACAAGGGCATTGACGACCTGGTTGTGGTGGCGGTGGACATCGGCATCAGCAAAAAGGCTCGCGACGTAGCCGAGAAGCTGTCGGCTCCCCTCGCGATTATCGAGAAGCGCCGGACCGACAACAGCGGCAAGAGCGAGCTGATGAACGTCATCGGAGATGTGGAGGGCATGGTCGCCCTCACCTTCGACGATGAAATTGACACTGGCGGAACGGTGGCCAACGCTGCCCAGGCCCTGTTGGACCATGGCGTGAAGGAGGTCTACTGTTGCGCCTCCCATCCCGTACTATCAAGGAACGCTCCGCAGACTATGGCCCAGAGCGCGTTCAAGGAAATCGTGGTAACCGACACCATACCCATCGGTCCTGATAAGCGCAACGGAAAGTTCACCGTGCTGCCTGTCGCCCCGCTCTTGGGTGAAGCGATCTTTCGCATTCACAAGGGCCATTCCATCGGGGAAATGTTCAACACCTAATCAGGCGACGCAACCGGACTTCAGGGGCGCACAATTGTGCGCCCCTGCGTGCTGAAAAACACAACGACAGCCAGGAGGCAGTTGCTATGTACGACCTGCTGATCAAAGGCGGTACGGTGGTAGATCCGTCCCAGGGAATCCACGGCGTCAACGACGTGGCCATCGAAGACGGCAAGATTGCCCGCATCGCGCCAGACATAGACGCCTCCGAAGCATCGCAAGTGGTGGAAGTCAAGGGCAAGGTGGTGACGCCGGGCCTTATCGACCTGCATACGCACGTGTTCGCCGGGGTGAACTCCAACGGTGTCGACCCCAACATAGGCGGTGTGAGGGCCGGAGTCACCACGATGGTCGACGCCGGAAGCTCCGGCTGCGACACCTTCGGAGGGTTCCCTCGGCACATCCTGCCCAACACGGACACCGAGATCATCTGCTTCCTGCACATCTGCCGCACCGGTCTGGCCACCACGCCCGACATCTTCAGCCCGTCCAGCATCGACCTTGACCACACGGTTGAGACCATCAACGATCACAAGGGCATCATCTACGGCGTCAAGGCGCGGATGGTCTCGCCGGCCCTGGAGATCATGGGCATGGAGATGCCTCGCATGGCGAAGCGCGCCGCCAAGGAGGCCGGTGTCCCCTTGATGGTGCATATCGGCGACACCGAGAAGCGATTCGACGCCAACGTCATCCGCGAACTGCTGCCCATCCTGGAGGAAGGCGACATCGTCACCCACTACTTCACCGCCAACCCCGGCGGCGTGCTGGACGCGGACGGCAAGCTGGTGCCCGAAGCCCGGGAGGCGCACGAGCGTGGAGTGTGGCTCGACACGGCCCATGGCCGTATGAACTTCGCCTTCAACGTGGGCGAGCGTGTGATCGACCAGGGCGTCCTGCCCCACTGCATCAGCACCGACCTGACCGTTCCCGGTCGCGCCCGCACCGTGCACAGCATGACCGAGATGATGACCCGCTTCCTCGCCCTGGGCTTCACCTTCGACCAGGTGGTTACGATGTGCACCGAGAACCCGGCCAGGGCCGTCGGCGTGGAGGACCGCATCGGCACCCTGCACCCGGGCAAGCAGGCCGATCTGTCGGTGCTGGACATCCAGAGCGGCGACTGGGTGGTCTACGACGTAATCGGCGACTCGCGCAAGTCCGACCGCGCAGTGACCCCTGTAATGTCGGTCAAAAAGGGACAGGTTTTCGAGGCCGCCTGGGGCCCGCGCCCCTGGGGCTGGGAGCCCGACAGCGCCTAGGAACGAACATGGGAACGTTTTATGTAACGATACAGGTCGCAGACCGATTCAGTGAGCAATATGCCAAAGTTGACGCGCTGGTGGACACTGGATCAAGTTACTCGTCTATTCCGGAGAGTTTGCTGGATGAACTGGGGATAGAGCGAGAAGAAACCCGGCAATTTGAACTGGCGGACAACAGAATAGTCGAGTACCAATTAGGAGAAACCCGGGTGCGAATTGACGACCGAGAAAAGACCGTCCCGGTCATGTTCGCTCCTGACGATACCATGCCGTTGGTAGGGGCAACTACACTGGAGATACTAGGGCTGGGAATCGACCCGCTATCGGAAACGCTGGTGCCTGTCAACGCCTTGGGGCGGTAGCAAGGTTACTCTCTCTACCTCGCTGCCCCGCTACCTCGCTCGCTTCTTGCCCCGCAGCGCCCGCACGACGGGCCGCAGCTTGGTGCGTAGGCTGAAGCGGCGGCGGACGTTGTTGGCGATGAGAGGGGCGAGGTGCTGGTTGCCGGCTACCAACGGGGCCACCCAGGAGCGCAGTTCCTTCATGGTGGGAGTCTTCTCGTCCCATGTGGGCACGAAACTCTCGATGGGATGCCACTGGCGCTCGCCCTTGAAGCGGGTCATCACAGTACCGCCCGCTTCCTGCACCGCCAGTGTGCCGCCGGCCATATCCCACATTCGCGGCGCACCGAAGATGCCGTACTGCATCACGCCGCGGGCGGTCATCGCCAGCTCGTAGGCGATGCTGCCCGTGGTGCGCAGCTCTCCAGCCTTGTCGGCCAACCCGCCGGTGAAGCGGTTGGCGACTCCGAAGTAGCCCGGCAACCCTATCAGCCTGTTGGGTATGGGCTGCTCGGTCTCCAGCACCTGCACCGGCTCGCTGTCGGCTTCGCCCTCTCCTGTCAGTGGAGATATCCTGCAGCCGCCGCCCTTGCGGCAGTGCAACACGAAGCCGCCGCCGTCGGTGGGCCACGGCACGTACAGGGCCGCAGCCACGGGCCAACCCCTATGGATAACGCCGATGGAAGAGGCAAACACCGGCAGTCCGTTCAGGAAGTTGGTGGTGCCGTCCAGAGGGTCCAGAACCCACAGAGTGTCGGCGGCTGGTTCCTCGGACTGCTTTTCCTCCTCGGTGGCCTCCTCTCCGAGGATGCCGTGGTCGGGAAATAGGCGGTTGATTTCGGTGGACAGGTACGCCTGTGTTGACTTGTCGGCGGCAGTGACCGGGTCGCGCTGCTTGTCATCCTTGAACTCAACCTCGATGCGGCGACCGAAGTGCCCGGCGAGGATTTCTCCGGCTCCGCGGGCCAGCTCCACCGCCTGGCGTTCTATTTCCACTATCTGGGCCAGCTCGAGGGGTTGCACCAATTTTTCACCAACAGCGCCGCCAATTCGCGCGGGCAAGGCAGGCGTGAGCCTCAAAGTTCTGGGGCAAGGTTAGAACAGCACAGACACGCGGTCAACCGGGATATGTCCCGGATATGTCACAGTCAAGGGAGCACACTGGTATAATCGGCGCGATTAAGAGAAGACTGCGCTCGAAAGCTGGAGCGCGACAAGGACGTTGCAATGGACTTGGGGCTTAATGGCAAGGTTGCAATCATCGGTGGGGCCAGCAAGGGACTGGGCCGCGCCTGCGCCCAGGTACTGGCCGAGGAGGGCGCGAAGGTCGCCATCTGCAGCCGCACCGCGGCCGACCTGGAGCAGGCGGCCAGTGAGATACGGGAATCGACCGGCGCAGAGGTGATGGCCTATGCCGCCGACCTGGACCGGCTGGACAGTATCAACGGCCTAATCTCGTCGACACTGGAGCAGTTCGGCGGCATTGACATCCTGGTAAACAACTCCGGCGGGCCGCCCCTGGGCCGCTCTGCCACTGCCACGGAAGACCAGTGGGAAACGGCGGTACAGCGGTCGCTCATCTTCTTCGGCCGGATGTGCCGCGAGGGCATCCCCCACCTGCGGGAACGCGGCGGCGGCCGCATCATCAACATCCTCGCCAGCACGGTCTACAACCCCATCCCCAACCTGGCGCTGTCCGGCGCGACCAGGATGGGCGTGGTGGCCTACTCCAAGAGCCTGGCCGACGAGGTGGGCCGCGACGGCATCCTGGTCAACAACGTTTGCCCCGGCTCCATCCTCAGCGACCGGATGCTCTCCAACGTCACCTCGCGCGCCAACGAGTTGGGCATCAGCGTGGACGAGGCGCTTGCCATGCGGGCCGCCGACACCGCCCTGGGACGGGTCGGTGAGCCGGTGGAGCTGGCCAACCTCGTTGCCTTCCTGGCCTCGGACCGTTCCACCTATATCACCGGCACGACGATACTGGTCGACGGCGGCCTCGTACGCTCGGTGATGTAGGGCAGCACTCACCAACACTATCGAAGAGGAGCCCTGTGCCTCCTCTTTCATCTGCAAACAGGGGCCGGTGGTAACAGGGGCTGGTTGAAGGCAGGCGGAATCTTGGCTAGTGCTGGCCGATGAACTCAAGGACGATTCCGTTCCAGACTTGCGGACGCTCCCAGAATCCAGCGTGGCCGACCTCGGGCAGGGACACGTAGCGCGACGTCGGGATACCGGCCGCCAGCATTCGCATCAGGACCGGCGGCGACAACAGGTCGGCCTCACCCGCAACCACAAGCGCCGGTATCTGCATCGTGGCCAGGCGAGCGTAGGTTATGGGCTCACGGAGCGGCTGGGCGGGAACCGCGCCACCCGGGCGGCTCGCCACCTCGATTTCCAGCCAGCGGGCCGCTCCTTCGGGGTCGGTGCCACGGTAGGATGGGCCAAGCTCCCGTAGCTCAACGGGCAGGTCCTGGATTTCCGGCGGGCGCAGGCGTTGCTGGACTTGGAGGTAGCTCTCGTCCTGTACGCCGCCGATGGTATTGGCCACCACCAGGCTGCGCACTCGTTCCGGGTGGCTGAGGGCGTAGTCCAGCGCCGGAATGCCGCCCGCCGCCGTGCCAACCAGGTGGACGCGGTCGAGGGACAGGCTCTCCAGCAGCGCGTGCAGGTCGTCGCCAACGTAACCCGGCTGTTGCTCCGGGTCTGTCGAGCGCGTACGGCCCCAAGTGCGGCGGTCGTAGGCGATGCACCGGTAACCGGCGGCGGTGAAGGCGGGCCACTGGTATACCCAGCATTCGGCGGTGCCGGACGCGGCGTGAAGCAGCACGACGGGAACGCCGGAGCCGCCGGTGTCCTCATACCACAGGTCAACTCCGGGCAGTGTCAGGTAGGGCATGGAGTCCACTCCTCCATCTGGCTGTGGGTTGATTGCATCCCAGCGCCATAATAATCTATCACAGGGAACGCGACGTCCCTTCGGGAATGTGGGCGCCCCAGTTTCAACGCAGGCGAGGCAGGATGGTCTTTCAACGCAGGCAGGAGGAGGAGCCAACGGATGCCGCGGGCTTCCTGGAACGGGGCAGCCGGTACGGCAGGAACGGCGTGTACCACCGGGCCATTCAGGACTACACGACGGCCATCGAAATGGAACCCGAGCTGGTCGAGGCCTGGTACAACCGGGGCTGCGCCTGGTACGAGGTCGGGCAACTCGAGAGCGCCATTGTCGACCTGACGCGCGCCATCGAGCTGGCCCCCACCAACGGCCTCTACTACGGCCAGCGCGCGTTGGTCTACCACTTCAACGACCAGCCGGAGCTGGCCGAGTCCGACCAGGAGATGTGCGACGAGCTGCGGTTCGGCGCGGAGTAAGAGCAGCCTCAAACTGCTGTTTAGCCATTTTCACTTCCGCCTTGGCCGTGTTCTTCCCTATCTCGACTGACATTCATGCTGGGCCCGTCGGTCCACGACCGGCCCCTTGCTCTACGCCGGCCCCTTGCTTTACGGATTAAGTCGCCCTCCCCAGACTATCTATAGTCCCGGTGATAATATTGCTGCGGCGAATTTCTTTGTGGAGAGAAACTTTTAATGGACCTGAGCACCGTAGCCATTTTGAGTCCCGGGGATATGGGCCATGCCGTCGGGCAGCGATTGAGGGAACACGAACTTGACGTGGTCACCTGCTTGGCAGGGCGCAGCGACCGGACACGGGCCCTGGCCGAAAAGGCCGGCATACGGGACGTTCCCACGATGGAGGAACTGGTCGAGCAGTCGGACCTGGTTATGTCCATGACCGTATCGGCTGCCGTGCCCGGCCTTTGCCGGGAGGTGGCCGATGCACTCAGGGCCACGGGCTCCGCCGATACCCTGTTTGCTGAATGCAACGCCATTTCCCCCCGGCTGGCGCGGGAACTCGAGCCGGTCATCTCGGACGCCGGAGGGCGGTTCGTGGACGTCTCGATAATCGGCGGCCCTCCCCGAGCGGGTTACAGCCCCCACTTCTACACCTCAGGCGAGTATGCCTCGCAGTTCGAGCAACTCGGCGACCTGGGGCTGACCGTGCTGAAGCTGGACGGCGATGTGGGTCAGGCCTCTGGCATAAAGATGTGCTATGCGGCCATGACGAAGGGTACCTCGGCACTGTACAGCCAACTGCTCATCGCCGCCGAGCTTATGGGCCTGACCGAGCCCCTCCTGGCAGAGTTTGAGTCGGGGCAGCAGGCCGTGCTGCAACGGATGGAACGGGGCATTCCCACAGTGCCACCCCGCGCCCGCCGTTGGGTCAGCGAGATGGAGGAAATCCGGGACACCTTCGACAACCTTGGAATGACGTCCGACCTGTTTGAGGGCGTGGCCGAGATGTACCGGCTCATCGGAAGCACCCCCCTCGGTGAGGAATTTCCCGAGACGAGGGACAGGGACCGGACCTTCACCGAGACCATCCGCGAACTGGCGCAACACGTTCAACCGCAGGACGAGGGGGACCGCGACTAGGACGTTTGCGTCGCCGCCAGAAGCCCTATGATTTCGAAAGTCCGCTCATGGTTCGACAAGCTCACCACGAACGGACTCTAACTTCTGGGACTGTAAGTCCGTTTAAATCTACGACGCCGGTTTGAAGTAGGGCACGCTTATCTGGTCGGTGGCGCGCTCGAAGGTGACCTCAACGGGCATGCCGATGGTTACGTCGGCGGGGTTGCACTCCACGATGTTGGTGAACATCCGCACCCCCTCTTCCAGCTCAACCAGCGCCAGCACATAGGGACCCTGGTCGAAGCCGGTGGTGCGGTTCTGATAAGTGACCGTATAGGTCCAGACGGTGCCCTTTCCACTGGACTGCACCCAATTCGGGTTTTCCGACCAGCAGTGGGAGCAGATGCCCCGGGGGTAAAACTGGTACTCGTCGCACTTGTCGCAGTGCTGGATAAGCAGACGGCCTTGGCGGCAGGCGTCCCAGTAGGCGCGGGTCTCTCCGACCACGGTGGGCAGCGGCTTGTTCCATTCGGGCATGACTAGTCCCTCCCCAGTATGACGGTGCCACCGCTGTGGCGGGATCCCAGCGCGCCACCGGTGCCGTGGCACAGGGCAATCTTGCAGTCGGGCACCTGGCGTGGTGTGCCCTCGAACTGGTGGCGAAGCTGTCGTGTCGCTTCCATCAGCAGGAATATGCCGCGCATCCCCGGGTGGTTGGACGACAGCCCGCCGCCATCGGTATTGATGGGCAGCTTGCCGCCGATCTTCAGAGCGCCGTTGCTGACGAACTGGCCACCCTCGCCCTTCTCGCAGAACCCGAGGTCCTCCAGCGTCTCCAGCACGGTGATGGTGAAGGAATCGTATATCATCGCCATGTCGATGTCGTCGTGGGTGACGCCTGAACCGGCGAAGGCGGGCTCGTGGCTCTGCTTGGCGGCGATGTAGATCAGGTCCCGCTTGCCCGCGCCTTGATGTGCCACTGCCTCGCCGGTGCCCAGCACCCATACGGGGGTGTGCTTGCAGTTCCGCGCCACCTCGGGCGAAGCGACGACCACCGCGCCACCGCCGTCGGTGATAACGCAGCAGTCGTTGATGTGCAGCGGCGAAGAGATGACCCGGGAGCGCATCACGTCCTCGACGGTAATCTCGTCGCGGAACAGGGCCTCCGGGTTCATCGAGGCGTGATGCCGCACTGCCACGGCGATCTCGGCCAGCTGCTCCGGGGTGGTGCCGAACTGATGCATGTGCCGGTTGGCAATCATGGCGTAGAGGCCGACGGTTGTCAGGCCGTACAGCTCCTCGAAGCTGTCGGGCGAAGGGTCGAGGCGCGGGTGGCCGAAGCGACCGACGCCGCCAGTGCCCACAGACACGCCGCCAGAGCGGGCCAGCGTCGCGTAGGTGATGACGGCGACGTTGATACGCCCGGCGTGGATGGCGTTCAGCGCGTGGGCCAGGTGGAACTCGAAAGAGCCGCCGCCCACGGTGGTGTTGTCGACATGCTTGGGGTACATGTTCAGGTAGTCGGCGAGGTTCAGGCCGCTGTTGCGAACCGACATCGACGCTGTGAACAGGCCGTCGACGTCGTTCTTCGACAGTCCGGCGTCTTCCAGCGCCTTGATGATGCTCTCGCCCTGTATCTGGAGCTCGCTCTTGTCAGGAGCGTAGCGGGTCACGTGTTCGTGGACGCCCACAATCGCGGCCGCCCGTCTGAGGTCAACCATCGGCAGGATACCTCCGGGTGTGGTTGGAATGAGACCTGCTGTCTCAGAAAGGTGCCGACATTATCACCGAGCAGCTACGGCAACACAAGGCGGATTCCCAAAGCATGGGAGGCCGTCAGGCGAGAGGGAAGTCGGCCGGTTGAATGCAGAGGCTAACGGCCCGAACAGACCACCAAAGACGCAAACAGCCGGAAGCCAAGGTTCAGTTAGCATTTTGCTCATGTGTATGACATTCAGCAATATTTCGTACAGTCCCTATGCGTAGACGGAGGCTCGCCGCCAGGGTAAGGGGTCTATAGCGATTGTGGAAGAAATTGAAACATGGCACCAACGATGTCAGGGGGGCGTCACCGTTCTTGGCAAGGGATGATGAACGGCCTCTCTCACGTAGGCGTGTACAGTTTTGTAAAGCTAGTATCAAATGTGCCTCTAATTGAGACGGACTTTCCGCTAGATTACCTGACGATGTCAAGGCAACTGGACTAACAAGCGATGCTAGAACAATTGTACGTAGTTAATCAGTTTATGGCAAGGGGTGGATGTCAGGTCGGCAGAGGATATTGCAGAGCAGTTGTCTGAACTGTGATTCAATAGACTTAGAGATTTTTCTGATGGGGCACCAATCCTGCGCATCCTCGAATCTTGATTCAGACAAGACTTGAGAGCGTGCCCACTTTGCCGAAAAGAGCGCCTATGATTCCTAAAGGATCTGCTACATGCGCGGAAAAAGGGGCGTCGGCCTTCGAACCAGCCTGATAGAAACCTCGATGAGTCGGTAAAAGGGCAGCGGGGGGCAAGTTCGATTTCCGGTCCGTGCCAGTGGTCGGCCTTGAACTTCGCAACGGGCAACCAGCGTCAGCTCGCCAGTGACATTTGGCCGTTACGGAGCGGCGTATGCGTGTTGTATAGTATCCACGACAGTTCAGGAGCAGGACACAGGAGGGGCGATGCTTTCGATTCTGGGTGGAACAGGGCCCGAGGGCAAGGGGCTTGCGCTAAGGCTGGCGCTGGCCGGTGAGTCGGTAATGATCGGCTCCCGCAGCACGGAGCGCGGCGCAGCCGCAGCGGCGGAGATGGTCGAGGGCGCTCCGGGCGCCAGAATCTCCGGCACCGATAACGCCGGAGCCGCCGCCACCGGCGACATCGTGTTCCTGGCCTTCCCCTACGAGGGACAGCGTCCCGTTCTGGAAGAGCTTGCCCCATCCCTGGAAGGCAAGATCGTGGTCAGCGTCATCGCCCCCATGGCCTTCGAGCGCGGCAAGGGCGCACGGGCAGTGGAGGTGGAAGCGGGTTCCGCCGCCCAGGAGGCCCAGGAGATACTTCCGGGCGCACAGGTCGTGGCCGCCTTTCAAAACGTCAGCGCCGAGGAGCTGATGGACCCGCAGGTGGACATGGAAGGCGACGTGGTGGTCTGCTCGGACCACGCCGACGCCAAGAAGCTGGTCATGGGCCTGGCCGACAAGATTCGCAGCCTGCGCGGCGTCGATGGCGGCGCGCTGGCCAACGCCAAGTACGTCGAGCAGATAACGCCGATGCTGGTGAACATCAACCGCATCTACAAGACCCACGCCAGCATCAAGATCACCGGCGTCTAGGCAGGATGCGCTAAACGGCGATTCGTCCCGCGGAAGCGTCGGGACGAGCGGTCGCGCCAATGGTTGATTCCGTCAAATTGGGGAGGAAATATGCCGCGATTCCCTATCGACATCAACAGCACCGAGGGTCAGGCAGCAGTCAAGGGCCAGTGGAAATACGCCGAGGGATACATCCCGGGCGCAGAGAATTATGGTCTTTCGGAGCGACTTGAAGGCAGCCCGTGCCGGCTGGCGGACTACGACGATTCGTCGTGGGAAGTGTGCGCCGACACCAGCGCATGGGCGAGGTTCGGCGGCGACTACGTTACAGGGCTCTCCTTCGTCTGGTATCGCATCAACATCACCATCCCGGAAACGGTGGCCGGACGCGATGCCCGTCGCACCCGACTGCTGTTCGAGACCTGCGTGGACGACTACGGTGAAATCTGGATCAACGGCGAGTGCAACCGGGAGCGCGGTACTGTCGAGGGATTCAACCGCCCACAGCGAGTCGAGGTCGCCAACAACCCCAACCCCGGCGACCAGTACACCATCGCCATCCTGGCCGCCAATGGCCCCCTGGGCGCCCCGGGCGGCGGCGTGTTCGTCCGCTACACCAACCTGAGCTTCGAATGGCGCGACGACGATCCCTAGAGAGCGCGTTCTTTCCCATTACAGGCCCAGTAGTAGAAGTGCGAAGGCGGTGGCGTAGATGTCTCGATTGAGGTTTGTTCACGCCGCCGATCTCCACCTGGACAGCCCTTTTCGCGGCATTCGCAACGAGGCCCCCGTCTACGTTGCCGAAACCCTGCATCGCGGCACGTTCGACGCCTACGACAATATCGTCAGCCTCTGCCTGCGGGAGCAGGTGGACGCTCTGCTGGTGGCCGGCGACATCTACGACGGGGCAGATCGGAGTCTGCGCGCGCAGTTGAAGTTCGCAGACGGCCTCAACCGCCTTGAAGCCGCCGGCGTCCGCTCCTTCGTCTGCCACGGCAACCACGACCCGCTGGACGGCTGGGAAGCTCGCCTGTCGCTGCCACCCGGCTGTGTCCGCTTCGGTCCGGAGGTGACTGCCGCTCCGGTTTTCCCGGGAAAACCGGAGCGGGCCGCGGTTTACGGAATAAGCTACCCGCGGCGGGATATGCGAGAAAACCTGTCGCCGCTGTTCGCGGAGGCAGCGGAGGGCATCGGCTTCGGCATAGGCATGCTTCACGCCAACGTCGGCGGCAACCCCGACCACGACTCATATGCCGCGTGCTCGGTGGCCGACCTGGCCGAGACAGGCCTCGACTACTGGGCGCTGGGCCACGTACACACCCGGCAGGTGCTGCGTCAGGAACGGCCAACGGTGGTGTACCCCGGCAACCCGCAGGGCCGCAATCCCCGGGAGACCGGCGCGCGCGGCGTGTACCTGGTCGAAGTCGACGACTTCGGGGATGTCAGCCTGGACTTCCGCCCGGTCGACGTGGTGCGTTGGGAAACACTGACGGTCAACATCGCTGACCTGGAAACGGAGCAGGATCTGCTGGATACCGTGGGGTACGCCGTAGCCTCCTGCGCCGAGACCTCGGACGGGCGTTCCGTGGTGTTCCGACTGACGCTCTCCGGTCGCGGGCCGCTCCACCGCACCCTGCAGCGAGGCGACACCGTCGAGGAACTGCGGGAGCGGGTCAACGAGCGGTACGCCGGAGCACACGCCTGGCTGTGGTGTGAGCGCATTCGGGCCGACACCGCCTCCCCGGTAGACCGTGAGCAGGTGGCTCAGCGGGAGGACTTCGCCGGCGACCTGGCCCGCCTCGGTATCGACCTGCGGGAAGACCCGGCGGCTCTGGCCGAGTTGAGGGAGTTGCTGCGCCCGCTTTATGTAAACTCAAATGCGAGCCCGTTCCTTGGCAACTCCGCACTGCCGTCGGACGACGACCTGCGCGAACTGCTGGCTTCCGCGGAGGAAGAGTGCCTGGCGACGCTGGTGGGTGAAGAGGACGAAGGGTGAGGATAGAGGAGCTTTACCTCGACGGCTTCGGGCACTTCCACCAGCATACGTTGGGCCCGCTCACCGGGCCGGTAACCGTGTTTCTGGGTCCCAACGAGGCGGGCAAGAGCACCACGCTGGCCTTCATCCGGGCCGTCCTGTTCGGCTTCCCCACCCAATTCAGAAGGCATTACCCTCCGTTGGCGGGCGGGCGGCACGGCGGACGAATCTCCGTATCGGACAGCAGCGGGACCGTCTACGGTGTGGAGCGGTACGCCGGGGCACGAGGCGGAATGGCCATCACCACCGCCGCCGGTCCAGCGTCCAACGCCGAAGCGCTAATGCAGCGGCTGACGGGCAGCGCCACGCCCGACCTGTTCCGCAACGTCTTCGCCTTCAGCCTCGACGAGCTGCAGGCCGCCGGTTCGCTCAACGATTCCAGCGGTGCAATCTACAGCGCCGGGCAGGGCGCACCCGGACTGCCCGCCCTGACGAGATCGCTGAGCGACCGGAAGGGCCAGATCTACCTCAGCCGTGGCAACGTCCAGAAGGTGCCCACGCTGCTCAAAGAATTGCAAGCCGTGGACGCACAGCTGCGCAATATCGAAGGAAACGCGGGCCGCTACGGGACTCTCACGGCTCGCCGGGCTGAGGTGGGGACCGAACTGGAGGCAGCCGACGGCGAGCTTGCAAGCCTGGCCTCCAGACGAGTCGAAATCCAGAAGCTGCTGGACGCTTGGGACGATTGGCTGACCCTGTCCGACTGCGAGGCAAAGCTACAGGACCTGCCACTATTCGAGCACTTTCCCGAAGACGCGGTGCTCAGGCTGGAAAACCTCGAGGCGCAGATTCGCCAGGCCGCCGACGCGCGGGATGAGGTCGCCGCCCAGCTGCGTATCCTGGATGAGTCCTCCGGGGCAGCAATACCCGGAGAAGACCTGCTGTATGACGCGACCAGCATCGAGGGCATAAGGCGCGACCGCAACCGGTTCGACTCGGCGGTGAAGCACCTGCCGGAACGAAGGGCCGAGCTGGGCGCCCTGGCGTCTGAGCTGCAGGGGCGCCTGCGTGACCTGGGGCCCGACTGGGACGAAAGCAGGCTCCAGGAATTCGATGCCTCTCTGGCCTTCCGGCAGGAGGTGGAGCAGGGCAAGGAGACCCTCGCGGCGCGGCAGGATACGGTCCGAAGGGCCGAACAACGCCTGGAGCAGGAACGGCGGACGCAGGTGGATTGCGAAACCGCCGTGGCCGAAGCCCGCGACCGTGTGCCAGCCGACCCGCCCCCGCTCAACGCCACGGCGCTGGGTCAGCAGCGAGCCGCCCTCCGTGCCGCCCGCGGTCGCCTCGACGAGTACGAGCGCGCCCGCCGCAGCCACGAGGACCTTCAGTACATGCTGGACTCTACGGAGACCGAGCAGGAGCGGCCGCCCCAATCGAACCCTCCGTCCTCGTGGCTGGTGCCCCTGTTGATTGCGGCAATAGGCATCGCTCTGTTGGTGGGCGGGTTCTTCGTCGGCGGCACGGCGACGGTGTTGGGCCTCGCGGCCGGCATCGTCCTGCTGGCTGTAGCTGCCTACATAAGCCTTCGCGGGCGGTCCGCCCCGGCCCCGGCTGCCAATCCGATGGCTGCGCCAGTGGCCAGGCGCGCGGAACAGGCGAAGGAGTCCGCGGATGCGACGTGGCGCCTCCTGGTCGACGCGGCGTCGACCCTCGCCGTCGGAGGCGACCCATCCTCCGCGACCCTGGACAACGCCGAGGAACGGCTGGAGGCCGCGCAAGTCACCCTTTCAGCATGGACAGACGCCCGCGAGAAACTCGCCGAGGCGGAACGCCATCTCCGGTCGCAGGAACAGCGGGTGGATACCTCGGCCCGGGCCCTGAGGGCGTCCAGGGATTCATGCGGAGAGGCCAATGCAACATGGCGAGGGTGGCTGGAGCAGCATGGCCTTCCCGGCGCCTTTACGCCCGACACGGTCATCGAATTCGCCGGCCGGGTCGAGACCGCTCGCGTAAAGCTGGAACAGGTGCGGGACAACCGTCGCCGGGTGTCCGCTATTGAGGACGACATCGACGAGTTCTGGGGCGTGTTGCAACCCTTGGCCGCCCGCCATGGGCTGCCGTTGGACGAAGGCGACCCGCAGCAACTGGCCCCGGCAGCGGACGAACTCATACGGCGGCTGGACCAGACCCAGGGCTTGTACTCCGACCGGGAGCGCGCCAGGGAACAGGCGGAGGACACTCGCCAACAGCTCGAACTCCGGGAGCAACGTGTCCAGACCGCCCAAAAGGAACGCACCGAGCTGCTGACTGCCGGTGGAACGGACGACGCCGAAGAATTGCGACGCCTGGCAAGACTGTGCAGCGAACGGCTGGAACTGGAACGACAGCGCGACGAGCATCGCCGCAGCCTGGAACGCCTCAGCGGCCCCGGCGAGCGGTTCGACGCGTTTCGAGATGCCCTGGCGTCAGCAGACCCCAACCAACTCGCCGATGATTCCGACCGATTGTCGGAGATTTTCGCCGACCTGGATGCCCGTCGCAACGCCCTGCGTGAAGAGCGCGGTGGCATCGACACCGAGCTGGCACAACTCACCAGCGAGGAGGAATCGTCGGCATTGCGCATTCGCCGCAGCACCCTCGATGAGCAGCTTCAAGAGCACGCTCGCGAGTGGTCACGCCTGACCATCGCCGAGGCGCTGCTGGACCGGACGCGGCACAAGTTCGAGCAGGAGCGGCAGCCCGGCGTCATCCGTCACGCCCAGGAGTTCTTCGCCGACGTGACCGGTGGCAGGTACCAGCGTCTCTTCGCCCCCATCGGCGAGCAGACCGTAACGGTGACCGACGCCACCGGGGCCAGCAAGCGGCCCGAGGAACTGAGCCGAGGCACCCGTGAGCAGCTCTACCTGGCCCTGCGGTTCGGACTCATCCGCGAGTTCGGCGAACACGCCGAGCCACTGCCCGTGGTGGTCGACGAGGCGCTGGTCAACTTCGACCCAAAACGCGCCCGTCTCGCCGCCGAATCCTTCGCCCGGCTCTCGGAGACCAACCAGGTCCTCGTCTTCACCTGCCACCCCTCGACCGCCGAGATGTTCTCCGACGCCGCAGGTGCGCGTGTAGTGGACCTCAGCGGCTGAACAGAGTCCGACTCAGGTGAGCGGTCACAACAATCGTTCGGCCTAGTCCTCAGGCGGCCACTTGGTGCCGCCGACAGCCGGGCGCTCGCCCTGCCCCAACTTCATGCCCGCGTTCACCACGTCACGGAACTCCTGCAGGATGACATCGGCCCAATCCTGCGCGTGAGACACGCGGTGCGCCATGCGCCGACCACGGCGCGCCTGCCGCTGCGCTGCTTCCTCCAGTCCCTCCGTGTCGCGATTGATCTCATCGTCCATTGCGTCAATCTGCGGCACCAGACCGTTGGCCGTCTCGATGAACCGCGCCACCTCGTTCATCTCGTCGTCCAGCACAACGAAGATGGGTACGGTCCCGGCGCGGTGCTCCGGCAGGAACGTATCGGCGAGGGAAACGTCGTCGTCGCGGTTGAACACCTGCAGGTTGACGTTGGCGCTGCTGTCGGCGAACCGCAGGATTACCGGGGTTGTGCTGACAGCGTCGCCGCACCAGTCGGCGGTGAACACCGCCAGGTTCATGGGACTGCTCAGTCCGTCAACCCATTCGGCGGCGTCCTGCGGCACCTTTACGGCGTCGTAGATTTCCACGAAGGGGTCCTTGTTGACCTTGATCTGGTCGATGTATTCCCTAGTGGTCATGCCAGACTCGAACCGCTCTCTGCTTATCGGCATCTTCTTTCCCTCCGTATTCCAGCTGGTGATCGAATTATACTGCGGCAGTCCGGACTGCGCCGACGTCGAAGCCCGTGATAGAATCAAGTGTTTCAATTCGATACTTACCGGAGGGCCCGGTTGACTAGTGGCTTTGACGACCCCTACCTGAAGTACGCCCTGTTCTGCAAAAGCACTTCGGAGGGTGAAGACGGCGAACTTAACCTGAACAACATCGTGGACCTCGTGGACCTGCCCGAGCCGCCACCCGGCGGAGAATCCGGACCGGTGGTGGCTGAAGTCGACGTGAACCTCGCCTTCTGCATCGGCGGGGCCCTGCCGGGTGAGCATCGACTGTTCGTGGCGCTGAAAACCCCGGGCGTTCCCCTCGAAACGCCACCGGCCCAACGGGTGGACTGGGACGAGGGTATCCTCTTCCAGCGGTGGATCAAGACCTTCCGCATTCCCGTCCAGGCCCCGGGCCAGCACTCTGCCGCCATCCTGTTCGATGGCATTCCGCTGGGAGAGGCCACCTTCCTCGTGCGTTTCCAACCCCAGTAGACGACGCTGGCCGACAAGTTGAAACAGCGAAAAGGGCGGACTACAATTGTCCGCAATAATTCAGCTATAGGGAGTGCGACAATTGGCTAATCAGACCGGCAAACGCTATGTCTGCACCCAGTGCAACGCGGAATTCATCGTTACCAAGGGTGGCAACGGCAACGTGGGCTGCTGCGGGCAGCCGATGCAGTTGAAGTAGGGGAAGCAGCGATGGCGAATCAGTTGGGAAAGCGATACACCTGCGAGACCTGCGGCAGCAGTGTGCTGTGCACCAAGAGCGGCGACGGCGAAATCGAGTGCTGCGAAGCCAAGATGGAGCTCCAGGAGCCGCGCAAACTCCCTTCCTCCGACTAGCCTGACCATCACCTCAGGCTAACCCTGTCCGGACCGGTTAAAAGCGTAGGGGCGCACAGCTTTGCGCCCCTACTGCCGTCAGTTCCTGGCAGGCATCTCTACTTGAAGTAGGGGATAACGTGCTTGCCCATCAGCTTGATGGAGTCCATGATCCGGGTGTGGGACAGGTTGCCCGGCTGGACGAAGCACAGGACCTGGTCGACGCCGGCCTCCTGGTACTTCTTCATCACCTCGATGACCTCGTCGGGCGTGCCCATGGCGAAAGCGCCGGAGTCGATGTGGTCCTGCGCGGTCTTGTCAACGCGCTCCGTCTGTACGGCGTCGACGGCAAACTTGTAGCTGTCCGGCACCTCGCGTCCGGCCCACGGAGCGTACAGGTTCTCGGCCATCTGCACGAACCAGGCCCCCTCCGGTCCGGCTACTCGGCGGGTCTCCTCGCCGTCCTCGCCGCAGTGGACGATACAAAGGGCGGCCACCTGGTCGTTGACGAAGGAGCCGACGGGGTCGGCATTCTTGACGGCCTCGCGATAGGCGGCGACGCGCTCTTCCATCTGGGCATATCCGCCGAGATTGAAGCACAGCACGCCCAGACCCTGCTCACCGGCGCGGCGGAAACTCTCGGGCTGGCTGCAGGCCACCCACATCGGCGGGTGCGGCTGCTGCACTGGCTTGGGGATGACCGACCGCTCCGGGATGTTGAAAAACTCGCCCTGGTGCGAGAAGGGATCCTCCGTCCACATCTTGGGGATCATGCGGACTGCCTCGTTCCACTGGGCCTGCGTCTGCGCCGGGTCGACCTCGAAGCCGTCCATCTCGATCAGCGTGGTGGATCGCCCGGTGCCCAGCTCCATCCGGCCGTCGCTCAGGATATCCAGCACGGCGGCGCGTTCGGCGACGCGGACCGGGTGGTTGTACTGCGATGGCAGCAGGGCCACGGCGTGGCCGATGCGGATGCGCTTGGTGCGCTGGGAGATGGCGCCGTACAGCACCTCGGGAGCGGAGCAGTGGGAGAATTCCCGCAGGAAGTGGTGCTCCACCGTCCAGAAGTACTCGAAGCCGACCTCGTCGGCCAGGTCCACCTGCGCCAGCACCTGCTTGTAACGCTCCGCCTCAATGCCGGGGTGATGGGGTTCGGGAATCTGGATCTCATACATCAGGCCAAATTTCATGCGTCAATCCTCGCTGTCTGGTCTTTCAGTGGCATTCTAGCATACGGGAACTATCGTCTCGAAACAGACTGGCCTCGGAATGATTCCGAGGCCAGTCTGTTTCCGAACAAAAGGACTTTCCGAATAAGGACAGCCACCTAATCAACATCCCATCCTTCCAAAAATTCTGGAAGGTCCGCTCTCGGCCTTACCTGCTTCTTGATCCGGACTCCAACCTTTTGCTCCGCCATCTTTAGGTCGTAGGATACCTGCAGATTCATCCAGAGCCTCTCGCCCGCACCGAGATAGCGGGAAAGACGCAATGCAAATTCCACATCAATTCCTCGCTTCCGTCCCACAATTTCAGCTACCGTCCCGGCAGGAACCGCCAACAGTTCGTCCAGTTCCTCGGCAGACAATTCCAAGGCTTCCAACTCCTCGGACAGTATCTCACCGGGATGGATGGGCCTCATTCCGTTCTTGGGCGGCATAGCAAGATCCTCAATCGTGGTAGTCCACTATCTCAACGTCGTGCGGAGCGCCATCTATCCAGCGAAAGCAGATTCTCCATTGTAGATTGATCCGAATACTGTACTCGCCTTGCCGGGAGCCAGAGAGCCGTTCCAAGCGGTTGCCTCTTGTAGCGCGGAGTTCCAAAAGCGATGTCGCATCATCGAAGACCTGAAAACGACGAACCGCTTGCTCCGCAATCCCCTGAAAACGTCTAACTGGCTCCCGATTACGTAAGCGTTCCGTGTCCCTATCCCTGAAGCTACGGATCATTACTCTTCCAGTATAGGGCTGCTAAACGCTGGTTTGAAACCCTACGGCACCAGCATCGCTCGCGTGATCTCCGGCTGGCGCTGGTCCCACTCGCACTGCGGGAACGCCTCATTGACCTCCCCCAGCGGGAACTTGTGCGACACGATGCGCTCGAAGGGCAGGACGTCCTTCTTACGCACCAGGAAGTTCAGCAAACGCGGCAGCAGCTCGGGCTTGTACATCAGCGAGCCCATGATGTTCTTGCCCTGCAGCAGCTTCGACGGGTCGATGGACACCTCGCGCCCCCGCACGATGTCGCCTATCTCCACGAACGTGCCCCCGTTGCCCAGCATGTCGATGCCCTCGGCCAGCAACTGGGCGCTGCCAACCAGTTCCATTACCACGTCGGCGCCGCGACCGTCGGTCATCTCCCTGACGCGGCTGACGCGGGTCTCAGGAGTGTTGAACTCCTCGATGTTGATGGTGTGATCGGCACCGAAGGCCTCGGCCAGCTCCAGCCGGTTCTCCAGCCGGTCCAGCACGATGACCCGGTCTGCGCCCATCTCTTTGGCCATTGCCGTGGCGTGAACGCCGAGGCCGCCCGCTCCCTGGATCACCACGTAGTCGCCCTCGCCGGCCCCGGCGCGGATGAGGCCGGTGGTGACGGTGCCCATGGCGCAGTTGACTGGACCAAGGAGGTCGTCGTCCAGCTCGTCGGGCACGCGGAAGAAGGGGTGCCGCGGCGGCAGGTACAGGAAGTCGGCGTAGGTGCCAGTGAAGTAGGGCCAGGTACCCGCGGCGGGATAGTTGCGGTTCATGCACCAGTTGGTGTTGCCCTGCAGGCACTGGTGGCAGCTGTAGCAGGGGAACACCGCTGCGTACACCACCCGGTCGCCCTTCTGAATTGGAGCGCCCGCCGAATCGGTGGTGACACCATCGCCCAGGACCTCGACGACGCCGGTACCCTCGTGGCCCATGGCGCGACCGGTGGGCGGCAGCGGCACGTTGACCTGGTCGCCACGCCATACGTGCAGGTCGGAGCCGCAGATGCCCGCCTGGGTCATCCGCAGCAGCACCGCGCCGGGAGCGGGTTCGGGGACATCGTATTCCTGGATCTCGAAGGGCTTGCCGTATTCGACACAGGCAACAACTCGGCCTTTCATAACATCCTCCTGACGTTCCTTTCAGGTTGGACGCAATGTATCACAAGGCCGTCCGTTTCGATACCGGGCGGGTCAGCCGCCAGGCGCTCTTCAATCAAGGTAACCTCGTCCAATTCTTCAACCTCTTCCTCTTCTTGGAATGACTCAAATTCTGGAGGCTGATCGTCACTGACAGAATCTGTTGAGGGTCCTGCTTTACGCAAGGCACTCAAAAAGACGTCAATACCGGTGCTCAATTCCCTTTCCATCGCGCTTCCAATGAGGCTCAGCATGGATTCTCCGCGAGCCACAAAGAAACTAGGAAAACGCCGGTCTCAGGGACTCACCAAGCCTCCAACAGCCCAGTCGGGGATGAATCCCAAGGGGGCGAAAGCCAGCTGGCAAGCCCCAGACCGCCGTTCTCACCTCCCCTTTGCCGCTCCGTCAAGCAAAAATTCAGGCCACAACGGCCTTGTCCAGAGGATTCCTTGCATGAGTGTTCATCAGATGGGAGGAGCCAAATTGAAGAACGATCCTGACGTTGCTAGAGAAATTCTGGAGGCAATGGAGGCACACGAAAAAGACGAGCTTCCAATGAAGACTTCCCTCGTTCCTAACCTCAACAATAGGATTTACTATTTCCACTGCCGGTTGTTCTCTAGAAGCCGGTTATATCTCCGTCTATAAAGTTGGTACGATGAGGACCGATTATTATTGGCTGAGGCAACTCAAATGGGACGGGGTTCAGTTTCTCAAAATGTTTACGGACGAATCTTTCTGGCAACCCACAAAGAAAGAGGCCACATCGAAGGGCGTTAATATGGCTTTGGATGTACCTATGGAAGTTAGGGCCAACTTGACGAATAAACTGTAAGCAGATAATCCGGCCAGTTTGGGAAATATCTCCTCCAAGGCTCGGTGCATAAGGTTACCACTGGATGCCTCGTTACATGCCCCATTGCAGCCACGCGGCGTTCACTGCCACCGTGTCAACCATATATCCTCACTCCGCTTTCAAGACGGTTATGCCCCCTGTGGAGGGTACGCCAGTGATGCATTCCAGGGCGCGATACCATGGACCGCCCTGCTGCTCAGGCCGACTCAGGATTAAAGGGATAGCCTCCTCACCAATCTCGACAATTTGTTGACTTGCGAGATGATCAGCCATTTGCCCGATGAAAGAGAAATATTGTGATTCTGCTTCCAGCCTGTCCGCCAACGCAATGAAGGTGGCTCCCAATTCCTGCGCTGTCATTTCCTTCGGTTGCATTGTCGTCACCTCCGTTGCTTGCGCCTTCCCTATACATCGTCGATTGTCGCACATCACAAGGCCTGCACTTCCGTAGAGAGTCTACGTCGTTGTCAGAGGCGTGGTGTTTGCCAATCCTTCGCCTCAGCCATAATATGGGCGCGACGGTTTAGAGGCTGAACCCATAGTCCTGATGGCGGAGGGAGCCATGAAGTATGACGTGGTCATAGTCGGCGGCGGGTCGGCGGGATGCACGCTGGCCGCCCGGCTTTCGGAGGACCCGAACCGTTCAGTGCTGCTGCTGGAGGCAGGGCCGGACTATCCCGACTTCGAGCTGCTGCCTGACGAGATCAAGTACGGCTACAACAACGGCGCGTCGGAGCTGGATTCGCCCTTCAACTGGAAGTACCAGGCCACCGGCAGCGCCCAGTCGTCGCGGCCCATGGACATCGCGCGGGGCAAGGTCATCGGCGGCTCCGGCTCGGTCAACGGGCAGGTGTTCCTGCGCGGGCTGCCCGAGGACTACGACTCGTGGGCCGAGGCTGGCAACACCGAGTGGAGCTATGTCAACGTCCTGCCCTTCTTCCGCAAGCTGGAAACCGACATGGACGTGCGCGACGACTTCCACGGCTCGGAAGGGCCGATCCCGGTGCGTCGGGTGCCGAGGCAGGAGTGGCTGCCGGTGTACGAGGCATTCCACCAGTCGACGCTGGATGCTGGATACCCCTACGACCCTGACATGAACAACCCCGAGACCACCGGCACGGGAGCGGTGCCGATGAACAACCCCAACTACATCCGCATGAGCGCGGCGCTTTCGTACCTGAATCCGGTGCGCCACCGCCTCAACCTGACGGTGCGCGGCGGAGTGTCGGCGAGGCAGGTGGTGTTCGACGGCAATCGCGCCGTGGGTGTTGAGGTGGAGAGCGGCGGCGAGGTGTTCACCGTCGAGGGAGAAGAGATCGCGCTGTGCGCCGGGGGACTGGCGTCGCCGCAGCTTCTCCTGCTGTCGGGAGTCGGGCCGGCGGATCACCTGCGGGAGATGGGAGTTCCAGTGGTGCTGGACTCGCCAGGGGTGGGCAAGAACCTGCGCGACCATCCAATGGCGTTGGTGGACGTCGAGCCGCGGGAGGGCGTGGCCTTGTCGGAGGACGTGCCGCGCATACAGACCGGGCTACGCTACACAGGCGAGGGGTCGGACCTGCGCAACGACATGCAGATTACGCTGACGTCTTACAGTGGTGAGGGTGGAGGCGACCCCATCGCCGGGGCCAGCAGGATGCGCAACGGGAAGACGCTGCACTTTACGGTGATACTGGAACTGGCAGAGAGCGCGGGCGAGCTGACGTTGGCTTCGACCGATCCCAAGGAAGGGCCGCGGATCGACTACCGCTACCTTGAGGACGAGGCCGATGTGCGGAGGATGCGCGAGGGTATCCGCCTCTGCGCCGGGCTGCTGGAGCATGAACAGTTCCGTTCGCTCGTCAGCGGGCTGGCGGAGCCCACGGAGGCCGATCTGGAGTCGGACGATGCGCTGGACGCGTGGCTGCACGAGAACATCAGCACCACCTTCCACACCTGCGGCTCCGCCCGCATGGGCCCCGACGGCGATCCAATGGCCGTGGTGGACCAGTACTGCCGCGTGCGTGGCGTCGAGGGACTGCGGGTGGTTGACCTTTCTGTGGCGCCCAACGTGGTCCGGGCCAACACCAACGCCACGGCCATCATGATCGCGGAGCGGGCGTCGGTGTGGTTCTGAGGATGACTCATCCCGGCTAAACTTGATTCAGTTACGGGTCTCGGCACAGACCTGTCGAGGAAGCACACATGGGCATATTGAATGATGATATGAAGCGGGTAGTCCGGCAGCAGCGGTTCGGGTTCATCGCCACCGTCTGCCCCGACGGCTCGCCGAACCTGTCGCCCAAGGGCACGACGGCAGTATGGGACGACGACCACCTGGTATTCGCCGACCTGGCGTCTCCCACGACGATGGCCAACCTGCGGCACAACCCAGCGCTGGAGCTGAACGTGGTAGACGTCTACTCCCGCAAGGGATATCGGTTCAAGGGAACGGTGAGCATCGTCGAGAAGGGAGAGGCGCTGTTCGATGAGATGCACGAGGCCTTCCATACCGGAACCCGGGGCGTGCACCAGGTACAGCTGCCGGCGCGGTCCTACGTGCTGCTGAACGTGGAGCGGGCGCTGCCGCTGGTATCCCCGGCCTACGCCTCAGGAAAAACCGAGCGCGAGACCCGTGAGGATTGGGCGGTCTACTGGGCGAGCGTGCAGGAGAGCAGGTTGGCCGATCTGGCCAACGAGGCTTAGACGGCACGCGCCGGATACGATCGGTCGGGACGCCGGCCAGCCGTTCAGGTCTGCGAACGGCGCTCAGCCGGGAGCGTCTGGGCCATCCCCTCCCGGAGCGTCGAAGTCGGGAGTGTCGGCGGACGGGGGGCGGTGCCGGATGATCGCGGGGGGCGTCCTGGGCGTGCGACCCTCCGCTTGTGCTGCGACTTCGTCGGGAAACTGGAGGCTGCGCACCGGGTAGTTGATCACGATGCCTTCTTCGGCGAAGCGACGGTGCAGCTCGTTGATGACCTCGGAGCGCAACTCGAAGCTGGCGAGCCGGTCCTTCGCCTGCAAGAACAGCCAGAAGTCGACATTGGACTCGCCGAAGCTGTCGAAGGCGAAATAAGACCCGTACTCCTTCACCCCGTGAGGGCTGTTGTCCAGAACGCCTTCCATCACTTCACGGGACACCGATTCGACTAGGACCAGGTCGCTGTCGTAGCTGACGCCGCAGGTCAGGTACACGTTCACCGGGGGCGTCGGCTCGTAGTAGTTGGTGATGATGGTCTCGGCGAACCTAGCGTTGGGCACCACCACCAGGGTGTTGCTCCAGGTGCGCAGGCGGGTGCTGCGCCATCCCACCTCCAGCACGTAGCCCGCGACGCCGCCCTCCATCTCGATGTAGTCTCCGGGTGACACTACGCCCTCGGTCATCACGTAGGTGCCTGCGAACATGTTGGAGAGCGTGGGCTGTATAGCGAGCGCGACAGCGACGCCGCCCAAGCCCAGGCCGGCGATGAGGGGACTGATGGGAATGCCCAGGGCGTTGATTACCAGCAACGCTCCCAGCACGTAGATCAGCCCGGCCAGAACACGTCGCAGCATCATCAACAGGCGTGGGTCCACGGTGCGTCGGGTGCCCTTGGCCTGCTCCTCGATGGCCCAGTCCATTCCACGGGAAACCAGGCGACTGAACAGCACAACAAGCAGGAATGCCCCTGATGCCTTGGCCGCAGTGTTTATGATTGCCTGAGCGATGTCCGGGAGGTCGAGAGTTAGGGTGAGGCTGAGGTATATGCCGAGCACCACGATGCCGACGTTCAGGGGGAACCGGACAGCCCTGATGACGACGTCGTCCAGGTCGGTGGGTGTGCGATGCGTGAGGCGAGTCGCGAGGGGGAACATCGCGAAGTGCGCCAGGGCGGCCGCTAGCATCGAGATCAGCACAACTGCAATGGAGATGGCGGCGTGAACCCAGAGGGTATCGGGCAGGCCGAAGATAACCAGAAGAGTGGGCATTGACGATTGCTCCAATATACCGAGAGAGAAAGAGCTGAAATAACGCTGGAGTTGCTACTTCAATTATATCGAAAGGAGCAGTTGAGGCAGAATGGCGTCTGCCGGTCCGGTCAGGGCCAAATCGCACCACTGGGTCAGTGGGGTTTCCTCGGGATTCACTTCGATGAGGATTGCACCTCGCTCCTTCGCCACCAGCGGGAGCCGGGCCGCGGGATTGACGGTGCCTGAGGTGCCGACGAGCAGCATGCAGTCGCACAGTTCGGCGGCCTCTCGGCAGGCGAGCAATGTGTCCTGGGGTATCGGCTCGCCGAACATGACAGTGTCGAGCTTGAGCACGCCTCCGCACTCGCGGCAAAGCGGAGGGCCGGCGGCGAGGGCGCGGTGGTCGGAGAGCAGCCCTGCGTAGGCGTCGCGGGGGAGGCGCAGTCCGCATTCGAGGCAGCGCAGGCGGTTGCGGTTGCCATGGATTTCCAGCACCTCGCGGCTGCCAGCGACGTTCTGCAGGTCGTCGACGTTCTGGGTGATGACGCAGCGGAGGATGCCCTGCTGCTCCAGGTCGGCGAGGGCGAGATGACCGGCGTTGGGGGCGGCGTTGTCGACGGCTTGCTTCATCTGGAAGACGGGATGGGACGGGTCTTCTTCGGCGGCGAGGCGCTTTATCCACCAAGCGGCCGGGTCGCTGGCGAACTCCTGGTACGACAGCAGAGGCGGCGTGCCGTGCTGCGTCCACAGGCCGCCGGCGCCGCGGTAGGTGGGGATGCCGCTACCCGCAGACAGCCCGGCTCCGGCCAGCGCCACGACGTAAGCGGCGCGATCGATGAGCCCGGCAGCCCGGAGTATGTCGTCGGCGAGTTGGGTCATGGCGTGTTCTCGTGGGCCTCACCCAATTGCGGGCGTGGGACGTCAACCGTTCGCTGCATCGTTTATGCTCTTCGCCTTGGGCCTCGAAGAAACCTGAGATTCGGGAAACAGGTAGGGCCGTAACAACTCGGCCGCGTGTTCCAATACGAACCCGGTGACTTCATCGTCTTTATTCATGTACGCGACCAGGTTCCTGGCAATTGTTTCGCCGTTTCCCGAAGGGCGCTACTTCTCAGCACCAGGGTGTCGGTGTGCTGATGATAAGGGCTAAAGATAGTTTCTTCTATCTATTCGAGTTGAACCTCAGGGTGGTCGACGAGCTGGTCTTCCCTCAAATGGCTCGTCGTGTTGGACATCGCTCTGCTTGCATAGAACCTTCTCTGGGCAACGTCTTCTAATCCATTGAATTCCTTCATTCGATTACTCGATTTGTCTTCTCACTCAGGGAAGCCCTCGGGGCCGATTAGCGGGACGAAGTGGCAGGGGCCGAGGGCGTTGATGGAGACGCCCTCGCCGGTCTTCAGCACCAGCATCAGCTCCTGCTGCTTGCGCGGACCGACGGGGATGGCCATTCGGCCACCCACCCGAAGCTGCAACAGCAGCGACGCAGGGATGGCCGGCGCGGCGGCTGCGACCAGGATGGCGTCGTACGGGCCGCGCTCGGGGCAGCCCAGGACCGGGCCCTCCAGCTCCACCACGACGTTACGGTAGTCCAACTCCTGTAGCGTTGCCTCGGCCCTAGCGGCCAGGGACGGCAACCGCTCGACGGTGACCACCATCCCCTGGGGTGCCGACGCGGCCAGCACCGCCGCCTGGTAGCCTGAGCCCGCGCCGACCTCCAGCACCTTGTCGCGAGGCGTGAGGCGCAGGGCGTCGGTCATGTGGGCGACCATTGTTGGCTGGGAGATTGTCTGCCCGTCGCCGATGGACAGTGCGATGTCGTGGTAGGCCCGGCTGCGCTGGTCCGGAGGCACGAACTGCTCCCTGGGAACGGAGGCCATGGCCTTCACGGTCTGCGGAGAACGCACCCGTCGGGATAGGCGCTGCATCAACTCGGCCTTTTCCTTCTCGAGGTCCGCCATTTTCCGATTCTATCACGAGGGCATTCTGCAACCGTGCCGGCCTTGTTTGACACGGTATTGGGGGGAACCTAGAATCGGATTCACTCGACTTTCAAGGCTGGAGGATACATGCACGTCGGACTGGTGATGGAATGCGACTACCGCTACGGTGAGACGGAGCAGTCGGCCTTTGATGAGGCCTTCGCCATGGCCGAAGCGGCGGAAATGGGCGGCCTGAATGGCGTGTGGCTGGCCGAGCGGCACTTTGCCGCGCCGCGCAGCCCGCTGGACACGGGCGGCGCCGGCATTCCGTCGGTGGTGTCCGCACCGCTGATCATCTCGTCGGCCATCGTCACCCGCTACGAGCGATTGCGTGTTGGCGTGGCGGTGAACGTGCTGCCGCTGGCCCATCCCGTCCGGGTGGCCGAGGAAGTGGCCACGCTGGACCACATCAGCCGGGGCCGCGTGGAGTTCGGCGTGGGACGCAGCGGCTTCGCCCGGGCCTACGAGGGCTACGGGATACCCTACGAAGAGAGCAGGGAGCGCTTCCAGGAATCGCTGGAGGTCATTCTCGCCGCCTGGACCAACGAGCGGTTCTCCTATGAGGGGAAGTACTTCCAGTTCAACGACGTATGCGTCATCCCCAAGCCGTTCCAGAAGCCTCATCCGCCGCTTCGTATCGCCGCCACGACCAAGGAGACATTCCCGCAGGTGGGGAGGGCCGGGATTCCGGTGTTCGTCGGGCTGCGGGGGATGGACCGGCCTGCTCTCGCCGACAGCCTGAACGCGTACCGCGCCGCATGGAAGCAGGCGGGCCACGACGGCGACGCCAGCGTGTTCCTGCGCATTCCGGTGTACGTCGGCGAGACTGACCAGCAAGCCTATGACGACGCCGAGGAATCAACGATGACGGCATATCGCCGGCTGGCCCAGAACTTCCTCAAGAGTGCCACCGTGGCCGGAGCCACCCCCGATGAGGAACGAGTCCAGCGAGGGAACACACTGTCGGCCATTACCTACGAGGACCTGCTGCGTGACCGGCTGGCTTACGGTGGTCCGGAAAGAGTGACCAGCCTGTTGCAGGAGATCAGCGACGAGCTTCAGCTGGACGGCGTGGTGGCCGAGGTCAACGTCGGTGGCGGAATCGACAAGGACAAGGTGCTTGCGTCGGTGAACCGCTTCGCCACCGAGGTTGCGCCGGCTCTGCACTAAATTTTCAACGCCGAGAACGCGAAGACCGCTTCCGAATAGATTGGCGTTGTCTGCGCCCTCGGCGTTTGATTTACCCGCGGCAGTAAATGGTTGCTGATGGAGTAGACCAGCTGCCGTCCTTTCATCCTCCTGCGGGAATCGTCTGTTGGACATATGCTACCTCTGGAGAGTTCATGCACGTCGGAATGGTGATGGAATGCGACTATCGCTATGGCGAGACGGAGGAGGCCGCCATTGACGAGGCTTTCGCCACGGCTGAAGTTGCCGAGATGGGTGGGCTCGATGGCGTGTGGCTGGCCGAGCGGCACTTCGCCGCCCCACGCACCGCGCTGGATACCGGCGGATTCGGCATACCGTCGGTGGTGTCCGCGCCGTTGATCCTGTCGTCGGCAATAGTGGCGCGCTACCAGCATCTCCGTGTCGGGGTGGCCGTCAACGTGCTGCCCCTGGCTCATCCGGTACGCATGGCCGAGGAAGTTGCCACCCTGGACCAAATCAGCCGTGGACGCGTGGAGTTCGGGGCCGGCCGCAGCGGGTTTCACCGGGCCTATGAGCAGTACGGCATTTCCTACGATGAGAGCCGCGAACGGTTCCAGGAATGCCTGGACGTGGTTCTCGCCGCATGGACCAACGAGCGGTTCTCCTACGAAGGAAAGTACTACAAGTTCAACGACGTCTGCGTCATTCCCAAGCCATACCAGAAGCCCCATCCACCGCTGCGCGTTGCCGCCACTACGACAGAGACCTTTCCGCAGGTGGCACGCGCCGGATTGCCGGTGTTCGTTGGCCTTCGCGGCATGGACCGCCCCGAACTGGCCGAGAGCCTGGCCGTGTACCGCACAGTTTGGAAGGGTGCTGGACACAAAGGCGATACCAGCGTCTTTCTTCGCATCCCGGTATACGTGGCTGAGACGGATGAGCAGGCGTTTGCCGACGCTGAGGACTCTACGATGCAGGCCTTCAGCCGATTGGCCCAGAGCTTCCAAATCAGCGCCGCCGTTGCTGGGGCAACGGCCGATGACGAGATTGTCCAGCGGGCCCAGCGGATCTCCGCAATCACCTATGAGGACCTGCTGCGCGACCGACTGGCTTACGGTAACCCGGACACGGTTGCCGGGCTGCTTCGGGAGATCATAGAGGAGTTGGGGCTGAACGGTGTGATCGCCGAGGTGAACGTGGGCGGCGGCATCTCCAAGGACAAAGTGCTTGCGTCAGTGAAACGGTTCGCAACCGAGGTGGCCCCGGCGCTGCGCTAAATGTTCAACGCCAAGACCGCCGAGAAATCTTTAGACAAGCTCGGCGTTCTCTCCGCTCTCGGCGTTTAATTTACCCGGGGCAGGATGTGGTGGTCGATGGCGTGGGCGAGGCCGTCTTCTTCGACGGTGGGAGCGGTCAGGGTCGCGGCGGACTTGATGTCGTCGGGAGCGCCGCCCATGGCGATGGCAAGGCCGCAGGCGGCGAACATCGGCAGGTCGTTGTAGCTGTCGCCGGCGCAGGCCATGTCCGCTGGTTCGACGCCCAGCATCTTGCCCATACGCGCAACGCCGCTGCCCTTGTTCACGCCCAGCGGGGTGAAGTCCACCGCCCACAGGCCGTTGTAGGGCAGCGATGCCAGGATGACGCTGATGCTCGGGTGGCCTCGGTAGCGGGCAGTCAGGGCCTCGGCATCCTCGCGGGAGAGGTCGAGGGCCGAGATGCGCACGATGTCCCAGTCGGGAATATCTGCGATTCGCCGGAAGGTGCCCTGAACGTGGGTGGCTACGAAGCGGGCGTCAAGCTCCTCGATCAGCCGCAGAACCTCGGGGGCAAGCTCAGGGCCGAGGTTGGCGCTCCAGATGTGGCGGCACTCCACGGGGTCGAGGATGGCCGCGCCGCCGTCGGACAGCTGTGGGTTGGCAAGGCCGAGCTGGCGGGCGTAGTTGAAGACATCCTGGGGCTCGCGGCCGGTGGCGATGAACACCGGGATGCGGGCCGACAGCCGGGCGATGGCGTCCTTCACCGCCGGCGTGATGAGCTCGTCGGGGCCGATGATGGTGCCGTCGAGGTCGAGGGCCGCAGCCCTGATGGGCTTGAGTGATTCGGGTTCCATGCGGATGTTCGCCCCAAAAGGAAGGGGCGCACAGCAGTGCGCCCCTACGCTGCATGCGTTAAGCCGTGGTGTGGTCTAGTCGAAGACCAGCGCGGTGTTCTGGCGACCGGGGCGGCGCATTTCCTCGAGGCCCTCTTCGGCGGTGTCGAAGGAGTTGCAGAACAACTCGATGCCGTTGCCGTCCGGGTCCTGGATGTAGATGCTCTTGGTCATGCTGTGGTCGACGGTGCGGAGCTTATCTACTTCGTAGTACTCCTGGAGCTTGTTGTAGTAGTCCTTCAGCTCCTCGTAGTCCTCGACCTGGATGGCCATGTGGTTCAGGCCCAGACCGCCGTCGACGACTTCCTGTGCGCCTTCCTTGGCCTGGAACAGGGCCAGGTCGTGGTGGACGCGGCCGCAGGTCAGGAACGTGCCGAAGCCCGGCCGATCCACGGCAACCTCGAATCCCAAGACCTCGGTGTAAAACCGGGTCGAGGCTTCCTGGTCCTTAACGTTGATAACCAGATGCCCGATCCTCTTCGGCTTCGCCATTATTCCCTCCGTGCGGACTGCTGCTGAGTCCCATTGCAAGTATTTTGTACTATACGACAGGGGGTTGCGGTTTGCCAATACCGTCCCTTTTATCGTCCGGGGTCATTCGATTATCCCGACAGCGGTCAACGAACGGCACAGGAACGTTTCCTCAATCGCCGTCCGTTCATCTTTCGACAGGCTCAGGCGCCGGGCGCAGGCTCCGGGCGCAGGCGACAGGCTCAGGATGAGCGGACAAGGCCGGATGGGGTGGTCAGGCATGGTTCATGCGCCGGTCAGGGGGTGTTTGGGGGGTATTCGCGGCTTTCCGGAAGGCGTGGTGAAGGCCTCAACAGCTTTGGAATCGCTGTAAACAGGCCGATCCAGACTGGGAAAATTAAAAACCCGCTCATTTCCAATCATTTCCGATCATTTCAGCTTTGTGGGAGGCTTTCCCGGGCTCCGGATTTTCCGAGTCCGTGGGGATTTCCGTTGATTTTTTCCATGCTGCCGAGCATGGAACCCCGGGTGAAAGAGCAGGACGGTCAGGCATATCACGAAGCCGCAGTTCGACCATTTGTTCACTAACCAGCATATATGCGAAGTGTGCCAGCGGGCAAGGGCCCAAGTGTCACTGGGCCAGCGTCTTTGGGTTCTCCATTCCTCTTAAAGTGGAGGGGACTTTTCGAAGAACCAAAGGATCCTGTTTATCGATCGGCCTGGCAAGGTCGAGGTAGCAGACCGCAGAGGTCTCGCCTCTCTGTGGGGAGCACCGTCAGAGCGGGAGACCGGTTACTCTGACAGGGAAGTGGGCCCGGCAACCCAGACATAATCGTTGTCTTTCACCTCGGCGTGGCAGACAACACAGCCGTCGGGTGTGCCTTCCACGTCCACTGTACCGTCGGGCAGCACCTTGAGCCAGTACCAGTCGTTGTGTTCCGGATAGTAACCTTCCACCTTGTACATGACGGTGGTGCCCCTAAGCTCGCCCTCAGTGGTGTAATTGTTCTTGACGATGATGGCATTGGGCGGCATGCCGCCCCTCTTCCCCATGACGGCAACGTAGGCGGGCGGGTTCACGTAGGTGGTGAGGAGGACGCTGTGACCGCCACTGGTCATGTATTTCACACCTTTCCCCGGCCAGAGCTCCCAGCTGGACTGGTAATCCTCCCGTTCCAGGTAGGCCATCATCGAGGCAGCGTTGGTGTCGGGCCATTCCGGAAATGGAGTGGCGGTAGGGGGAGGGAAGGTGGGGTATGGGGTGGCAGTTGCCTGCGGTTCGCTGGAACCACAGGCGGCCAACAGCACAAGGGCAATGGTGATGCAAGCAGGGGGAACCCAGGGAAGACACTTTGACAGAGGAAACTTTGACATTGGTGTGGCAGGCTCCTTGGTTCGCCCAAGCGTGGGCTGCCACTCAATGCTAGTGCCTTCCTGTTCTCGGTGTCACAGGATGGTGTGAGAGTCGTGTAAGGGTCTTGTGAAGAAATTGCGGAGTGCGTGCCTGCCGGGTGAGGAGCGCAGGCTCCCGGTAGCGCGGATGGTTGGCTTCGCGTTCGCCCCGGTCGGTTCTCCCCTCGCTAACGACTTCGCAAAAGACCTTTCATGTCGACAGGTAATCCTGCGGCATAGAGTTCTTTCGAGAGGGTCAACTTCCATCCCTCGCGGTCGTCCAGAGGAATGTAAACAACCCCATCATAGTCAGACGGCATTTCTAGGTCTCCCACTATCAGTGCGCACACTCGGTTTCGACCTAACTTGCCCAGGAAAAATCCCAATTCCAAGACGACATTTTGCCTGGGACGAAGACTCAATTTATCCTGTTCGGTAGCTAGAGCTCCAACATCGTCCGGAGTACACAGGACTACTGCGTAGCGTACATCAGAATAATCCTCGAGTTTCTCGATAATGGTCCGGCCTTCACTTGCCTGCTCCTGCAATATGACCGCTTCCAATTTCAATGTTTCGAGGAATCTTGCGACCGTGTCACTCGTTCGCCCGTCTCTGCCATGGACGACAAATACTCGATTTGATACCAGTTTCTGTGGCAGAAACTCGAGAGATGCCACAGGTTGCGGCGATGTGGCCTCCGACCAATAGTCTTCGATCTCCTCGACCATAGATTCAAGCAAGGCCTTCGTTTCGCCCAGCCCCCTCTGATAAGCCCTAACATATGCAGAATCATCCATGCCGGGGACAACTCGGCTTGGGGAGAAGTTAATATTATAAAATTCCTGAATGTGCGGAGAATTTTCTCCGAATGTATTTGAAATCGCGATTTCAGTACTGCGTCTCCATCTCATGAATTCTGGAGATCGTCGACTTAGATGCCACAGTTCAGTTATTTGGCCGAGCGCTTTGCTGATCCAGTTTCTTGCTTCAGACTTGGTGGGCATCGATTGGACCTCCTCGCAGGCTGGGTCAATGTCCTGAAGAACATTTACTCCCGCCCCAAAAACTCGCGGACTCGGTCGATTGCGCCGTTGCGGTTGTAGGTGCGGTAGAGGAGCAGGGCGTTGCGGGTGGGATCGCCGCCGAAGAAGCGTTCGTAGAGCACCTGTCGCCCGCCGAACGCACTGCAGGCCACGTCCCACGCCAGCCGGAACAGCCGGACGCGGTCGTGGGCTTCGGCGGTGTCGGTGGTCAGGTATCGGGCGACCTCGGGGCCGATGTCGGCGTCGAAGTCGCCTTGGGACGGTAGCGCCATCAGGTTTCCGGAGCCGAGAAGCTGCACTATCTCCGCCAGTCGTGGGTAGATGGTGGTGGGATACAGGGCGCGGCCCACGGTGATGGGGCCCTGCGCCGGGCATATCACGCCGTAGTCGTTGGGCGCGGCGTCGGCCTCGGACGCTCGCATACAGGCCTTCAGCGTTTCGAGGTGGATGATGATTTCGGCGATGCGCTCCTGAATGTGGGGCAGGTCGCCGGAGCCAAGGGTGTCGACCATGAGCTGGGCCAGACCCAGGATGAACTCGGTCTTGACCACACAGCGGTTGACCACCTGGTAGCCGGAGTGGGTGGTCGACTGGGTGGCGATGCCGTAGTTGTTGCACATATCCACGTCGCCCAGCAGGAACACCCGCTCCCACGGCACCAGCACATCGTCGAAGAAGACCAGGCAGTCCATCTCCTCGAAGCGGGAGCCGAGGGGATGGTCGAAGTTGGAGCGGCCGTAGTCGAAGCTCTCGCGGCAGATGAACTTCACGCCAGGCGTGGTGTTGGGGATGGCGAAGGAGAAGGCCTGCCGCCACGACTCCGGCCCCAGCATGTGGGTGCGCGTGGGGTAGACGGCGATTTCGTCGGACAGCGGCCCCAGGGTCGCCAGGATGCGGCTGCCGCGGACGACGATCCCGGCGTCGGTCTCCTTCACCACGGTCAGGGCCACCTGCTCGTCGAGCTCGTCCAGCACCCCGGACTCGCGTCGGGGCTGCAGGTTGACCAGGGTGTGGGTCAGGGTGACGTCGTTCTCGCGTATGTGCTCGAAGAAGCGGCGGACGTTGTCGGCAAACTCGGGGCGGTTCTGGCCGAAGAACTCGGCTGCGCCGGCCCACCCGGCGATGGACACGTTCATGAAGTCGGGGGTGCGCGCCATCATGCCGCAGCCCACCCAGGCCCAGTGGGTCATCATCTTGCGGCGGCGCAGCAGCTCCTCCTCGGTGCGAGGCACGATGAAGGACAGCCCGACGGGGTCGCCCGACGACGGTGACGGGAACACCATCTCGTCGCGGGTGGCGGCGTTGTGTTGCACGTCGTACAGCGCGGCCATCGACCTGACACCGCCGGCCAGTGAAGGATGGGTGGTGACGTCCTTGACCCGCTCGCCGCGAAGCCAAATCTCGGCGGGGTTTTCGCGGAGGCCGTTGATGTACTGCTGTCCCGTCTTTGCTGGCATGAGAAGCCTCGAATAGAAGGGTGGTGGTTGCCCGGTCGATTGTACCAGCAGGGCTGGCTGCTATATCATCGGGCCTCGGTTGCGGTGCATTCACGGCCGGATTTTCTGAGGCTAGGAACAGGCGAGTCGAGGGAATGGCGAGGCTGACTTACAGGCATAGAAACGGGATTCTGGTCGCGGCGCTGTCGCTGATTGTGGCGCTGGTTTTGGCCGCCTGTGGCGGGGAGAGCACGCCCGTGCCGCCGACTGTCACCGCTGCGCCGCCACCGACGGCGACCGTAGCAGTCGTCCCGGTGGCGACGGCGACCGCAGTGCCCACGGCTACGCCCGTGCCGACCAGCGCCCCGGTGCCGACGCCGACCGTCGTGACCACAGTTGCGGCTGTGCCGACTGCGACGCTTATGCCCGAACCTACGGCGACTCCTGAGCCGACGCCTGAACCAACGAGCACGCCAACTCAGGAGCCCACGGCAACGCCTACCGTTGCGCTCACCAGCACTCCAGCGCCGACCGCCACGCCCGAGCCGACGTCCACGGCTACGCCGGAACCCACCCCGGGGGAGGCCGAGGGCCCGGTGGGCATCAGCGGCCGGGAGGTGATGGCGATGCTGACTGAGGAGGAGAGGGGCTGCATCCGGGACCAGTTCGGCGAGGAGCTACTGGGCCGGATAGGCGGGCTCACGGTGACGTCGCGGCTGGCCAACGACCCCAACACGCGGTTCATCTTCGAGTGCATCAAGCAGGAGAGCGTGAACAGGATCGGACTGGCACTGATCACGGTGGAGGCCGGGCTCAGCGTGGAGACGGCGGCCTGCATCTTCGAGGTCATAGCCAACACGCCCAATCCGTATGCCCTCGAAGTCGGTCGCATCCCGGACGACATCGACTTCGAGGCTGCTCACGTGCTGGAGGCCGAGCCGCTGGCCATCCGGTGCCTGAGCGACGAAGAAGCGCTGGCAACCTTTGCGCAAATGAACGTGCTGCTGGACGGCAGGGATGCCCTGCGGGGCAACGACGTCCTGGCCATGCTGTCGTCAGCCGAGCTGGAGTGCGCCATCGACCTGCACGGGAGGGAACTGCTGCGGAGCATCGGGGACAGCAGCGTGATGGAGAGCTTCAGGGCGGCCGAGGGCCTGTTCGGGTGTATCGAGCCGCGGAACCTGGCGTCGATATTCGCGAGGGTGAGCGCCTCGCGCATGGGCGGGCTCAGCGCCGAGACCGTCGCCTGCGCCGAGGACGCCCTCGTGGCGGCGCAGGAACGCGACCCGCACCCGCACCTGGTCGAGTTCACGCTGGGCGTGACCGACGAGGCTCCGGAGCACTACGACGAGGCGGTGTCGCTGTCGCGGGAGATCTTCGGCTGCATGAGCGACGTGGAGCTCCTGAAGCTGCAGAGGGTAATCGCCGAGTCGCTGCACGGGGAGTAAAATTTCCCACGGAAAGCATAAAGGTTCTGATGTAGCACAAATTCCTGAGCGTCATTTCTCGAGCTCAAGGATCTGTGCAGACTTTTTTGTTATTTTGCCCTGACCGTGGAGGATCACCTTGTTCAAAACGAACGAAGTACTATTGAAGAACCTCATTCTGCGGGGGGCATAACCGCCTTGGAAGCCGAGGGAGGATATATGGTTGACAAGGCGGCAGTGAACGCCGCATGGCTGCAATGGGGCAGGGAACGAGGCATCCAGTGGCAACCTTATGCCCCGAGCTTTGTAGGAATCTCTCTAACCTAATCCGGTTTGTGACGATATGATTTTCGTTACAATACTGGCCCCAACATCTTTTAGTGTATCCAGCGCCATACCGATACCCTTCTTTGAAGCTTCGTTTTTGGCACGATGCCATAAAGATTCATCTTCAAACATTTGGAGGAATTGGACGCCAGCGTATTTCAGCTCTCTTGGCCAATAGTAATTGGGACCTCCCAGCATTCGAAGTTCAATGACGGAAATGTATCCTGCTTCGGACAGCAAACGACAATGGTAGTGGTAAAGCCTGTCGTCGAGGTCAGAAATCAAAGTTGTTTTGTATGGCAACGGATCTTTCGGGTGATCTTCCATCGCCTTAAGGATCCGTCGAGCTATATCGGGTTCGTACTTCATTGAATCCTCTTTCAATCACCTCGAACTGGGCTGTCTCTATCATAGTACATTCTTTCTAAGATAGTCTGCCTACTTTTCACAAACCTACATCAAAGATCCTTCGTGGATTTGGGTGTCATATTCACGAGCGCAAAACAGGGGCGCATTCACTCGTACGCCCCTGCTCGGGTCCCGCGCCGCCGGCTACCCCTGCGCGGCGGCAGCTTGCCCCAGCAGCCGCATCGTGCGGTCCACCGACGCCGCTGCGTCCGGCCCGGCGCTGATCGGCGACGCCAGCACCTCCGTCGCGCCCAGGTCGAAGAGGCGCTGCACACCCTCGGCGCACTTCTCCTCGTCGCCCCAGATGACCGCGCCGTCGATCATGCCGTTGCTCCACACGCCCTCGGTGGCCTCCGGATAGCCCGCGTCCACCAGCATCCGCTGGTAGAAAGGCAGCCTCGGGTTCATCACCTGCGCCCGGACGGCCTCCCGCACCTCCTCAGCGTCGTCGTGGACGCACACCGGCGCGTGGGCGATCAGCGGCGGCGTCTCCCGTCCCGCCTTCTGTGCCCCCTCCTGCATCGCCGGCAGAGCCACATCTCGCAGGTAGTCGAAGGGACAGATCCAGCTTATCGCCCCGTCCGACTCCGCGCCGCACAGCTCGAAGGATCCCTTGCGCAGGGCGGAACCCATGATCTCGATGTCCAGCGGTTCCGGAAGGCCGTCGTGGGCCGTGTAGTGCTCGCCGTCGAAGTCGACCCGCCCCTCCTGCATGATCGCCTTGAGAATCTGCAGGTACTCCCTCAGGTGTCCCAGGGGCGCGTTGAACTCGATACCCATTGCCTCGATGGTCGGGCGGTGGCTCGGCCCTACACCCAGGCGGAAGCGGCCCGGCGCCAGCTGCGCCACGATCTGCGCCTGCTGCACCATCACCAGCGGATGCCTCGGGTACGTCGGCACTATCGACGTACCCAGCTTGATGTTCTCGGTGAGTCCCGCCGACGCCGCAAAGACCGTGATGCTGTCGGGGCGCGCCCCGCCGGTGGTCATCCACGCCGCGTGTATGCCCAGCTCTTCGGCACGTACGATCATCCTCTGGATGTCCTGGATCCTGGTTCCGCTGACGGCTACTCCAACCAGCTTGTCTGCCATGCCTGTGCCTCCTCCGCGTTCCTTCGTCTCTTCTCTAATACAGGGCAAGCAAACCACGGGGGATATGGGGTGTCAAGCGAATGACCGTTGCTGGTGCCGACGGACGCCGTCATCCGTTAAACTTGGTCATCCGACACAACCGGAGGTGTAACGATGGTACTGGCAGGACAACAGCTAGAGACCGGCATGATCCAGTACCCCAGCCGCGACGGCACCATGATTGACGCCTTGTACAGCCGTCCCGCGGAACCCGGCAACTACCCCGCCGTCATCGTCACCATGGAAGGCATGGGACTGATGGACCACCACAAGGACATCGCCGTCCGATTCGCGGGACGGGGATTCCTGGCCATCGCGCCCGACCTCTACACCCGCGAGGGCACTCCCGAGCCTGAGAACGTGCTCACCACCCTCTTCGCCAGCCCCGACTCCCGTGCCATGGACGACCTCGACGGCGCGGCAATGTTCCTGAAGTCCCAGGCCCACAGCAACGGCAAGGTGGGCATCATCGGCTTCTGCTCCGGCGGACGCTATACGCTGATGATGGCCTGCCTGAGCAGCAACATCGACGCCGCCGTCGACTCGGCAGGAGGCCACATCGCCGACCAGGAGATCACCGATCTCCGCCCGGTCAACCCCATCGACATGGTCTCCACTCTCTCCTGCCCGCTGCTTGCCCTCTTCGGCATCGAGGACCAGAACCCCACGCCCGAGCAGGCAGAGCGACTGAAGGTCGAGCTGGACAAGCACGGCAAGACCTACGAGTGGGTGATGTACGACAACGCCGGCCACGCCTTCTTCGCCGACTACCGCCCCAGCTACCGGGCCGCCCCTGCCCAGGACATGTGGCACCGCGTCCTGCAGTTCTACGGCCAGCACCTGTCGTAGTAGCGCGAGCCTGTCGCCATAAAGTCCCCTCTCCCTCCGGGAAAGGGTCAGGACGATTGCGAAGTCCCGGAGATGCCCTAAACCGTTAGTCCTGAGCCTGTCGAAGGACGAGTCAGGAGAATCCGCTGATGGTTCGACAACTTCACCGCCAACGGATTCTCTCGGACTTCGCAGTCGCCCCGGGAGAGGGTTAGGGTGAGGGCGTCCTACCGGAGTGACTACTCGTCACGCTGCAGCCGGAAGATGCCCTCGCCCTGCGACAGCACGTACAGCTCGCCGTCGTTGTCCTCACCGAAGGAGGCGATACGCAGGTCCGTGTGGGCCAGCAGCCGGTTGACCAAGTCGTCGCCGTCGCGGCGCAGACCGAATATCTCGCCAGTGCAGAAGTCGGCGTACACGTAGGTCCCGACCAGCCCCGGTATCGCCGCGCCCCGGTAAACGTAGCCGCCGATGACCGAGCACGCCTCGCCCTCCAGCGAATACTCCCACACCGGCGGAATGAATTCCTCGCTCTCGCAGTCCGACGACGGCTGGAAACAGTGGTTGCCCTCCGTCGCGTTCCAGCCGTAGTTGCCACCACGCTCGATTATGTCGATCTCCTCCCAGCGGTTCTGGCCCACGTCGCCGGTCCACAGCTCTCCGGTATCCCGGTCAAAAGAGAACCGCCACGGGTTGCGCAGACCGTACGCCCAGACCTCCGGCCGCCCGCCGCCGTCGACGAAGGGATTGTCCGGCGGTATGGCGTAGGGATGCTCCGCCGTCGCCTCGAATACGTCGATACGCAGTATCGTGCCCAGCAGCGTCGCCGGGTTCTGCCCGTTGCGTCGCGGGTCGCCCGCCGAGCCGCCATCGCCCAGGCCGATGTACAGGTATCCGTCGGGCCCAAAGGCGATCTGCCCGCCGTTATGGTTGGCGTAAGGCTGCGGCACTTCCAGGATCACCAGCTCGCTCTCCGGGGCTATGGCCTCGTTGTAGTTGAAACGCGACACCACCGAACGGCGGGGGCTGGCCGCGGAGTAGTTGACGAAAAGATGCCTTTCGTTACTCGGCGACAGTGCCAACCCCAACAGTCCTTCCTCCCAGCCCCGGTCGCTTACCCTGTCCCGGATGTCCAGCGGCCCGGGGACGAAGATATGCTCAGCGGCCAGGTCCTCCTCTTCGAAAATCGAGATCAACCCCTCTTGATAGGCAACCAGAATCCGGCCATCCGCTGCCTGCAAGAAGTTGGTGGGCCCCTCGAGCCATCCCTCAGACGCGGGCAGAACCCTATCCAGCCGCAGGTTCACTCGCGCGGCCGGCTCCGCAGCCGGCGGCGTCGATGTCGCCTCGGCGCACCCTGCGACGACCGCCAGGAGAAACAACAGTACCGTCATGATTCCGGCCATACGGCGAATACTATACATCTGCAGTCCGTTCTATCCGTAGCAAGTTATAATTGGTCATTCCTATTTTCAGAGGCAACAATGAGCGCAGTCGAAACATGGGGCGAAATGGTTCGGGTGGAACATGAACAGTCCGACCGCATGCGAGGCGTGCGTCCCACCGACCACTGGACCCAATACGCCCACCAGTTCAAGGCCGACCCCCGCCGCACCGGAGACGTGCTGCTGGAGATACTGCGCGCCCGCCTGCAACCCGAGGACACGCTGCTCGACGTGGGCGCCGGGGGCGGCCGGCTCGCGCTTCCCATGGCCCTCAGTTGCCGCTCGGTCACCGCCGTCGAGCCGTCGCCCAGCATGTGCGCCGTGCTGCGGGAGACCGCCGGAGAGCATGGCATCGACGTCGGCGTGGTCGAGTCGAACTGGGCCGATGCGCAGGTGCAACCGGCGGATGTCGTACTGTGCAGCCATGTAATCTACGTCGTCGAGGATATCGGCTCCTTTGTGAGCAAGATAAACAGCCACGCCCGGCGGCTTGTGCTGATGGTGGTATTCCAGTCGGCTCCGCAGTCGCAGATGTACCAGTTATGGGAGCAGGTGCACGAGGAATATCGCCATCCGCTACCCAGCTTGCCTCATTTCACGCCTGTTTTGGACGAAATGGGGATCGATTACGAGGTTGAGGAAATGCCCCCTGACTCGGCCCGCGGCTTCGACAGCGAAGAGGAAGCGCGGGAGATGATCGCACAGCGCCTGTACATCCCTCGAGGCTCACAAGCTGAAGCGAAGCTGTCCGGCATCCTCGACGCCTCGCTCCAGGAAGAGCCCGACGGCATCTGGCGCATCAAGGGCAGCCAGCCCCTGCAGACCTGCATCGTGTCCTGGACGCCATCCTCGTAGGGTCGAGTCCCAGTTAGCTGCACCGCGCATGAGACCGCGGCAGTTTCGACAGTGACATTTTCCCCTTGCCGGACCAACCGCAGCCTCCATACAATTGTTAGTGGCTCACCAGACAGAGTCTGCAGCCGCATACATGCGGGGTACGGGGACGGATTATGTCTCCGGGCGACCTGGCCTCCCTCACGGCTGAAATGGCAGGGTTTGGCCGGAATTGGCAGGGAAAATTAGAATTTCTGCCTTAACACTGACCGGCGGGGCGGGTCTCGACCTGCCGTCGCATCTGCAGGTAGATTGCGCCGACCGTCCCGACGACAGACCCGCCCACCGCCATCCAGAAGACCCACATCATGGCCACATAATCGGCAATCAGACCGCCCATGGTAGGTGAGATGGTGCTGCCCAGCCCGGCGCCCACGGACATCAGCGCGAAGGCCGCCGCAGAGAAACGCACCGGCACGTAGTCGCCGGAAGACGCCGCGCATATCGTGTACGTGGCCCTGAGAGTCACTCCCATCAGGACCGAGGCCACCAGGAACGACAGGAACCCGGGCGCAAACGCCAGCAGCACGAAGGCGGCACCCTGCACCACGAACGACCAGCCGAACGCCTGACCGCGGCCCAGCTTGTCGGACATCCACCCCCAGAGCACGCCGCTACCGATGCTCAGCACTCCGATGAGCACCACAAGCTGCCCGGCGGTGGCCAGCGATATGTCGTTCTCCTGCGTGAGATATAGACCGAAGAAGGTGGTGAACAGGTTCTGCGACCAGCCTGAAGTGAAGGCAATCAGCGCTATCAGCCACACTGCGGGGCTCTTGAAGGCCTCCACGGGCCAGGCGCTGCGGGCCGGAACGGGACGGCGGTCTTCCTCCAACGGCTCGTCGGGCCGCTCTCGAACAAGCAGCAGCGACGCCACGGCCACCGCCAGCACTATGCCGCCGAACAGCTGCCAGCTGTGCCGCCACCCGTCGTCCCAGTTGGCCCCGGTCAGGATGGGTACGAACACCCCGGCAACGATGAAGGCGATGCTGCCGCCGGAGGCCGCAAGCCCCGCCGCAAGCCCGCGGTCGCGCATCCGGAACCAGGCCGACAGCAGGCCCATCATCGGTGTCAGCGTCACGCCGCTGCCAACGCCCATGAGCACTGCCGCCGCCACAGCCATGCCGTAGTTCTGGCTGAACCCCAGCAGCACCATGCTGGCGCCCACCGCCACCGCTCCGGCCACGATCATCGACCGGCTGCCATAGCGGGGGGCCAGGGTGCCGGAGGCGAGCGCGCCACCCATTCGTATCGCCGCGCCTATGGTGATGAGCAGCCCGGCCTCGGTGTGCGACAGGTGGAGGGATTCCTCCATCGAAGGCAGTGTGAGGCTGAACCCGAACTGCACAAACCCCGTGGCCAGGTTGACCAGAAAGGCCACCAGCAGCATGACCCCGGAGTAGGACCGGAGCCAATATACGGCCAGGCTGTTAGCTAGAATCGGACTCTCCCGAGGATCATCTTGATATGCCAGTTGGAATGGAAAGCCCAGTTTGGACTGGAAGGACGGGAAGTATGTTACCGCATGCGGACAGAACCGCCCGCCCTGCCAGTCAGGACGGACGGTTCGATACATCCCTTCACCCGGGAACCCGCACCGGGTCTAGCGCATGGGACGGAAGAAGTTGCGCATGTCCTCGACCAGCAGTTCAGGCTCCTCCAGCGCGGCGAAGTGTCCACCGCTGGGCATCACCGTCCACTGCTGGACGTTGTAGGAGCGCTCAGCCCACTCGCGGGGCGGTCGGCTGATCTCAGCGGGAAACACCGCCACGCCCACCGGCACGTTGATGCGCTCGCCCTGCGCGAAGTCCCACGGCTTCCGCAGCGTCTCGTAGTACAAGCGGGTGGAGGAGTTGATGGACTGCGTTACCCAGTAGATGGTCACCGTGGTCAGCAGTTCGTCCCTGGTGAAACTGGACTCCACGTCGCCGTGGCAGTCGCTCCAGGTGCGGTACTTCTCCACGATCCAAGCGCACAGCCCGGCGGGCGAGTCGTTGAGGCCATAGCCGAGGGTCTGCGGCTTGGTCCCCTGGATATGGGAGTATCCGCCCTCGGCGGCCAGCCAGTCCTCGCGCTGTTGGAGCAAGCCCCGCTCGGCCTCTGTCAGCGGCTCGGAGCCGGGGCCCATGTACGGCGTGGGTCGGGTGACCGAAGTGGTGTGGATGCCGATGCAGTGGTCGGAGTGCGAGTGCCCCAGCCGTGCTGTCACGCTGGCGCCCCAGTCGCCGCCCTGCGCGACGAATCTGTCGTAGCCCAGCTGCTCGGTCATCAGCTTGGCCATCACGTCACCGACGGCCAGCACGTCCAGCCCCCGCTCCTGCGCGGCGTCGGAGAATCCGTAGCCGGGCATCGAGGGGGCGACCACGTCGAAGGCATCAGCCGGGTCGCCGCCGTGGGCAGCCGGATCGGACAGCAGGGGGATGACCTTGTGCATCTCGAAGAAGGTGCCGGGCCAGCCGTGGGTTATGACAAGCGGCAGCGGGTTGGGGCCCTTGCCCTTCTCGTGGATGAAGTGGACCTGCCGACCGTCAACCGGCGCCTTGAAGTGGGAGAAGCTGTTGATCAGCGCTTCCTGCTTGCGCCAGTCGAAATCGTTCTTCCAGTACTCCACCAGCTCCTTGATGTAGTCCATATTGGAGCCGTATTCCCAGCCAACGCCCGGCAACTCGTCGGGCCACCGCGTGCGCTCCAGTCGTGCTTTCAGGTCGTCCAGCACGGAATCCGGAATTTCAATCTTGAAGGGTGTCGATGGCATTGATTCTTCTCCTTTGACTCAGATTCGCACCCTAACCCGGCAGCAGGGGCTCGGTGCGGTTGGGGGGAAGGTCGGGGTCGAAGGCGTTGATGACAAAGGCCAGGAAGCTGTAGTTGCCGATGACCAGCGTCAGTTCGATCAGGCCCTGCTTGCCAAACTGCTCCAGGGCATCCTGGAAAGCTCCCCGGCCCACCTTGCGGTCGTTGAAGAATTCTCGGGCATAGTTGATCACGGCCCGCTCCAGGTCGGTGAGCGCAGGCAACTCCTGGCCGTCGCGGATTGCGTCCACCACCCCGTCCTGCACCGCAGCGGCACGGGCGGCCCCGGCGTGGGCGTTCCAGATATGCTGGCAGTCGTATTCGCGGGCGGCCAGCAGCATGGCCAGCTCCAGGGCCGCCGGGGGAAGCGAGGACTCGTTCCGGAGGTAATTGTTGAGTGCGGTGGCAGCCTGGTGGGCCTTGGGCACGTGGATCATCACGGAGCCAGGGCCATGGGGCGGCACGCCGCCCAGGTTCTGCAACATCTGGTCGAATTCAGCCACCTGGTCCTGAGGCACATTTTCGCGAGTGGCGACGGGTATTCTTGCCATGATAAACCTCCTCTCAAATCACCAAAAACCGTGCTAACCCTACTCACCACCGTCGGCCATTGTCAATCAGAGTCGGCGTTCATCGACCCTGCTTCTCGGGGCAGGAACAGGCCGCATATCAGCAGGGACCAACTGGCCACCGCACATATAATGAAGCCGGGGTAATAGGACGCAGATGCGTCGTACAGCCACCCTACCAGGAATGGAAATATGAACATCCCGAGACCGGAGAATGTCATGTACGAGCCCCACACTGCCGCCACGCGTTCAGGCGTAGCGCCCGCCAGACGCATTGGGATCGTCAGCAGGGCCGGCACATAGAACCAGGAACCAATACTCAACACGACAAGAGAAGGATAGATTCCCCACCTTGCGTCGAACAGGAAGGCTCCTAGTCCACCGAGTATCGCCAATATCCCAGAAAATACGAATACTCCTCGGAAGGAGAATAGGTACTCTCCCACACTTCCAAAGACGGCTAGTCTGGTCCTGAGGGTCTCAAACAGGAGAGGTATCGCACCTCCTGCCAAGACGACAAACATTCCCACGAAAGGAAGTATGCCGATAATGAACCCCGCTTCCTTTTCCGAAAATCCTCGCTCAACTCCATAGAAGATGGGCAGCCAGGTAGTCAGCGCGGTGTACTGGATAAAGATACCCGCATCGGCCGCGACGAGCAGCGCGACAGCGCGTCCTCGCAAGACAGATATGACCTCGCGAACCGAGATGCCAGCGCGTTCCGGGCCCGTACCGCGGTCCCTCGGAGCGAAGGGCCAAAGAATGGTGCCAATGATACCCAGTGCCGAGAAAGCCGTAAGGGTCATTTTCCAGCCCAGCAGGTCGGACAGGGGGACCGCCGCGGCAGTCGAGGCAGCAATACCTCCGCTCAGAATGGCGGTATTGAGTGAGTTGATGACCAGCATTTCCTTGGGCTTGAACCATTGCATCACCAGCGGGCCTGTGGCGACTACCACCAAGGCCAACCCCACACCATAGGCGAGGCGCAGAGAGAGGATCACCCAAAAGTTGGGAGCGATAGGCGCCAGCGCCAGCAACGCCAGTGCTACCCAGGCCCACATGTAAGCCCGCTTCACTCCGATACGGGCAATGAGCTTTCCGCCGGGGATACCCAAGGCAGCCCCCACCAACATGGGGAGGGATACCATCAGGCCGGCTAGCTTGTGGCTGATACCGTAGTCCTCAATGACCGCGGGAAGCAGCGGGGAAAGGGCGAAGAGGTTCAGGCCGGCGGCCAGGTGGGCGGCCAGCGTCATCCCCGCCATGAACAGGCGGGCCCGACTTGTGCTTGAGCCGGATGCGTCTACGGCTAGCTGAACAGCCGCACCTCTTCGGACATTGCCACGGGAGCGATGCAGTCCGGTCCGTGGTTACGGACATTGTTGACCGTGGGCGAAACCTCGACCGCGTCCAGCAATTCCGGCGGGGCTGGCAGGAGCAGCGGCTCAAGGTTGGCTGGTGTATCGGTCAGCGGGTCAAGCCACAGCGGTTCCGTTTCTGCCGACAGGATGACCGGCATCCGGTTGTGAATCGGCTCAATGAAGGAGTTTGCGACGGTGGTCAGGATGGTACAGGAGCGAATCCACTCGCCCTCTGGCGACTGCCAGTTCTCCCATAGCCCGGCAAAAGCCATGGATTCGCCGGATTTCTGCGAAAAGTACAACGGTATCCGCTGCTTCCCTTCTTTCCTCCACTCGAAGAAGCCGTCGGCCAGCACCAGGCACCTGCGTCGACGGAACGCGCTGCGGAAGGCGGGCTTCGAGGCGGCTGTCTCGCTGACGGCATTGATCATCCGGTTGCCGATCTTGACGTCCTTGGCCCACGAGGGCACGAGACCCCACCGCATCAACTCGCCGCGGCGTTCTCCGTCGTTGACCACCGTCAGCACCTGCTGGGTGGGCGCGATGTTATAGCGCGGCTGGGTCTCCGGCGGCTCCATGGCGAAGCCGAACCGCAACTGCAACTCGCCGATGTTGGAAATCAGTGTGAACCTGCCGCACACGAGATGCTACTCCAATGGAGAAGTTGAACCACAAGGTTCGACCTGAACTGACGAGTGCTTCGTCGCCTTAGCCCAACACCTCGCGGAACTGCTGGATGGCGTTGATATGGTCCTGGGGCGACGTGTAGCCGGCGCGCATCGTGTTGATGGAGATATGCGTCGCACCTAGACCGGCCCAGGCTTCGGTCTGCGACTGCCAGAACTCCGGGTCGCCGTCCCCTGAGTTGATGCGCGGTTCCATGGCGATAGCAGCGGGATCCCGGCCTGCCGCCTCGGCGAATTCGGCCAATCTCTCCAACACCTCCGGAGCGTCACCGGGGCCGACCTGCGGGAACCAGCCATCGGCCAGACGTGCGACACGACGCAGCACCCGCTCCACGGGTCGGTCGTTCACTCGGGTTCCGGCCCCCATCCAGATAGGGATGGGTCGCTGGATAGGCAGGGGATTTATCCCGGCGTTGGTGATGTCATGGTACTTGCCGTGGAAGTCAATAACGTCGTTGGTCCACAGCTGGCGGAGCACCTCGACCTGCTCTGTCTGGCGGGCGCCGCGATTGCTGAAATCCTCGCCCAGCGCCTCGTACTCCACGTGGTTCCAGCCAACGCCGATACCGAGCCTCAGCCGGCCGCCGCAGAGCACATCGACCTGGGCCGCCTGCTTGGCAACCAGCGCGGTCTGCCGCTGCCCGAGGATCAGAATCGCCGTCACCAGCTCCAGGGAAGTGGTGATGGCGGACAGGTAGCCAAACAGCACCATGGGCTCGTGAAACATGCTGTCCTTCGTATAACCGCCCGGCCTCCAGTTGGCGTGATAGCTGGTATCTGCTCCCAGCACGTGGTCATACACGATCAGATGCGAGAAGCCAAGTCCCTCTGCCGTCTGGACATATTCCCGTACTGCCCCAGGGTCCGCGCCGATCTCAGTCTGGGGAAAAACAACCCCTGCCCTCATTGTTATGCTCCTAAGCCGCCTTTTCTTTCGCCTTGAAGTGGGGGATAACGTGCTTGCCGAACATTCGCAGCGTGTTCATCGTTTCTTCGTGGCTGGCCGGGCCGATGGCGCTGAGGCAGAAGATCTGCTCGATGCCCATGGCCTCGTAGTTCTCCACAAAGCGGATGCAGTCATCGGGGGTGTACCGACACAGAAGTTGGCTCCCCGCTTCACGACTTCCGCAGGAGTGGGGTCGCCCTCGTGGGGGCCGGCGGCCAGGCGCATGTCGCGCTCGTAATAGCCCTGGTAATCGGTCGGTACGGACGCAGGATCGACGCCGCGCCAGACCAGCCGTGCCCGCTCACGTTGCTGATCAAGGTACCAGTCGATCAGCTCGGTGCCTCGCTCGACGGCAACCTTGGGATCCTCGTGGCAGAAGCCGGCGGTCATAAGCGCATTCTGGCTGTTGACGGTCGGACCGTGCGCACCGTTCAGGCTCTTGTAGTACAGCTCCAGGGTGCCTGCCACCCGGTCCATACCACCCTCGCTGCCCACCAGCGCCCCGAGTCCCAGCTCACCGGCGCGGCGGGTGGTCTCCTCGCTGGCGCAGGCCGACCAAAGGGGCGGGTGTGGCTTCTGCAGCGGCTTGGGCAGCACCTGCCGGGGAGGAATGTGGAAGTACTCGCCATCGTGGCTGACCTCTTCCTCCATCCAGATGCGGGGAAGCACCTCGGCGAACTCCTCCCACATCCCTCTGGTGTGTTCCAGGTCCGTGCCGTAAGGGGTCAGCTGGTAGGGGTATCCGGTACGACCCAGCCCGACGTCGACGCGGCCTTTGCTGAGGATGTCCAACGTGGCCATTCGCGCCGCCGTATGCAGCGGATGGTGGATCGGAGCCAGCACCACGCCGATGCCCATGCGGATGCGCGAGGTGCGCTGTGTGACAGCGGCGAGGGTGAGGTCCGGAGCGCTGTTGTGCGACCAAACAGGGCGGAAGTGGTGCTCGGAGAACCAGACGCTGTCGTAGCCCATCTCTTCGGCGAAGGCAATCTGGTCGAGCGCTTCCCAGATTCGTCGTGCCTCGCTCTCTTCATCCCAGGGTTTGGGCACCTGAATCTGGTAGAAAAGTCCGAATTTCATGCGCTATTCCCATCCAAATGAAAGGCTTTGGCTGGCGCCATTATACGCGCAAGGAGAATGGGATAGGAATACGCACCAATGAAGGGTGAAGCTGGGGCACCGTTCCACATCGGGCGATCCGGAAGAGCGGGCGTCCGTGGATTGTGGCTTTCACCCCCGGGCGCCAATCTTCGGGCAGACGGAATGGGACTAAGCGCCGTGCCGTTGGTTGGATGACAGTCGGGAGAGACCAGTCTCATTGTCTCATCTGGGGGCCGTCACGTGACGGTGTAACATTTTGTAACGTTGTGTAACAAACCCGGCAATCTCGGTCCTTGATTGAGACAGGGCAATCGAGGTCTTCAGGGATTCTTGCATAAGAACAATTGTACGGCATACGATGCCTCGATGCAAGAGGGAGAATTCGGCAGGGCATCGTTTCGGGCCAGATGGTGAGGTCAGGAGTGAGGCGGGACTTGGGCTCACGTGCGGGCGGGAATGAAGAGTTGGGTGGCGAAAAACCACATAAATTGGACGCTATCTGAAGCTTGACCTGAATAGCAGGAATTAGTTAGATGGAGCCGGTGAGGGGATTCGAACCCTTGACCTGCGGTTTACGAAACCGCTGCTCTGCCACTGAGCTACACCGGCTCGCGGGGGTGGGCGACGACCAACATTGTCGCACGGGCTACTGAAGTGAAGTCCGCAAAAAGACTCGCACTAGCGCGCACCCAATAGTCGGGCGGTCGGCCCATCAACCCATATATCATACCACGGTCAACGGCTTCAGCCAGAGCCGAATTAGCACGGCATTGGGCGGACCAGGGGCCGATTGTCTCGTGAAAGACCCCGTCCCGCATGGTTCATCTTCCCTCTGCCTTTGCTATCATTTACCGGTTGGAAAACATCATCATCTACAGCGGTCACGACTACAGCGGTCACGACGGGAAACCCGGATTGCCGGCTGACATGATTGCCATCCCGAAGAATGGAACCTGAATTACCGGATCCTCTTATATGACCACCTTCTGCAAATTTGCGCTCTGCACCTTCGTTCTGCTCCTCGTTGCCGGGGTCGCCACCGTCGTTTCGGCCCAGTCAGCGATACCCCACACCTTTATTGGCAAGGCCAGAATCAACGGTGCCATAGCTGCTCCAGGCACGCCCGTACAGGCCCTGATAGACGGTAGAGTCGTATTCGAGTCAACTGTGACCGCGACAGGGGATTACCTGTTGATAGTGGTGCCAGATACTGGGGAATCCTATAACGGAAAGACCGTCAGGTTCAGGGTGGGCGGAGAGAATTCTCCCCAATCGGAAAGGTGGGCTTCCGGCGGAGACACCATGCTGAACCTCGACACCGCAGCTGCCCGTCCGACTCCCCGTCCCGTGTTGGTCCGGCCAGTGGTAAGGCCGACCTCGACGCCCGTGCCCGGACCGCCGGGGCCAGAGGGACCCCGGGGACCACAAGGGCCGCCGGGGCCGGCAGGGCCGATGGGACAGCCCGGCCCTCAAGGGACCGCAGGTCAACCGGGGCCGCAAGGCGAAACCGGGCCTGCCGGAACCTCCGGGCCTCAAGGACCAACCGGCCGTGCGGGTGAGGCCGGGCCCGTTGGCGTAATCGGTTCCGACGGCGCGGTGGGACCGAGGGGCGTGTCGGGCGAGCAGGGCCCGGAAGGCAGTTCGCTAGCCTGGTGGCTGTCCATTGGGGCCCTCGCTGCCGCGGTTGTGGCCCTCCTGGCGGCCATCGGCCAGTGGATATTTGACGTCAGAAGGTGAAGGAGTTCATTCCGAAGCCGTTCCCCTTCCGCTTGAACGCGTAGCTACGGCTTGAACTCGTAGGTGCGGCGCTCAGCTCAGCCGCCTGATTCGCGGCAGGCCCAGCGCCGACACAACGCTGATGACGGCCAGCGCCGCACCGTTGATCAGCAGCGCTCGCGGCGCTCCCACGACTCCCGCGAGAGCTCCCACACCGACATGGCCCACCGGGGCGAAACCGATGCTCAGCACCCACGAGCCCATGGCCCGGCCTCGCTCCTCGTCTGACACCAGGTCCTGCATCAGTGTCTTATAGAGGGTGTCGACGGCCATGGCGCAAGCGTTGACAAACAGCAGCACAGCTATGAAGGCGTAGAACTCACCGGCGACCGAGAACACCATGAGCCCCACGCCGAAGCCCGTGGCTGTTACGAACATCATCAGCCCCTTCTTTCTCACCGAGGAAAGGGCGGCCAGAGCCCACAATCCCAGCAGACCTCCACCCTGGCGCGCCGCGGTCATCACGCCGAGTCCCGTGGGCCCCACGTGCAGCACCTCCTTGGCGAACACCGGCAGCAGCGTCATGTGGGTAAATCCCAGAATCTCTGTCACCGCAGTCAGGGCCATCAGCGCCAGCAGCAACCGGTAGTTGCGCAGCAGCCGGACATAGCCGGTCAGGTTCTGCAGCACCGATGACGCGGCCGGGCGCATACTGCGGCCGGGGTCGGCTATCGCCAGGGTGGTCAACGCCGACAGGAGGTAGCAGACGGCCGCGGCTGCAAACTGCCAGCCTGCTCCGGCGACCTCGATCACAGCCCCCGAAACGAGGGACCCCGCAATTCCGCCGCCCTGCATTGCCATGGCTCCCAAGGCCAGTCCGTTCAGGGCGTGTTCCGGGCCGACGATATCGTAGCTAAAGGTCTGCCGGACGGTCAGCACAAAGGCGAAGGTGGAGCCCAACGCGGCCACCAGCGCGATGAATACCCAGACCTGGTCCAGGCCTCCGAGCAACAGCACCGCCATCACCAGCGCAACGGCAGACGCTCCCAGCGTGCCAATCTGCACCAACCGCCGACGGTCCCACCTGTCGGCGACCGCGCCCGAAACCAGGCCCACCAGGAAGAAGGGCAGCATCCTGGCCGCCGCTCCAACGCCCACCATCAGCTCGGAACCGGTCAGCTCGAAGATGAGCCAACCGACAGACACCTGCTCCATCCCCGTCGCCAGGGAGTAGAGGAGTGTGGAGGCCCACAGCAGGCGGAAGTCCCTGATGCGCAGGGAGACCGCCCAGTTCCCGATAGCATTCACGTTGCCCGATGATACACCTCACACACCCGCGCCACCCGTTCGGCGAATCTGCGAATATCGACAACATCAGGACTCGCCTGCTACTTAAAGTGCTATTATTGGCCTGCGACTGCAAATTTCGGCCCTCCCGACTCAAGAGGTGTGTTATGCCATTTGGTGACAACGACTGGCTGGCCCTCACCCAGGAAGAACCCATCGAACCCGAAATTCCCCTCTGCGACCCGCACCACCACTTCTGGGACGGGCGGATGCAGAGCATCCCCTACCAGCGTTACCTGATCCACGAGCTGATGGCCGACCTCAACTCGGGGCACAATGTCCGCTCCACGGTCTTCCTAGAAGCCCGCTCGATGTACCGCGCCTCGGGGCCGGAGGAACTCCGGGCGGTCGGCGAGGTGGAGTTCGTGCAGGGACTGGCGGCGGCCAGCGCCAGCGGCACCTACGGCGAGGCGAGGGCCGCGGCGACCATCATCGGCGCCGCCGACCTCAAGATGGGAGACGATGTGGCCCGTGTGCTGGAGGCGCTGCAGGCCGCCAGCCCCAACCGCTTCAAGGGCATCCGCCACAACGTCACTTGGAGCCCCGACCCGGAGATCGATGACCGCGAGGAGCCGGGTGTACTCGCCAGCGACTCGTTCCGCGCCGGGGCCCGTGTCCTGGCCAGCATGGGCCTGTCGCTGGACATCATGCTGGCATTCCCGCAGATGAACGAAGTTGCCGAGTTCGCCCGGGCCGTTCCTGAGGTGTCCATCATCCTGAATCACCTCGGCGGGGTGAGCCGCACGGGCATCTACGCCGGCAAGGACGACGAGATCATCCCGGCGTGGCGCGAGGGCATTGCCGCGGTGGCCCAGAATCCCAACGTCACGTGCAAGCTGGGCGGCATGGGCATGCCACGCTGGGGATTCGACTGGCCCTACCGCACCATTCCCATCGGCTCCGAGGAGTTGGCGGAAGGCATGGCCCCGTGGATGAACTACGCCATCGAGCAGTTCGGCCCCGACCGTTGCATGTTCGAGAGCAATTTCCCTCCCGACAAGGTGTCCTTCTCCTACAACGTGATGTACAACGCCTTCAAGCGCCTCTCCAGCAGCTACAGCGCCACCGAGCGGGCCGCGATGCTCCACGACACGGCGGTCCGTGTGTACCAGATTGAGACGTAGCCCGGAGGCCGCGAACCAATGAAGTACGACGTTATCATCGTGGGGGCCGGGTCGGCGGGCTGCGTGCTCGCCAACCGCCTGTCGGAAGACCCGGGCCGCTCGGTATTGCTGCTCGAGGCTGGGCCAGACTACCCGGAGCACCTGCCCGACGAGTTGAAGCACGACATGAACCAGGCCGCCTCCAAGCAAGGCGCGGCGCACAACTGGTCGCTGGTCGGTCAGTCCACGCCGGAGCAGCCCGGCCCCATCCATGTGGCCCGGGGGCGGGTGACCGGCGGCAGCAGCGCCATCAACCACCAGATAGTGCTGCGGGGCATGCCCGAGGACTTCGACGCCTGGGCCGCCGCGGGCAACGACGAATGGAGCTACGTCAAGACCCTGCCCTATTTCCGCAGGCTGGAAAGCGACGCCGACGTCCACGACGACTTCCACGGAACCGAAGGCCCCATTCCGGTATGGCGGCACCAGCGTCAGGAATGGCTGCCGCTGCAGGCGGCCTTCCACCGAGCCTGTCTTGATGCCGGATTCCCCGATGACCCGGATATGAACCACCCGGAAGCTACGGGCGTCGGGGCGATGCCGCTGAACAACCCCGGCGGGGTGCGTATGAGCACGGCCATCACCTACCTGGACGCCTCCCGCCACCGCCTGAACCTCACCGTACGGGCCAACGCGCTGGCCCGGCGCATCGCGTTCGACAGCTCTCGCGCAGTCGGCGTCGAGGTGGACAGCGGCGGCGAGACCTTCATCGTCGAGGGCGAGGAAATCATACTCAGCGCCGGGGCGATTCACTCGCCGCACCTGCTGCTCCTGTCGGGCGTGGGTCCTGCGGAGGAGCTGCGGTCACTGGGCATCGAACCCGTCCGCGACCTGCCCGGCGTGGGCCGTGGCATGAAGAACCATCCGTCGGTCTCCATCGTGTTCCGCTCGGACGCGAAGCACCACCTCGCGCCGGACGCGCCGAGGAACCAGGTGGGGCTGCGCTTCACCGCCAATGGCGAGGGACCGGACGGACATCCTGGCCTGCGCAACGACGTGCAGGTGCAGCCGACGACGTCGTATCCGGCCAGCGCAGAGCCGCCGGACATCCGCTTCGGCTGTCGCATCGAGTACGGGTACAGCGAAGGGGTGGTGAGACTGGCATCAGCGGACGTGAAGGTACAGCCGGAACTGGATTTCCGGTTCCTCACCGACCCGCGGGACGTCGTGCGGAACCGGGACGCGGTGCGCCGGACCGTCGGCATCTTTGATACCGAGAAGGGCCGGCATCCGGCCTTCGACGGGCTGCTGGCCGAGCGGGTTTCGCCCAGCGACGCCGACCTGTCCAGCGACGAAGCTCTGGACAACTGGCTCCGAATGAACGCGGGCGTCGCGGGGCACCAGTCGGTGACCTGCAAGATGGGCCCGGCCACCGACCCGAAGGCGGTGGTGAACCAGTACTGTCGCGTCCACGGCCTCGAGGGGCTGCGAGTGGTGGATGCGTCGGTGATGCCGGACATAGTGCGGGCCAACACCAACGCAACCGTTATCATGATTGCCGAGCGGGTCTCCGATTTCATCCGTGAAGGACGGTAGTTCGGGGCAGACATGACTCTTCCAGAGGGCAGCCAGTTCGAACTGACGGCGGACATGTCGATCTGCCGCATCCTGAACGGGATGTGGCAGGTGTCGGGAGCACACGGGCGCATCGACCCGGAAGCGGCGGTTCGCGGCATGTTCGAGTACCTGGACGCCGGGTTCACGACCTGGGACCTTGCCGACCACTACGGTCCGGCCGAGGACTTCATCGGCGAGTTCCGGCGGCAGCTGGCGGCGGCGCGGGGGCAGCGGGCTCCGGCAGGGATTCAGGCGTTCACGAAATGGGTCCCGAGGCCGGGAGCGATGACCCGGCAGGTGGTGGAAAGCAACATCGACATCTCCCGTCAGCGGATGGGGATGGACAAACTGGACCTGCTGCAGTTCCACTGGTGGGACTACCGCGACACGCGCTACCTGGACGCCTTGGCCATCCTCACCGACCTGCGGGACGAGGGCAAGATACGACACATGGCCCTGACCAACTTCGACACCCAGCGGCTGCAGTTCATCGTCGACCACGGCGTCAACATCGTATCGAACCAGGTCCAGTACTCGCTCATCGACCGGCGCCCCGAGGTCGCCATGGCCGGATTCTGCCAGGCCAACGGTTCCTCGATGCTGGCCTACGGCACGCTGTGTGGAGGCCTGCTTTCCGACCGCTACCTGGGGCAGCCTGAGCCGCCTGTCGCTGCCCTGAACACCGCGAGCCTGCGCAAGTACAAGCAGATGATCGACGCCTGGGGCGGCTGGGGCCTGTTCCAGCAACTTCTTTCGGTACTCCGGTCAGTCGCCGACAAACACGATGCCAGCATCGCCAACGTGGCGATGCGGTATGTGCTGGACCGACCGGCCGTGGCGGGCGTAATCGTCGGCACCCGCCTGGGAGTGGCCGAGCACATCGCCGAGACCGCGCGGGTGTTCGACATCCGGCTTGACGCCGAGGACGTGGCTGCCATCGAGGGCGTGCTGGCGCGGTCGCGGGACCTGTACCGGCTGATCGGCGACTGCGGCGACGAGTACCGGCGATAGGCACGGCTCAGCCCACGGGCAGGACGGGCTCGGTCCGGTCGGCGGGCAGGTCGACCTCGAAGGCGTTGAGGAAGAAGCTGGTCTGGGCGTAGTGGCTCATCAGGGCCGTGATTTCGACCAGATGCTGGGTCCCGAACTGCTCCAGCGCCACCTGGAAGGTCGATGCCGAGACCCGGTGGTTGGCATAGAACTCGTTGCAATAGTTGACGATGGCACGCTCGTCGTCGGCCATTTCCGGCAGCGGCTTGCGGTCGCGGATGGCGTCCACGAGGGCATCGCTGACACCGGCCTTACGGGCATCGGGAGCGTGTGCGTTCCAGACGTAGGGGCAGTCGAGGTTGCGGGCCGTCGCCAGGATTGCCAGCTCGCGGATGCGGTTGGAGAAGGTGCTCTCGTATCGCAGGTAGGACGTGAGCCCGGCGCGCCGCCGCGCCAGCTCGGGGCTGTTGACGATGATGGATATGGGGCCACCGGTGATGGTGCCGCCGGTGTCCTTCGTCAGCTCGTCGAAGGCTTCGCGGGCCTCCTCGGGCACCATGTCTCGCGTTACTACGGGTATTCTGGCCATGATTCCTCTCTATTGGACGAATTGCCCGGCGATTCTATCACCGGAAGTAGTGCAGTTTCTCAGCGAACCGAGGCCGATGAGGAACATCACGTATTGGACGGCCAGGAAGCGGCAGGGTCGGCAAGGGCCAAATGTAAGTGGACAGGGTTCCGGTTAAAGTTGTCTGTCCAATCAGGCGTCCTTGGCATTGAGATTTCCCCTTAACCCGAACACCCGCCTTGGGGAAATGGAGGAAGCCAAAATCCCATGACCGGGAGGCGAATCGGGGCAATGGTCTCAATATCCGAGGGCCTCTCGATGGCAATGTCCAATTGTGTAAAGTTGTGTACAAAACCCGATCATTTTGGTCCTTAATTGAGACAGCGCCATTGGGTGGTTCAGGGTGCCTGACAGGCGGTTCGAGGTGTTCTCATTAAGAACAATTGTACGATTGCTGCCCGCTCAGTGCAAGGAGGTGATGTCGCACGGGCATTCCAGCCCACGGAGTGCTGACCAACGAAACAGGAACGCAATCGAATAAGAAACTGTCTCAAAACTTATCCTTGCTTCTTAAACAATCTGTTAACACTACCTGTTCTTCTTAACCCTCCCTCGGAGGGGAAGGAAATTCTTGTGCAAATGCGATAGCCCAGTCCGGAGAACCGTTTGCTTTTACCCAACCTATGCCAAACTGGTACACTGCAATTGTCCATCTTCTTACGCTCGACGCTTGGGGTATCTTGCCTGAGACATTGGATGAGTAGGAGAAAACAATGGCAGCATTCGTAATTGCAAACCTAGAGATTCTGGACAAGGAAACCTACGCCGAGTTCCGGCGGCGGTTTCCGGGAATGGTAGAGGCGTTCGGCGGCAAGTTGCTGGGCCGCGGGGATGTCGTCGAGGTAATCGGGGGAGAGGCGCCATCGGGATACCACCGGATAATCATCATTGAATTTCCGACCGTGGAACAGGCCCGTGCATGGGACACGGCACCGCAAAATTCCCCGGAATATGCCGAGCTCCGTGAGTTGCGCAACAAGTCCGGCAACGCCGTCCTCACCATTGTGAGCGGGGACTAACAACAACGAGGGCACCGAGCCGATGGTCTGGCTGGACGGGCTGGACGTTCCGCTGGTGCGCTACCTGCGAGCCAACTTCTACGAACCCTACCCCGAAGACCAGCAGCCGGTCGTGGGCGTGGCGGAGTCGGAGCGCAAGTTCGCCTCGGGAGCGCTGCGACCGGCGTGGGAGACGCCGAAGGCGCCCTACTCGCCGCTGTGGCACTACAAGTGGGACAAGACCTGGGGGGCGCTGCAGCGTCTCGCCGAGGTCGACGCCAGCCCCTTCGACGACGTGGCGATGGAGTTCAGCGACCCGGCCACGGGCGGCCCGGTGCTGCGGTCGATGACCTGCTGGGCGCAGATGATACGGCCCGGCATCCGCACCCAGGCCCACCGACAGACGAGCTGCGCCGTGTACCAGGTCTACAAGGGCGAGGGATACAGCGTCATCGACGGGCAGCGCTTCGACTGGAACGAGGGCGACTTCTTCGTGGTGCCGCCGTGGGCCTGGCACGAGCACGCCAACGACTCCGGCAGGGAGGCGGTTCTGTTCTCCATCCAGGACATACCGGTGCTGAAGGACCTGGCCCTCTACCGCGAGGAGCCATACACCGAGAACGCCGGCCACCAGGAGGTGACGGGCCGGTTTACAGGGTAGGGGTTAGGGGCAAAGAACCCGAAGGCGGCGCAAAGGGCGCTGAAGGGGACGCGAAATGGTCGGCAGGGCGGGTCTCACGCCCGCACCCACAGCGGGAGGCGGTCAAGCTCGGGACGGGCCTGCCATCGTCTCGCCGGACTTTCGCCTTGACAGGTTGCGCCAGACCCGGTAGGACTCCAGAAGCGCGAGCACTCCGAAGAAGATCAGGGGCCCCGGCTCCGTCTCCACGATGAGCCAGTGGGCGAGGATCAGGACCGCCGCGACATAAACGCTGCGCTGCAGCATCTTCCAGTTTCGCCAACCCATGGCGCGCGTCATCACGGCGTTGGACGTTACCGCCACGGGGACGAAGATGAACAGCGCCACCCACCCGGTCAGGATTCTGGGTACCGCGAACTCCGCCAGGATATCCCGCACGCTCCCCAAGTCCACGAAATAAAACGCGAGGTGAACAACGGAGTAGGAGAACGCCGCTATACCAATGTATCGCCTCCGTCTCAACAGCCAATCGACGACCCGTGATTTCGGGAATATGGTCTGCAGGGGAGACAGGGACAGCGCAATCAGCAGAAGGAACGTGGCCAGCACACCGGAAAATTCCACAATCTCGTGGGCTGCCGAAGGACCGCTACTTCCGCGGCTCTCCCCCAGATTCAGAATGAGGATTATGGAAGGGAGAGCCAGCACAGCCCAGAAGAAGTAGGACGAACCGACTACTGCCCCCGAGACCTTTCTGAACGTCAGGAGGTCTACTTTCACTCCGGCTGCCATATCACGTCCTTCAACCTACGCCCGCCGCCGTACCGGCGATTTCGCCACCCGCACAGGATAGAGGCGGCACTATGCGCAACGGACAGCACAGCTCCCATCGTGAACGCCAGCAAGCCAGGACACGTTCGCGACCTGTAACAACGGAAGGGTAACAGGGAAGTGTGAAGTAAATTTGAAGCCGGGACGTAAGTCGAGGTCGGGCAGCCACAAGGACTGCCCGTACAAGCTTCTGCGCGACGGCTTACCTGAGCGTTTCCGGTGTCGCGGCAGCGTCATTTGCCGCCCGCAGGGCCTCAGTCGGCGAAGAGCGGCATCACCTTCTCGCCGAAGAGCTTCATCGACTTCTGCACCGCGTGGGTGTCCATCTCGCCGGTGTTCAGCTTCAGCATGAGGTTGCGGACACCGACGTCGCGCATCTCCGCGACCTGCTCGGCCACCTGCGACGGCGTGCCGACGATGAAGGAGTGCTCGAAACTCTCGCCCGCGGGCACGGGCCGGTTTGGGTCCAGCGGAGGCAGCCCACCGGGGTTGTACAGCTCCCGGGCGTGGCGGAAGTGGTGTCGTTCCCGCTGGAATCCGGCCTCGGCGATCTCCCGGGCCTCGTCAGAGCTTTCGGCGACGAATAGGTCTCGGGACGCCCAGCACTGGTCCATCGTACTCTCGATATCCGCCTCTGAGAATCCGCTGTAGCGCATGGTCTCGCGGTAGGCGTTCAGGCGGGAGCGAAGTGTGGCGTGGGTCTGGATGCCGATCATCACCGGGCGGCCGATGGCAGCCATCTGCATGGTCGATTCCTCGCCGATGCAGGCGCGAATCAGCGGCGGATGGGGCTGCTGGTACGGCCTGGGCCGCAGCTGCGGGAACTCGAGGTCCCAGTATTCGCCACGGTACTTGAGGTCATCACCGGTCCAGGCGGCGACCAGCAGGTCCTCCGCCTCCTCGAGACGGGCCATGCCGTCCTCCATGGTGATGCCGAAGCCGATGTACTCGTAGTGGTTGTAGGCGGAACCCCGGCCGGTGCCCACTATGAGCCGTCCGTGGCTCAGGTTGTCCAACAGCGAGGTCTGCACTGCCAGGCGGACGGGGTGGTGGAAGGCCAGCTCGACCACAGCGAAGCCGATCTTCAGCTGTTCGGTGCGGGCTGCGACCGCCGCGCCGAGCACGAGGGGGTCGGCGTGGGCGGCGGCGCCGTCGAAGTGATGCTCCGTGAGCCAGACCGAGTGCATACCGATCTTCTCGGCGAGCACAATCTCGTCAAGGGTGCTGTCGATGACCGCCGAGTCCCTCTCGGCTTCGTGGCTGACGGGAAAGACGAAGGAACCGAATCGCATATTTGCCTCTTGCTTTGTCAGTAACTGTGTTGCATATAGATTATAGACCAGACCGCCCGCAGACACCCGCAGGCCGGTCAGGCCCCGCAGGGACAGGAAGGAGGAGCCATGGCCAGAGCGAAGATTGCAGTGTTCTCGGGACCGAGGGCCACCATCGCCAACTCGCCGACGCTGGTGACCGGGAACAAGGGCCGTCTGCCGGGCGAGCGGACGCTGCCGGGGCGCTACGAGCACCTGGTGCCGCAGGAACTGCACGAGCCGGTGGTGGTGCGCATAAGGCGGTACAGCGGCCACCCGCTGGAGGCGGACGCGGCGGCTGTGTACCAGCAGGACGGGCAGGACTACTACGAGGTGGAGCTGCGGCCCGAGGACGGCCCGTATCCGCTGCCCTACGTGGCGCGACGGGCCAACGGGTCGGAGCAGGGGCAGCCCTTCGAGGAGGCCGACCTGTTCGACCCGTCGCTGGAATACGGCGGGCGGCAGTTCTTCTACCCCGACGCGTCACGGATGTTCGCCGAAATCGATCGGGCCATCCCCGGGCGGGACGAGTCGGGCGAGGGCAGCATCCTCGACCGCAAGGCCGACTACGACTTCATCCGCGTGCTTCCTCCGGGAGGCTACACCGGCGAGGGAGAACAGTCGGGCGTCGACTTCTTCCCCTACAGACCGCTGGCGGTGCGGAAGTCGCCGCGATACCGGGACCTGGCGCGGGCGACCAACGCTGTGCAGGCGGCGATGCGCGGCGGCGAGTACGCCGGGGGCCTCTGGCTCGAGGGCAGCCCGACGGTGGAGGAGACGCTGTACTGGCTGAGCCTGCTCATCGACACCGACCTGGCTCTGGCCGGGTGCGCGGCGCAGCGTCCCCACGGGCAGCTAGCCAACGACGGCGACCGCAACATCGTCGATGCGGTGGACCTGATCGTGTCTGGGCTGGGCAGCGGCATCGGCGCAGTGGGGGTGCAGGACGAGCGCATCTACGCGGCGCGGGAGTTCAAGAAGGCCGATGACCGTCCGGGCAACTACAAGGCCACGGGCGGGCACGGCGGCATTCTCGGCACCGTGGGGCCGCCGGTGACCATCTGGTACAAGCCGGCGTACCGCCACACGGCATCGTCGGACGTGAACCTGTCGCGGCTGCCGGACGCGGTGGAGTTTCCGGAGTACTCCGACGGCGGCTCCTCGGTGCGGGTCTCGGTCAAGGACGACGCCGGAGCGCTGCTGGAGACGGCCATCCCGCGAGCCCACATCGTCAAATACGGCGCGTACATGGACGAGGACGAGACGGCCAACCCGGACAACGAGGTCGACATCATGGCCCGCATCGCCAAGGGTCTGGCGGACCAGGCCAGCAGCGACTCGCAGTCGCCGAGGCTACATGGGTTCGTGCTGGAGGGCTCGTCGCCCTACGGGCTGGCGGCTATGTCGCAGCACCGTGCACTGGAGATTGCGACGTTCAGCGGCATGCCGGTGGCGCGGGTGGGCCGGGCAGACCCGGGCGGACGGGTGCCCAGCGGCTGGGACGACCTGACCATCGCCGGCAGCAACCTGGACACCAACAAGGCGCGGCTGCTGCTCATGGCGTCGATGCTGAAGCTGGGGCGGCTGCCAAAGGCCCGCGACCCGCGCAACCCCACGAAGGCCGAGCGGGCGGCGACGGTGGCCGCCGTGGCGCGGTTCCAGGAGATTTTCGAGAGCCACTAGTGGATCGACTCGTCGGGACTGATGGCACTTTCTTCCGCTCGCCCTCAGCCTGTCGAAGGGCCGTCCGTTCGTGGATCGTCGGGCTCACGGTGAGCCTGTCGAAGGGCGGCTACTGGTAGATTTCTTCGCCTCGTTGCAGGCGGTGGGCTTGTCAGATGCAATGCCCCGGCTTTTGCCGGGGCTTTTCTCTATCGCCAAGCGCAGGCGAAGACAAGTTCAAGAGTGGTTGAGGATTCGTGTCGTTCACAGCGAAGGCTTCCAAGCTGCCGATGGCTTGCAGAAACGCCAGTAACGGACGATAAACTTCCGTCAAGTGTTTGACTCAACTCAAGAAACCCTTCATCGCCATAGACTGCATCAGTGTTGAAAAAGGTCTCTGACCTCGTTCCAGCGCGCACTGTAACCTCTAAATCACCAAACTCTCGAACATCGAAAGCTGGATTGGCACTGGCACCGATGCAAGGAGCGCACCATGATAGTGGAAATATCGCAACCCACAGATTTGCGTCCTCTGTGGTGGCACGGTCTTGAGGGGCGGGCGTCGGCGTGGATGCTGGCCTTCGGGTAGGCGTCGCCCTAGGCGTTGGCATAGGTGCGGGGGTAGCAATCACAGTCCGGCCCGCAGTTCCCGGGTCTCCGGTGTCTCCCTTCGGTCCACGCTCACCTGGCGGCCCCTCCGGACCAGTTGCTCCCGTTGGCCCTTGCTCTCCCCGTTCCCCTTGCGGACCTACCGCCCCCTGCGGACCTACTGGACCACGCTCACCGCGAGTACCGGTTTCGCCTCTTTCGCCTTGCGGCCCTTGAATCCCTTGCGGCCCCGCGGGGCCTCGCATGGCTTCCTCCTGAACTATGCGGCGCACGTCATCCTCGGAGACAGTCTGGGCGCAGGCCAGAGCAGACGCGATTAGCAGTATGGTCGCGGCGAACATCAGAGCATATTGCAAGTGGGAACCCCTTTACAGCGTTAGGATAGCCGGTGGAATCCTACTCACACCACGGGTCATATTCAAGGATTCTTTATAGTTCCCTGTCGAAGCGTGCGTGGCTCGACGGGCTCACTATCAACGGGTTCAGCGTGAGCGGGCTCACCGTGAAGGGCTCACCATGAGCTGACTACCGTTCACCGTGAAGGGGCTACTGGTAGATTTCCTCGCCGCGGTGGAGGCGGAGGGCTATCTGGTAGGTCTGGCCCTCGGCGCGGGGTGTCGGCGAGTGGGCGGCGAGGAAGCGGGACAGGCCGATGAGCACGTGACGGCCCGACTCGGTGCCTCGGCGGGCCTGGTACTGCCGGAAGGCGGCGTCGACTATCTGGAATGAGTGGAAGTCGGCGTCCTCCCGCAGCATCATCCGGCCCAGTGTCGCCAGCAGGCCGTCCGGGTCGCAACCGGCGGCGAGGTAGCCGGAGACGGCGTGGGCCGACTCCTCCACCTGCTGGCGGACGTCCACCAGCTCCAGCAAACTGTCGAGCTGGTCGGCGGCGGGAGCGTCGCTGGCTGCTGCGTCTGGCAGCCGCTGCGGAGGCATATTCAGGAAGCGGTCGAGGTAGATGCTGATCGCGACGTCGAACGCCCCGCGCAACAGCTCCGGGGACGGCGTGCGCACCAGCGCCTGGTGCAGGGCGTTGGCGGCTGTGAGGGTGTTGTGAACGGTGTCCCAGTCGCGGAACTCGTTGGACAGGTGGAAGTGGGCCATCCGCAGGAAGGAGGCGTGGGCCACCGCTCCGCCGACCTGCTCGGGGGTGGCTCCTTCGGCAATAGCGCGCTTGATGGCATCGATGATTTCCTCGGGTGAATCACCCAGCATCCTTGACGCTAGGGCATCAGCGTCGTTCCACTCGCCGCGGCGAGCACTGCCCTGCTCCAGCAGCGACGGCAGTTCGGCGCGGGCCTGCCAGACCATGGCGGCGAGGTCGATGGGCTGACGCCACTGGCTGAGCTCCTGGCTCCGGCGGGCGCGGGCCATGCCGTGGACCAGACTGGGCAGCACCTGCTCGGCCATCTCCCAGCCGAGGTGGTCCAGCAGCTCGAAGGCCTTGTTAGCGAAGTCGACCACGTGCCCGGCGTCGATGTAGATGTGGTCGGTGGCGGCGGCGAAGACCATGTCGGCGATGTCGTCGCGTGAGATGCCGAGCCTGATGGCGGTTACCAGGCAGCGCTCGGCGCCCTCGTCGTCGCGGACGTCGATGAAGTTGCGGAACCAGCGCTTGAAGACCTCGGGGCGGGTCTCGCCGGTGGGCAGCGGGTCCACCTGGAAGCGCGGGGCCTTGCCGACGCACTCGCGGGCCACGTGGCGCAGGCCCTGGTACAGCGCGCGGGGCCGGTCTTCCTCGTGCAGCTGCGGCAGGATGTTGGCGGTGCAGGTCAGGATACTCATGGCCGCGCCCCAGCCGTCGGCGGAGTAGGTGGTGCCGAAGCGCGCGCCCGTTGCCAGCGGCTCCCGGTAGCCGTCGCCCGTGGCCTGCAGCCCCAGCACAGACTTGGCGATGACCAAGCGGATGTTGTGCTCGAGGCCGTCCTCCAGCCTTCGTTGCCAGTGCTTGCCCTCGTCGCGGACAGGCGGCTCGGGGTCGATCCACACCTCGCCATCGACAACGCTGACGGGGAAGCTGCGCACGTCGTCGGCGAAGGGGTTGAAGGTGCCGCCGCTGGAGAGGTCGAAGCGGGCGTGGTGCCAGTGGCAGGTGAGGATGCCGTCCTTGACGCTGCCCCGATCGAGGGGGAAACCCATGTGCGGGCAGCGGTTGTCGACTGCGTAAACCTCACCGTCATGGTGGAAGACGGCGATGGCATGGCCGCCGCCGGTGACCACGGTACAGCCGCGTTCCCGGATCTGCTCCAGCGTGCCCGCGCTGATGTGTCCCTTCACTTTCGTCGCCATTGTCTCGCCTCCCGACGTTGATGGTGTGGCGCGCTGCCGATGGTCGGCAATCTCGGACTTCTCTGAGAGTTGACCGGATTTCTCATTGGAAGAAAGTCTCAAGGCCTGTTTTTCACGTTTTCCTCACGCCTGCCTCAAATCCACGCATCGCTTACTTCGCGTAGCTAATTATACACGGCAATTCCAATAGTAGTTATCTGCATATTTGATTCCCTCTGTCTGGGGAGAAGGAAGCAACAGTGATCATTTCAGTATTGGCTTCAATCGCGCGGCGAATGCACGTGAAGGCCGCCATCCCGCCAGTATGCATGATACTGCTGGCCGTCGTAATCCTGGTCCCCGCAAGAGTCTCCGCCAGCGTCGCGAGAGACGGGCCGTTGGGGCAGGACGCCACACTGGCATCCTTGGAGCTGGCTGTCGACGGAAAGCCAGTGGAGCTGTCGCCGGCCTTCGACCCGGGAACGACTTTTTACTCTGCGACGGGAACGGGAGAGCTTGTGCAGGTGGAGGCGGTGCCAACCAAGGACGAGGCGAGGGTGGCTTCGTACACCGTGGACGGCGATACGACGGTGATAGAAGAGGGCGAAGACAAGGAAGCGCCCAGCTTCTTCCTGAAGGAGGGGGCAATCACGGCTTTCTCGCTGGAGGTCAAGGCCGGGGATGGCAGCACGACGAGGAACTACCACGTCCGGTTTGCCCGACCCAGCAGGCAGTCTCTGCCGGAAATCACTCTGGAGGCAAGTCCCAGTGAATACGTCGCAGGCCTGGGGTCGCTGTTCTTCACTGCCACTCGCACTGGCGATACGTCGGCCGCCCTCGACCTGACCATCAACATCACCCAGGAGCAGGAATGGCTTTCCGACACCTCTTATGGAATCACCATCCCCGCCGGCGTATCCGAATACTCGGATTTCTTTCTGCCCGCCACTCGATTCTCCTCTGACGTTACCGAGAGCGGGACACTCACTGCCACCGTGGCGGCGGTAAACGGCTATGACACCAGCAGCGCAAGTGCGCAGGTGAGGGTTATCTCGCAGGAGGGCCCGGCGGTCGTGGTCACTCTTGAGCCTTCGTCATACGAGGTTGACGAGGGCGAGGGTACGCTGGAATTCGTGGTACTGGCCGACGCCCACTCAAGCGTGCCCCGGGTAGGCGCCTTTCCTGTGACCGTATCGTCTCAGAGTGATCAGGCCACATTCCGTAGCGACGACGACCCAGGCGACTACGTGGCCCTTTCCCAGCTGCTGCTTTTTGGCCCCTCGGACTTTCAGCAGGAAAACGGCTCGTTGGTGGGACGCAAAACGGCTTCCATAACGATCCTGGATGATCACATTTACGAAGGCGACGAACGATTTCACATTTCTCTTGGCCTAGCAGCAGGCCAGAGTCCGGAAGTCATATTGCTCGACCTGCAAGGCGATGCATGCGTAGCCGTATGCCCCAACCCATACCCTGTGACCATCCTGGACAACGAGGAAGCGCTCAGGCTCACAGTCGCCGGGGACAGGGTCAGTGAAGATGGAACCCTGACTTCCTCGATTGAGGCCGGCACGGTCAGCGGGGCAATGATTGCTGCCGACCATTCCGTTACCTTCAATTTTGCCGGACCGGCAGTTTACGGCGAAGACTACACGATCAGCCCGGCAGATGAAGACAGCGCCGACGGACACCAGGTCACGTTCCCTTCGGGTACAGCCGCGGTGCAGTTGACGGTGACCGCCGTTGACGACGAGGAGGATGAGGCCTGCGAGTGGATAGAGGTGACTGCGACTATCGGGCTAAACTCACTCAACGTAACGGGAGCAGGCTCGATATTGGTCCAAGACGATGACGAGGATTCTCCGTCCGGGGTGACTCCCATCTCGGTTGGCTTGTCCGGGATGCTGGTCGGCGAGATCACCTCTGACGACGTTGGCCCTGACCAGTTCAGCTTTGAGGCAACAGGGGGCGAGAGCTACGTGATCGAGGTCAAAAGACCCATGATTTTCTCTGCCATCGACGAAAACGGAGTGGGCGGCAATCCTCAACTGGTTCCGGTCAGTGTCGTGGACCCCAGCATCATCGAAATCACCGACGACCAGGGCAACCAACTCCTGGGAGAACATGACCAGGGGGGCTTCTCCCTGAACTTCGCCAGGGCTTTCTTTACTCCCGAAGATGACGGAACCTATTTCATCAATGTGGGCGCGGGTCCGCAGGACCGGAGCTCCAAGGGCTGCTACACCATTTCGGTTCGCGCCGACGACCACGCCGACGACTTCGAGGCCAACTCCGATGTCGTCCTGCATCCGGGGGAGACCCTGACGGCGGTCATTGACTCGGACGTGGCGCCGGATGACCCCGGACTGAATTTCTGGGACTGGAATATCTTCCCGCCGCTGCGCCAGGGCAGAGAGTCGGAGGACACGGCACGCCCACGCCGGGGCATCGAGTCGCTTGACGACCGGGACGTGTTCCGTTACGAGATTGCCGAGCCGGGAATGTACGAAATCACGGTCAGCAACCAGCCTGAAGGGGTCGGCATCTGGTACATCTGGGACCACCTGGGCAACCTGTGGTATGGCACGCTGGAAGGGCCGGAGGAATCGATTGAAGAGCACCACGATACCGGCACCTACTACGTTGAGGTCGGCACCCCGTACGAGAGCGAAGGCAACACGGGCACCTACACCGTATCGCTGACAGCCGTCGAGTAACGTGACATGAGCGGCTGGCTTTCTCTCACCCTCTCGCCATTTGGCGCAGAACCCCTTGAGTGCCTTCAAGGGGTTCTACGCCGTCTGTGCCAATTGCCGTAACGCCAGCAGGCGCAGTCCGGTACAATTGCGCGAAACCCGAGACACCACCCATCGGCAATCAAGAGCTAAAGGGGCATTCAGATGCTGAAGACCCGATTTACGGAAATGCTAAACCTCGACCTGCCGGTGATGTCTGCGCCTATGAGCAACCACAGCGGCGGGCAGCTCGCCGCCGCCGTGTCGCTGGCAGGCGGGCTTGGCACTTTCGGAGGCACCAACGACTTCGGCCCCGGGTGGCTCCGCGAGCAGATTGCCCACGTTCGCAGCCGGACCGACCGGGCCTTTGGATTGGGGTTCATCACCCAGCTCATCGAGACGAACACGACCAACTTCGAGATCGCCCTCGAGGAGCGGGTGCCGGTGTTTGTCTTCTCCTTCGCCGATCCCGGCCCGTGGCTGCCGCGGGCAAAGGACGCCGGAGCCGTCACCATCTGCCAGGTGCAGTCGCTGGAACTGGCGCGGCAGTCGGTGGACGCCGGGGCCGACGTGCTGCTGGCACAGGGCAACGAGGCGGGCGGCCACACCGGCGGCATGAACCTGCTGCCCCTGCTGGTGGCGCTAGCCGAGCAGTATCCGACGGTGCCCGTGCTGGCCGCCGGGGGCATCACCACCGGGCGCGCGCTCGCCGGAGTGCTGGGCGCGGGAGGGGAGGGCGCGTCGCTGGGCACGGCGGTGCTGGCCACGCCCGAGGCGGTGGAGGTGCCTGACTCGTTCAAGGAGCGCATCGTGCTCTCGGACGGGCAGGACACGACCTTCACGCGGGTCTATGACCTGCTGGGCACACGGCCGTGGCCCGAGGGCATCGCCGGTCGGGTGTTCCGCAACCGCCTGGTCCGGGAGTGGGACGAGCGCGACGCGGAGATACTGGCGCAACGCGAGGAGATCGCCTCGGACGTCGCCGCGGCACGCGCCAACGCAGACACGGAGCTCTCGGCGGTGTACATGGGACAGGGCGCTGGCCACGTCAACGCCATACGCCCGGTGGCGGAGGTGGTGCGGGAGATCTGCGAGGACGCGGAGTCAATATTGCGTGGCGTCGCGTCGGGCCTCCCGGACTGATAGCCGGGCAAGCACGGGCTGGCCGCCGAGCCACTTTTGCGTCGCGACTTGCCGTCCTTCGGTCAGTAGGTGCCCCGTAATATCGCAACTGATGCCCATGATGAGGAGTCGAAATGCCGATAGAGCAAGTCTCACCCGAACTGGAGAGCATCGTATCCACGGACTCGGAAGTGGAGGTGCTCGGATCCGGCTACATCGTCGCAGAAGGCCCGTTGTGGTGGAGGGAAGACAACTGCCTGCTGTTCAGCGAGGTTCGGGGCAATCGCAGGTGGAAGTGGTCCGAAGAGGATGGCGTTACCCTGGTGCAGGAGTCCACCAATAACGCCAACGGTCTCACGCGGGACCGCCAGGGCAGGCTGGTGATGTGCGAGGGCGGCGCGCGCCGGGTGTCGCGGGTGGAGCACGACGGCAGCATCACCGTGATAGCCAGCAACTATCACGGCAGGCGGCTGAACCGCCCCAACGACGTGGTGGTGAAGTCCGACGGCACCATCTACTTCACCGACCCGGGCGGACCGTCGGCGGACACCGACCTCGACTTCGCCGGGGTCTACCGGGTGTCCGCCGATCTCGGCACGATCAACCTGCTGGTGCGCGACTTCGTCCTGCCCAACGGCCTGGCGTTTTCGCCGGACGAGAGCGTTCTCTACATCAACGACTCCCAGGGCCTGCTGGTCCGTGACGACGCGATGTTTCGCAGCCAGGGACGCATCGACGCCTTCGACGTGCGCTCCACCGGCATGCTGGCCAACCGGCGGGTGTTCCACGAGCTTTGGGGCGAGCCGTCGGGTATCCCTGACGGCATGAAGGTGGACGTGGAGGGCAACGTCTACTGCACCGGCCCCGGCGGTGTCTGGGTTATGGACGCCACCGGCAAGCACCTCGGGACCATTCTGACCGGGGTGGAGCACACCACCAACATGGCCTGGGGCGGCGACGACTGGAAGACCCTTTTCATCACCACCTTCGAGACCGTGGCGCGCGTACAACTGAAGATACCCGGCCTTCCCGTTCCGGCGCGAGCGTCGTAGCCAGTCGGACCGCTCGCTAAAAGCCGGGCCGAGACAGTCGTTGCTGACGCCGTCCGGCAAGGCTGTGGGACCAGCTTACGGCAGGTACTTGTCTTCCATCTCGCGGATGCGCTGGGCTCCGAGGATGCCGCCGTTGGTGGCAACACCCCACCTGCTCTGGGCGGCGGAGGCCAGGAAATCGTCGATTGCGCCCGTGCCTCGCTCGTGGAAATCGTTCAGCATGTCCCACGACGCCTGTAGCCCGGCCATGGTGGTCAGGGAGGGATACCAGGCCCCGGCGGCCCCCGCTTCCTGCTGCTCTTCCAGGCTGGGACGGTTCTCGCCGCCGTGGGTGAACAGGGGCAGCACCGGCCCGGGTATGCGCCGGATGGCCTCCTTGTTCTCCTCCCACGACTGCACGGCGGGGCAAACCACGTCGGGGTTGGCCTGCTCCTTGTAGGCCAGGCAGCGTTCCATCACTCCCTCGAAGGTGGACCCCGGCACTCCGGCGAAGTCGCACCGCGCCACGATGACGAAGTCCGGGTCGTACTCCATCTTGGCGTCCATGGCCGCCCTCAGCTTGCCCACCATCTCCTCGATGGAAACGCAGCGGCGGCGCGGGCCGGTCTTGGGCGGGTAGGTCTGGTCCTCCAGGTGGGCCCCGGCGATGCCGGCGCGTATGTACTCCTTTATCGTTTCATACACCTGGATGGCGTCGCCGTAGCCGGTATCCATATCGCAGAACACCGGTATGTCCACCGTGTTCACGATGCGCCGGGCGTTGTCCACCATGTCGCGCATGCTGGTCCCGCCTTCGGTGAGGCCCATGACCTGCGCCGAAGTGTTGCCACCCGACATGTAGAAGGCCTCGTACCCGATGGCCTCCGCCATCTTCGCGCCCATGGCGTTCATCCCGCCGGCCAGCACGAAAATCTCCGGCCGCTCGAACAGTTCCTTGAGCCTCGTGGTCGTTCGCTGTTTCTCTGGCATCGTCTCCACCCCTTTCTTCGGATTCGGGGATGCGTCGTCGTTCGCAGAATGTCCGCTGACGGGACGCCGCGGGTATCACTAGACGGGAAGCGCGGGCTCGGGGCCGTCCTCGGGCAGGTCGATTTCGCCGGAGTTGGCGTTGTAGGCCAGCGTTGTGTAGTAGCCCATCATCGTCATCAGCTCAGTGAGCCAGCGGGCTCCGAACTGGTCCATCGCCCTCTGGAAGGTCTCCTCGCTTACCCGGTGATTGTTGAACATCTCGGTGGCGTATGCCACCAGCGCCGCCTCGTCCGCCGGCATATCCGGCAGGGGCTGCCGGTCGCGAATGGCGTCCACAAGCGCGTCGCTCAAGCCCTCCTGGCGTCCGCGGGAGGCGTGGGCGTACCAGATGTACTGGCAGTCCATGTGCCGTGCGGTCAGCAGCATGCACAGCTCCTGCAGCCTGTGGGGCAGGTCGGTAACCTCGCGGAAGTAACCCACGAAGTGGTTGGCCCGAAGCCTCATCTCCGGACTGTAAATCATCACCGAGCCGGGTCCGGAGTCCACGACCCCGCCGCTGGCGGCCGTTTCCGCGTCGAACGCCTCCAGGAACTGCTCGGAAACCTGGTCTCGTTTCAGGACTGGCAGTCGCGCCATGTCGCACCCCTCGCTCGGTCGATTTTAGTGAGTCATCCCGGACGGCCCCCATTATAGACCCGGCCCATTGGCAACTACGCGGATGGTGTAAAATTTCGTCTTGGTCCCAACTCATCAATTCGAGAGGCCTGAGAGCACATGGCAAGTCAGCAATCTTCAGCAGAGAGCAGCGGCACCGCCGCCCAGAGGATGTTCGGACCGGCGGCAGGAGTGTACGCCGAGAGCAAGGTGCACATACGCGACGACAGCCTGGAAACCGTGGAGAGGCTGACCGGCCCGGACTTCATCGCAGGCACCACGCCCTATCGCTGGGCCGTCGACATCGGCACCGGCGCGGGCTTCACCGCCTTCGCCATGGCCGAGGTGTCGGACAACGTGATGGCCAGCGACATCACCCTGCCCATGCTGCAGCAGGCTCGTCGCATCAGCGGCGAACGCGGTCTGCCCAACGTGGGGGTGGTGCAGAACGCCGCGGAGTCGCTGCCCTTCGCTGACGGCAGCCTCGACCTCATCACCTCGCGCAAGGCCGCCCACCACTTTCGCGATTTCGAGGCTGCCCTGGACGAGGCCCAACGCGTGCTGCGTACCGGCGGCTCGCTGGTGATGGCCGACACGGTTGCGCCGGAGGACGACGCCGTCGCCCGCTGGCAGAACGACATCGAGCTGCGGCGCGATTTCAGTCACGTCGAGGACCGCAAGATATCGGTCATCCATGAGATGTTGGAGGACCGCAGCTTCGAGGTTGTCGGCAGCGAGCACGAGCGGGTGTACCTGTGGTTCAACGACTGGGTGATGAGGACCAGGGTGGTGGAGGAAGAGGTGGTCGCCCTTCGCAGGGAGTTCCTGGAAGGGCCGGCCGAAGTCCGGGAAGCGTTCCAGGTCAACGAGCCGGAGCCCGACGGCGACTTCCTGTTCTCGTTCCCCGTCTGGATCTTTCGGGCGGTGAAGAAGTAGCAGAAAGCCGATGAATCAGGCCGGCCACTGCTCCAGTCGCCAGGCCATATCCCAGAACTGGTGCTCGAGGCGCAGGCTGGTGACGTACGCCTGCTCCATCGCTGCCTGCTCCGACGGCGCGGCCTCGCTGCCGATGCCGTCGGTCAGCGACCGCAGGTGCATCGCCAGGTCCCGAAACTCCTCGGACGAGTACATCCCCACCCACTCGGCGTACAGGGGCGCGTGGGCCGGGGCACCCTGCCGGGCCAGATGCTCGCCGATTTCCCAGTAGCCCCACTGGCAGGGCAGCAGCGACGCCGCCAGTTCCCCGAAGCTGCCCTGAGACGCCACCCGCAGCAGATAGCTCGTGTACGCCACCGTGGTAGGCGCGGGCTTGGTCGCCTCGAGCTCCTCGCGGCCGATGCCGAACTGGGCGCAGTAGCCGCGGTGCAACTCCATCTCGGTGTTCAGCGTCTCATCCAGCAGCCCGGCGAACCACGACATCACCTCCAGTTCCGGCGCCCTCGCCGCTCCCAGCGCCAGCACCCGGGCGTAGTCGATGAGGTACACGTAGTCCTGGGCCACGTAGAACCTGAACCGCTCCTCGTCCAGGTCGCCCTGCCCAATGCCACGCACGAACGGGTGCTCCAGGATGGCCCGCCGCACGGGAAGACAACGCTGCTCGACGCCTTCGATAAAGCCCATGGGCAGGCTATTCCTCCTCGTCCCTAGGCGGACGCTGCCGGTGGAGGAAAATGGCCGCCAGCGGTATGGACAATCCCGGCAACAGAGGGGTGGTCAGGGCGTCATCAGCGCCTAGCACCGCACGCTGGACGTACTCGCCGGCCTGCAGTTCCAACAGCGTTACCGTGTCGTTGTCCGGGTCCATGGTCCAGTATTCCTGCACGCCCGCCTCAGCGTAAATCAGGCGCTTGCGCACCAGGTCCCGGCTGCGGTCCGTGGACAGAATCTCCATCACGATGTCGGGCGCTCCCTCGACACGGGTGCGGCTTATGATGTTTCTGCGTTCGTTTAGGATGATGACCATATCGGGCTCGGGCGCCCGTTGCAGTTCCCGAGACAGGATGGTTGTCATTTCCTGGTAGAACTGTGCTGGAGGTGCGTCGAATGAATTCAGATAGTTTTGAAGGTGCCACCCAAATTGAAAGTGAAGGAACTGGTGGTCAGGGGTTCCAGAAGCCATGATATAGAGCACTCCGTCGTCGAGCTCCCACTTGCCGTCGGTCTCGCCGAGAGCCAGGAACTCGTCGAGGGACATCCGTGTTCCGGTGCGGAGGTCCGAGTCGGTCGTCATTTTCGGCTCCGTGTCCGCAGGTTGTGACGGGCGTGCCTATGCCCCGTCCGCTTCGGGTCAATTGTACCAAAGGGACGCCATCCTAACCCACGCTAACAGGCTCCCAGAGGTCACATTACTGTCAGTTGCCGCTTTATCTGCCCCCGTCACCCGCGTATAATGAGGTCAACTCCTCTTAGATTCATCCCCATCATCCAGGAAGTGACACCCATGGAAGTTGTTTTCACACAGGACGTTCCCAACAAGGCCCGCGCCGGAGAAGTCCGCAGGGTGCCGGACGGGTACGCCCGCAATTACCTGTTGCCCCAGGGACTCGCCCTCATGGCCACCCCCGAGGTGCTCAAACGCCTGCACAAGATCAGGTCGGCGGGCGACGAAGTCCGGATGCGGGAAACCCAGGTCCTCGAAGACATAAAGGAAGCCCTGGACGACACCGAGATTTCGGTGCAGGCCCGGATTACACCCACCGGCCGCTACTACGGGGCCATCACCGCCACCCACATCTCCATGACCCTGGCCGAGGTGACTGGACGCGAGATCGAGCGCCGCTGGATCGAGGTGGCCGAGCCCATTCGCGAGCCGGGTGAGTACGACATCACCCTTCGCCTCTCCACCGAGATTGCCGCCACCATCCACGTCACGGCCGAGGCTGAAGAATAATCAGTGACGATGTACGCGGAAAGGCTGTTGCCTCACAACCTGGAGGCCGAGGAAGCGGTCATCGGCTCGCTGCTGATTGACGGCGATTGCTTCTCGCGCATCGCCCCGATGCTACAGCCCGGCGACTTCTACCGTGAGCGCAACCAGCTCTGCTTCGCGGCCGCTCTGGCCATGTTCCAGAGGGATGAGGCCATCGACCAGCTCACCCTGGCCGGCGAGCTGGCCCGCACCGAGAAGCTGGACTCCGCCGGCGGGATGGCCTACCTGTCGCACCTGGTGTCAATCACGCCCACGTCGGTGCACTCCGAAGACTACGCCGAGATAGTCTCCCGCACCGCGACCATGCGGAAGCTGATCGACGCCGCGGCGCAGATATCGGCCCTTGGCTACAACGACACCGACGACGTCGACGGTACCCTGCGGCAGGCGGAGGACGCGCTGTTCGCCGTCCGAGGTGCGAGGGAGACGCGGGGCTTCATTCCGCTGCGGCAGATCTATGACCAGTACCTGCAGGACCGGGCGGGAGCCACCGAGCCCCTGGACAGCGGCGGCCCGGTGATGTCCGGATTCGCCGACCTGGACGAGCTGCTGGGCGGCATCCAGCGCTCCGACATGGTGATCCTGGGTGCGCGGCCTTCGCTGGGCAAGAGCACCCTGGCGCTGAACATCTGCCTGAACGCCGCCCGCAACGGCTCCACCTCCGGCATATTCAGCCTGGAGATGAGCCGGGAACAACTGGCCATGCGCATCCTGTCGGCGGAGGCCGAGGTGGACTCGCACCGGCTGCGGCTGGACCTGACCACCTTCGCCGAGCAGCAGCGCATCATCGACGCCATCGGCCAGCTTTCCGATCTGCCGGTCTACATCGACGACACGCCGTACCAGTCGATGGTGGAGATGCGCAGCAAGGCCCGTCGCCTCTCCCTCGAGCGCGGCCTCGACCTGCTGGTGGTGGACTACCTGCAGCTGGTGCAGGGACAGGGGCGGGGCTACAGCGCCAACCGGGTGCAGGAGATCAGCGAGATATCCCGTTCGCTGAAGGCCATGGCCCGCGACCTGGACATAGGCCTGGTCGCCTGCTCCCAGCTCAGCCGCCTGGTGGAGAACCGCCCCAGCCACCGGCCCCTGCTTTCCGACCTTCGTGACAGCGGCAGCATCGAGCAGGACGCCGACGTGGTGATGTTCATCCACCGCGAGGACGTCTACATCACCGAAGAGGAATGGGAGCAGCAGCGCCCTGGCCAGCCCTATCCCGCAGGCATCGCCGAGATCATAGTCGCCAAGCACCGCAACGGCCCCACCGGCAACGTGCACTTGCGGTTTCACAACAACCTGGTGCGCTTCGAAGCACTGCCCCGCGTTCCCGAGTACTAGCGATTCACCCGTCGCTCCGGCCCGGCCGGAGTGGCGTGAAGAGTGAGCCATGGCCTTCGCCGGATTCCCCCGCGACACGAATTACACCCCCGCGCCCGACCCGCTGCTCGGCGCCCTGCTGGAGGACATCCAGGACATCGCCGAGCTGAAGGTGTCGCTGCGCGGCCTGTGGATGCTGCATCACAAGCGCGACAACCCGCGCGCCGTAGCACTGGACGAGTTCTTGTCCGACACCACCCTGCAGCGGGCGCTGGGCCCATCGCGTGAAGACGGCGACGGTGACTCGGGGCCGGACGCGTCGGAGGCGGTCGACGAAATACGGCGCGGCCTGCGGCTGGCAGTCCGCCGGGGCGTTTTCCTGGCCCACGAAGCAGGGCCCGGCCAAGTGTATTTCGTGCTCAACAACGACGCCGGACGCCGCACCGTGGCCCGCATGAAACAGTCGGGCCCGCAGCCGGAAAGCGCGACCAAGGGCGCAGACGAGCCGCCGGGGAAGCCGAAGGAGCGTCCCAACATCTACGCGCTGTACGAGGATACCGTCGGGACTCTGTCTCCCATTATCGTGGAACGGCTGAAGGAGGCCGAGGACCGCTACCCGCCAAGCTGGATCCGGGAAGCCTTCGAAATCGCCGCGCTGGAGAACAAGCGCAGCTGGCAATACATAGCCGCCATCCTGGCCCGCTGGGGCTCGGAAGGCAAGGGCGGACGGAAGGGGGGAAGCAATGACGATGGAAAGCCTGGGCGACATTCTCCGCAGAATCAGCGCCAGAAGTATAGCCAAGACTACCAACGGAGGCGGCGGAACTCACCTGCCCGAACCTCCGGCCGTTGACCGCTGCCCCACCTGCAACGACTCCGGCTGGGTCACCCGGCGGATGCCCGTCGGCCACCCTGAATTCGGTCAGGCGACGCCGTGCCCGTCCTGCCGCAACGACGAGGAATCGCCCTCCCGCCGCGAATCGCTGAGGCGCTACAGCAACCTCGGCGCACTGTCCCAGACCACCTTCGCTTCCACCAGGGAAGCGGGGCCGACGGCCGACCAGGGCGCACGAAAGATGTTCGCCGCGGCCTTTGCCCAGGCCGCCGCCTACGCCGAAAACCCGGACGGCTGGCTGGTGCTCACCGGACCGTCGGGCAGCGGCAAGACCCACCTCGCCGCTGCCATCGCCAACCGCTGCATCGAGCGCCAGCAGACCACCTTCTTCATCATGGTGGCCGACCTGCTGGACCACCTGCGGGCAGCCTACGCTCCCGACAGCCCCACGACCTACGACGAGCTCTTCGAACAGGTCCGCAACGTGCCGCTTCTGGTCCTCGACGACCTAGGCGCTCACAGCTCGACGCCGTGGGCCCAGGAAAAGCTGTTCCAGATAATCTACCATCGCCACAACAACAGCCTGCCGACCGTGGTGACTGTGCGCGGCCCCCTGCTCCGTCTCGACGAGTCCCTGCGAACCAGATTGGACGCCAGCGACGGCCGCTCCACCGTGCTGCAGTTGGGCCACTTCAACAGTCGTCTGGCCCTCGGCATCGGGGAAATCCGGCCCGAAATGCTCGAGCGAATGAAGTTCGCCAACTTCAATCCGGCCGGCAGCGCCAAGGCAACCACCCAGGACCGCGACACCCTGGCCCACGCCGTCCACACCGCGCGCACCTTCGCCACCTTCCCCGAAGGATGGCTGGCCCTCGCGGGAGGCCGGGGATCGGGAAAGACGCACCTGGCGGTGGCCATCGGCGGTGAGAGCCTGCAACAGGGGCGCCAGGTGTTCTTTGCCTTCGTGCCGACGCTGCTGGACCACCTGCGCACTACGTACAGCCCGGACAGCGCGGTCGGCTTCGACGAGTTGTTCGAGCAGGTGCTGAACGTGCCGCTCCTGATTCTCGACGACCTCGGCTCGGAAAACAGCACGCCCTGGGCGGAGGAGAAGCTCTACCAGATAGTGGTCCACCGCCACGAGGCGCGCCTTCCCACGGTCATCACCACCGCTTCCACGCTGGAGGACCTGGAAGTCGCCAAGCCGCGGCTAGCCTCGCGCCTGGTTGACTGGGAAGTGGTGGACTGGGTGCCCATCGACGCCCCCAACTACCGCGACCAGCGATAGGGTCTTGCCTCAGTTTGGTGAGGCCCAGCTCTGTGCTACAATCGCACGACTTTTTCGGAAGAGTGTGTCATGGGATTCGTTCACGTCAACGTCGGTATTTCCAACCCATCTGATCCCGATAACGCGGAGCAAGTTCGCGTCCTGGTGGACACTGGCGCGACCCTCAGTGTGTTCCCGTCCAGCTTGCTGGAGAAAATTGGAACCCAGCGCATCGGAGAGCGCCGTTTTCGAGGGTTCGGAGGGGTAGTTACCCGCGACGTAGGCACCGTCAATATGCAATATGGAGATGCGGTCGCAGGTGTAACTGTTGTTTTCGGCGAAGAAAACGACCCGGCTATTATGGGAGTTACTGCCCTTGAGACCCTGGGTTATAACGTTAATCCGGTGGACGGAGACCTGTACCGTGTTGAAATGCTGATATGAAACGTGAAGAAATCCCTTCAGTTGCGAGCGCAGTTGACAACCGCAACAACGAAAGGGCAAGGCCTTCTGCCGACGACTGAGGTGGCTCCCGAAAATCGTCGTCCCGTTGCCAATCGTCATGCGCCGTGATAGAATCCGTAGCGAAGTTAGATAAAGAAGAAGCAAGAGAAGCGAAGACGCACCAAATGCTAGACGGTGAAACCAAGGCCAATATCATCCGCGAGTACCGCATCAACGACCGGGACACCGGTTCCGCCGAGATCCAGGTAGCAGTCCTCACAGAGAACATCAAGCGGCTCACCGACCACCTTCGCGCACACCGCAAGGACGTTCATTCCCGTCGCGGTCTGCAGGGCATGGTCTCCAGACGCCGCCGGTTGCTCAATTACCTGAGCAACGAAGACGTCAACCGCTACCAGACACTCATAACAAGACTCGGCCTACGCCGGTAGTATCGCATCCCAGCAACCCCGATACTCTCGGGGTTGTTTTTCGTCTAGCCACCCGTCCTTCCGTGTCGTCCCTGCTGTCTTCCCGCCTAACTCACCATTGCGTGAGGTCGTTTTAGTTATGTCAACCCAGATTGCCACCCCCACAGTTGTCCACCGCGAAATCGGCGGTGAGACACTCGTCCTCGAGACCGGCCGCCTCGCCTTCCAGGCCCACGGCGCGGTCACCGTCCGCTACGGCGAGTCCATAGTGCTTGCCACCGCCGTCATGTCCGACCGCCCACGGGCCGAGGACATCGACTTCCTGCCCCTGACCGTGGACTATGAAGAAAGGCTCTACGCCGCCGGACGCATCCCCGGCAGCTTCTTCCGGCGCGAGGGCCGCCCGGGACAGGAGGGCATCCTCGCCTCCCGGCTCACCGACCGCTCCATCCGCCCCCTGTTCCCCAAGGGCCTCCATAACGACATCCAGATAACCCTGACGGTGCTCTCCGCCGACCAGGAGAACCCGCCGGAAATCCTGGCCATGGTGGGTGCATCTGCGGCACTGGCCATCTCTCAAATACCCTTCGAAGGCCCTGTCAGCGCCTGCCGCATCGCCTACCGCGACGGCCAGTACACCATCAACCCCACCTACCAGGAAAGCGATGACAGCACACTGAGCATGGTCATCGGCGGCACCCGCGACGCCATCATCATGGTCGAAGCCGGGTCCAACGAGGTGTCCGAGGAAGTAATACTCGAGGCCATCAGCCGCGCCCAGGATGCCAACTCCGAGATCATCGGGCTCATCGAGGAACTGGTCGCCCAGGTCGGGCAGCCCAAGCTTGAGGCCAAGACCGACAAGGACGCCGCCCAGAAGCTCGACGCCGACATCAAGGGCGTCATTGGCACCCGCCTCGCCGACGCACTGCAGGAAAACCCCGACAAGGTGGCGCTGGAAGCCCAAGAGAACGCCCTCCGCGATGAGGTGTCGGAGAAGCTCGCCAACGAATACACCGACAAGGTGCTGTCCGAGGGCTTCAAGGGCGTGCTGCGCGACGAAGTCCGCCGCCGCATCCTCGACCACCACCTCCGCCCCGACGGACGCGGTCTCGATGAGATACGCCCCATCTCCTGCGAGGTGGGAGTCCTGCCCCGCACCCACGGCTCCGGCCTGTTCACCCGCGGCATGACCCAGGTCCTGTCCACGGTCACCGTCGGCTCCCTGTCCATGAAGCAGACCCTCGACACCGTCGGTCCCGACAACACCAAGCGCTTCATGCACCACTACAACTTCCCGTCCTTCTCCACCGGCGAGGCCCGCCGCGTGGGGTCCCCGGGCCGCCGTGAGGTCGGCCATGGCGCGCTGGCCGAGCGGGCCATCCTGCCCACCCTGCCCTCCGAGGACGAATTCCCCTACGCCATTCGTGTGGTGTCAGAGGTCCTTTCCTCCAACGGAAGCACCTCCATGGGCAGCGTCTGCGGCACCTCACTGGGCTTGATGGACGCAGGCATCCCGGTCAAGGCCCCGGTCGCCGGCATCGCCATGGGCCTGGTCACCAATGACGAAGGGCAGTACGCCATCCTCAGCGATATCCAGGGCATCGAGGACTTCCTCGGCGACATGGACTTCAAGGTGGCCGGGACTGCCAACGGCGTCAACGCCCTCCAGATGGACATCAAGTGGACCGGCCTCACCCAGGAAATCCTGGCCGAAGCACTCGAGCAGGCCCGCGTCGGCCGCCTGCACATAATGGACAAGATGGCAGAGGTCATCACCACGCCCAATAACCAGATGAGCCCCCACGCGCCCAAGATGATCCGTCTGAAGATCAACTCCGACAAGATCGGCGCCCTCATCGGCCCCGGCGGACGTGTCATTCGCGGCATCCAGGAAGAGACCGGCACCAACATCGACGTGCAGGACGACGGCACCGTCACCATCGGCGGCGTCGACCAGACCATGCTCGAGATGGCGCATGCCAAGGTCGACAGCCTGACCCGTGAGCTGGCCATCGGCGACATCTTCACCGGCAAGGTGGTTCGGCTGACCAACTTCGGCGCATTCGTCGAGCTGGTCCCGGGCCGCGACGGCCTCATTCGCAACGGCGACCTTGGCGACCTCGAGGAAGACCTCGTCGAGGGCCAGGAAATCACCGTGATGATCCACGAGATCGACTCCCAGGGACGGGTCAACTTGTCCCGCCGCGCCCTCTTCGGCGATGACAGCCCGCCCGCGCCTCGTACCGACTCCCCTCGCCCTGCCTTCGACCGCGGTGGACGCGGCGGCCCCGGCGGCGGACGTTCCGGCGGCTTTGGCGGCGGCGGTCGTGGCGGCCCCGGCGGCGGACGCAGTGGTGGAAACCGCAACGGCGGCGGCGGTGGACGCCCGCCCATGGGCGGCGGCCGAGGTCCCGGAGCTGGCCAGGACCGGCGCTTCGACGGCGGTGGACGTGGCCCCGGCCCGAGCCCGCGCCCCTAGAGAATTCCCTGACAAGAGCACCCGGAGCGCAGAGAGCTTGATTCCCTCTGCGCTCTTCCCTTTTAATTGTCCTGTTCAATCATCCCGGCTGGAGGCTTAGATGGCTGCGATTCGAGTCGTGATACATGGCGCAACCGGCAAGATGGGCGTCGAGACCGTCGCCGCCGTATGCCGCGAGAACGACATGGAGCTGGTGGGCGCCGTCTGCCGCACCGACCGGGGCGGCGTCCTGCCCACGCCGTCGGGCGACGTTCCCCTGTCCACCGACCTCTCGCAGATTCTGGACGACACTCGCCCCGACGCCATGGTCGACTTCACCAACGCCTCCGTCTGCATGGAGGCCGCCCACGCGGCCGCTACCCGCAAGGTCAACCTGGTGCTGGGATCCAGCGGCCTGAACGCCGACCACCACGCCCAGCTCGACGCCCTAGCCAACGACAACGGCGTCGGCATCATCGTCGCCCCCAACTTCGCCCTCGGCGCAATCGTGCTCAAAAAGCTGGCCGAACAGGCCGCCCCCTTCTTCGACTACGTCGACATCGTGGAGTCCCACCACGAGATGAAGATTGACGCCCCGTCCGGGTTCTCCCTCGCCCTCGCCAACAGCCTCGCCGAGCAGAAGCAGTTCGACCGCAACGTGACCGAGAAGGAAAACATCCCCGGCACCCGTGGCGGCGACGTCAACGGCGTCACCGTGCACAGCGTTCGCCTGCCCGGCCGTAGCGCCCACCACGAGGTCGTCTTCGGCGCCGCCGGACAGACCGTCACCCTGCGCCACGACACCCTCGGTCGCGACTGCTACATGCCCGGCGTCGTCCGCTGCATCCGCGAGGCCGCCGCCAAGCCCGGCCTTGTTGTCGGGTTGGAGAAAGTCCTCGGCCTGTAGCGTAGAACCTATTTCCCAGACGCTTTTGAGGCCCTGACCAAGCGAAGCGCGCGTTTCCTCTGATATATTGATATTGCGGATTTCGACACTGACTAGCTGAAAGGAGAAGGGGTTCCCGTGGAAGACTTGACCATTGCCGTTGTTGGCGCTACCGGAGCCGTGGGCGCGGAGTTCCTGCGCATCGTCGAGCAGCGCTACGCCCCCGGCAGCCCAGAGGCGCAAGACAAGAACCGGATGCCCCGCCTGCGGCTCATGGCGTCCAAGCGCTCGGCCGGCAGGCGCATCTCCGTCGGCGGCACGGAACTCGTGGTCGAGGAAGCCACGCCGGACTCCTTCGAGGGCGTTGACGTCGCCTTCATCTCCGCCAGCTCCGCCGTCAGCCGCGACCTCGCTCCCCACGCCGTGGCCGCCGGGGCCGTGGTCATCGACGACGGCTCGGCCTTCCGCATGGAAGCCAACGTCCCGCTGGTCGTGCCCGAGGTAAACGGCGCAGACGTCGAATGGCACGAAGGCATCATATCAATCCCCAACTGCTCCACCACGCCGCTGGTCATGGCCGCCCACCCCCTGCGTGAACTCGCGCCCATCCGCCGCGTCATCGCCGACACATACCAGTCGGTCTCCGGCGCCGGAGCGTCACTGGTGGCCGACCTTCGCGAGCAGTCGGCGCGGCTTGTGGAAGCCGACCACGCCTCCACCGCCAGCGAGCCGGGCCAGATCGCCTTCAACCTGATTCCGCAAATAGACCGCTTCATGGACACCGGCTACACCTACGAAGAGCAGAAGATGCGGCAGGAGTCCCAGAAGATCCTGCACGACCCCGAGCTGCAGATATCCGCCACCTGTGTCCGCGTCCCCGTGTACGTCTCGCACAGCGCGTCCGTGCACCTCGAGTTCGAGCGCCCCGTGTCCGTCGGCGAGGCCCGCGAGGCCCTGGCCTCCATGGCCGGCCTGACCGTGCTGGACGACCCCGCAAGCAACGCCTACCCCATGCCTTGGGACGTCTCTGGCGAGGACGACGTGTTCGTCGGCCGCATCCGGCAGGACATCTCCAACCCCAACGGCCTCGCGATGTGGATCGTCTCAGACAACCTGCGCAAGGGTGCCGCCCTCAACAGCCTGCAGATCGCCGAGGAGCTGGTGGCCCGAGGCCGCCTGAAGCCACAGGCCGCCCTGAACACGGGCAACACCGGCTAGCTGACCGAGCAACTGCCTTTCGATGGCTTAACGAATCAGCCCAGGTGGAAAGGGACGAAGCTGGGAAGAAGAACTCGCTTCCTTATAACTGATCACCATGGCCGATGGCCGCGGTAGCCCGCCAATTCACCCCCTGGGCAAGACCTGCGATCCTTCCCCGTGGTTACCAAAAGCCAGCGGCTCCGGTTAATTCGGAGCCGCTTCGTATCAGGCGGACCTGTCAGCTAGCGGGGCAGTCCGCTACCGCATCGCAAACCAGGGGAACCTCACCCGTCAATGCTATTTTACCGCTGTGGCACCCGCTGCAGCCGTGCGCTGCCGCCATTCAGGTGTTGCATGTGTCCGTTGGCAGCAGCTTCCCCACCCCCGGTGGGTGCAGACCCGTTGGTCGAGGGAGCCGACTTTGCCATGCGATAGCCAATACCGTGTTCCGTGAAAATGTACCTTGGCTTCCTCGCATTGTCTCCCAGCTTTTGTCGTAGGGTCTTTACGTAGGACCGCACCAGCTGGGGCTCACCGCTGTACTCCGGCCCCCAGACCTTATGCAGCAGTTCGTCCTGGGTCAGGACCCGCCCTGCGGCGTCGGCAAGCTCATTGAGCAGCCTGTATTCCGTCGCCGTCAGCTGTACCGTTTTACCCGACACGGTTACTTTTCGCTCAAAGAAATTGATCAGCACGTCTCCCAACCGGAATGTCTTGCTGTTGGAACCTTCTCCGCCTGCATTCACCCTTCGAAGCGTAGCCCTGATCCTCGCAATCAGTTCTGAGGATGAGAAGGGCTTCACCATGTAGCCGTCCGCCCCCATGTCAAAGGCCCGCACCACATAATCTTCATCGTCCCGTTCACAAAACACGATGGCTGGAAGGTTCAGCGTATCCCCGGCGTGCCGCAACATGCCGAAGCATTCCTCTTCTCTGCCGACTATGTCCAGTAGAATCAGTTTCGCTCCTTCGGAAGATGCCAGTTCATCGACCTCGCCAAGGCTGGTTGCCCTCAACATGCGATAACCCGCGCTGGTTAGGACCCTGCGTACTGCCGCCAGCAGCTTGGCGTCTTCAATGGAAACGAGGATCTGGGTCTCTCCCGCGACAGGGGGCAGTGGCTCCCCAAACACCGGCTCCTCATCCGGGTCCAGAATCTCCACCTCGGGCACTTCTTCAACCGACTGAAGCGTGAAGGACAGGGTCAGCTCGCCATTCTCTTCGTCGGCTTCCTGTCGTATTCTCCCTCCATGCGCCTCAACAACGCCGCGGCAGTAGGCGAGGGAAAGGCCTTCACCCTGGGACGACATGTCGGCCGTTGTATTGTGTCCCCGTGTGAGTTTCTCCAGCAATTGCGGCGTTTCCGTTTCTGAAAACGGAGAAATTGCCTTCTGTGAAACGCCGAATGAACCTCTTGCGGAGACCGAAACGACAACGTAGATGTCGACTACCGAAGCCGATACTCTCACCGTTGCTGCTTCGCCTGAATAGCTGGCTACCTGGCGAAGGAAATTGTGCAACACCTGCGATATGCGGTGCCGGTCGGCCATCGCCATTGGCAGTTCTTCCGGAGCATCCAGTTGGATGCTAACCGCTGAGTGGTCTCTCAGGTACTCTCCGCAGGACTCCTCCAGCATCCTGCCCACATCCGTTCGCTCGGCGGCCACGGACAGTGATCCAGTCTCGATTTGAGTCAGCTCGCTGAGGCTGTTGATCTGGCTGCGCATCAGGTCGGTCTGCTGGTCGATAATTCGCAACAACTGCAGAGTTTCGTTGGTGTAGTGGGGCCCGAATATCGTCTTGAGTGCAGCGGTCGACCCTTTAATCGATGACAAGGGTGTCATCAGCTCCTGGCTTACCAACCCCACAAACTCACCGCGTTGCCGTTCCACATCTTCCAGGGGAGTCATGTCCTGCATGACGGACAGCACCGACATCATTTCGCCGGACTCAGAGAACAGTGGAGCGCAATTCACCAGGCAGGTCAGCGTGGTCCCGTCCGGGCGGTGAACGACGACCTCATCCGCCCGCACGGTCTCTCCGGTCATGAGTGCCCTGGTGCCGGGAAGTTCTTCGAAGGGGATTTCTCTCCCGTCTGTCCTGGTTACCCTCAGGTATTGCTGGAAGCTCTCGTCTTCTTCCTCCGAAATTCCCAACATCCCAAGCATCCGTCGGGCTTCCTGATTCACGAAGGTGATCTGGCCTATCCGGGTGTCCATGACGGAGACCGCCACTGGAGAGATATCCATGAGCGCTTCCAGTTCCTTCTTGGCCTGGTTCGCTTCCTCGTATTTGCGAGTGTTGAAAACGATCGAAGCGGCCTGCGCGGCGAACATCACTGCGAGGCTCTCATCTTCCTGGGTGAACTCTTGCCCCCCATCCTTTTCCGTGAGGTACAGGTTGCCCAGGTGCTCTTCGCCCAGATATACCGGCACTCCCAGGTAGTTCTTCACGTCCGGATGGCCTTCCGGAAGACCGGCGTGGTCTGAATGTGACGCTGTGTCGCCAAGCCTGACCGGACCCTTAGCCTTGTTCACATGGTCGACCAAGTCCGGCCCCTGTGACGCCTGCCTCAGGCTATCGCGCTGTTGCTCCGAGAAGCCGGAAGTGTAGAACTCGCGAATGCCGCCGGAGGCATCGAAGGTGATAAGCGCACCGTACCGGGCGCCCGTCAGCCCTCAGGCGCTGTTTACCACTTCTTGGAGGACGGCCCCGGTTTCCCGGTTTGAAGCGACGCTGACGCCTGCATCGCTCAGCCTGGCGATCACGTCCTTCAGATCGTTGACTTCGTTTCTAAGCGCATCTATTTCGCTGACCGGCGTTTCCACTTGTGCTAGGCTCATGACGCTCCTCGTCGACTTGTTGATTCGTGCAGCGGCCCACCCAACTCGTCATCCCTTCGCGAGTTCCTGTTTCCATACAGGCGCATCTTTGAGACCAACCACTAATTCTCGTAACGGCAAGGCCCAGCCATGTTCCTTATGCAAACAATTGCAGGACTTAGGGGGAGGCAAGTCATCCTAGCATCCACCCGGATTAGAATAAATAGAAAATACACACCATCTACATTATTTTCACAATTCTTCATATTTCGCCAGCGTTCTTTCACAAATCGGATTCCGTCGTCCCCTCTTGATGCCCTATGACCCTTCCGGATACATTAGAATGGAGCATAGGGGAGCGGGACTCCGGACATACCGTCGTCGCGACAGCTCAACACTTTGCTGGCACACCCTGCAGGTATCCCCGGGTAACCGCGGCACCGGAGGAGGGATCCCCCGAGTAGTCGCAGTTCCACAGCACAGGGCATTCTGCGCGTCGCCCGAAGGGTTGCGGGTATATGCTCCGTGCGTATAATGGGGCGCAGAAAAGAAGAGCGTCCAGATTCAGTAAGCAGAATTGCAGGAGGGCAATAATGGCTGAGATAGGCAGGCTCATTACCGCGATGGTCACACCGATGGACTCCGAGGGGAAGGTGGACTACGAACAGGCCAAGCGGCTTGCCAACGCCCTTCTCGACTCCGGCAGCGACGGCGTCATCGTTTCAGGCACTACCGGCGAGTCTCCCACCCTGACTACCGACGAGAAACTCCGCCTCTACGCCGAGGTCAAGGAGTCGGTCGGCGAGCGCGGCGCGGTCATCGCCGGCACCGGAAACTACAGCACCGCCGAGAGCATCGAGCTCTCCCGTGAGGCCGAGAAGACCGGCGTCGACGGCCTGCTGCTGGTGGTTCCCTACTACAACAAACCCCCGCAGGAAGGCCTCTACCAGCACTTCAAGGCCATCTCCGAAAGCACCAGCCTCCCGGCCATCGTTTACAACGTCACCAGCCGCACCAGTCTGAACATGACCCACGAGACCACCATCCGTCTCAGCGAGATCGAGAACATCGTGGGCATCAAGGAAGCCGGCAGCGACATGGACCAGATCACCCGCATCATCGACGGAGCCAAGCCCGGCTTCCTCGTCTGGAGCGGCAACGACAACGAGACCTTCTACATCATGGCCACCGGCGGCTACGGCGTGGTCAGCGTCGCCTCCCACCTCATCGGCAGCCAGATCAAGCAGATGATGGGCCTGCTCCTCGAGGGCGACGTCGAGGGTGCCGCCGCCGAGCACCGCCGCATGCTCCCCATGTTCAAGGTGCTGTTTGTAGAATCCAACCCCATCCCGGTCAAGTACGGGCTGAACAAGGCCGGATTCAACGTCGGCAACCCCCGCCTGCCCCTCATCCCGCCGTCCGAGAAGGCCGCCGCCGAGATCGACAACATCATGTCCCAGTACACCATCGATATCCCTGTCTAGTCCGGACGATGGCGCAACGGCGAAAAGAAAGAGGGGGCTTTCGCCCCCTCTTCTCATTGGTCCCGTGGCTCCCGTGGTTCTAATGACTCCCGTGTGCGCTAGTCGAACACCGGGCTGAGCTGTATCGTCTCGGCGCGGCTGGGGCCGGTGGAGACGATCTGCGCCTTGCAGCCCACCAGCTCCTCAATGCGCCGGATGTACGCCACCGCGTTCGCGGGCAGCTGGCACAGCTTCGTGGCGCTGGCCGTCGGCTCGTCCCACCCCGGCATTTCCTCGTACACCGGCTCGCAACGGGACAGCAGCGAGGTGTTCGCCGGGAACCGCGACACGTCCCCGCCGTCCGCCTTGTAGCCGACGCAGATCTTCACCGAATCGAAGCCGTCCAGGATGTCCAGCCGCGTCAGCACCAGCCCGGTGAAGCCGTTCACCAGCTGGCTGTACCTGGCCGCGACCCCGTCGAACCAGCCGATGCGTCGCGCCCGTCCCGTGGTGGTGCCGTATTCCAGGGCTATCTCCCGGATCTTCTCCGCCGTGGCCTCGTCCATCTCCGACGGCATCGGGCCGCCGCCCACCCGTGTCGAGTACGCCTTGAACACCCCCAGCACGCCCTTGATGGCCTGCGGATTCAGACCCAGGCCGGTGCAGGCGCCGCCGATGGACGGTGACGAAGAGGTAACGTAGGGATACGAGCCGTGGTCCAGGTCCAGCAGCGTCCCCTGCGCGCCCTCGAGCAGCACCCGCCTTCCTTCCGCCAGCCGGTCCTGGACGATCTGCTCGGTGGGATGGGCGAACGGACGCAGCCGCTCGGCCCACTGCCGGCACCTTTCCTTCACGTCCTCCAGCGACAGCGGCTCCCCTTCGTATATCTTGGTGATCAGGTCGTTCTTGCGCTGCAGCACCCGCTTCAGCTTCGGCGCCAGCGAGTCCCAGTCCAGCAGGTCACCCACCCGGATGCCGTCGCGGCTGGTCTTGTCAACGTAGGCCGGGCCGATGCCGCGCCCGGTGGTGCCTATGGCACCGGTGCCGCGGGCCTGCTCCTCCAGGGCGTCCAGCATCACGTGGTAGGGCATGATCACGTGGGCGCGCTCGCTGACGTGCAGCTTGCCCGTGTCGATGCCACGCCCGCGCAGCATCTCCATCTCTTCCAGCAGCACATCCGGATCCACCACCACGCCGTTGCCGATGATGCCGTCAACGTCGGGCCAGCATATGCCGGAGGGCACGAGGTGGAGCTGGAACTCGCCCTGCTCATTGACCACGGTGTGCCCCGCATTGTTGCCGCCGGCATACCGAACGACGCTGTCCACCTCCCCGGCAAGGTAATCGATAACCTTCCCCTTGCCTTCGTCGCCCCACTGGCCCCCGATAACGGCGTATGCCGGCATTCCTAGACCGCCTTACTCAACACAGATAGATGGAGATTCGCGCAAAACGATGCCGTCCCCCTTCGGGGCCCGGCAACACAAGTATCAAGTATAGCAAAGAACCAGCTCGCATTAAAGGTGAAAATCACCGTCCGCCGCCACGACGTTCATATCAAGGGCAGTCAATGCAATAAAACTCCGGCCCTCTTACCCGGCCATCTATGACAGCGCACGATTGCGGCGGCCCCCTCCGTGCTTTACTGTAATATCTGGGTTCACCCTGCCTTCACATGACAGCATCCGGTCCAAGGAGCTGGAAACGCCAATGACCACCTCAACTCCCGCCCACGCAAGTCCGCCCGCGGACATCCAACGGAAGCTCGAAACGCTGCTGGAGCAGGCAAAGTCCGGAACGGACTGGCAGGTGGGGTTTCCCGGCAACCAGAAGTTCGACTATTCCCCTCTGCTGCCGTTCCTGCAGTTCTCCCTGAACAACGTCGGCGACCCCTTCCACGACAGCGGCTACCGCGGGAACACCCACGAGGTCGAGCGGGAGGTCATCGCCCGCTTCGCCGAGTTCACCCGCATAGACCCCGCGCAGGCATGGGGCTACGTTACCTCCGGCGGCACCGAGGGCAATATGTACGGCCTCTACCTGGCCCGGGAGATCTTCCCCAACGCAATGTTCTACTTCTCCGAGGACACCCACTACAGCGTCCTCAAGAATGTGCGGGTGCTCAACGCCCGCTACATCATGATCAAGTCCCAGGACAACGGCGAGGTCGACTACCAGGACCTGGCCGACATGATTCGCGTCCACCGCGACCTGCCTGCCGTCATCATGGCCAACATCGGCACCACCGTTCGCGGCGCAGTGGACGACCTCGGCAAGATAAAGGATATCCTGCAAGACCAGGCGGTCACCAACGCCTACATCCACGCCGACGCCGCCCTCAGCGGGCTGATTCTGCCCTTCGTCGCCGAGCCGCAGGCCTTCGGATTCGATGCCGGCATCGACAGCATCTCCATCAGCGGACACAAGCTCATCGGCGCTCCTCTCCCCTGCGGCGTGGTGCTCACCCACCAGGCCCACGTGGAGCGGGTGGGACGTGCCGTCGAGTACGTCGGGGTGCACGATACCACCCTCTCAGGCTCTCGCAACGGCTTCGCGCCGCTGATGCTATGGTACGCGCTGGAAACCTTGGGCGAGGAGGGCCTGCGGCAGATGGTGGCCAGCATGATGGACACCGCGCAATACGCCGTGGACCGGTTCAACGCGGCGGGAATCCCCGCCTGGCGCAATCGGAACTCCGCCAACGTCGTCTTCCCCAAGCCTTCGCCCGGGGTGTTCGCCAAGTGGCAGATCGCCCCCGAGGGCCGCGACGTCCGCATCGTCACCATGGCCCACGTCACCCGCGAGATGATCGACGAGCTGGTCGATGACTGCGCCGGGTGATCACCCCACCCGCCAGCTTCGCCATTTGACCAGTCTCGCCATTAGAGAGGTACAACCCCGATGAATGCGACCGAACGAATCATCATCATGGTGGACAACCAGGTTGGCGTCCTCGCCGGCATCACCGGCGTGCTGGCTGAGTCTGGCATCAACGTGGAGTCCATGAACACCCAGACAGCCGGGGACCGCGGCGCGGTGATACTGACGGCCGACGACACCGACCATGCCCTCCACGTGCTCAACCGGGCGGGGTACAAGGCTGTGAGCGATGACGCCGTGGTCGTACGCCTGAAGGACGAACCGGGGGCCCTCGCCGCCTTGGCCGACCGGCTCAGGCAGGCCGGGGTAAACATCCAGAACCTGCACATACTGGTCAGGCAGGAAGGCTACGCGCTCGTTGCCCTCACCACCAGCGACCGCGCCGCCACCAGCGCCGCCATCGCCAACGAAGAGGTCATCTGACCCTCCCGCACGCGCACTGCTGTTCGCGCCCGGACACCGGAGTCGTTAGAATGGGCGACATGGCGGTATAATGAATACAGCCTACGGGCGACCATACCAACCGGCGTGACGCGGGGCCCATCATGACTACGCTGAGAGACAGGCTGGAAGACGACATACAGGCATCCATGCGCCGGCGCGAGCAGGGCCGGGTCGACGCCCTGCGCTTCCTCAAATTCGCCGTACAGGCCGTCGAGAAGGAACGGCGCGAGACCCTCGACGACCAGGCCATGATCGAGGTCGTCTCCAAGCAGGTCAACGACCGCCGCGAGAGCGTCAAGGCCTTCCGCGACGGCGGGCGCGTGGAGCTGGCCGACAAGGAAGCCGCCGACCTGGCCGTACTGGAAGAGTACATGCCGCCCCAGCTCGGTGAGGACGAGATCGTCGCCCTCATCAGTGAGACCATCGAGGCCGTTGGCGCGGCCGGTCCCCGAGACCGCGGCAAGGTCATGGGCCGCCTTATGCCCCAGGTGCGCGGCAAGGCCGACGGCGCAGAGGTCAACCGCCTCGTCGGCGAAGCCCTCGATTCCCTGGAGTAAACTCCCGGGCGGTACAGTTATTTCGAAGAGGTTCGCGTCATTTCAGGGCAGCTGGAATGGCGCGTGTTGTTGAACGCCATGCGATTCGGGATTCTCCGGTTCCCCGGCACCTGGAGCGACGTCGACTGCCACCACGCGGTCAATGGCGTGCTTGGGCAGGACGCTGAATACGTCTGGCATAAGGACTCCTCCCTCGACGGATTCGACTGCATCATCCTGCCCGGCGGCTTCTCCTACGGCGACTACCTGCGCCCCGGGGCCATGGCCCGCTTCTCGCCGGTCATGGACGCCCTCTACGGCTTCGCCGAGGCCGGCGGCACCGTCATCGGCATCTGCAACGGCTTCCAGATACTGTGCGAGTCGGGGCTGCTGCCCGGCGCACTCCGCGCCAACCGCCAGCTCGAGTACCGCTGCCAGTGGACCACCCTGCGCGTCGAGCGACTCGGCACACGCTTCACCTCCGCCTGCCAGCCGGGCCAGGGGCTCATGGTGCCCATCTCCCACGGCGAGGGCAACTACTACGCCGACGCCGACACCCTGGACATGCTGGAGCAGGATGGCCGTGTGCTCTTCCGCTACTGCGACGACGCGGGCCAGGCCACCGACGCCGCCAACCCCAACGGCTCCGCCAACAACATCGCCGGCATCATCAACGAGGAGGGCAACGTGCTCGGCATGATGCCCCACCCGGAGCGGAGCTGCGAGGAAATCCTGGGCAGCGCCGACGGCGCCCTTATCTTCCAGTCAATCGTTGACAGCACAGGGAGAGGAATCCCTCACTCGAGTCCTCTCCCTGGCGGAGAGGGACTGCAGGCCTGACCCACCAGGATGCCGGCCATCCCCCTCCGTCCTGTTGGGAGCCATCAGCGTCAATGGATGCCGGCCATCCCTCTCCGCCCTGTTGAGACCCATCAGCATCAATGGATGCCGGCCATCCCTCTCCGCCCTTTTGGGACCCATCAGCATCAATGGGGCGGCGGAGTCGCCCCACAAGGCCATGCCGGGTGCGCCCCCCGTAGCCGTCGGCGGCGCATAGATGGCTCAGTCCGCCGCATCAACGTCGACTCCGGCCCCCGTCTTCACTTCCAGCCACATCGTATACGTCCCGTCCACCACCCTGCCGCGAATTGCAGCCTTCTGCGCGGCGCTCTTCACGCGGTATCGCTCCCTCGGTCCGCCCCGATTCTTTCGCTATCTCTCCATCTATGCTCCCCGATTCTTACGCCGTCACTCCCTCGATGCGGCTCTGTTGATAAGGTGCCAGTTCCTCGTTGCTCCACGATCCTTACGGCATCGCTACCCCGATGCGCCCCGATTCACGTAGTGCCGCTCCTTCCGAATGACGAGATTCCTGGGACATCGCAACCTCGGCGCGCCCCGATTCTTACGCTATCTCTCCCTCTACGTGCCCCAATTCTTGCGGCGTCGCTCTCTCGATGCGGCTCTGTTGATAAGGTGCCACTCCTTTCGCATGGCGAGATTCCTGGGGCATCGCAACCTCGGCGCGCCCCAATTATTGCGGTACCTCGACCTAGATGCGTCGCTGATAACGGGACATCGCTCCCTCGGTGCCCCACGATTCTTACGGTGTCGCTTCCCCGATGCGCCCCAATTCATGCATTGCCGCTCCCTCCGCATGGCGCGATTCCTGGGATGTCGCTACCTCCACGTGCCCCAATTCTTGCGGTATCCCCACCTCAATACGTCGCTGATAACGGGACATCGCTCCCTCGGTGCCCCACGATTCTTACAGTGTCGCTACCTCAATGCGCCCCAATTATTGCGGTATACCTACCTCAGTGCGTCGCTGATAACGGGACATCGCTCCCTCGGTCCGCCCCGATTCTTACGTCGTCACTCCCTCTATGCACCCCGATTCATGTAATGCCGCTCTCTCGATGCGGCTCTGTTGATAAGATGCCAGTTCCTCGGTGGCGCATGATTCTTGGGGCGTCGCCCCCTCAGTGCCCCACGATTCTTGCGATGTCCCGACCTCGATGCGTCGCTAATAACGGGACATCGCAACCTCGGTCCGCCCCGATTCTTGCGGTACCCCGACCTAGATGCGTCGCTGATAACGGGACATCGCTCCCTCGGCACCCCGCGATTCTTACGCCGTCACTCCCTCGCAGCGCCCCGATTCATGCAGTGGCGCTCCCTCCACATGGCGCGATTCCTGGGATGTCGCTACCTCGGCGCTCCCCAATTCTTGCGGTATCCCCACCTCAATGCGTCGCTGATAACGGGATATCGCTCCCTCGGCGCGCCCCGATTCTTACGGTGTCGCTACCTCGGCGCGGCGCCCCTCACGCAGTATCGCTCTCTCTGCGCGCCTCGATTCATGCGGCATCGCTACCTCGAAATGACGGCCATCAACATCGCCGAGGCCTCGCGCACCCTTCTACCCATCGCACGCCTCGCAGCCGAAAGACTGCGCCCGGACGCCTTCACGACGACCGGAGCGATTGCCGTATCCCGCGGAGCCCGACTGTGATCACGCGAATCACCTCCGGACAGCCCCTCCTGCGCTGTGAGAAAGTCCTGGCCCCGACGGGGACAGCCCGACGATGATCGCAATCACCCTGTCCCTACTGGCAGCCATCGGACTTGGCGGCGGCGCAGTGTCCGCTCGCGGCGCCATGCCCCCGGTGCATCCCGCCACCACCATCGCCGTCTCCCTTGTCGTCGGATTCATCGGCGTTGTCGTGGCGGCCGCAGCCTTCGCGTGGTCCGACTTCACCGAGATCCCGCCGGCTGCCTGGTCCTGGATCCTGCTGCTGGCGGCGGTTCAGTTCGTGGGCGGCCGCTCCATGGGATACATTGGCGCCAGCATCATCGGCCCGTCGCGCACCGCCCTGTTCATCTGCGCCCAGGCTCCCTTCGCCGCCTTCCTGGCCGTCGCCTTCACCGGCGAAACGATGCACCCCCTGATTGCCCTGGGCACGGTGGGCGTGGTGGCCGCGCTTCTGCTGTCCAGCGGCGACTCCCTCACCCAAGGCTGGCGCACCGATAGGCGCTATCTCACTGGGTGTCTCATCGCGCTGGGCGCGGGACTGAGTCTTGGCGCAGGCAGCGTGATCAGCAAGCAGACGCTTGCTGTCTACGACTCGCCGCTGGCCCTCGCAGCCCTTGGTATGCTGGCGGCCATGATTGTGTTGCTTCCACTGGTGGGATACGCCGCCGCCCGCAACCCTGAACTGCGAGCCTGGGACCGCAAATCCCTCGCGATGGTGGCCGTCTCAGGCCTGAGCACCGCCATGGCCCTGGTGGCCCAGTTCTTCGCCGTGCAGCGGGCCGACGTGGTCATCGTCGCGCCCATTCTCGCCACCTTCCCGCTGTGGACGCTCCTGCTGTCCCACCTGTTCATAGCCCGCCTCGAGCGCATCACGCTGCGGCTCACCATCGGCGCACTGCTGGCCGTCGCCGGAGTGGTGGCCGTAACCGTGGGAGGCCGGATATGACCGCCCCCGCAACCTTCCTCCGGGCCTTCCCATCACCGCAAGCATTCCCACCCCTGCGATCATCCCCATCGCCGCGTACACTCCTTTTGTGTCCGGCATCATACCCTTCCCCGCTGGCATACCTATCCTTGCGGGAAGTCCCATCATCGCGGACAACCCCGTCGCCGCTGGCATTCCCATCGCCCAGGGAAGTCCCAACCCCGCAAGCATCCCCTTCGCAGCAGGCATCCCCATCACTGCAGGCATATCCATCACCTCGGGCATTCCTATCGTCTGAGACTTGCACGCAGTGTCCGGCATACCCAACGCCGCGGACATCCCCGTCGGGGCAGGCATACCGTACGCCGCTGGCATCTCCATCCTTGCGGGACGGCTCAACCCCGCAGGCACTCCCTTCGCAGCAGGCATCTCCATCACTCCGGGCATTCCTATCGTCTGAGACATGCACGCAGTGTCCGGCATACCCAACCCCGCAGGCAATCCCGTCGTGTCCGGCATCCCCAACCCCGCAGGCAATCCCGTCGTGTCCGGCATCCCCATCGCCGCAAGCAACCCCGGCGTATCCGGCGTTCCCTTCGCCGCGAGCATTCCCACCCCTGCGAGCATACCCAGCGCCGCTGTCATTCCCATCCTTGCGGGAAGTCCCATCATCGCGGACAACCCCGTCGTGGCAAGTATTCCCATCGCCGCAGGCATTTCCGCCGCGTTCCGCATTCCCTTCGGTGAGCGTCGTGCCGCCCGCGTCGGCAGGGGCCCGACGATGATAGCCATCTGCCTGTCTCTCCTGTCGGCCATCAGCCTCGGCAGCGGCGCAGTCTCGGGCCGGGCCGGCATGACCGGCGTCCACCCCGTGGCGGTCATCGGCATCGCCCTCGTGGTTGGATTCGTAAGCGCAACCATCGTTTCCGCCGTGCTGTATCCCTCGGCCCTCTTCGGGGTGCCCGCATCGGCCCTGCCCTGGATCGCGTTCTTCGGTCTGGTGCAGTTCGCCGTCGGCCGCACCACGGCCTACATCGGCCTCAGCACCATCGGGGCGTCCCGTGTCGCCCTCTTCATCTCGACCCAGGTGCCCTTTGCCGCATTCTTCGCCATTGCCTTCACCGGCGAGTCCCTGACCACCCTGGTGGCCGTCGGAACGGTTGCCGTGATGCTCGGCCTGCTGCTGGCCAGCGGAGACTCCCTGACCCAAGGCTGGCGGACCGACCGCAGCTATCTCATCGGGTGCATCGCGGGCCTGACCGCCGGGGCCGCCACCGGCGCGAGCACCGTCCTGGCCAAGCAGGCAGTGGAGGTCTACAACTCCCCTCTGGTCGTTTCATCCCTCGGTATGCTGGCAGCCATGTTCATCGTGGTGCCCGTCGTTTCCGCCATCGCCGCCAGAAGTCCCGCCGTCAGGAGCTTCGACCGCCGGTCGATGGCATTCGTCTGGCTCTCCGGCCTGTGCACCACCGGATCGATCGTCGCCCAGCTCTTCGCAGTGCAGCGGGCCGACGTGGTCATCGTCGCCCCAATCCTAGCCACCTTCCCGCTGTGGACGCTGCTGCTGTCCCACATGTTCATCTCGCGCCTTGAGCAGATCACCCTGCGACTGACCATCGGCACCGTCGTGGCCGTCGCCGGTGTCATCGCCGTAGCGGTGGGAGGGCAGCTGTGACCGCCATCGGGCTCTCCCTACTGGCCATCATGGGCTTCGGCAGCGCCACCATCTTCGCCCGCCAGGGAATGGCGCGGGTCGGCCCGATGCCGGTGACGTTCTTCTCCCTGTGTTTCAGTTTCACCGCCTCGGGAATCCTCGCGGCCATCTTCGTCTCGCCCGACTTCATCACCCTCCCGTTGATAGTGCTGGTCTGGTGCCTGATGCTGGGCGCATTCAACTTCCTCGGCGGCCGGAACCTCTCCTACCTGGCCGTGGGACGCATCGGCGCGGCTCGCGCCGGGGCCATCGTGGGGACGTCCGCGGTGTTCGCCTCAGTGCTGGCCATCACCATCACCGGGGAGCGCCCCCACTGGCTGGTGCTGGTCGGCACCTTTGTGGTCGCGGTCGGGCTGGTCACGGCCCTGGGAAAGAACATCATGGAGAGCGCCGCCGGGCAGGGTGCTCCACGCCGGGGCGCATTCATCGGCTACACCCTGGCCTTCGGCGCCGCCTGCTGTTACGGCACCACCAGCGTCGTGGTTAAGCAGCTCACCATTGACTACACCTCGCCGCTGGTCGTCGCCACCATCAGCCTGTTCTTCGGCGTGATGCTCGTCGCCCCCGTCGCCGCCCGACAGGCCGTCTCCAGCCTCAAGGAAGTGCGGCAGGCCCCGGGCTTCATGTTCTTCGCCGCCCTTTCCGGCCTCGCTGCCGCCACTGGTGTCAACTGCACCTACTTCGCCCTGCAGCTGGCCCCGGTGGTGGTCGTCGCCCCCATCGTATCGGCCAACCCGCTGTTCACCCTGCTGCTGGCCGCCCTCTTCCTGCCGCAGCAGGAGAACGTCAACCGCTGGCTGGTGCTGGGCATCGCCGTCACCGTCTCCGGCGTAGCCCTGGTCGTGCTGGGCAGCACCTTCTGACCCGCGCCGTTCCTCAACCTCGTCAGCGGTCTCGCCCCCGTAGCCTTATCACCACCAGCCCGACCCCATGGCCAGGCCCGTCACACTCGTCCAGCCGCGTCAGCAGGTGCTCCCGCGACTCCAGGATGCGTCGTGCCGCCTCCGGTTCAGCCTCCGCAAAGGCCCTCCCCAGCGGCGTGTCCAGCGTCCACTCCTCGCCGATGGAGCACTGGAGTCCCCCACGCTCGCACACCGACGCGAACTCGCCGCTGTCCTGCTCGTACTCCCGCTCGCTCCGGTACGAAATCGGCGCTACGTAGAAGTCCGCCGACAGGAACAGCCCCAACTCGTTGTCGAACACCTGCATCAGGTCCGAGAACGGTATCCATCCCTCCAGCGCGAAGAACAGGTTCTCCGCTATGTCCTGCGGCGTCTCGTGATAGTAGAACTGCTCCTCCGATTCCACCATCCGCACCGGCAGAGCCGCCTTGCCCTCGCGGCGCAGCAGCCGCTCCACCTCGCCATCCTGCAGGAACAGGAAGGGCACGTTGCCGTTGGTCGCGTCCACCAGCACCCGAACGCCGCCCACCCGGTACAGCAGCGCCGTGTGCTGCCAGTAGCGCATGTACCGCTTCGACAGCCGGAAGTCGAAAGTCGTCAGCAGCTCTCGCAGCTTCTCCGCCGGAAACGTGCCGTCGGCGTCCTGCCCTGCCAGCACGTACTCCGACTCCAGCCCATAATGGTCGGTGAGAAACTTGAGCGCCTGCACCTTCTCTGAGCAGATGGCCCCGCCGCCGTCCAGTATGTTGTCGACGGTCTCGTCCCCCGACTTGTACATCAGCCTGCGCCCGACGAAACGCGAGTAGTTCTCGAACTGGCTGTCCCACACCCGCCGCGCCAGCGCTTTCACCAGCTTCAGCTTCTGCTCCGTCGTCCCCAGCTCCAGCACGTCGTCCGCCCCGGCCTCGCCGTACCCGGCCACCAGCGTGTCGCGGACGAACCCCTCGTACCGCTCCGGGGCCCGCTCCCAGCGACGGGCATGAAACCCCCGCCAGTTGCGGTCGTACTCGCAGGCAATGCGGTCGATGCCCACGTCCAGCACCTCGATGTCCGGCCCACTGGTCCTGAGCCTGTCGAAAGATGCCCGGTGCACCGCAGGCACGCCTTCCACTCCGATGTCCCGTCCTGCGTCGGTGAAGGCGATGCCGACAAACATCTCCCGAAGAGTCCCCGCGTCGTCGCTGGCATACACCAGGTCTCCCAACCCGTACAGCGTGTCGGCGGAAGACGGGGTGATGCGCGACTCCTGCAGCAGCCGCTCGACCGGCGCACGCTTCACGTAGCGGTCCAGCAACTCGCCCACTGGCAGGCCCACGTCCTCCGGCTCCAGCCGCAGCGAGCACTGCCGCGTGGACACCGTGTCGTGGAGCTGCAGTATCGGCGCCAACTGTGCGCTACTCCGAGGCTGCTGGCATCGACATCAGTCCTGCCGCTCCCGCCTTGCCAGCTCGGCTTCCAGTTCCCTTACCCTCGCCTCCGCCTCCATGGCACGCATCGTTTCGGCATTCGCCCGAGCCCTCTCGTCGTCAAAAGTGGGAATGTGCCTGCCGGTCGCCGGGTCGTGCCATCCAAGCTGACCGTGCTCCCACCTGATGAGCAGGTTCAGGGCCTCGCTATAACCCTGCAGCACCCCTTCTTCGACCTCTTCGATGTCTATGGGGTCGTACTGCCCGTCCACCAGCCGGTCCCCGGCCAGCTTGCTCCCATGGTGCTCGCCCGTCTCGTCGAATCGCCAGTATTCCCGTATGCCCATCTCGGCGTACCTCGGCCTTTTCCACTCCACGTCCCTTCCACCGGTGCTGGGAGACGCTATCTCCAGCACGAAGTCCGGCGGCTTCCCCTGCTGGGAAATGATGTAACCGTTGTTTCTGTAGTACTCCTTCGGGTCGGCGTCAAACGCGATGAGCAGGTCTGGTATCAGCCGCCCCGACACGGGCGAGTCGGGAGACGGCCACATGCGTCTTTCCGCTTCCACGATGGTGGTCTCCGGATTGCCGAAGTGCCTCAGAAGATGGTGGGCGTTGCCCGACTTGGTTAGATGTTTGTAGCTGGTCATGTCCTCGGGTTCCCGTTGCGGTGCATCCGGGAGCGGTTTCACTTCCGGTCGACGTGTCGGCTTGGTCGTCATGGCGGACCTCATCGCTGGGCGGTTGCTGCTCTTGTAATTCTAACCCTGTAATTCTAATGTCTAATGTCGCTAAGGATAAGAGCCCAAATGCCGCGCGTCGTTCACTCCACCACGCGACCACGTTCGTCCCCTAGCTCCAATCCCCAGCGCGCCGCGTAGTCCTCGTACGACGGGCCCCCACGCAGCGCCAGCTCGCCGCCGGTCGTCAGGGCATACACCGACGGCAGCGCCACCCCATTGAACGTGTGAGCCTTCACGAGCGAGTACGACCCGGCGTTGCTGAACACCACCCGGTCGCCCACGGACAGCGGCTCTGGGAACCGGTACATCCCGAACAGGTCTCCCGCCAGGCACGTGCAACCCGCCAGCAGGTACTCGTGGTCGATTCCGTCATCCGCGACCGGCTCACCCTGTCCCGAAGGCCCGCAAGCCTCCGCGCCCGCCACGTCGAGCTGATAGTCGTACTCGAACACTTCCGGCATGTGGTTCACCGTGGTGTCCAACACCGCCACCGTTGCATCCCCGCTGCGGAAAATGTCCAGCACCGATGCCACAAAGTACCCGGCGGCCCGTATCAGCCCCGACCCGGGCTCGATGGACACCTCCACCCCGTACTCCGACCGCAGCGAGTCAACGACGCGGCACAGCTCGCCCACGTCACCGCACGGCTCGCCGTCCTCCTCGAACAGGTACCCGCCCCCCAGGTTCACCCACTCCGCACGTCGCAACAGCTCCGGCACGCGCTCCCGCAGCCGCTCCACCGTGGCCCGCAGCTCCCCGAAGTCCGGCGAGTCGCAATTCGAGTGGACCAAAAGCCCGCGCACGCCGTGCAGCCGCTCCGGCTCGTCCCGCAATATTGCGGCCAGGTCGTCCAGTGGAACCCCCAGCTTCGACTCCGGACGGCACGGGTCGTAGCGGCAGTCCTCGGCAAACGAAAGCTGCGGATTCACCCGAAGCCCACAGTTGGCCCGTCCGGCCAGCCGCCCCGAGAGCCTCTCCCACTGTCCCAGCGAGTTGAAGGCCACGTGGTCGCACAGCGACCCGATCTCGTCCAACTCGCTGTCACGCAACCCCGGCGTGGTGATGTGTACCGACGCTCCTTCAACGCCGCACTCGTCCGCCACCCGGCGCGCCAGCCGCGCCTCGTACAGCGAGCTCACCGCGAACCCGTCCAGCCGCGGCGCCATCACCCGAAGCGCAGGCACGAACGAAAACGACTTGATGGCGAACAGCACCCGGCACCGCTTATCCGCCCGCAACGGCGCAACATAGTCCAGCAGCCGGTGCAAGGCCCCCTCGTCATACACGAACGCAGGCGTCGCGATGGCATCCAGCCCGTCAGGAAAGGAATCAGGACAGTCGAGATTCGTCGTCATAGCCCGGCGATTCTAGCACAGCCCCTCACAAATCCCCTCCGCCTCAAACGGTCGAGGCCAGGTCTCTCGCCCTTGAATAGAGTCCCCTCTCCCTCCGGGTGAGGTCGTTCCGTTGCTACCCCAGTAATGGACCGCGTTGCTTTGACATGCAATTGCAAGAAATGGGCAGTCGTCGCCCACCCTCAAATAAAAGCCCTCGCCGAAACGATGGAGTTCCCATCAAGAGTATTTTGCACGCCGACGATCCATCGTCCACGCGCCGCCTGCAGCCCAAACCCCAGTCGCCACCACACCTGAACAACCTGATCCGGAACGCTACCCTTCCCCGCGAGCTAAATTTGCTGACACCAGCCCCTTGCGCGGAGTCGTGGCGTATGTCTAACATTGATTGTAGAATATTTGTTTCGGCTTAATCCAAGCAAGTATCCAGTCTCCCTCAAGGGAGAAGGTCGGGTTGAGGGAAAAATCATTCCGTGCACATGCCGCCCATGGCCAACACGAATCCCCCGCAAGGAAAGGCCGTAGTGCCCTCGACATCCCCGTTACAACGTCACCCTAGTTCACCACTCCAAAGCTGAAATGCACGGAAATGAGCGGAAATGAGCGGGACATTAAAAGTCCGGGACTGCGCATCAGGGAATCACGAACCCAGCGCTACGGCGAAGTCCTCTCCACCCGCACCGCCCCCAGCGGCCGCCGCACCGACCCCGGGCTGACCCCCGCCTTCAGCGCCGCCATCACCCCCGCCGCCTCCCAGTAGTTGGCCACCCTGTGATACTGCCCCTGCCGCCACGGCAGCGCCGACAGGTCGTTTCGCATCAGGTTGCCGTTCTCCGCAACCTCTATCACCGGTATGCCCTGCTCCAGCGCCGCCAGCGTCGGCAGCCCCAGGCACCCCTGCGGCAGCACCAGGCACGACACATCCCGCGCCGTCAGCACGTGCGGCTCCCGCATCGCCTCCCGGTCGGTGACGATGCGCGGACTCCGCTGCAATCCCTTCAACACCGACTGCAGGAAGGTCATCGACACCGCCTCCGCTGCCATCCGTGGGTCCACCACCCCCACGTCCAGGTCCAGCACCTCCTGCGACTCCAGCATCGGCGAGTGGGCCGATGGCACGTCGTACCGGTTCGAAATCGCGTGGGTCAGCATCGCCTCGACCCCGCCCCACGGGTTGACCATGCTCCCGTCACTGGTGAAATAATCAGAATGAAACTCGAACGGAACCGAAATAACCGACGACAGCGCCACCGCGTCGAACTCGCCCCTACGCGAGTCCAGCACGCCGAACAGCCGGTCAATATCCTCCACCTTCCCGGCGGCCCGCGCCGAGTCGGTGTAGTCCGACCGCATCACCAGCGGCGGCTCCAGCGCCACCACGCCCGGGCAGTGCAGTCCGTAAGAGGCATGGGCCGCGTTAATCGCGTTGACCGCCAGCTCGGTGAACAGCGGGTTGGGGTGCGAATCCACCACCGCCAGCACCCGGTTGGAACGCACCGGCTGCAGCCCGGCAGTGCCCATCAGCAGCCGACACACCACGCTGCCCTCCACGTACAGTGCGTTGCTCGGCATCTCGTTGATGTCCGACGCGTTCACCACATTCGGATGCGTCACCAGCGTGTCGCACACCGACGCCAGCAGCCGTGCCACCGGCGTCGCATCTCCCGCGTGCCCGCCAATGGCCGCCCCGATGCCCGTCGGCACCAGCAGCACCGCGTTGAACCGCTCCGTGTTCTCCGACAGCCGCCTGCGGAACTCGCCTACTCCGCCATCCTGCAACCCATTGCGGGACGACTGTACCGCACCATCCTCCACCAGCACCGTCGCCTCGCACCGGTAACCCCGCCCGTGCGACTCCGTGACCACCAGCCGCAGCGGCCGATGGCCCTCAGGCAGCCCCTCGGCCATCCGCCCTGTCAGCCACTCCAGCAGACCCACCCCCGCAGGCGCAGCCGCTATGTCCAGTTCCAGCTCGGTCAGGTGCACCGAAGGCACCCCCTCCACGACTCTTGCCGGTCTCGGGTAACGCTCTCAGTCATTCAGACAGCTCCCGTGATTCAAGCTCTCGCAGGGCAACCGTACCGGGTCTGTCCCTCGCGAAGCGGGTCCACGCCAGGTGCACCGCCAGCAGCAGGCAGGCGCCCACCAGCACCCTCGCCGGAATCGAGTACAGCGAAGGCGCAGCCAGCCACCCCACGACGGCCGGCGTCAGCATCAGCACGACGCTCGCCCGCGGATGCCGCATCGCAACCGCCGCGCCCGCCAGCGCCACAATCGACAGCAGCGGCGGGAACACCGCCCAGAACCCTGTGGCCATACCCGCCACGGCCCCGACCACACCGGCGGCCATCGCCACCCGCTGCAGGTTCACCCTCGCCGCCGACGCCGCGAGTCCCAGCGACAGCACCAGCGTGAATACGCCGGCATTGAACAACACGAACGTCGCCGCGCTTCCACCATTGGCCGACCCGACCGCCACGCCCACGACGACTGCGCACACGCCCCCGATGGCCACCAGTATGCCGACATTCCACGCGAGGCTCATCCAATCCATCACCCGTCCGCGCCACCGGCTGGGCACGCGACATCCGGATTGACAGTATAATCTCTGCGTCGAATTCGAAACACAAACGGAAGGTTGAAATGCCCGAGCACCGATTGCTGGCCTGCTTTGCCCACCCCGACGACGAGGCCTTCCCCGTGGGCGGCGCCCTCGCGGCCCACACCCGCCGCGGCGTCGACGTGCGCCTGCTCACCACCACCCTCGGCGAAGAGGGCGAGATCCGGCAGGAAGGCTCGGCGACCCGCGACACCTTGGGCGAGATTCGCCGCGTCGAGCTGTCCTGCGCCGTCCGCGCCCTGCGCCTCGGCAGCAACGACGTCTGGGGCTACCGCGACTCCGGTATGCAGGGCTGGGACGCCAACGAGCACCCCAAGGCCTTCATCAACGCCGACACGGACGTCGTGCTGGAGCGGCTCGTGCTGGAGATGCGCCGCTTCCGCCCCCAGGTCGTGCTGTCCTTCGGCCCCGACGGCCTCTACGGCCACCCCGACCACATCGCCATCTCCAACCACACCACCACCGCCTTCCACCTCGCCGCCGACCCGTCCGCCTTCCCCGGCCAGCTGACCGGCGTCCTCGAGCCCTACCAGCCCCAGCGGCTCTTCTACAGCGTCCGCCCCCGTGGCTTCCGTCGCCAGTGGGCCGAGGCCCTCCGCGGCGAGGGCATCGACTGGCCCTGGCCTTCCCCCGAGCAGGAGCTTCAGGGCGTCCCCGACGACGAGCTGCACCTCGAGCTCGACGTCTCCGGCGACGGCGACATGGAGGCCAAGATAGCCTGCATACTCTGCCACCGCACCCAGGTCGCCCCCGACTGGCCCTACCACCGCGTCCCACGCCACGTCACCGCCCGCATCCTCGGCCGCGAGTTCTACGTCCGCGCCCATCCGTCCGTCGCCGACGGCGAGACCGTAACCGGCGACTTCTTCGCGGGGCTGTAACCAAAAAAGCAGAGGCGCACAGCCGTGCGCCTCTGACTGACTGGACTCTCGTAGGAAGCTCTACCCGGCCAGCACGACCTTCTCTTCCCCTGCAGCGGGCCGCTGGATGATTTCGACGCTGACCTCGTCTGGCGCGACAATGAAGGCCACCGCCGAACCCGAGGGCATCACCCACGGGTCGCAGTTGAAGTGGACCTTGTTGGACTTCAGCGTGGCCGCCAGGGTCATGATGTCGTCGGTCTGGAAGCCCAGGTGGTCCAGCCCGTACCGCGGCTCGGTCGACCCGGCCACCGGGTCTTCGCCCTGGGCCCTGCCGGAAATGGTCATCAGGTAGGTGCCGTTCAGCGACAGCTCGATAGACTTCGTGTTGGACAGCGGCCGCTCCGCCACTATCTCGGCCCCGAAGTTGTCGCAATAGAACTTGGCCGCGTCATCGGGGTCGGCGCTGCGGAAATGCAGGTGGTTGTAAAAGACGTTCATGGGTTCCCTCCTGTATCGATTCAGATGCGCAAATAGTTTATCCCAAAACCGGCGGCAGGGGAAAACCGAAATCAAGGCAGCGGCGACGGTCGGTCAGTGAAACCAAAACAAGCCCCTCCCCGTTCCTCAGCGCCCTCTGCGTTGAATAACCCTCAGTTCAGGAAGTCCGCCGTCCACTGGTTGTAGCTGCCCCGGCGCGTGAACTGCGCCATCATCTCGTCGCTGGCGATGCTGTCCCGCAGGTCGCCCGGCGGCACCCCGTCCCGCAGCGCCTTCAGCGTGTCGTACACCGCCTTCACCGCCGCCGAGAACGGCAGGTGCCCCTGCAGCGCCACCTTCACCCCGTTGGCTCCCAGCCACTCCTTGTCCTGCAGCTCGCCCGTCGTCCCGCCCAGCAGCAGCGGCACATTCAGCTCCGAGGCCACCGTCGCCACCTCGTCCCGCGTGTTTGCCCCGGCCAGGAAGATGGCGTCAACCCCCGCCGCCTCGTAGGCCTTGACCCGCTTGATGGTGTCCTCCACGCCCGTCACCCGCAGCGCGCTGGTGCGTCCGGCGATGGTTAGCGACGAGTCGGTGCGGCCCTGCATTGCGGCCTTCATCTTGCCCACGCCCTCCTCGACCGACAGCAGCTGCACGCCGTTCGCGCCGAAGCTGACCGGCAGCACCGTGTCCTCGATGGTCAGGGCCGACACGCCGGCCGTCTCCAGCTCCTCCACCGTGCGCATCACGTTCAGGGCATTGCCGTAGCCGTGGTCCGCGTCCACCATCAGCGACAGGTCCCCGGCGCGGCAGATGCGGTGTATCTGCTGGGCAAACTCCGTCAGCGTCAGAACCACGATGTCCGGCGCGCCCAGCACCGTAAACGAGGCGATGGACCCGGCGAACATCCCCACCTCGAAGCCCAGGTCCTCGGCAATCCGCGCCGAGATCGGGTCGAACACCGACCCAGGATGCACGCACTTGTCCCCGGCAAGTATCCCCCGGTATCTCGCCCGCCGCGTCGTGAAGTCCATAAAGCGCCTCCAGCCAGAATTTGCTGTATTCTAACCCAATGATCGTGGGCGTGGACTTCAGCGGGGCAATGTCCGACAGCGCAACGTGGGCAACCCGAGCAGAGCGGTCGGGAGAGGGGCTTCGTATCCTGTCCTGCGAACCGGTGAAGCGTGCCGAGCTTGCCGACCTCCTCGTGTCCCTCCCCGACAGCGCCGTCGCCGCCCTCGACTTCCCCTTCTCCGTTCCCCACGACTTCGCCCGGTTCTGGCAGCCTGACGCCACCGCCATGCCCGCCCTGTGGCGGATGGCCGCCGATACGGAGTTCCAGGATTTCCTCGCCCTTCGCGACGAATTCTGCGCCGAAAAGGGCGAGCCCATGCGCCGCGGCGACCTCTACTTCCCCGAGTGCTATTCGTGCCTGCACAAGTTCAACCCCAACATGGTGCCCATGACCTTCCGCGGCATGCAGATGCTCCACCACCTCTGGGAATCCGGCTGCCGCGTCCCGCCGCTCCCCGACGACGGCAGGACCGGCCCCCTGCTGCTCGAGTCCATGCCCGGCGCGGTCATCAACGCCCTCGGCCTCCCTCACAAGGGATACAAGAACGGCCAGCGCCAGCTCGAGCTCCGGCCGCAGATTCTGGACGGCCTGCAGGAACGGTCGGGAATCCCGGTCCACAACCTGGCTGACTTCCGCGACCTCTGCCTCGAAAGCCACGACTGCCTCGACTCGCTGGTGGCCGCGGTGGCCGCCGCCCTCTGGGTACGCGACAAGGCCCGCTTCCGCCGACCCGGCGACACGCCCGGCGGCCCATCGGTCAATGGGAAGCGCAAGGCATCCCCGTCAGCGATGGCCATGCCCGAACTCGACGCCGCCTGCCTCGAGGGCTGGATCTACGCCCCCTATCCGCTGAGCGGCTGACGGCGCAGTCCTCCCGGTTCATTATCGCCGTCATGCCCCGTTCCCGTTCAGGTGACTTGTCCCCCTGAATCGGCACACAGCCCTGCCCCCGGCCCTTCCGTCGATGGTCTGATGCCATACTCGAACTCGCAACACCCAACCCTGCCTGCCGAAATCTCCTCTTGCCTCGAGGCATCATTAAGCGTACAATTGTTCTTATGCAAGATTCCCTCAACCACCGTTTTGGCCTGTCCCAATTGAAAACCAAACTGATCGCGCCAGTTACAGGACTTTACAAAATGTTACAGATTGTTACACCTCCACGCGTGCGCGCGCGAGAGGCCCCTCGTATTGTGCGACTCGACTTCCGACTATCATCCCCCTCAATGCACGGATTTTCGCCATTCAAGCGTTCCTATCTGCGCTGGCGGAAAACCAGACCCTGTCCTGAGCCTTCCGAAGGGCACCGTCTCCTAGCTGACCTGACCACCTGGCTCGGAACCCTGCCCTCTGACATCTGCCTGTTGCCACGCGCCGCCCCGACCATTAAGCTACGAATCGTCAACCCAACAACCGGGAGAGCCCTGCGTCCAATGGTAGCCACCGACCGCATATCCGAGATTTTCGCCGACGCCCGTGCCGTCCACGCCGATGCCCTGCGCCTGCTGGCGGCCGGCGACATCCGCGACGCAGCCGAGAAGGCCTGGTGCGCCACCAAGCGCGCCACCGACGCCCTCATCCTCGCCCGGACCGGCGTGGAGCCCGAAATATCCTCGGACACTACACGGGGAATAGCTGCGCTCGCCAGCGAAGGAAATCTGGCACATTCTTTGCGGAGACGCTACCAATTGGGGCAGAGTGAATTGCACGGGGCCTGCTTCAATTTGGGCGTTTGCGAACCCGCAGACGAGGTGGAGCAGCGCATCCGTGATACCGCTGACTACATCACCGACGCCGAAGCCTTGGCAGGCTATTCCGACACTTCCGCTGCGGGAGAGTGAGACATGGGCATCTACCGCCTCTATTCCGGCGACGACGGCCAGTCGCATCTCGAAGAACTGCAAATAGCCGACCACCCGGGCCTGTCCGACCCGGCCGCCGTCTCCACCATCACCTTCCGAGAGTGGCAGCCGGGGCACTTCATCGACTGGCACCCCGCTCCCCGGCGGCAGTACATCATCTCCCTGTCCGGCCACATCGAGATAGAGCTGGGCGACGGCACAACCCACACCTTCAACCCCGGCGACGCCCGCCTTGTCGAGGACACCACCGGCCAGGGCCACATCACCCGCGTCCCGGGCGATACCCCCAGCATCAGCGCAGTCATTCCCTTGGCATAGGGAACACAAATCCCGGCAATTGAATAACTCTGAATAGGAGCCAAATATGGGCATCTACCGAATGTATACCGGCGACGACGGACAGACCCACATCGAGGAGCAGAGCGTAGCGGACCACCCCGAGCTGTCCAACCCCCGCAACGTCACCACCATCAGCTTCAGCGAGCGCGACTCAGGACACTTCATCGACTGGCACCCGGCTCCCCGCCGCCAGTACGTAATCTGCGTCCAGGGCGGCATTGAGATCGGCCTCGGCGACGGCACCGTCCACCAGTTCGGCCCCGGCGACGCCCGCCTCGTGGAGGACACCACCGGCCAGGGCCACACCACCCGCAGCATCGGCGGCGGCAAGTGCATCACCGCCACCATCCCCCTCGCCGACCAGTAGCCGGCCACACCCACCGTCAGGAGAATTGCAATGAACATAGTCCGCGTTTATTCGGGCGACGACGGCGAGTCCCACTTCCAGGTGGTGTCTCCCGAGGAGTTCGCCGAAATCGCCAAGCGCCGGGGTAGCGGCGACATACAGCTCAACGAGCGCCCGTCGCCCTCCTTCTCCGACTACCACACCGCACCGCGCCGCCAGTACGTCGTGGGCCTCAGCGGCCTGTCGGAGTTCGAGTGCGCCGACGGCACCAAGTACCAGATGGGCGCTGGCGATATCCTCATCGCCGAGGACCTCAGCGGCCACGGACACATAGCCCGCGGCCTCGGCGACGCGCCCCGCGTCCTCCTCGCCGTCCCCCTCGCCGATTAGATTGCAACGTAAAGAACGCCAAGACCGCCGAGTGGATACAAATCAAACCGTTACGCTCTCGGCGTACTCGGCGTTTAATTCACTCTCAGGAGAGACGAAATGAAGATAATCCGAGTATTCGCCGGTGATGACGGCGAGTCCCACTTCGAGGAAGTCCCATTTGCCGAGATGCAGGGGATTGTGGACCGGGTCGGCCCCGGCGACATCAACGTCAACCGCCGCGAGGCCCCCAACTTCTCAGACTACCACCAGGCCCCGCGCCGTCAGTACGTGGTCAACCTCGAGGGCACGGCCGAGTTCGAGTGCGCCGACGGCTCGAAGGTCCAGCTCGAGCCGGGCGACATCCTTGTGGCCGAAGATCTCAGCGGCCACGGCCACATCGCCCGCTCTCCCTTCGCCGGCATGCGCACCTCCCTCGCCGTCCCCCTCGCCGAACCCGACTAGGGGCATTTACCTTCGCACATCGGTCAACAAAAAAACTCCCTCTCCCGGTGGGAGAGGGCTGCGGTGAGGGCAAACTGCTTGGGCATACTAACGTTCCGCTGAAGGGAACGGGCCCTTGCTGTCTGGGAAGGAAATAGCGGGCAAGTCCGGAGAGAGCACTTTCTGGAGAATCAACCACCGCCCCGCAGCAGCGCCGCCAGGTGCAGCAGCCCCTGCTGACGGCGGGCGCTGTTCACATCAGACCGCCACCCTTCCGGCAACAGTTGCTCCGCCATCTCCCGCGCCACCTCGTTGCCCTGCAGCTTGGGAAAGCGCCGAAACAGTTCCAGGTACGGAGAATCTTCGCCGCCGTCCAGGCTGTGCAGCATCGGCAGCACCGCGTTGACCGACAGGTCCCGCGCCCGACCCGTACCGACAGGAGCGGAGCCGCCGTTCTGACCGTCAACAGTAAGGGCCGCAGTCAACCGCGAAGGCGACCCGGCCGCCTCGGCAAGGCCGGTAATCAAACCGCGCTCCAGGAACTTGGCCAACAGCTCCGCGGCGCCCTCGACCCTGACCGCCGGGTGGTTCGACGGGCGCACCCGGAACAGGTGCCAATCCTTTCGCTCCATGACCGGGCCGAGCCCCGAAGGAAGCCGCCCCGGCGAGGCGGTCTTATCGCTCAGCCCCGACACGGCCAGCAGCCAGTGCCGCAGCACCATCGGCCTCTGCTCCGCCAGCACCGGCCGGACCACCCGCCTCAGCGCCGCAAGGGGCACCGCCTGCGCCAGCCTGACAAAGGGCTGCTGGTTGTTCCTGTATCCGAGGCCCTCCATCAGCGCCTCGTACAGCGCCTGCTCCGGACCTTGTTCGGCGGCAAACCGGCCCAGTAGGTCGGCCTTCCGACAGAACCGTTCGTACCCGGCCCGGTCCAGCAGTTCACCCGCCTCCCCCGCACTGACGGGACGGCGGTAGCCCCGGCGGGCCAGCAGCCCCCACAGGTCCGAGGCGGTCCCGTCCTCGTCTAGGTCATCGGAAGCACCATCTGCGTCGGGTTCGTCCAGCAGGCCCGACAATGACACGACGTCCGCTGTCGACCCGCTGTGCAGCACGGTCTCAGGATCGCCCACCTGCAGCGCGCCGTGGATCACAACGCCGTCGTACTTGGGGTCGCCGCCGTGGCCGTGAGAGTCCCAGTCCCGCTGACGCAGGTGAATCTCCACGTCGCCGCGCACCAGCCCGACGCCCTCGACATCCAGCAGCGCGTCCCGGAAGTCCGGCCCTGCCGACGTACCCGCCCGCCCCGGATACAGCACACGCACCCGCGTTCCCGATCCGGTCCGGAACTCATCCTTTCGCGCGGCCCGACGCTTCCACAGCTTCCACAGCAGCCGCTCCGGTATGTCCGGCCGCTCGCCGATGCCCCGAATGGGCACCCGGCTCGTTTCGATGTCAGCGTAAATTACCAACGTTCCTGTCACCACAAAGGGCGGGCCTCATGACCCGCCCCTACGTTAACAGACCCCGCCATTCGGCGAAACAGCCCTACCCGGGGATATCGTCGTAGAAGTGTTCTTCGGAGATGACGCGGTTCTGGCGGAAGGCCTCGATATCCTCGGCACTGTAGTCCAGGATACCCGACAGCACATCCTCGTTGTGCTCACCCACCTGCGGCGTGCTCCCCACGTTCACCGGCGTCCGCGAGAAATGCCAGTAATCCCCGGACACCGCTATCTCCCCAGCCAGGAAGTCCGGCACCTCCACCATGGCACGACGTTCCCACGGGTGCGGGTCCTCCGCCGCCTGCGGTATCGTGTTAACCGGCGCCGCCACCACGTCGTGCTCCGTGAAGTGCGCTATCGCCTGCTCCATGCTCTTGTCCGCCAGAAGCTCACGGACCGCCTGGTTCACCAGTTCCGCGTTGTTCAGCCGCTCGTGGCGCGTGTTGAAACGCGGGTCCTCCAGCCAGTCGGGACGCCCCAGCGCGTTGCACACCCGGTGCCAGTGGTGCTGGTCCCCAGCCGATATCAGCACCCACCCCTCACGGCACGGGTAGATCCCCGAGGGCGGCGCCGTCGTGTCCCCGCGCTTGGGCGCTATCTTCGTCCCGTGATAGGCCGTTATCGGTATCTCGGTCATCGAGTAGCCCGTGTCCGCCAGGCACACGTCCATCGACTGCCCCTCGCCCGACACCTCACGCTCATGCAGGGCAGAGAGCGCCCCGATGGCCGCGTGCAGCGCCGTGATCCGGTCGATGATCGGCACCCCAGTCCTGATCGGCGGCATCCCCTCCTCACCGGTCACCATGGTGATGCCAGACATGGTCTGACCGATGGGGTCGTAGCCTATGTTGTCCCTATACGGCCCGAACTGTCCGTAGGCCGACACATTCACCATGATGATGCGGGGGTTGAGCTCCTTCAGGGTCTCGTAGCCGAAGCCCATGTTCTCGATGGTGCCGGGACGGAAGTTCTGCACCACTATGTCCGATACCTTGACCAACTCCCGCAGCACCTCCTTCCCCTCCTCCTTGCGCAGGTCGATGGAGAGGGACTTCTTGCCCGAGTTGTACTGCACCCAGTAGCTCGACTGCTTCTTCACCCAGGGCCCGTGGTAGCGGGTCTCCTCGCCGCCGAGACGCTCCACCTTGATCACCTCGGCGCCCATGCGGGCCAGCACCTGGGCGCAGCGGGGCCCGGCCTGGTGGCGCCCCAGGTCTATCACCCTCACGTTCTCCAGCGGATGGTTCAGTCCTGCCATGACTTTCTCCCTTTCCCGGCCAAGCGCCCGGGAACGCTGTTGGCTTTGGGGCATTCTACGGCGCAAGGCTGCATTCGGCAAGAAATGGCAGAGCGCACCCCCCTCATTCCCTGCTCCCGTCCGGAGGAATCGGAGCCGGAGCTGCGGCTACAGCGGCGCGGTCTCGGGCGCAGAAAACGATTCCGGAGCGGGGTTGAACAGCCAGACCTCGGTGCTATCGGGCAGCTTGCGAGCGGACAGGTCGACCTCGTGGGAGTCCAGGCGGCGCACCGTCTGCTGGCGCTCCAGCCACCCCTCAGGAGGGAGCAGATCGTTGTCCGAAGCGGAGATGCCTGGGATGAAGTAGTGCATGGGGATGACCACACGGGGCTCCAGCCGCTGCACCAGCGAGTCCACCTCGTCATAAGTCAGGAGGTGTACGGAGTCATCGACCGTGACCATCAGCACATCTACCTTGCCCACATCCCGCGCGACGTCCGCCGGCCAGTCGGACCTGTTGTCGCCAATGTGCAGGAAGCTCACGTCGCTGGTTTCCAACCTGAACATGACGTTGGGGAAATCCCGCAGCCGCGACGCCCCCGAGTGCAAATCGCGGACGCCCCGGACCTGCAGGTCGCCAGTGCTGAACTCCCCGGGCGTTCGCAGCACCGAGGCGGCCTCGGGTAGCCGGTCGGCGGCATCGTGGTCGAAGTGGGCGTGGCTGATCAGGCCCAGGTCGCAATGCACCTCCGGGAAGAGTCGGGAGAACCAGTAGCGGCCAGCCTGGTTGCGGTAGGGGTCGGCCATCACGGTGACTCCCCCGGGAGTTTCCCAGCGGAAGGCACAGTGTCCGAAGTAGGTCAGTTTCATTCGTTGCCTCGTCCTATCAGAAAAGAAAGTTGATTGGTCCAGCGAAGAAGCGCCAGACGAATTCCCATTTGCCTGCAGGAAAAGCGCCTTCCTCGGTGAAGAAATACATCAGGGTGAAAAAGAGCCATATCGCCGAGAATGGTATTCCAAAGCAACCAGAGTTGCGCCTTGCCCTTTCCACGCGGAGTACATGAATGGGTCTCGAATCGTCTTCCACGCGGCTCCCTCCGCTTTGCGATTCCCGTCCTCGGCGAGACCGCCTCTACTCCCGCAACAGCTGGCGGGCGATTGTCTGGCGTTGTATTTCCGATGTGCCCTCGTAGATGGTCAGGGCGCGGACTTCGCGGTACAGGCGCTCGACCCGGTTGCCCTTCTCCAGCCCGGCCCCGCCGTGAATCTGCACCGCCTCGTTGACGATTCGGGAGGCTGCCTCGGTGGCGAAGAGCTTGGCGAAGGAGGCCTCCTTTATGATGGTCGCCTGTCCCGAGTCCTTCAGCCACGCGGCCCGGTGGGCCAGCAGGCGGGCGGCGTCCAAGGACACGGCCATGTCGGCCAGCTTGAACTGGGTGGCCTGGAAGTCGCTGAGCTGCTGACCGAACATGCTGCGGTTGCGGGCGTAGTCGAGAGCGGCCTCGTACGCCGCCACGCCCATGCCGATGGCGGCAGCGGCAACGGTGGTGCGGAAAGTATCCAGGGTACCCAGGGCCAGCCGCAGCCCCTGCCCGCGTTCGCCGATGAGGTTGCCCTGCGGGATTCTACAGTCCTCGAACACCGGCTCGCCGATGGGATGGGGCGCCAGCAACGCCAGTCGCTGCGAGTCGTCGAAGCCCGCCGTGCCTCTCTCTACAATGAATGCCGACAGGCTGTGGCTTCCCTGCCCAGGGTCGGTCTTCGCGAAGACGGTGTAGGTGGAGGCGTCTCCGGCTTGGCTGATGAACTTCTTGCGGCCGTTCAGCACCCAGTCGTCCCCGTCAGGCACACCCTCCGTGGCCATGCTGATGACGTCGGAGCCGGCATGGGGCTCGGTCAGGGCGAACGCAGCGATGGACTCACCACGGGCGACCGGCGGGAGGTAGTGGGCCTTCTGTTCGTGGGTGCCGCCGAGGGTGATGGGATAGCTGCCGAGACCCTGCATTATGAAGTTTGTGTCGGCCTGTGCCGAGACCCGGGCCAGCTCCTCCCTGATGATGCAGAGGTTCGTGACCCGAACGCCGAAGCCGCCGTACGCCTCGGGAACCGTGTGGCGCAGGAGTTCCGACTCCGCCAGGATGGCCATCAGGCCCCGGTGCACCACACCCGACTCGTCTGCCTCCTCGGCGATTGGCGCGATGCGCTCCTCGGCCAGCCGCCGCGTGCTGTCCTTCAGCGCCTGCTGCTCGGGGGTGAATGCGAAGTCCATGACGCCGCTCCTTGTGCAAATTGACAATCCAGCCTGTCTAAGTATAAGCTTTAACTGTGTTTCCCCTATTCGTTTCGACGGTAGGGTCGGGGCCGCCTCTTAGGGCGGCTCCTGTTTTTTGTGACTACAATATGAGAACCAATTTTTACATCGACGGCTTTAATCTCTATTACTTGGCCTTGAGAGGAACGCCATTCAAATGGCTTGACCTACACCTGCTCTGCCAGGCCCTGGTTCCAACTCACCAAGTCAACCGCATCAGATACTTCACCACCTTGGTTCAAGCGAGGGCAAGAAACCCTCGGCGTTCTATTCGGCAGAGAATATACCTTCGGGGCCTTGAAACAATCCCGGACCTCACCATTCACTATGGACAGTTCCGGGACCGCCGCATTTTCAGGCCTTTGGTAACGCCCATACCGGGATATTCGCGAACCGTCGAGATTTGGGACTCGGAAGAGAATGGGACGGATGTCAACCTTGCTTCCTATCTTCTCATGGATGGGGTAGACGGAGACTATGAGCAGGCCGTAGTGATTTCCAACGACGCAGATTTAGCCTTGCCGATTGGAATGGTGCGAAATAGACTGAAATTTCCCATCGGTGTTGTAAATCCCAATCTGGACCCGAAGGCCCATACCCCCAGAGAACTCACCGAAGCCGCCACCTTCGTCAGACGATTGCGACCAGCCACCCTACGCAACTGCCAGTTCCCGCCGCAGTTGCAGGACGCCACGGGCACCATCACCAAGCCCGCAGGCTGGTAAACGCTGGTCCCCTATCCATCAACCTCTACAACCCCAGCCGCTGGACCAGTTCCTCGGCGGTGACAATGGCGCCGCTGAAGCCGCGGGCGTCCTGCCCGGCGAGGAAAACTGTGGCCTTGGCCATGTCGTCCGGGGTGGCCCAGGTGGAAAAGTCGGCGTCGGGTCGCTGGAAGCGGAATCCCTCGGTGGCCACCGGACGCAGCGGCTTCAGAGCGTTCACCGCAATGTTGTGCGGCCCCAGCTCAGCGGCCAGCCCCCAGGTGAGGCGCTCCAGGGCAGCCTTGGACGCGCCGTAGGCCTGCCCGATGATGGCGATACCCGCCTCGTGGTCCTCGCCCAGTGTGGATGAGAATATGTTGGTCGCGGCGTGGGACGACACGTTGATGATGCTTCCTCCGCCCTGCTCGATCATGATGGGCGCGACGGCCTGGCAGGCGATGAACGGGGCCCGCAGGTTGATGGCCATGTTCAGGTCCCACTCCCGCAGCGTCATCTGCAGGAAGGGCGCGTAGCCGCCTATCCCCGCGTTGTTCACCAGCACGTCGACGGCCCCGAACTCGTCCAGCGTGGTGTTGATCAGCTCGCGAATGCTGTCTTCCTCGCGGACGTTGCAGGCCACGGCAAGGGCGCGACCGCCGGCGGTCTCGATCTCGGCCACCGTCTCGTGGATGGTGCCGGGCAGCGTGCCCCTCGGCTCCGCGGTGCGAGCAGCGACCACAACCGATGCTCCGGCCTCTCCCAGCCGCAACGCCATGGCCTTCCCGATGCCCCGGCTGGCCCCGGTAACGATGGCTATCTTGCCCTGCAACGATTGTTCAGTCATTGTTCATCCTTCGGGTCACTTCTCGCGGGTCACTTCTCAAGGATGGGATTCTGTCAGATGGGGATGGCAAGGTAAAGCCCCCGGCTTGACAAACCGGGCCCGCCATTCGATTATCGAAGTCAGATTCGTACGCGGAAGGCGCCTTCAGGAGGAACCATGACCACGCTCATCCTCGGCGGGACAGGCTTCATCGGACGGCGCGCCGTGCCCCGGCTGGCCGCTCGCGGCGAGAAGGTGGCCGTGATGGACATCAACCCCAATGCGGCATCCTTCGAGGAGTTTGGCGACCTGGTCACCGTGATGCGGGGCGACATCATGGAGTTCGAGGACGTGGTCAAGGCCGTGCTGGCCTCGAAGCCCGACCGCATCATGAACCTGGCCTACCTCCTGGGCAGCGGCGACGACACGCCCCACTTCACCATGAAGCTCAACGTCCTGGGCATGGACAACTGCTTCGAAGCCGCACGGGTCTGTGGCGTGAAACGAGTGACCTATGCTAGCTCCGTTGCCGTCAGTGGCCAGCAGAGCGCCTTCGGCAACCGGCTGGTCAACGAGGACGACCCGATGCACGGCACCAGCCAGTACGCCATGCACAAACGGTTCAACGAGTTCCAGGCCCAGCAGTTCAACAGCGTCTACGGCATGAACATCAGCGGCATTCGCCCGGCCAATGTGACCGGCCCCGACAAGGTGCGCGGCTCCACCGACCACGTGATGTGCGTAACTCTCCCCGCCTCAGGCGAACCGGTGCGCTTCCCCAAGAGCGGCTTCATGCGTCTGCCCGTCCATGTGGACGACGTTGCCGAGGCCTTCGTCCGCCTCACCCTGTCGGACAACCCCCACCACACCGTCTACAACACCGGCGGCATTCCCGTCAGCCTGGGCGACCTGGCCAGCATCGTTCGAAGTTTCCTGCCCGACGCCGACATCTCCTTCGACGCAGACGGCGGCGAGGAGGAATCGGGGAATTACCTGGTGGACAACAGCAGGCTGCTCGGCGAGTTCGAGCTGGAGTACCCGTCCCTCGAGACGTGGGTGCGCAGCATCATCAACGACGTCCGCCGGGACAACGGACAGCCCCCGGTATAGCGCCGGAATCTCCGCTCATCATGCTGCAGATCCTTCCCCGGCGGCTCCTGGCCCTACTCGCGGTTCTAGCCGCACTGGCGGTCATGTCCGCCGGAACGGCGTCTGCCAACGGATCGGTGCGTCTGGTGGTGTCAGACGAGGTGGCCGGCCCCTACCTCCTGCGAGTGGGAGTGCTGCCCGGCGACCCCACCCTGGGACCGCTGCACGTCAGCATCCTGATCCAGGATGCCGCGGGCGAGGTGGCGGTGGAAGACGCAGCCGTCAGCGTCGAAGCCACCGGTCCGGGCGCTGCGACTAGCACGGAAGCAGTGAACTCCCCTCAGGAGCCACATCTATACGAGGGCAACCTGTACCTGGACGCGCTGGGAGACTGGTCGGTGACCATGGACATAGACAGCGCTCTGGGTCAGGCCAGCCACACTTTCGCCGTGCGGGCGAGGGCCGAAGGCGGCTTCAACCTCATGTACGTCATCGTCGCCGCGGCAGCCGTGCTGGTGGTGTTCTCGCTGGTGTGGTCACAGCTCCAGCGCCGCCGGAGGCTGAGAAGCGAGCGGTAGTGGTAACGACGTAGATCTCCTTGCCATTGCAATGGCCCTACCACCGTTGTTCCGCATTCAGCTTGAGGTGCCGGAGCTGATTTGGATGTCCCAACAAATCTTCAATCGCATCAGGCTATACAACCCCCTGGCCTGAACGCCTCCAGCGCAGGAAATCATCCTGCCCTCAGCCCACGTCTCTGCATTGGTTGACCAAGCACAAAACGGACCGTCCGCTGTCTGTTGGGCAGAAATCCCTGATGCCGGCAAAGCGCTAAAGGTTGTGGTCAATTCCGAAGGTACCGTGATCACCACTCACTTCGACCGAAGAGAAACCCGCAGATTACTTCGAGAAATAAGCGAGAGAAAACTATGACGCTATGGATCCAATATTCCGCCGACGTCGCTTTTCTGACCTTATGGAACGGAGTACAGTCTGGTGGAGGAGAGGACGTTGCGGCCGGACTCACCGTATTTTTCGATAACACGGAAGCTTCGGTTGTTTCTTTTACCGTTGAGAGTGCAGTCAGAAAATTGGCGCCCATTTTGTATGACGAAGAATCAGACACTGGAGGTACTGCGCGAACGAAGTTAAATCAAGAGGGTTACCTCGAGGATATTCCCTTGCTAATAGAGTACCGCCGGGCTTCCGACACTCTGCGTCTAACGAACGGTCGCGAGCTCTCCGGTTGGCGAAGAGTCGCCGAATCATTGACGGCGGAATTTGACATGGAAGGAGAGGTTATTGGCCTAACTCTGGAACGGGCGGCTGCTCAACTGAAGCCCTATCTGAATAAGGGGCAATCGGCGCGCGAGTGGGCCATTTCCGCATAATTGGAAACTCTCTGAATTGGAGCGGCAACCAAACCAGAAGCCCCCGGCGATATCGCCGGGGGCTTCTTCATTCCCTGTTGGTAGCGGGGGTTGGACTCGAACCAACGACCTTCGGGTTATGAGCCCGACGAGCTGCCACTGCTCCACCCCGCGACGTATGTGTGGTGAGAATGCGCGTATCTGAAAGTGTCTGTGTTCCTGCCCTTCACTGCAAGGGTTTGAAGCTCATTGCGTGGGTCAAGCCTCTCGACTGGTTAGTACCGGTTTGCTGAAGTTGTTACCAACCTTACACATCCGGCCTATCAAGCAGATAGTCTCTCTGCAGTCTTACCCCCTAACTTAATAGGGGAGGGAGGCCTCATCTTGGGGGTAGCTTCGCGCTTAGATGCCTTCAGCGCTTATCAATGCCAGACATGGCTACCCGGCGCTGCTCCTGGCGGAACAACCGGAACACCATAGGTCTGTCCCTTCCGGTCCTCTCGTACTAGGAAGAGGTTCCCTCAAGCCTCCTGCGCCCGCGGCGGATAGAGACCGAACTGTCTCACGACGTTCTGAACCCAACTCACGTACCCCTTTAACCGGCGAACAGCCGGACCCTTGGGACCGCCTTCAGCCCCAGGATGGGACGAGCCGACATCGAGGTGCCAAACCTCGCCGTCGATGTGAACTCTTGGGCGAGATAAGCCTGTTATCCCCGGGGTAGCTTTTATCCGATAAGCCACGGCCCTTCCACACGGTGCCGTAGGATCACTTTGCCCGACTTTCGTCCCTGCTCGACTTGTAGGTCTTGCAGTCAAGCCCCCTTATGCCAATGCGTTCTGTGGACGATTTCCATCCGTCCTGAGGGGACCTTTGGGCGCCTCCGTTACCTTTTAGGAGGCAACCGCCCCAGTTAAACTGCCCACCAGGCACTGTCCCCGCTATGCAGGTTAGAACCAAAAACTGACAAGGGTGGTATTTCAACGATGGCTCCACCCCGACTGGCGTCGGGGCTTCTCAGCCTCCCACCTATCCTACACATGACAGCTCCCAGCCCAATACCAGGCTACAGTAAAGCTCCACGGGGTCTTTTTGTCCTGCCGCAGGTCGCCCGCGTCTTCACGGGCACCGTAATTTCACCGAGCCCTCCGTCGAGACAATGGCCAAGTCGTTCAACCATTCATGCGGGTCGGAACTTACCCGACAAGGGACTTCGCTACCTTAGGACCGTTAGAGTTACGGCCGCCGTTCACCGGGGCTTCAGTTCGCAGCTCTCACCGCTCCCCTTAACCTTCCGGCACTGGGCAGGCGTCAGCCTGTATACGTAGGGTTTCCCCTTAGCACAGACCTGTGTTTTTGTTAAACAGTCGCCCGGCCTTCTTCTCTGCGCCCCCAGAACGCTCCACCAGCTAGTGGCTTCACCCCCCGGGGGGCCCTTTCTCCCAAAGTTACAGGGCTCTTTTGTCTAGTTCCTTAACGGAGGTTATCTCGAACGCCTCGGGACTTTTATCCCAGCCCACCAGTGGCGGTTTGCGGTACGGTCGCCACAGTTCCATAACCACGAAGCTTTTCTGGTCGGTTTGGCTTCAACAGGATTTCGTAACCCTAAGGTCCGATTTCCTCAACCCTCAGCTTTGCGCCGGAGTGGATTTGCCTGCCCCGGCTCGCCTACGGAAAAGGACACACCATGTCCAATGGGCATGCCCTGCCTAGCCTCCCGCATCCCTCCTTGGTTTTAAAGCGAAAAAATGGCGGTGCAGGAATATTAACCTGCTGTCCATCGCCTTCGGCTCTTGCCTACGGCTTAGGACCGACTAACCCTACGCCGATAAACGTTGCGTAGGAAACCTTGGGCTTTCGGCGTCAGGGATTTTCACCCTGATTTACGCTACTCATTCCGGGATTCTCACTTCCCCGCGCTCCAGCAAGCCTCACGACTCACCTTCATCGCCCGAGGAACGCTCCCCTACCATGCCCAGGCGGTGTTCAGCAACTCCAGTCCAGCTCTCGCAGACCCGCCTCCGGCGTCCGCCGCCCGAAGGCGGTTTCCACCATTGGCCGGCCCTTGTCGGCCGGGCCTTTATTACTGCACCTGAACATCCACGGCTTCGGCGGCAGACTTAAGCCCCGTTACATTTTCGGCGCCGGACCCCTCGACCAGTGAGCTATTACGCACTCTTTAAAGGGTGGCTGCTTCTAAGCCAACCTCCTGGTTGTCTGGGGAACCCAACTTCCTTTCCCACTTAGTCTGCACTTGGGGGCCTTAGCCGGTGGTCTGGGCTGTTTCCCTTTCGACAATCGCACTTATCTGTGACTGTCTCACTCCCGGGCATCGGATAAACGGCATTGGTGGTTTGGTTGGGTTTGGTAAGCTCACGCCCCCTAGCCCATCCAGTGCCCTACCTCCGTCCACCTAACCCGAGGCTGCACCTAAATGCATTTCGGGGAGAACCAGCTATATCCGGGTTCGATTGGCATTTCACCTCTACCCACAGCTCATCCCAAGCTTTTGTACTAGCCACGAGTTCGGTCCTCCAGTCCGTTTTATCGAACCTTCAACCTGGCCATGGGTAGCTCACCCGGTTTCGGGTCTAATACATGGAACTCGTCGCCCTATTCAGACTCGCTTTCGCTGCGGCTCCGGAACTACAGTTCCTTAACCTCGCTCCACACATTAAGTCCCCGGATCATTCTTCAATAGGCACGCCGCCACCCCGACGAATCGAGGCTACGACCTTCTGTAAGCTTACGGTTTCAGATCTATTTCACTCCCCGCTAGGGGTTCTTTTCACCTTTCCCTCACGGTACTGGTACGCTATCGGTGACCAAGGGTATTTAGCCTTGGAGGGTGGTCCCCCCGGATTCCCACAAGGTTTCCCGTGCCCCGTGGTACTCAGGAAATTCGCCAGGAGTCCGCTCCCTTTCGCCTACGGGGCTTTCACCCTCTTTGGCGGTCCATCCCAGGTTCCTTCGACTAGAGAACGGATTTGTAACTCCTGTGGACCTTATGAGGCGGTCCCAGGCGACTCCTACAACCCCGGTGCGACATAGGCCCTCATGCCGTTAGGTCGCATCGGTTTAGGCTGTTCCCCGTTCGTTCGCCACTACTTAGGGAATCTCGGTTGATTTATTTTCCTCGGGGTACTTAGATGTTTCAGTTCCCCCACTTACCCCCTGCTAATGCAGGTTGACCGACTCAACACCGGTCAAGGTTTCCCCATTCGGGTATCCCCGGCTATGCCCGCTAGACGGCTCACCGAGGCTTAACGCAGCCTTGCCGCGCCCTTCATCGGCCCTTGGTCCCAAGGCATCCACCGTAAGCTCTTAATAACTTGACCCACGCAAGGAACTTCAAACCTTCCGGGGTTTGCACCCCGTCAGTTGCTTGCGCCCGATACGCTACGGTAAACGCTCACGGGCACACTTGAAGTTTGCAGGATTTTCAGATCACGTATTCTCTTGTTAAGGAGCGGGCAAGAAAAAAGCGGGTCGGGTCTCCCCGAACCGCCGTCCAGGTATCCCTGTCAAGGGTGTGCTATGTCAGATGGTGTTTCCCATCAAGCCAACGCCTCTCTTCTCTTGCGTGCAAATGATTATAGGCACCCCGGCAGAGCCCGTCAAGGGGCAATTCGCACTAATTCCCGTTCTCGTCACTTCTCGTGAATCATCCTCTTGCTCCTGTCACCGGTGAACTCCCCGCCCCATGAAGGCGCTCTAGAAGACGTGGAAGGCCGGTTCCTGCCCCAGGAGCAGCTGTCCGCCGTCGGCCATGGTGGCCTGCCGCACGAAGGCGTGGGCCGCCACCGCGTGGGCGTCACGAAAAAACCTGTCGATTGGCGAGGAGCTGTTGATGGACGTCGCCCCGCCGGCCAGGTGCACCCGGTCCACGGCATCCACCGACGCCAGCACCGCATGGGTGCAGGCCAGCCGCATTCCCGCCCGCAGCTCCCGCGGCAACTCCCGGCCGGACTGGATGATGTCCCACGCTCTGGACGTCGTATCGTACAGGTAGGCCCGGGCCGACCCTGCCGTGGCCTCCGCCATGCCGAGGTCGGCCTGCTTGTCGAAGGCCGCGGCCACCGGGCGCTGGTTGCGCCGGTCAACCTTGCCCCCGAACAGCTCCGTCAGCGTGTCCACTGCGCCCCGGGCCGCACCCAGTGCGACGGCCGAGAGCATGGGCACGTTGAAGGCGGCGTAGGCGTAGCGAGGGTCGGTCAGTACGGCTTCCTCCAGCAGCGAGTGCTTTTTCACGTGACTGTCGGCAACGAATACGCCGTCCATGGTGTAGTCGGTGCTGCCGGTGCCGCGAAGGCCGGAGGTGTACCACGTATCGAGGATGGTGCAGTCCGAGGCCGGAAGGTGGAAGGCCCGCCACTCCGGCGCCCCGTTGGCGTCGCGGATGGGTTCGTCCCCCTCGTACAGCCACGCGCCGGTGGGCATCCAGTTGGCGTGGTGACAGCCGCTGGCAAACGGCCACTGCCCGCTCAGCCGCCAGCCTCCCTCGACGCGGACCGCCCGTCCATGAGGCACCAGTGTGCCCGCGATGACCGACGGCTGGACTTCGCCGGGCGTCACCGCGGCGAAGATTTCCCTCCGCACTTCCTCCGGCACCATCCGCACCGTCCAGAAGGAGGCGGTGGCCAGGATCATTGTCACCCAGCCCACCGAGGGACTGGCCGTCGACAGCGTCTCGATGACCTTCGCGGCGGTCGCCGGGTCGGCCCCCACACCCCCGTACTCGGCGCCGGTCAGCAGATGAAAGAACCCGGCGTCGTTCAGGCGTTTGGCCAGCCAGTCTGGAACCCGTCGGCCCTCGTCAACCTCATCAGCGGCGGCCCGTATCTCCGGCAGCATCGCCTCGGCCGTTGCAAGCACGTCGCGGGAGGTTGCGACATGGGCACTATCGTTCATTGTGCTCATCTCTCCCTCCCGCGTATTGACTCGGGTACTTGCGGCATTGCCACAGACGGCGATGGCCCGGCGGCGGACCGACCAACCGGAGTGTGTCGGGTCCAGCGCCCCTTGAACACCGCCGGGCGCTTCTCCCCGTGATCTTTCTAGCGCCCTTTGAACATCGCCGGACGCTTCTCCCCGTGATCTTTCTAGCGCCCTTTGAACACCGCCGGACGCTTCTCCCCGTGATCTTTGCTAGTGTGGTGTAACGGAAGTTAATAGTAAAAGTAATCGCGATGAGGTATCCTCCGGGTTAGCAGTCCAGAGGAGGATGACCATGGCGATGGGACGACCGATGCCGCCGCTAATCTTGGATGACGTGGAGCGTGAAACCCTGGAACGGTGGGTTCGCCGTCCAAAGACCTCGCAGGCTTTGGCGCTGCGGGCCAGAATGGTTCTGGGCTGTGCCGAAGGCCGCAGCAATACCGCGGTGGGCACCGACCTGGGAGTGTCCGATGAGACGGTGGGGAAGTGGCGTTCTCGCTTCCTGGAACGGAGGCTGGACGGACTGTCGGACGAACCGCGCAGCGGACGGCCTCGAGCGGTTACCGATGACGACGTGGAGCGTGTGATTACGCTGACGCTGGAGACTGCGCCCCGGGACGCGACCCATTGGAGCACCCGGTCCATGGCCCAGCGCAGCGGGCTGAGCCACAACACGGTCAGCCGCATCTGGCGGGCCTTCGGATTGCAGCCCCACCGCACGGAGACCTTCAAGTTGTCGTCGGACCCCTTCTTCATCGAGAAGGTCAGGGACGTTGTGGGGCTGTATCTGAATCCACCGGACCGGGCGTTGGTCCTGTGCGTGGACGAGAAGTCCCAGATCCAAGCCTTGGACCGCACCCGTCCGCTGTTGCCCATGCGCCCGGGACAGGTGGAGCGGCGCACCCATGATTACCTGCGCCACGGCACCACGTCGCTGTTCGCCGCCTTGGACGCGAGGACCGGCCAGGTGATTGGCCAGTGCCACCGCCGCCACCGGGCCGTGGAGTTCCGCAAATTCCTCGATACCATCGAGGCCGAGGTGCCCGCCGACCTGGACGTCCACCTGATCGCGGACAACTACGCCACCCACAAGACGGCGCTGATCCGTAACTGGTTTGCCAAGCGGCCCCGCTTCCATATGCACTTCACACCCACCAGCGCCTCCTGGCTGAACCTGGTGGAGCGCTGGTTCGGTCTGCTCACCGAAAAGCAGTTGCGCCGTGGCGTGCATCAGAGCAGCGCCGAACTGGAGGCTGCCATCTACCGCTACCTGGACGTCACCAACGAGGACCCCAAACCGTTTGTCTGGACCAAGACTGCCGACCAAATCCTGGCCAATGTCGCCCGCTTTTGCCGACGTACTTTGGATACATCACACTAGCGCCCTTTGAACACCGCCGGACGCTTCTCCAGGAAGGCCTGCACCGCCTCCTTGTGGTCCTCGGTCTTGCGGGCCTGCGCCTGGGCCACGTGGGCCAGATCGAGGCTTTCCTCGAAATCAAGGTCCATGCTGCGGTGCACCAGGTACTTTATAAGTGACAGCGACTGCGTCGGCCCCTTGGCCAGCCGCGTCGCCAGGTCCATCGCCGACTCCATCAGCTGGTCGTCGGGCACGACCGTGCTCGCGATGCCTAGCCGGTAGGCCTCGTTGCCGTCAATGCGGTCGCCGGTGTACTGCAGCAGCAGCGTGTTGCTCATCCCGATGAGTCGCGGCAGCTGCCAGCATGAGCCGTCACCGGGAATAAGTCCCATGCGCGAGAAAGCCTCGGAAAAAATTGCCCCTTCGCCCGCGATGCGAATGTCGCACGCCAGTGCCACGCCCATGCCGACTCCCATGGCGTGGCCGTTCACCGCCGCGATGGAAGGCTTCTGCAGCTTGTGGATACGCAGCGGCACCAGCGGCGCGCCCCCGGCGTATTCGACCTTGTCGTCCCGATTGGAGAAGCGGCTCTCCATCTTGCCCCAAGGCAGCGATTCCGGCTCCTCGCCGGCCTGCTCCGCCTCTTCGATGTTGCGATTGAAGTTGCGCACGTTTGCGCCGGAGCAGAAAGAGGGCGCCGTGCCGGTGACCAGCAGCACCCGGCATTCAGGGTCGTCCTCGAACCGGTCCATTTCTGCGCGAAACTCCGCCGCCATCTCCGCTCCCAGGGCGTTGCGCGTCGGCGGGTCATGCATGGTCAGCACCAGCACACCCTCGCGGTTTTCCGTCTTGATGAATTCGTAGGCCATCTGCCATCTCTCCATTGAATCTGTTGTTTCGACTCGTGAACCGGCGGACGGCCAGACTGGAAAAGGTAGCGCGTCCTCGCCGTAGCCCATATAATCGCAACATAAATGCGGGAGCCACTTACGGTGCAATCCCGCCGATTCAGGTTAGCACACGCCCCAAGCGCCAAACAACACGGCCGCGGGTCGGCAGAACGGCCCGGTCCACGCCGAAGGAGCGTCGAAATGCAGCAGGGAACGATTACCAACCTACACATTGCCCGCGTCAAGGAGACCCCGTCCGATCCGGTGCAGGAAGCCACCGCCCTTTCGGGCATGGGACTGGAGGGCGACCGCAGCTGCCGCCAGGGCAACATGCGCCAGGTCCTGATCATGGACAACGAGACCCTGGGCGTGTTCGGGCTGGCCCCCGGCCAGATCAAGGAGAACATCACTGTCTCCGGCCTCGACCTCTCCCAGACCGTTGCGGGCAACGTGGTCTTCATCGGCGACGTGACCATGGAGATCGTCGGCGAGTGCGAGCCCTGCGGCAAGATGGACGCCATCCGCCAGGGCCTGCAGGCCGAGCTGGACCACCGACGCGGCATGCTCTGCACAGTGATCAACGGCGGCGCCATCAAGGTCGGCGACGACATCCGCGTAGAGCCGTAATTTCTCCAAGAGCGGGTGGAATTGGGGCGTCGTGAAGAGTTATGTGTTCCGAGTAGTGCTGGAACCGGACGAGGAGGGTTGGCACGTATTCTTCCCTCCTTGGGTCGGCATTGGCGCTTCGACGTGGGGCTACACACGGGAAGAGGCGTTGTACTACATCAAGGAAGTCCTCGAAATGATAATCGAGGAATTTGAGGAAGAGGGAACCCCTCTGCCATCGATGGAAGCAGCAGAAGCGACTGACGGGATACCGGTCTCCGTCACTGTGTGAGGGAAATCGATTACGGCCGTCTGCGTTCTCTCCCAGCCCGCAGACTGATTCGTGCGTTGTTCGATGACGGGTTCACCCTCAACCGGCAGAAGGGCAGCCACCATAGGTATCGCCACGCTGATGGCCGTCGGGTGTCTGTGGCGTTTACAAGGCGTGGCGACACTATCCCGATAGGCACCCTGCAATTCATCATCGAAGAGCAAGCGAGATGCAACGCTGGCGACCTACACAGGCTGGGATTGCTATAAGGCAGAGAAAGGACTACTTCCCCTGCCTTTTTTTATTTCTGTAGAATTGAGTGTTGAAAAGGGGGCTCCCCGGTTTTCCCCGACGGGAAGACGCGGATAGATCCAATAGAGATATCGGAGCGGCCAATGACCAACCTGTACTACGACGGCTCGCGGGGCGGCTTCTACTCGCAGGAGGCGGCCAACAGCATCTTCACCGGCGCGATGACCCGCCTCTATGGCTGGATCTCGCTGGGCGTGGTGACCACCGGCGCCGTTGCCTGGATCAGCCATCAGGCCGGTGCCCTCGAAGGCATCATCGAGAACTTCGGGCTGATCGGCTACTTCGTGCTGATCGGCGCGTGGATCGCCTTGATATTCGGCCTCAGCTTCCTCGCCCACCGGGTTCCTCCCGCCGTGGCCGGCGGCGCCTATCTGGTGTTCACTGCCATCACCGGCCTGATCATCTCGACCATCTTCTGGGAATTCACCGGTGACACCATCATCCTGGCCTTCGCCCTTACCACCGGCGTCTTCGCCGCGATGAGCGTCATCGGCTTCACCACCAAGCGCGACCTGTCCGGCCTCGGCACGATGTGCATGATCGGCTTGATCGGTGTCATCATCGCCGGGTTCGTAAACTGGTTCATCGGCTCCAACATGCTCTCCTGGATCATCACGCTGGTCGCCCTGCCCATTTTCCTCGGTCTGGCCGTCTACCAGACCAAGCAGGTTAAGGAGCTTGCCCAGGAAGCCGCCATGCGCGGCGACGAGCGGGCCGCCAGTCAGATTGCCATCATGGGAGCGGTGGGCCTGTACCTCGTCTTCCTGAACATCTTCCTCATCCTGCTCCGCATATTGGACATATTCGGCGGCGATTAACCCTGACAGCTGGCAACACCCCGCATGGCAAAGGCCCCGGGTATTAGCCCGGGGCCTTCTCTGATCTGGAATAAAAGACAGCGGTTCGGAGCCGTCACTGCAGTGCTCCGGTTAGAGCCGTGGCTCCCCGCCCCTACCCTCGGCATATGCCTGAGCGGCCCTTCGCGGGCGTCCTAGGGCTGGCGGCCCGCCATGCCCAGAAGCCTGTCCTGAATGCTGGCGGAGGGCGGGACCGGGACCTCTGGTCCGCAATCGCCGTTTCCCCTGGCCATATCTGCCACCGGTGCAAGAACCTCGTAGCAGATTTCGGCAAGGTGGTGGTCGATAAAACAGTCTTGGCCGGTGGCCTTCGCCAGGTCCCACTTGTGTATAACCAGATCGGCCATCGGGAACAGGATGAACCTGCTGGCCGGAATGAGACCGAAGGGAGTATCCAGCGGCTCTTCCAGGTCCATGGACTCCAAAGCCTCCACAAACCGCCCGGTAACCGCCTGCAACGCGGATCCCGCACCTTCTGGCAGTGTCGCATTCAGGTCAGCTGGCGGAGCCTCCGCCCAGTGTCCCGCCAGCAGGGCGTGGGCGCCCGCCTGGATATCGAGGTTGTGATTTACCAGCTGCAGCACCGTCCATTCGGTGCAGGGCGTTGCCAGTCCCGCCTGGTCCGGTCCAATTCCGAAGGCCACCGGCAGAATTAAGTCGGTGGCCTTCTGGTAAACCTCGATCGAGTCCAACCAGTGCTTACCCAATTATTGTCCCGGCGTCGGCCAGGGACCGACTACCGGTTTTCTCGCAATCAGCAAGGCTACGCCCTGGTCGCCACCAGCGTGCTGCGCACCAGGTCGGCCACGTCACCGACCTCGGGGATGTCCGACCACGCCTGCACGGCCCGGTTGACGTCCTCGTCGTTCAGCACCAGCGCCACGTTCTCCTCGAACTTGGCCTTGATATTGTCGAAGCCCCAGGGATTGCCCTGGCTGCCCAGAATGTCGGCGCGGGCCGTGGAGTGCTCGAATACGCGCCCGTCCTTCAGCGTGATCTTGATCTTGAGGCCGTCCTCGGAGTTGGTCAGCAGCTCCTCCGACTTCGCCATCACCCTCAGGTTCACCTTGTCCATCACCTCGGCCATGGTCGCGTCGTCGATCTTCTCCTGTGTGAAGGTGTCGATGTTGACTTCGCCGTCCACCAGCGCAGCAGCGACGTTGTACTTGGCGCTGAACTTGCCCTTGAGGTCGTCCTCCGGCTCCTGGTATAGCATCACCACCGAGAAGTAGGACTGGTCGACCTCGGCGTTGGCGACGTCGTCGACGGTGAAGTCGTTGTCGCGCATCAGGCTGAACAGGCTGTCCAGCATTGCGTGGTTGCCGCCGCAGCAGGGGTACTTCTTGATGATCAGCGCGTCCTGCGTGCGGAAGGGCTGGCCGAGATTGTTGGCCATAGCGTCCAGGTCGTAGATTCCCGGCCCCAGGACGGTGTTGGCGAACCCGAAGGGGTGCTCGACGACCTGGTCTCCGGCGGTCAGTCCGGCCTGTGCCAACTGCACCGCGGTGATGCCGTCGCGTCCCGTCAGTCCGGCGTGCAGCGGCTTGGTCATGGTGCCGAAGTTGTGTATCAGGCCCGATGCCATCGACCCGGCGATGCCCAGCGCGGTGATCGTCTGCTCCTCGTCCAGCTTCAGCAGCTTGGCGCAGGCGGCGGCGCAGGCCAGCCGACCGATGACGGCGGTGCTGTGGAATCCCTTGTCCATCTGCTTGTACTTCGTGGTGTGCTGCAGTGCCAGCCCCACCTCGCAGCCGATGACGTAGGCCTCCAGAAGGTCGCGCCCGGTCGCCCCGGCCTGCTCGCCAATGGCCAGCAACGCCGGAAAGATGGCGACCGTCGGGTGGCCGAAGCCGCCAAAGTCGTCGTAGTCCAGCGCGTGGCCCATGGTCCCGTTGGCCAGCGCGGCATTGGCCAGCGTGGTCTGCTCACCACCGGAGAGGACGGTCGCCTCCGCCCTCGCACCCTGGTCGGATACGTATTTCTGGATGATCTGCCCCACCGGCTGCACCGACCCGGCCAGTATCACGCCCAGCAGGTCGAAGCAGGACTCGTTGGCAACCCGGATTGCGTCCGGCGGAATGTCCTCGTAGTTGGTGTTGACCACCCACCTCGCCATTGTCTCGGTAGCGCCCATTGCCTTTCCCTCCGATAACGTAATGAAGCGGCGTTCCGCTGCTCTTTGCGCGCCATTATATCCGCTGGTTGTTCCGGGGCAAGCGGCAGGCAATACGGACACGGATTTGATGCCCGGGCGTGGTATTCTGGTCCGAAAGTCCGGAATCCGGCGCTCATATTCACGGGAGGAGGCCCCGGCCCATGACCGAAACGGCCGAAGCCGTCGTCATCGGCGGCGGCGTAATGGGGTGCAGCATCCTGTACCACCTGGCGGCGCGCGGCATGACCGACGCCCTGCTGCTGGAACGCGACGCCCTCGGCAGCGGCTCCACCGGCCGCTCCTCCGGCGCCGTGCGGATGCACTACTCCACCGAGGTCCACGCCCGCATGGCCTGGCACAGCCTGCAGGTCTTCCGCGACTTCGACACCGTAGTGGGCGGCGAGTGCGGCTACACCAACACCGGCTACCTCGTCTTCGCCAGCGACGTCGCCGTCGACGGCTTTCGCGCCAACGTCGCGCTGCAGCAGGGCGTCGGCATCGACACCCGCGAAATCAGCCTCGCGGACGCCGCCGAGATAGCCCCCGCGTTCCACCTCAACGACTGCGCCGGCATCGCCTACGAGCCCCTGTCCGGCCACGCCGACCCGTCCGGCACCGCCCTCGCCTACGCCGCCCGCGCTCGCGAGCTCGGCTCCCGAATTCGCCTGCAGTCTCCCGTCGAGTCCGTCGAGGTTACCGGCGGACGGGTGACGGGCGTTTTCGCCAGCGGCGAGCGCATCGAGACCGAAAGGGCAATCATCGCCACCGGCCCGTGGAGCCGCCGCTTCCTGCTGTACCACGGCATCGACCTGCCCCTGCAGGCCACCCGCCACGAGGTTATCCACCTGCGCCGTCCGCCCCAAGTCCCCTACCACCCCGGCGGCGGCGACATCGCCAACCTCATCTACTTTCGGCCCGAGAGCACCGACCTAACCCTAATCGGCAACGGCAACCTCGAGGACGACGTCGACGACCCGGAGGTCTACGCCCAGCGCGCCTCCCAGGGCTTCATCGCCGAGGTCTGGGGCCGCATCGCCCGGCGCATCCCTGCCATGGCCGACGCCGAGTTTGCCACCGGTTACGCCGGGCTCTACACCCAGACCCCGGACTCCCATCCCGTCATCGACCGGGTTGACGGCATCGACGGCCTCTTCGTCTGCACCGGCTTCAGCGGCCACGGCTTCAAGCTCTCCCCGGCCGTCGGCCTGCTCGTCTCCGAGCTCGTCCTCGACGGCAAGGCGACAACCATCGACATCACACCCCTGCGAATGTCCCGCTTCGCCGAGGACGACCTCAACCTTCCCGGCTACGGATTCAGGGTCCTGGTCTGAACCGGAAAGCCGCCTCCTTAACGTCGGGGCTTGCCGTTGCCCACACCGATGTTGCCCACACCGATATTGATGACAGGATAACGTTCCGATATAGGTGTCTTTTCGCCAACCAACTCTTCATTTCCGCCCGCACGTGAGTCCAAGTCCCGCCTCACTCCAGACCTCACCACCTGACCCGAAACGATGCCCTGCTGAATTTTCCCCCTTGCCACCAGCCATCGTTTGCCGTACAATTGTTCTGATGAAAGAAACCCTGAACAGCCCGATTGCCCTGTCTCAATTAAGGACCAAAATGAGTGGGTTTTGGACACAACTTTACACAACTGTACATTGTCACGTGAGGGCCTCCGGATGAGACAATGAGACCGGTCTCTCCCGACTGTCATCCAACCAAAGGAACAGGGTCTCGTTCCACCCCTTCTGCCCAAAGGTTGAGGGTTGGGGATGAAACTCACAATCAAGGAACGCCTGGTCTACCAAACCACCTGATTTGGAAAGCTGCCTGATGACAATTGTCGGTTGCCTGGTATCTCGACGCCCCGCACCACATGATGTGATGACTAACCGTTTAGCAACAAACTCGCCCGCGAGTTCGTTCATTCTTGGGACTTCGGTCGGCGGTCGAAAAGTTACAGAGAGTTACAAAATGTTACAGAATGTTACACGTCTACGCGTAGAGAGAATTTTTGAAGAGAACGCCGCCCTGTATTTTGCCTCCTGGTCTGCTACGCGGTCGACGAGAGGGCTGACCACCCCGTTAGACCGGTTTGCTGTGCCGGGAGGAAACGCCACCCCGCCTTATTTCCTCCCCTTCCGGGCGACCTGCGGGCAGTCCTCCCCCCCTTTGGCCGCGCAATCGCCCCCTCGCCCTGCCTCAGCGCCGCCGCCTGCGGTATAATCTGCGGCATGATAGTGCTCCGGGTCCTGACCCAGCTCTTCCACGGAATGGCTACGCTGGCCAGTAGCTTCTACTTCCAGTGGGGCCTCATCTACGCCCGCTGGGGCCAGACCAATCGCGCCCTGTGGTATTTCAGCCGCGCCATCCGTATGAATCCCCGCAGCGACCGCCCCTACTTCCATCGCGGTCTGCTCTTCGCCGCCGTTGGCCTGCCCGACCGGGCCATCGGTGATTTCAGCACCGCAATCGGCATCAACCCGGAAAATGTGAACGCCCGTATATACCGCAGCACGATGTACGCCATCACTGGAAGGGATGAGCAGGCCCAGAGCGACCTGGAAGAGGCCGTGGCACTGGGTGCGGACCGGGAAGACCTGCAGGAGCAGATTGAATACACCCGGGCCCGGGTCGGTCTCTGACGACCGAATTGTTTGGAATTGAATACACCCGGGCCAGGGTCGGTCTCTGACGACTGGATTGTTTCAACAGGAAGGGTGACCGTTGCCTGACGTTGCCACCATACTCAAACGAATGCTTCCAGGGGCCATGGGAAAACCCCCGGCCGAACGCTGGTACGACCACGGCGTCCGGACGCAGCGCCGCGGCGACTTGGAAGAGTCCGTCAACGCCTACACGCAGGCGCTGAACCTGGACCCGGAGCTCGGCACCGCCTGGAGCAACCGCGCCGCCGCCTACCTCAATCTGGGCAAGCCTGACCTCGCCATCGCCGATGCCGAGCAGGCCATCAAGCTCTCGCCCCGTATTGCCGTGGCCTACTGTATCCGCGGCAACGCCCACCATGCCCTCGAGCAATACGACCTGGCCGTCCGTGACCACTCCGAGGCCCTGCGTATCAACCCCCGCTTCTCCTCCGCCTACAGCGACCGGGGCGCTTCGCATCGTGCCGCCGGCCGGCTCGCCGCCGCCATCGACGACTTCACCCAAGCCATCCGGCTGGAGAAGCGTTTCCCCGTGCCCTACAACAACCGGGCTGACGCCTACATCGCCACCGGTGCCCTGGACCTCGCCATCAAGGACCTTAACGAAGCGGTCAAGCTGGAACCCAGCTTCGCCGTCGCCTACGTCAATCGGGCCACCGCCCGCGCCATGATGGGCCTGGCCGACCAGGCCCAGCGCGACATCAACGTCGCCGTGGCCCTCGGTCTCGACCGCGCCGCCCTCGAGGAAATGATCAAGCAGGTCCGCCCGCTGCGCCGACATAGAGGCAACCGCCCCCAGGGCCGGTAGCCCCGACTCAACCCGAACGTTAACCCCGGACCCCGAATACGAGAGCTGGAGAACAGCGCCATGCCCGGATTCGCCATTAACGGAGACCGCCTCAACCGCACCCTGGACGAACTGGGCAAGTATGGGGAGACGCCCGAGGGTATGGACCGCCTGGCCTTCTCTCCCGCCGACGTCGCCAGCCGCGACTACACCATGGGACTGATGCGCGAGGCCGGGCTGGAAGTGCGCATTGACACCGGCGGCAACATCATCGGGCGCAAGGCCGGCTTGGACGATTCCCTTCCACCCATCGCCTTTGGCTCGCACACCGACACCGTGCCCCTGGGCGGGAAATACGACGGCGCGCTGGGTGTGATGGGTGCCATCGAGGTCGTCAAGACGTTGACGGAAAACGGCCATGTGACCCGCCATCCCCTGGAAGCCATCGTGTTCACCAACGAGGAGGGCACCCGCTTCCACCGCTGGCTCATCGGCAGCCGCGCCATGGCCGGCATGCTGGAGCCCGAGGACCTGGCGGCGGTGGACGCCGAGGGCGTCTCCCTGGCCGAGCGCATGGCCGACATCGGCGGGGACCTCTCGCGAGTCGACGAGGCGGCCCGGAAGCCCGGAGACCTGGCGGCCTACTTCGAGCTGCACATCGAGCAGGGGCCCTACTTGTTCCGCTCCGGCACTCCGATAGGAGTCGTCACCGGCATCACCGGTCGCGCCGTCTTTGAGCTGGACATCAACGGCATGTCCAACCACGCCGGCACCACGCCCATGAACGAGCGTCGCGATGCCCTCGTCGCTGCCTCCAAGCTGGTGGTGCAGGTTCAGAAGATGGCCGCCGAAGACGAAATCTGCCGCGTCGCCACCACGGGCGCTCTGGATGTCACGCCCAACGCGGTGAATGTTGTCCCGGGCCACGCCACGGTCGGCATGGAGTTCCGCGACCTCGAGATGTCCGCGCTGGTGGCCGCCGAGCGGGAACTGACCCGCATGGCTCACCAGTCGGAGCAGGATGACGGGGTGGAAATAACAATCAACCGCCACCGTTTCACCGACCCTGTCCCCATCGTTCCCGGAATGCAGGACTGGGTGGGCGAGGCCGCCGAGCGGGCCGGGTTCGCTTGGGAGCGCATCCCAAGCGGTGCGGGCCACGACGCGCAAGCCATCGCCACCATCGCACCCATGGCCATGGTTTTTGTCCGCAGCGTCGAGGGCATCAGCCACGCCATCCAGGAATATTCCTCTCCCGAGGACTGCGCCAACGGCACGCAGGTCCTGCTGGAGCTGCTGCTCCTGGCCGACGAGCGGCTGTAGACTCTTCCGGAGAACGTACAAGTCTGAAGCAAAGGAACCGTCACTGTGAAACTGACCGGCAGCTACGAAATCAACGCCCCACGGGAGACCGTCTGGGGCGTCCTGACCCAACCCGCATCCTTGCAGGGCTGCATACCCGGCTGTCAGCGCTTGGAAGACGTGGGCGACAGCAACTACGAGGCGTCAATAAGCGCCCAGATGGGGCCTATAAGGGGAAACTTCAACGCCAAGGTCAGCATCAAGGACTGGAATCCCCACGAGTCGTACCGGATGGTCGTCTCGGCCAATGGGGCACCCGGCTTCATCAACGGAGAGGCTTTCATCACCCTGACGGAGGACGGCGGAGTCACCACCGTCTCGGTTGACGGCGACGGTCAGGCGGGCGGCCTGATTGCCCGCGTGGGCCAGCGGATGATGGAGAACGTCTCCCGCACCATGATGGACCGCTTCTTCAACTGCTTGGCCGAGTCCGCCACCGGCAACTGAACGCCTCAATCCCGGACTCCGCAAGACTGGACGCGCAAGGCGCATTTACCACCGAGGAGGAACCCGATGGAACGCAGGATTCCCACCAAGGAAGAAGTGCTGGCATACCTGAAGGACGACCGTAACTGGGGCCGCTGGGGCGATGATGACCAGCTCGGCGCGGTCAACATGATCACCCAGGAAAAGCGTATCGAGGCCGCCGGGCTGGTCAGGTCGGGCCGGGCCGTTTCCCTCAGCCGCGAGTTCCCTTCCATCCCTGCTCCCAACAACCCGACACCGGCCATCCACTATATGAAGAAGGTCTACCGCAGCCCAACCGCCGGGTTCTCAGCCGACTACTACGGCATCTCCTACCACGGCACCGCCACGACTCATCTGGATGCACTGTGCCACGTGTGGGACGAAAACGGCATGTGGAACGGGCGCAACCCCGATGAGCAGATAACCATGGACGGCGCACAGTGGGGCGCGGTGCACCACTGGAAGGAGGGCCTCATAACCCGCGGCGTTCTGCTGGACGTTCCCAAGCACCGCGGAGGGGCCTACGTCACCATGGACACCCCGATCCACGGCTGGGAACTGGAGGACATCGCTGCCGAGCAGGGCGTGGAAATGCGCCCCGGCGACGCGTTGCTCGTCTACGGCGGGCGTGAAGCCTGGAACGCCGACGGCAACCCCATGTGGGGAAGCGACCCCCTGCAGCGTCCCGGCCTGCACATGAGCTGCCTCAAGTTCATCCGCGAGTCCGACATCTGCCTGCTCGGCTGGGACATGATGGACCACACCCCCAACGGCTACGACCTCTCGTGGGCGGTCCACGGATCCATCTTCGCCTACGGCATCGGGCTGCTGGACAACGCCCTGCTGCAGCCGCTGGCCGAAGCCTGCGCCGAGGAGGGTCGCTACGAGTTCATGATCACCATCAACCCCCTGCGAGTGGTGGGAGGCACCGGCTCTCCGGTCAATCCGGTGGCGATTCTCTAGTCAACCTTCTCTGGTCAACCTTCTCTAGTCAACCAATGACAACGGTCCCGCCGGACGCGAACAGGGGCAGGTCATTCCAACCCGCCCCTGTCGCTTTCGCTGCAGTATTGTTCGTCTACTCTTCTTCGGGGTCGACTCCGGAGTATATGGAGTTCTCGAAGGCCTTCACCTGGTGGCAATTGCGACACTCCCCGGTGCTGTAGCGCCCTTGGGCGGGCTCGATCACCCAGTGGTGTCGGCAGACCGGCGCCTCCTCCAGCGTCAAGACTCCCTGTGCCTGTTCCAAAACCATTGCTTCACCTCCTCAATCCCTCATTTGAAACAGATAAAAAAGTGCTGGGCGGGCCGCCCGATAGTGGGCAAACTCCCGTCCAGCAAAAGCTATCCCGCCAGGAAGCCATAGTCAATAGTTTTCGGACAATTTCCATAAATTTTTTAGAAATCGACCAATAAAATGCCTCCCAGACTCTATGCAGCCAGGTCGAGGTCAGCCAGCACGGGAGGCCCGGCAGGCTGCGCATCAGGCACGGGCCGCACTACCCGGACAGACGCTTCGGTGGAAAAATAGCGGCCGCACTGGACGCAGGACAGATATTTACCGTAAATGTCCTCTCCAAGGAACAGATCGCCGTGGCACTTGGGGCAACCGCGCAACTTGAACATGGTCATACCTCGCTGATTGGAAATTGGGGTTTCGATTCGATTAACCGGCAGCAATGCTACATTACCGAATCTTACGATAGTATTACGAAATGCGACTATGTTTTCGATGCCTTGCCCATAGCAGCCTTGCGCCGTAGAATGCCCCAAAGCCAACAGCGTTCCCGGGCGCTTGGCCGGGAAAGGGAGAAAGTCATGGCAGGACTGAACCATCCGCTGGAGAACGTGAGGGTGATAGACCTGGGGCGCCACCAGGCCGGGCCCCGCTGCGCCCAGGTGCTGGCCCGCATGGGCGCCGAGGTGATCAAGGTGGAGCGTCTCGGCGGCGAGGAGACCCGCTACCACGGCCCCTGGGTGAAGAAGCAGTCGAGCTACTGGGTGCAGTACAACTCGGGCAAGAAGTCCCTGTCCATTGACCTGCGCAAGGAGGAGGGGAAGGAGGTGCTGCGGGAACTGGTCAAGGTATCGGACATAGTGGTGCAGAACTTCCGGCCCGGCACCATCGAGAACATGGGCTTCGGCTACGAGACCCTGAAGGAGCTTAACCCCCGCATCATCATGGTGAACGTCTCGGCCTACGGACAGTTCGGGCCGTATAGGGACAACATAGGCTACGACCCCATCGGTCAGACCATGTCTGGCATCACCATGGTGACCGGTGAGGAGGGGATGCCGCCGATCAGGACTGGGGTGCCGATCATCGACCGGATCACGGCGCTGCACGCGGCCATCGGGGCGCTCTCTGCCCTGCATGAGCGTGAGGTGTCGGGCGAGGGGCAGTCGATGGACGTGTGCCTGGCGGACACGGGCTACTCCATGACCGAGATACCGATAACGGCCTATCACGGGACGAAGATAGCGCCCAAGCGTGGCGACACCACGGCACCGCCCTCGGGGATCTACCCCTGCCGTGAGGGCTGGGTGCTGATATCGGCCGGGGACCAGCACCACTGGCACAGGGTGTGCAACGCTTTGGGGCGTCCCGACTGGCTGGAGGACCCGCGGTTCAACACGCGCCACGAGCGGCTGAACAACGCGGAACTGGTGAACCAGGCGGTGCGCGACCTACTTGCGGACAAGAGCATGGAGCAGGCGATAGCGCACTTCACGGAGCACGACGTTGTTGCGGCGCCGGTGAACACGATACCGCAGGCGGCGGAGGACCCGCACCCGTGGGAGCGTCGTGCCATGGTGGAGGTGCCGGACTTCCTGGCTGGGGAGATAGCGGTGTCCGGGGACTACTGGCACTTTTCACGAACGCCGGTGAATGTGGGTACGACGCCGCAGGTTGGGGAGCACAACGAGGATGTGCTGTCGGGTATCCTGGACTACAGCGCCGAGGACATCGAGGCCTTCCGCCAGAACCGCGTCATCTCCGAGGAACACTTCTACGACGATATCCCCGGGTAGGGCCACAGGGAACGCACACTCGCAATCAGGGGGCGCTTGTTTGCGCCCCCTTCGCTTTGATGCGGCTGTTCGAGATAATTTCGCGATCTTCCGCGTTTGACCTGAAGACGGCGTTATGCTAGCCTTGTCGCGGTGCTGGTATTGTACTTGGATTCTTATAGATTTTTACAGAGTTTTCTTGAGGTTTCATTCCGTTGGTGAGGGAGAATCTGACCAGAGGCCAGGTTTCCGGCGAAGATGAATGGCTGTCGCTGCGCGACGCTTGCCGCATGCTCGACGTCAGTGATACCACCCTGCGCCATTGGGCCGACGCAGGCCATCTCCGCGTCTACCGCACGCCCGGCGGGCACCGTCGCTTCCTCCGACAGGACGTGGAATCGCTGACCAGGTCCCGCCCGTCCGCCGAACCTGCACGCGACGACTCCGCTGAAGCCCCGGCCCTGCGGCGCATCCGCCGTCGGTTGAGCCAGGACAGCGTGACCCAGCAGCCCTGGTTCCAGTCCACCGAGCCGGAGGGCAACGACCGGATGCGCCTCTTCGGCCGACGCCTTCTCTCTCTGCTGCTGCGGGAGTCCTGGCCCCGACGGCGCAGGCAGGAACTGTTGAACGAAGCTCGAATCCTTGGACAGGAATACGGCTCGGAAATGCTGGAGCGCAACGTGTCCTTGACCGACACGGTCGAGGCGTTCATCTTCTTCCGCACCATGGTGCTGGACAGTGCGCCCGCCTCGTCATGGTCCCGCATACTGGAGACCTCCGACCGTGTGCTCACGGGACTGTGCAGCTCCTATCAGCGCGCCTCCGGAGCAACCGACTCCCAGTAATCGAATCCTCCCCGGTTGTGGAAAGACGAAAGGCAGGTCGAGAGTACGATTATGGATATGATTGACCGCAAGCTGCTCAACCTCATTCAGGGACCATTCCCCATGGTGGAGCAGCCCTATCTTGATCTGGCGGAACAGTTGGAGACCACCGAGGAGGACGTGCTGGCCCGCCTCACCGAGCTGAGGCGGCAGAATGTCCTGCGTCAGATCAGCGCCATCTTCGACACCCGGCGGCTGGGCTACAAGACCACCCTCGTGGCCATGGCCTTCGAATCGTCGAAGCTGCACCGTGCGGCCATGGAAATAAACCGCCACCCCGGCGTCAGCCACAACTATGCCCGCGAGGGCTCCTACTACAACCTGTGGTTCACCCTGGCCGTTCCCCCGGAACACGACCTCGAAGCCACCGCCAACCACATGCGCCGGAAGACCGGGGCCCTCGAGTCCCGAATCATGCCCACAATCCGTTTCTTCAAGATCGGCGTAAACTTTGATATGGTCAACCAGCAGGGCTCGTCATACAACTTCAGCCCCGACGGCTTCGACAAGTCCGCGGCCGATAGCTGGAACAAGCCCCAGCCCGTCACCGAGTGGGAGAAGGATGCCATCCGCGGCATGCAGGAGGACCTGCCCCTGGTCTCCCGCCCCTTCGGCCCCGTGGCTGACAAGCTGGGAATCACCACCGCAGAGCTGTTCGCCCTAGCCGAAAACTTCCAGGAGCGCCGCATCATGCGCCGTTACAGTGCCGTGCTGCACCACCGCCGCTCCGGGTTTCGCTCCAACGCCATGATCGTCTGGAAAGTGCCTCCGGAACGCTCCGAGGAAGTCGGGCTGATAATGGCCGGCCACAAGGCCGTTACCCACTGCTACGAACGGCCCACCTTCCCCGACTGGCCTTACACCCATTTCACCATGGTCCACGCCACCACCCCGGAGGGCTGCGAGCAATACAGCGACGAAATCTCCTCGGCCACCGGCATCACCGACCGGCTGGCCCTGTACAGCACCCGCGAATACAAGAAGACACGGGTGCGATACTTCGTGCCCGACTACGACGAATACCTGTCGTCTGAGTCCCTGGTGGATCTCGATTCCGTGGACCTCTCCGAAGAGGAATTCGAAGAGATGTCCCCGCTGGCCTCTTCCGACTAGCGGACGAATCCCGGGTGAGTGGAGTCCCTCAAGCTCACCCGGAAATTATTGAGCGAAAGCCCATGACTTCCTATTACCCCGTGTACCTGAACCTGCGGGGCCGTCGCTGCGTCATCATTGGCGGCGGCGCCGTGGCCGAGGGCAAGATCAGCCGGCTGCTCGACTCCGGGGCGGTGATCTGCGTCATCAGCCCCGACGCCACGCCCGGCATACGGCAGTTCGTCGACGACGGCTCCGTGCGCTGGGAGCAGCGTGAATACCGCCCCGGAGACCTCGAGGGCGCGTTCATCGCCATCGCCGCTACCAACCTGCGCGAGGTCAACCGTCGCATCTTCGAGGAAGCGGAACAGCGAGGCGTCATGCTCAACGCCGTCGACGACCCGCCCAACTGCAGCTTCATCACCCCGTCCATCGTTCAGCGTGGCCCGGTCACCCTGGCCATTTCCACTGGCGGCGTCTCCCCGGCCCTGGCGCGCAAGCTGCGCGAGTCCCTTCAGCGGTCCGACGACCTGGCATGGGCCGACCTCTCCGGCGTCACGGCGGTAGCCCGCTCCCACCTGCGAGAGGCTGAACTACTCTCCACCATCGACCCTCAGCGCTGGCAGTGCTGTATCACACACCAGCTTCTCTCAATGGCCCAGAACGGTCAGGCGGCAGAGGCTGCCGAGACCCTGATTGGCGCGTTGACCGGAGAACGCGGGCCCGGACTGTGCGACGACATCACCGCTTGCCGTGCCGAGGGTTGCAACTTGCTCTCTGAGTCCCGCCCATGACCACCAACCGCCACATCCGGGTCGGCAGCCGGGGCAGCCCCCTCGCCCTGATCCAGGATGACGAGGCCATCGCCCAGCTCAAGGTCCGACATCCGGACCTCGAGTTCGAGGTCGTCGTGGTGCGCACCAGCGGCGACTCCAACCAGACCGCTCCCCTGGCCGGCATGGGCCTGGGTGTTTTCGTCACCGAAATCGAGGAGCGGCTGCTGTCCGGCGACCTGGACATGGCGATCCACAGCCTCAAGGACCTGCCCACCAAGCTGCCCGACGGTCTCACTCTCGGTGCAATCCTTGAACGAAAAGACCCGCGCGACGCCCTGGTCAATCGCTGGAACTGCCCGCCGGAGCAACTTCCACAGGGTGCCCGCATCGGCACCAGCAGTCCCCGCCGCGCCGCTCAGCTGCGCCGTTTCATCCCCAACGCCGAGGTCGTGCCCATCCGTGGCAACGTCGAGACCCGTCTGCGCAAGGCCGACGGCAACGAGGCCGACGGCGCGGTGCTGGCCGCTGCCGGGCTGGCGCGCCTGGGCATGGCGGACCGCGTGGCCTCCTACCTGTCTCCCCAGCGCTTCGTGCCACCGCCGGGTCAGGGCGCCCTCGCCGTGGAAGTCCGCGCCGACGACCGCCGGATGCTGGACATCCTCGGAGCCGTCGAACACCCGGCCACTCGCTTTGAAGTGACCGCCGAGCGCGCCTTCCTGGAAACCCTCGGCGGCGGCTGTTCTCTGCCGGTGGGGGCCTTCGCCCGCTGCATGGGCCACGAACTGCTGATGACCGTGTTCCTCAGCAACCCCGAAGGCACCCGTGTCTTCACCGCCAAGGTAGACGGCCTCAAGCACGACCCCAAGCAACTCGCCGGAGACGCCTACCTCGCCGTCGCCGAACGTGGCGGTGCAGACCTGCTTGAAGGCGTCCGGCAGCCCCAGGGCCCCCCCGCGACCGAGAATCTCTAATCATCGGTTTGAAGGAAGGATTGAGTCATTGGTTGGCAAAGTCTACCTCATAGGCGCAGGGCCCGGTGACCCCGGCCTGCTCACCGTCAAGGGCCGCGAGGCGCTGCAGCGGGCCGACGTCGTCGTCTACGACCGGCTAGCCCACCCGTCGCTGCTGGACCACGCGCTGCCCTCCGCCGAGCGGATTTTCGCCGGCAAGGCCCGGGGCCAGCAAGAGTTGACGCAGGACGGCATCAACGCCTTGCTCGTCGAGCGCGCACAAGCCGGACTGACCGTCGCCCGCCTCAAGGGTGGCGACCCTTTCGTCTTCGGCCGCGGCGGAGAGGAGGCTCTCGCCCTCGCCCGCAGCGGCGTCTCCTTCGAGGTCGTGCCCGGCATCTCGTCCGCTATCGCCGCCCCGGCCTACGCCGGCATCCCGGTCACTCACCGCGGCATCGCCACCGGCTTCACCGTGGTCAGCGGCAGCGAGGACCCGTCCAAGCCCGTATCCACCATTCGCTGGGAAGAGCTCGCCCGCTCCCTGGCCGCCAACGGCGGTACCCTGATCACACTAATGGGCTGGGCCTCCATCGAGAAGATACTGGACGCCCTTCAGCGCGCCGGTCTACCCCCCGACACGCCCGTGGCCCTGGTGAAATGGGGCACCTGGAACCGCCAGCGGACCGTCACCGGGACCCTGGCCACAGCGGCAGCGAAGGGCCGCGACGCTGGGCTCGCCGCCCCCGTGGTGGCCGTCATCGGCGAGGTGGTGCACCTGCGCGAAGAGCTGGCCTGGTTCGACCGCCGTCCCCTCTTCGGCAAGCGCGTGCTGGTCACCCGCTCCCGCACCCAGGCCTCGCGGATGTGCGAGCTGCTGCAGGAAGCCGGCGCAATCCCTGTGGAGCTGCCCGCCATCGCCATCGTCCCACCAGAGGACTCCAGCCCTCTCGATGACGCCGTCTCGCGGCTCTCGTCGTTCAAGTGGGTCATATTCACCAGCGTCAACTCCGTCGACTCTGTTTTCGACCGCCTGTACGCCAACGGCCGCGACGCCCGCGCCTTCGGGTCGGCTCGCGTCGGCGCAATCGGACCCGCCACCGCGGATGCCCTGTCGCAGCGCGGCATCCGGCCCGACTTCATGCCCTTGCGCTCCGTGTCCTCCGCCGCTCTGGACGAACTCTCGACCTTTGACTGGAACGGCGCAACGGTACTGCTACCCGCAGCCGACATAGGCCGTGACGAGTTGGCCGACGGCCTCTCGCGCCTCGGCGCTCACGTCGAGCGCGTCACCGCCTACCGAACCGTCACGCCACCGGATGCAGCCCTGCGTGCCCGCGACGCCTTCGCGGAAGGCATCGACATCGTTACCTTCACCAGTTCATCCACCGTCCGCAACCTGCTGTCCCTGCTGGAAGCCGACGGCGGCCCCGGCAGGGACGCGCTGTCCGCCAGCCTCATCGCCTGCATCGGTCCCGTGACCTCCGGCACCGCCCGCGAACTGGGCCTCCACGTGGACATCGAAGCCGAAGAACACACCGTAGACGGCCTTGCCGACGCACTGGTAGAACACTACTCGGTCCACAAGTCAGTCAATTCCGTAAATCAATAATCTGGTAAGTCCTAATTCTGACAAAGGGAGAACGTCCCCATGACCGGCTACAACGCCTATCCCGAGACCCGCCTCCGCCGCCTCCGTGGTTCCGACCCCCTGCGCAACCTGGCGCGGGAGACCCGTCTCTCGCCCAAGGAATTCATCTACCCGATGTTCGTCATGCACGGCCACGGTATGCGCGAGCCCATCGAGCCCATGCCGGGCTGCTATCAGGTCTCTCTCGACGTTATGTCCGAGGAAGTCGGCGAAGCGGCGGAGCTGGGCATCGGCGGCGTGCTCCTCTTCGGCCTTCCCGCCGAGAAGGACCCGCTGGGCACCGAAGGCTACGACCCCGAGGGCATCGTGCAGGAGGCCATCCGCGTCATCAAGCGCGACCACCCCGACATGCTCGTCTCCACTGACGTCTGCATGTGCGAGTACACCGACCATGGCCACTGCGGCGTCATCGAAAACGGCCGTGTCGACAACGACGCCACCCTCGAGCTGCTGGCCCGCACCGCCCTGTCCCATGTCCAGGCCGGGGCCGACCTGCCCGCCCCGTCGGCCATGATGGACGGCCAGGTCTGGGCCATCCGCCAGGCACTCAACGCCAACGGCTACGAAGACACGCCGATAATGGGCTACGCCGCCAAGTTCTCCTCGGCCTTCTACGGCCCCTTCCGTGTCGCCGCCGGCTCCACGCCCCAGTTCGGCGACCGCAAGACCTACCAAATGGACCCGGCCAACTCACGCATGGCTATGCGCGAAATCGAGAGCGACATCGCCGAGGGCGCCGACATTGTGATGGTCAAGCCCGCCATGGCCTACATGGACGTCATCCGCGAGGCCCGGGAGAGGTTCAACCACCCGCTGGCCGCCTACAACGTCAGCGGCGAATACTCCATGGTCAAGGCAGCCGCACAGCAGGGCTGGGTCGACGAGCGCCCCGTCACCACCGAGCTGCTCACAGGCATCAAGCGCGCCGGCGCAGACATCATCATCAGCTACTTCGCCAAGGACGTCGCCCGCTGGGCCCAGGAGTAGCCGCCGACATGGCCGACCCCTTCCAGACCGGTCAACCAGACATGAAACGGGCCGAGAGCATTGTCTTCGGCAAATTGCTGAAGCTGGGCCTGCTCCCGTACCGCGCCGCTGGCGGCATCCGGGTCAACACCGGCAAGGGCAGTCGCCTGGCCCTTCAGACCGTTTTGCCTGCCCGCGATATTCCGGACGGGGAAGTGATCTTTTCCGTCCCGTATTTTCAGCCCACGCCGGAGCTGTTCCTTCTCTGCGTCGAATCTGCGGAGGACGAATCCCCCGCGATCTGGGTGTTTCCGTCCATATCCTTCCTGGTCTACGCGGAACCAGACGTGGGGCAGGGCCCAATTAGCCTGAGCCTAGATTCTGCGCGCACGGACTCATTCGCCGAATCTCTCCGGGAGTACGTTTCTTTCTTCCGTAACCGTTGGGAACCCATCGTCCAGTTCGATTACCTTCGACAGTACATGCCGCCGGTGGACGATCCCGGGTTCCAGCGCTCTTGGGAAGACTTCGAGGACATCCTCATGCTGATGGAATTCTCGGAGAACCGCCGCTCGGATTCCGAAACGTCCATACCCTTCGAGCCACCGGATCCCGACCCCGAATACGGCAACCCACTCATCGAACTCACCGCCGCAGCGAAGGAGCAGTTGGAGAGCTTCCCCGCAGATGACCGCGAAGGTGTCGAGGAAGCAATCCGTTCCCTCGCCGACAACCCGCGCCCGTCCGGTTCCATCGGCCTGACGGGCGGCCTCGGTCGGTACCGGATTCGCCGGACCCCCTGAACAAACCTCCCAGCACCCGAGGAACCGACGAGCGCCCCGCCAGGTGCGATTCACTATCCCTCCGGGAGGCGGTCAGGGTGTGGCCGTCTCCCCCGCGCCCGAACCGAACTCCACCGACTCGCCAGGGTTCACCCTGAACCAGCTCTCGCCAGGCTCCTCCGCCGGCTCCGGCTTCGGACGTCGCACCACTCGCACCCCCAGCGTCGCCAGCATCCCGTCGATGCGCTCAACCGGGGCCCCCACCGCTGCAGTCTCCTGCCTCAGTGCCAGCAGCTCCGACGTCATCTCCAAAGCCAGCTGCACCCCCGCCAGGTTCAGGCCCATATCATCGACGAAGTGCTTGATCAGCCGCAGCCGCGCCACGTCCTCGTCCGAATACGTCCGCAGCGGTCCCATGCGCAGCGGAACCACGAACCCCGCCCGTTCGTATTTGCGCAGCGTCTGCGGATGCATATCCAACGTCTCCGCCACCACGCTGATCAGGTAGATCCCCTGTGTCCGCTGCATCGTCACGGCCGGCCCCCTCTGCCGGACCAACCCGGCATGGCCTTTTTATATAGACATGGCATCTGTATGTCAAATGTATATTCGCTGTCTGATACTTGACAACTCATATATTGATGTCTAATAGCACATGACTTGACACAAGTCATATCAATTGATATAGTCTTCTTATACCAATGATGGAGAAACAGGAAATGGAAGCGACTGAATTGCAGAACAAACCGTCCAATGCGGTGGAACCAGCCACCTGCAACCTGAGCGACAGGGTCGCCGAGCAGGTCGCCGAAATCCTGCAGGAGGCCGAAGCCAGGCAGCCCGTCCGGCCCGTCATGGTCTACCGCGTCCCCAGCCCCGGCGTGCGGTACTACTTCTTCTAGGCACCGCGCAATCAGCGGCAGCCCGGATTGGAACCCCAACACTATTGAATTTGAGGAGTGACCCATGATGTTGCAGCGAAGAGGCCCTTTCACGGAACTACGTCAGATGCAGGACAACATGGACCGCATGTGGAAACGCTTCGGGTCCTTCAACCATGAAGACGGTGGCGGTATCGAGGCGTGGGCCGCCCCTCTCGACGTGGTGGCCGACGGCGATGACTTCGTCGTTCGCGCCTCCATGCCCGGCGTGTCCCCCAGTGACATCCAGGTGTCCATCGAAGAAAACGTCCTCACCATCCGCGGCGAGACGGCATCCCACTTCGAGAACACCGATGGCAACTACCTGATGCGCGAGCGCCGCAGCGGCTCCTTCCACCGCTCCCTGCGCCTACCCGACACCGTCGACCAGGACCGGGCGGAGCCCCGCTACGAGCACGGCGTCCTGACCGTCACCCTGCCCAAGGCCGAGGCCAAGCGCGCCAGGCAGTTCGAGGTGAAGGTCTCCGAGGGTCCCGCCGCGGTCGAAGCCAGCTAGTTCCGATCGTGGCGCAAACAAACGCAGGGGCGGGTGTCATACCCGCCCCTGCTGCTTTCCCGGGAAATCAGCCGTTGCCGGAGCCTACGCCCCGTAGCGTGCGGCGGCCAGGGGATCGCTGTATTCCTGGTTCTTCGTGGCCCAGAAAGCGGCCGCGATGTCGTCGCAGGCGGCCACCAGGTTCTCGGCGTTCTCCATGCTGACGGTCTGCTTGCACTGACCGGCCAGCTTCAGAGCCGCGTTGAACTTCGCCGCAATCTCGCCGGCGTCGGTGTTCGGCCAAGCATAGTCGGCCCACAGGATGCGCAGCTCTTCCTTGCACTTCTCCGCGTGCTCTTCCTTCACCTGCACGTACCGGTTGAAGGTGTTGGCGAAGGCCTGGTGCGCCGACATCTCCGAACCGGGCGCCGGATGCTCCAGGTTCTGCATCCGCAGCACCATCTTCTGCACCGTCTGTGCCGCGATTTTGGCCGAAACGGGATCGTATATGCCGCAGGGAATGTCGCAATGGGCCTTGGCTGTCGCAGGCTTGAACCACCCGATGGGGTTGAACATCATGCCCCTCCATATCTGAGATAGTTGCCTCTTGGCGTTTTGGCGGAAGCTGTAAACCGTCCAAAAGGTTAATGGAAATCCGCTTCTCGCGCAACCCGTCGCAAGTCCCGTGGCAACCCTCGGGAGTGGGGTGCTAGACTGGAATTATGAAGTCTACCGAATCCGTCACAATCCGCCGCGAGCACCCCGGCACCGAGGCCGCCGCCCGTCTCATCGCCGAGCTCGACGCCTACCTCGGCCCCCTGTACCCCAAGGAAAGCCAGCACGGATACAGCATCGAAAAACTCGTGCAGCAGCGAGTCCACTTCTTCGTGCTCTACGATAACGACGAACCCGCAGCCTGCGGCGGCGTCCAGTTCTTCCACGACGACCTCGAAGTCGACCAGTGCTACGGCGAGCTCAAACGCATGTACGTCCGTAACGAGTTCCGAGGCCGCGGCTTCGGCATGAGGATGCTGGACCACCTCGAAACGCTGGCCAAGGAGAAGGGCGTCACCCGGATGCGTCTCGAGACCGGCATCTACCAGCCCGAGGCCATCGCCCTTTACGAAAAGGCCGGCTACCAGCACATCCCGCCCTTCGGCAACTACCCGAAGAACGACCCTCTCAGCCTCTGCTACGAAAAGCGCCTGCCAACCGGGGCCTAGCCCGGCTACTGCTAACGGCAGAGCGCCAACTCGATGTCCGTCGTGGTGCGTCGCAGGCCAACAGGAATACAGCCGGTCAACCGATTGTCGGCGAGACCCAGCTCCCATAGCCCGATCAACTGGCCCAGCTCCGGCGGAATCTTACCCGTCAGACCATTTCCCCCGAGGTACAGCTCCTTCAGGTTCGCCAGTTGGGCGAACTCCGGCGGTATCCCGCCCGTAAGCTCGTTGTTGCTGAGGTCCATCTCTATCAGGTTAGCCAGTTGACCCAATTCCCCGGGTATGCCGCCTGTCAACTCATTGTGCCCCAGGTCCATCTCCCTCAGATAACCCAGCTGCCCCAGCGATGCCGGTATTTCGCCCCTCAGGCGATTCCGGAAGAGAAGCAGTTTCTGCAGGCTGGCAAGTTGTCCCAGTTCCGCCGGTATCTCGCCCGTCAGGTCATTTGACCCGAGACTCAACTTGCTCAGGTTCGCCAGTTGACCAAGCACAGGAGGGATGCTGCCAGTCAACTGATTGTTGGCAAGGACCAGGTCCTGCAGCTCAGTCAATTGGCTCAGTTCCACTGGCACTCTACCGGTCAATCGGTTGCCGTCGAGATACAGGAAAATCAAATTGGTCAGTTGACCCAGCTCTACCGGAATCTCCCCGGTCAACTGATTGCCATCGAGACCAAGGTCCTGCAACTCTTGCAACCTGCTGAATTCCACCAGTATCTCACCCGTCAGCTCGTTGCCGCCAAACCCAATCTCCCTCAGATTTTCCAGCTGGCCAAACCCCGGTGGTATCTCCCCGCTCAGCTTGTTGGCGCTGAGGCGTATTTCCTTCAGGTTCCCCAGTTGGGTGAGCTCCAGTGGTATGCCGCCGGTCAGGTCATTGCTGAAAAGCCGCAGGCCCTTCAACTCCTTCAGACTGCCCAGCTCCGAGGGTATCTTCCCCGTCAGTCGGTTCTCCGACAGATCCAGCAACCTCAGGTTGGCAAGGCTGACCAGTTCGGAAGGCACGCCTCCCGTTAGCATATTTTTCTGAAGTTCCAGCTCCTCCAGTCCGGCCAACCGCCCCAGCTCCGGCGGTATCTGCCCGTTCAGGCCCACATCGACCATGGCCACCGACCGCACCCTCAGTGGATCTCCCCACACGAGAACTCCTTCCCACGCACCGATGGGAATGCCCGTACTCCACCCCAGACCTTCCTCTGACATCACCTCCTGCGCCTCTACCAGCACCTCGCAATCGCTCACCAGTCCCGGGTTGTTCGCCGGGTTCGGCACCACCACACCGTTGGCGCAGGAGTCCTGCGGCGGTATGCCGACGTCCCGGGCCGTGGCCCAGTCGCACAACCTGAGTCTGGTGTGAATCTCCACGTGCCGCAGCACGTCCGGTATGCACCCCTCCAGCCGGTTGCCTCTCAGGTCCATCCTGCGCAGATTGACCAGCTGCCCCGCTTCCGCCGGGAATTCGCCGGACATCTCGTTTGCGCCCAGGTCCAGTACGAACAGGTCGCTCAACCGGCCCAGCGCATCGGCTACATGACCCGCCAGTCCCCTTCCCGCGAGGTTGAGTCCCCGCACCCGATACGGAGGGCCGAGCACCACGACCCCGTCCCAATCGAAGATGGCAACGTCCTGCCCCCAGTTGAGGTCTGTCCTCAACAGCAGGTTATCGCCTCTGATCCCCGTCAGGACTCCCTCCGCTTCCAGCAGGGCAACGCAGTCGTTGACCAGCCCCGGGTTGTCCTCGATGTCCGGAACGACCGTGCCGTTGGCACACACGTTCACCAGCAGCGGATAGCCGGGCCCGTTCTGGTGCTCCTTCCCCGACACATACAGCGGCAGGTTCGTATCCCTCTCGACGTCCGTGAAACCGGCGGGAAGCTGCCCGGAAAACATATTCCCCCCGAACTCAAACCTCTTCAACTTCGGCAGTTGCCCAAGTTCCGGCGGTATCTCCCCCGTCAGCGCATTGACTTGCAGAGAGAGTTCCTCAAGGCTGCTGAGATTGCCCAGTTCCCGCGGAATCTCTCCCGTCAAGCCATTGCGGTGCAGATACAGGTATCGCAGTTGCCCGAGGTTGCCCAGCTCCGGCGGTATCCCTCCCGAGAGGGCGTTGTTCCCCAGCCATAGCTGCTCCAGGTTCTCCATCTGCCCGAGTTCGGGCGGGATCGTTCCCGTCAACTGGGTAGCCGACAGCCCCAGAATCTCCAGGCTTGGCATACGCGTCAGCTCTATGGGAATCTCGCCCTTCAACGGGTTCGAGCCGATTGACAGGGTCCTCAGGTTCTTCAAGGCGCTCAGTTCAGACGGTATCCCGCCCGTGAGTCGGTTATGAGAGATTCCGAGCAGGCGCAGGTTTGCCAGCCGCCCGAGCGCCTGCGGGATTGGGCCTTCCAGTTCGTTGCTGTACAGCTGCAGGACTTCCAGCCCATCCAGTTCCCCCAGCTCATGCGACATCCGCCCTGTCAGTCCTCTATTCGGCAGGTACAGGCTCTGCACCCGCGCCGGATTCCCTTCCACCGTAACCCCTTCCCAATCTGCAATGGGGATTCTCACACTCCAGTTCAGCCCCGCACGGCCCGCCAAGCTATACCTCGCCTCCAGCAGCGCCGCGCAGTCGCTCACCAGGCCCGGGTTGCCGCCCGGGTTCGGCACCACCACCCCATTAGAGCAGGGGCCCGGCGGTGACACCCCCGTATCGCCAGACCCTCCTGTTGTCGTATCCCGACAGTAATCCAGGTCGCTCTGCACAGAACCTTCCAGCAAGCCTTTCGGGATGCAGCCGGTCAACCGATTGTCTCTGATTTCCAGGTGCTTCAGAGTTTCCAGTTCAGACAACTCTGCCGGTATCCCGCCCGTCAACAGATTGTCGGAGAGGTCCACACTCCTCACGCTTGCCATCCGGCCCAGCTCCGGTGGTATCCCGCCAGTCAGACGGTTGTGGGCGAGGTACAAGACTTGCAGCTCAGCCAGTTGGCCCAGCTCCGGAGGTATCTTGCCGGTCAACTGATTGCTGCCAAGAGACAGAGACTCCAGTCTTTTCAGCTGGCCCAATTCCGCCGGTACAGCACCCGTCAACAGATTGTCGACGAGATCCAGGTACTGCAATTCCGTCAGTTGGCCGAGTTCCGCTGGCACTTCGCCGGTCAATTGGTTGTGGTCCAGACGCAGCCACTCCAGGTTCGTCAGTTGGCCCAACTCCCGCGGTATCCCGCCCCTCAACTGATTGCTGGCGAGACACAATCTTTTCAGGTTGACCAACCGGCCCAGTTCCGGTGGTATCCCGCCCGTAAACTCATTGCCCCCTAGACGCAAATCTCTCAGGTTCGCTAGCTGGCTCAGTTCCGACGCAATACCGCCGGTCAAATCGTTGGCGCTCAGGTTCAAATACACCAGTTCCTTCAACTGGGTGAGTTCCTCGGGCACTTCGCCGGTCAATTGATTGAGCCATAGATGCAGCCACCTCAGTTCAGTCAGTTGTCCCAGTTCCGGCGGTATCTCCCCCGTCAACTGATTTTCACTTAGCACCAGTTCTTCCAGATGGGTCAGTCGGCCAAACTCCGGCGGAATGTCACCCGTCAATTCATTGGCGGGGAGCCTGAGCACCCTCAGGTTGCCCAGATCGCCAAGTTCCTCAGGCATGTCGCCCGTCAAATTATTATTACTGAGAGACAGCACCGTCAGGCCCCCCAACTTGCTCACGACCGCGGGAATCTCACCGCTCAACCCGCTATGAGAGAGGACCAGCATTTGCACTCGGCCGGGCTTTCCCGAAACTTCGACGCCCTGCCACTCCTCGATGGGGACATCCACACTCCACCCGAGCTGTTCGCTTCCGTGCAGTGCATCCCTCACTTCGAAGAGCGTCACACAGTCGCTAACCAGGCCCGGGTTATCCCCAGGATCAGGCACCACGACCCCGTTGGAACACCCTGCCAGCAACTCCGGGTCAAGTTCGCTGAAGTCCCTGGCCAGAGATTCACTGCAGACCGGATAATCCGCATCTGCATCCATTAACAGCGCTTCCAGCGACAGACCGCGCGGAATGCACCCGGTCAGCTCGTTGCCTGTGAGGCTGAGCCGCTTCAACTTCTTCACCCGGCCCAGCGCTTCCGGTATCTCGCCGGTCAACCCCATCCCCGTGAGATCCAGCCCCTGCACCCGGTGGGGCGAGCCGTCAATTGTCACCCTGTCCCATTCATAGATGGAAATTTCGGCGCCCCAGTTCAGCGACACCCCCGACATCTGGCTGGCATTGATCCCTGCCAACAGAACGTCCTTTACTTCAAGAAGGGCAACGCAGTCGCTCACCAGTCCTTCATTACTTCCGAGGTCACGAATGACAACACCGTTGGAACAGGGACCCGTCTCCGCCGGTGGCGGCGTCGGCGTCGGCGTCGGCAATATCGGCGTTTCCGCCCGAGGCAAAGGGGTGGCCGTGGGCAGCGGCGTCGCAGTCGGCCTTGGCGTGCTCACCGGCCGGGCCGGCGTGGCCGTCACTCCCTGCTGCCCCTCGCTCGCCGCCACCGTCGCCGCCACCCTCGCATCAACAGTCGCCTCGGCCCTCGCGGACGCCTCCCGAGTCGCCTCCACATTCGCCTCGATCGTTTCTTCCAGGCTCCTTGGCTGCGTCGGAACATCACGGCAGGCGATTCCCGCCGCCAGCACAAACATCAGCAGAAGTGCCGCCGACAGCAGGAAAGCCGTCCCGGTATGGGATCGTTGCATCGTCATCGCCTCCCGCTCCTCATGAATGCGATGTCGATGCTATCCCCGGACCGGATGCAATTTGGACAACAGATGTGTAACAATCAGCCCGCTTTGTGTACCGGAGTTGTAACAGTCTCTGGCGAAGGGTCATTTCGGACGGTCCCGCTGGCGCGCGAAGCTACCCGGTAACACATACCGCCCGGCTCACTCGTTCCAACCGCCTTGTGCCTGATTATGCCGCAACCTATAATTGCGCGACAGGCTTTCACGACAGGCTTGGCGGTGCATTGGGGCGATTTTCGCCCGCTGGAGCGACCAACCTGATCCTTCCCCGACGGAGATGACCCTGTGGCCACCATGACCAAGCCCGCCAAGACCAAGCATCGCAGCGCCGAAATAACCCACGACCCGCAGCGAGCACCCGCCCGCGCCATGTTGAGGGCCATGGGCATCACCCAGGAGGACATGGAAAAGCCCTTCGTCGCCATTGCCAACCTGGCCAGCGACGTCACCCCCTGCAACGTCCACCTCAGCCGCTTCGCCAACGGCACAAAGGAAGGGGTCCGAGCCGCCGACGGCGTTCCCTTCGAGTTCGGCACCATCACCGTCAGCGACGGCATATCCATGGGCACCGAGGGCATGAAGACCTCCCTCGTCAGTCGCGAGGTCATCGCCGACTCAATCGAGCTGGTCACCTTCGGCGAGCGCATGGATGGCCTCATCACCATCGGTGGCTGCGACAAAAACATGCCCGGCTGCATGATGGCCATCGCCCGTCTCAACGTCCCGTCCATCTACATGTACGGCGGCCCCATCATGCCCGGCCAGTACGAGGGCCGGGACGTGAACATTCAGGACGTGTTCGAGGCAGTCGGCGCCTACGCCAAGGGCGACGTAACCTTCGACCAACTCCGCGAGCTCGAATGCGTCGCCTGCCCCGGCGAGGGTTCCTGCGCCGGCCTCTTCACCGCCAACACCATGTCCACCGCCATCGAGGTCATGGGCATGTCCCTGCCCGGCGACGCCTCCATCCCCGCCATCGACCCGCGCAAGCTCGGGGAGGCGCGCGACGTCGGCCGCACCCTGATGCGCCTGCTGGAAGAGGATGTCCGTCCCCGCGACATCATGACCAAGCAGGCCTTCGAGAACGCTATCACCGTCGGCGTCGCCATGGGCGGCTCCACCAACATCGTCTTGCACCTTCTCGCCATCGCCAACGAGGCCGGCGTTCCCCTGGGCCTGGAGGACTTCGAGCGCATCAGCGCCAGCACTCCGTACATAGCCGACATGAAGCCCGCCGGCCGCTACGTAATGGCCGACCTCTCCCGATACGGCGGCATCGCCATCGTGATGAAGCGGCTGCTCAACGCAGGGCTGCTCCACGGCGACGCCATGACGGTCACCGGCAAGACCGTCGCCCAGAACCTGGAAGGCATATCCCTGTCCGGCGAACAGCCCATCATCAGCGAGGTCGACTCGCCTCGCAGTCCCACCGGCGGCCTCGCCATCCTGCGCGGGAACCTCGCCCCCGACGGCGCGGTCATCAAGGTGGCCGGCCACCAGGAGAAGGTCTACCGCGGCCCCGCCAGAGTCTTCGACCAGGAACCCGCCGCCTTCCAGGCCATACAGCGCGGCGACGTCAAGGCTGGCGATATCGTAATCATCCGCTACGAGGGCCCCAAGGGCGGCCCCGGCATGCAGGAAATGCTGGCCGTAACCGCCGCCATCGTGGGCCAGGGTCTCGGCGACGACGTGGCCCTCGTCACCGACGGCCGCTTCTCCGGCGCAAGCCACGGCCCCATGGTCGGCCACGTGGCCCCCGAGGCCGCGGTCGGCGGACCCATCGCCCTGCTGCAGGAGGGCGACGAAGTCACCCTCGACATCCCCGCCCGCCAGCTCAACGTCAAGCTCACCGAGGAAGAGCTGACAGACCGCCGCGCCAACTGGCAGCCCCTCCCGCCCAACTACACCACCGGCGCCCTGGCCAAGTACGCCAAGCTCGCCTCCTCCGCCTCCGAAGGCGCCGTAACCCGCTAGTCTGGGCGGATAAGTGCAGGTCAGGAGAAATCGAGTGGCCAAAATAACCATAGACCTGCCGGCAGAGTTGCTCAATTCGATTGATGAGCGATGCGGTAACACCACGCCATTGGTCAGCCGCAACGAGTTTATTCATCTCGCCTTGGCGGAATACCTGCGAATCGACGAGGCCACAAAGGAAAAGGAGAGATTGTTCTGGGCTAGGGAGGAAACCGAAGAAGAACTGAACGCTTGGGTAGAGCAGGCATCTATGGAGGGGCTGCGGGAATTTTACAAGGATGAGCCTCCTTGGCCCCATGACAACAAATAGAGGGGATGTCTGGTGGGACAACGCCCGACCGTGCTTCTGTCGCGCGATTCGGCATACGCGGTCAGGTTGTCTGTGACGGTAGCCCCGGTCACGAGCCGCATCAGGGGAATCCCCGTTGAAGTTCCTTTGGGCCCGGAAGACGGGCAACCTATGGTGAGTGTTGCAAATTTGGACGATATCACTACAATCGCCAAATCAAGGCTCATCAGCAGGATTACTGCTCTAACAAACGAGAAGCTCCAGGCTGTTGAACGAGCTCTTCGATTTGCCTTGGGTCTGGCTATTTAAGGGTATTTTGCCGCCCGAGCCGGCCTCGCCGGTTCAACTAAGATTCCGAACAGGAGTAACACCATGACAACCGACTACGGACCAGAGGCCATCCGGCGGCACCGCGAAACCCGCGGCAAAGTCAGCATCAATTCCAAGATGACCGTCGAAACGCTGGAGGAACTGTCCATCGCCTACACCCCCGGCGTGGCCTCCGTGTGCATGGCCATCCACGCCGACCCCACCGAGTCCTACAACCTCACCAACCGCGGCAACACCATCGCCGTGGTCACCGATGGCTCTGCCGTCCTCGGCCTAGGCAACATTGGCGCTGAGGCCGCAATGCCGGTCATGGAAGGCAAGTCCATCCTGTTCAAGAACCTCGCCGGGGTCGACGCCTATCCCATCTGCGTCGCCTCCCAGGACCCGGCCGAAATCATCCGCACCGTGCGTTCCATCGCTCCCAGCCTCGGAGGCGTCAACCTCGAGGACATCGCCGCCCCCAAGTGCTTCGACATCGAGGACGCCTTGCAGGACCTCGGCATCCCCGTCTTCCACGATGACCAGCACGGCACTGCCATCGCCGTCCTCGCCGCCGTCATCAACGGCCTCGCCGTCACCAACCGCAAGATCGAAGACTCCACCTTCGTATTCGCCGGCGCGGGTGCGGGCGGCATCGCCTCCGCCAAGCTGCTGCTCGACTACGGCGCGACCAACATCATCCTCGTCGACAGCGTCGGCATCATTCACAAGGGCCGCACCGACCTAACCCCCATAAAGACGTCGATGCTCGACACCACCAACCCCGAGAACCGCACCGGCGGCATCGCCGAGGCCATGCGCGGCGCAGACGTGTTTATCGGCCTCGCCGTCGCCGACATGGTCACCCCCGAAATGGTCTCCTCCATGGCCAAGGACTCCGTTGTCTTCGCCATGGCCAACCCCGTCCCGGAAATCATGCCCGACCTCGCCGAAGCCGCAGGCGCAGCCGTCGTGGGCACAGGCCGCAGCGACTTCCGCAACCAGATCAACAACAGCCTAGTCTTTCCCGGCGTGTTCCGGGGCGCCCTCGACGCCAAGGCCTCCCGCATCACCACTAGCATGAAGCTGGCTGCCGGCCAGGCCCTGGCCGCCCTGATTCCCGAACCCACTCCCGAACGCGTAATCCCGTGGTCCCTTGACCGCGCCGTCTCCGCTGCCGTCGCACAGGCTTGCGTCGCCGAGTGGGCCAAGAGCGGCGCCGAGGGCTAGGAGGGCTCACCGACCACATTTCCCTCGCTCATCGGGAGAGAATAAAGGCCAAGGGCCTGACTCCCAGGCACTACGCGAGTATGGAGTGAAACCACGGCAACCTGCTGCCGCTCATCAGGGGCTGGACTGTAATGCAGCCCAGCCCCTGATCCTGATTCTCGGCCCGCAGTGGGGAATTGATCAGCGGCTCCCGAGCCTTTTGGGGCTGGAAGAACGGGGCCTGCGTTAGGAGAAATACGCCATGCCCGACGAAACAGTCAAGTTCCAGGTTTCCGGTGCCGTCGCCACCATCACCCTCAACAGCCCCGAGACGCGCAACGCCCTGACCCCCGGCATGATTGCCGAAATAGGCACCGCCGTGGCCTCCTGCGCCTCCCCCAACGTGCGCGCCGTCCTGCTCACCGGCGCGGGCGGAGCCTTCTGCGCCGGCGCAAACGTGCGCGACCTCGTCGCCACCCTGGATGACAAGGGCCCCGAGGGCATCTCCGACGCTATCCGCGAACTCGCCGACGCCCTGCACAACCAGGTTGTAATTCCCTTGCGTCGCCTCCCCAAGCCCGTCGTCGCCGGCATCAACGGCGCAGCCGCCGGCGCTGGCTTCAGCCTGACCCTCGCCGCCGACCTGCGCGTGGCGTCCCAGAGCTCCCGCTTCCTCATGGCCTACGCCAACATCGGCGCGCCCGCCGACGGCGGCTCCACTTGGCTGCTGCCCCGACTGCTGGGCGCCGGCAGGGCTATGGAGCTCTACCTCGCCAGCCAGCCCATCGGAGCTCCCCGCGCGCTGGAGCTCGGCCTCGTCAGCCAGGTCTGCTCCGACGAAGAACTGGACCGACACGCCCTCGAGACCGCCACCCGCTTGGCCGAGGGCCCCACCGTGGCCTACGGCCGCGTCAAGGAACTCTACGAGCGTTCCTGGGACTCCACCCTCGAGGAACAGCTCGACGCCGAGACGGAGACCTTCGCCCGCACCTCCCAGACACGCGACTTCCAGGAGGGCATCCGCGCCTTCGCCGACCGCCGCCAACCCTGGTTCCAGGGCACCTAGGTGTCGGGAAACCGGCAGTCAATCAGGTCCTGCAATTAAATATTAGTTGCGCCGGAGACTTCCTCAGGGTCGAAAGCGAAAACACGCATTTCGACCGATCTGAGCGGTGGTATTCCTCCCGCTACAGCCCGCCTGACACTGTCCGCGGTTTCCAGGCTGAATGACTGCTCCCCGCAGCGGCCGCACACCTGTGCTGGAATACCTTGAACCAGCACATAATCATCATCCACCCTGAATACTTCATCAATCAGGTCCGTCCGGCTCTGTTTGAATCCGCAGACAGCACACTCGAACATCAGTGCCTCCGAGTCGTGAAATTAATCCAATCTGACGGATTTGGCTCGTAAACGGTTATAACTCTTACCAAGCTTGTTTCCGACAAGAATACATGCATGTGAAGAGGCTTCCCTCCTTCTGTGAACCCCAGCAAGAGGCAACTCGGCGAATATTTGTCGTCCGGATAGTCTTCTATGAGTACACCTGCCGCGCCTGCTTGCCGGATCTCCTGCTCGGTTATCTCCCTCTGCACTAAGCGTCTGAGGACATGAAGAGTAAGATCGAACTGGGCATCCGAAAGCTGCGTCCGGACTTCATCTAGGGATTTCGGCATTGCCGACGGCCTTCAACTTCCATCCTACCGCAACTGCGCCACCGTCACCCCCTCGCCGCCGGGGCCCTCCCCGTCGCCAGCCGTCTCCACCAGCGGATGGTCCGACAGGTACTCCCGTATCGCCCGTCGCAGCGCTCCAGTCCCCTTGCCGTGTATGATGCGGACCATCCCCGCCCCGTCCAGTGCCGCGTCGTTCAGCGCCGTGTCCACCCGCGCCACCGCCTCGTCCACCCGAAGCCCGCGCAGGTCCATCTCAGGGTCCGGACGCCTCGGAGCGGAAGCCCTCGTTTCCGCCCTCTCCAGATAGACGCCCTGCCGTGCCGCCGTCGGATGCCCCTCCGCCAGGCTCTGCAGCTGATACACCGGTATCTTCGCCCGCATCGTCCCCAGCAGCACCTCCACCCGCTGTGCCTGCGCCGCGCTTGCCGACGCGTCGGGCGGGGTGATGACCTCCACCGGCTGGCTGATGCCCCGGACATACACCCGGTCACCGCTCTTCAGCCGCTCGTGCCACGGCGTTTGCTTGACCTCTATCGGCTGCCAGTTGGCCGCGTCCAGCTCCCGCTGGACCTCCCGCATTTCTCGCTGCCTGTCGCGCAGGTTGTCCCTGCTCTCCTGACCCGATGCCGGCGTCCGTATGTGCCCGGTGGCCGCGGCGGCAGTCGATGCCGCGCTCGCCGCCAGTTCCATCGACCGCTCCGCCCGCTGCAGCCGGTCCGCGATGTCGGCGGTCTTCAGTTGCAGCTCCCGGCGTGCCTCCTCCACCAGTTCCGTCTTGGTGGCCTCCACCGACGATAGTTGCTCTTCCAGGTCCTTCTGCAGCTTCACCGTTGCCAACCGCGACGACTCCGCTTCCTCCCTCAGCAGCTCCACTGTCTGCCGCTCCTGCTGTAGTTCCCGGAGCAGCGTCTCCGTTGCCTGCTCCACCGGCGACACCCCGGCGCTTGCGTCCTCGATGATTTCCTCCGGCAGCCCCAGACGCGCCGCGATGGTCAGGGCGTAGCTGCGCCCCGGCAGTCCGACTGTCAACTGGTACGTTGGCTCCAGAGTCGTCGGGTCCAGGTCCACGCTTGCGTTGACCATTCCCGGGTGCTCCTGCACCGTCCGGGCCACGCCTCGTTGATGCGTGGTGCCCACTAGGAACACTCCCATCCGCTGGAAGTGCCGCAGCACCGCGCTTGCCAGGGCCGCCCCCTCCTCGGGGTCGGTGCTAGTCCCAAGCTCATCCACCAGCACCAGCGAACGCCCGGTGGCCCGCCGCATTATGTCCAGCAGGTTCGTGATGTGCGAACTGAACGTCGACAGCGACTGCTGGATGCTCTGCTGGTCTCCAATGTCCGCGTAGATTCCGTCGAACCCCGGGAAGCGGGCGTCCTCCGCGGGAATGTGCAGCCCCGCGTGTGCCATCATCGCCAGCAGCCCCACTGTCTTCAGCGCCACGGTCTTCCCGCCGGCATTCGGCCCCGTGACCAGCAGAACCCCACGCTCCGAGTCCAGCGTCAGGCTGATTGGCACCACGTCGCCCGACAGCAGCGGATGTCTCGCCCGGCTCAGCCGCATCTGTCGCGGTATCTCCGGCTCCCCTTCATTCGCCTCACCTTCCGCCGACTCCCTCTCCTCTTGGGTCAGGGTCGGGGTGAGGCCAGGTCGAGGGCGTCTTTCTTCCGCTTCCTCCATGACCGGCGGTATCGCCCGCAGCGCCGCCGAGTACCGCGCCTTCGCCACGTCCAGGTCCAGCCGCGCCACGATGTCCAGCGCCAGCAGCAGGTCCTCACCCGTGTCGCCCACCCGGTTCGTCAGGTGCCTCAGCACCCGTTCCACCTCGCGCTCCTCGGCCAGTCGCGCCTCCCGCCAGCGGTTGCCCATATCCACCGCCGCCATCGGCTCCACGAACACCGTCGCCCCGCTATCCGACACGTCGTGCACGATGCCCGGGACACGGTATCGCATCTCCGTCTTGATGAGCAGCACCATCCGCCCATTCCGCTGCGTGATAAGCGGTTCCTGCACCACCTCCGACCGCTGGAACCTCCGCAGGTTGCGCTCCATTATCTCGTTCAGACGATTCTGCGCTTGCCGCGACTCCGCCCGTAGTCGACCCAGCACCGGGCTGGCATAGTCAAGCACCTCCCCCGCCGGGCTGATGGCCGAGCCGATTTCGTTGTCGAGGTGCCTCAGCTCTGGAATGTTGCTGGCAAGGCTCGAAAGCAGCGGCAGGTCTTCCCTCCGGCTCAGCTCGTCGCGGTCGTAGCGCGCCGCCCGGGCAAAGGCTCGCACCGCGTACAGCTCCTCGCCCCGCAGCAGGCCGCCCAGCATCGCCCGGTGAATCAGGTCGGTGATGTCGTTCTCCGGACCGAACTCCAGCGACCCCCCGCCGTCGATATACCGGCGCGTCTCGGTAGTCTCGTGTTGCCGCGTCGCCACCTCCAGAAGGTCGTCCGACGGCTCCAACGCCGCCACCTTCTCCCGCCCCAGCACCGTGCGGCAGTACGTTGCCACCTGCTCCAGCACCCGGTCGAACTCCAGCAACCTCCCCGCCTTCTCAAACCCGCCCAGTGTCATCCAACAATCTCCATTACCTTTTGGCCGTCAGTCCCAATTGGTCGTCAGTCCCAATGAACACGATGAACACGCGAATCCGCGAACTTCAATCTGGCAAACGAAAGCAGAATCAAGAAAATCTCCGCGTTCTCTGTGCTCTCTGTGGTTAACCGAAACCTATCTCCCAAACCCGGCTCTCCGTCAGCATCGCGGCAACCAGCGGAAGCGTATCACGCTTCGGATCCCTGATGTTCAGCCGCCGCTTCAGAGTGATGCTCTGCAGCGACGCCAGCGCCGGGCACTCCTTCAGCAGACCGTTCAGCGTAAACCGCTCGCCACCCAGCACCAGGTGGTCCAGCCTGACCGCCGGCGGCATCAGGTGCGTCCGCGTTTCCTCGCAGACCTTGTCGTACAGACGCTTGATCTGCCCGTCCCGCACCCGCGTGTACCTTAACTGCGACGTGCCCCCCGCGTGGTGCTTGCCCTTCACGTACCGCGAGTCCGTCTTTGAGTCCAACAGTTCCCCGCCGCGAAACACGGCCACCGAGAACCGTCCCAGTCGCACCAGCACCACGCCGACCGTGAAATCCGCCGCCAGCAGTTCCCGCAGCGGCCCGTCGTCCCAGTCAAGCGACACAAACGTCTCCGCGACAGGAAACGGCGGAGCCACCAACAGCCCCCGCTCGCCAGCGCGCAGCCCCACCAGCCCGCACCCGTCCCGCAACGCCGCTTCCCCGTGCTCCCCTACTGCATCGGCCCACCCCGTCGCCGCCAGCGCCGCCCTGTCCGGCACGTCGCCAGGCTTCACGTACAGCGACGACGCCCCGCCCCCGGCTTCGGCAGCCAGTGCGTCCAGCATCCGTCGCAACCGCCCCGCCGGCACCGTCGTCCCCTTCAACGCCGTGTTAGTCGTCATAGGGAAATTCTATCATCGCCGCCTTCCGCCTCGCCGGGTATAATCACCCGATGAACGTGTCTTCGGAGAGATACCCCCAAGCCCTGAACATCCTTTAATTCTGTAAATCCTGATTCAGACGTAAACCACCGTAATTTCTTTCGCAGGAGCGCCCCCCTTTGAGCCCTGAAGAACGTGAATCCATCCTCCAACGCCGCGATGCCGCCCTCGCCCGCCTCGACGAGGGCCACCAAATCCTCCTGAAGTCCCTCGAAGGCCTCGAGGCCGAGGAGGCCTTCCTCGCCCAGCGTTGGTCCGTGCGCGACGTCCTGCTCCACCTCGACTCCGAGCGCTACGTCGACGCCCTCGAGAAAATCGCTCGTGGCGAGATGGACATGCTGCCGCCCTTCTCCAGCCGCGATGAGCACTTTCGGCAGGAACTGGAGAGCCAGGAGGCCACCCACCTGCGGTTCCGCGCCCTCCTGACCGAGCTCACCCCCGAGCAGCTCGCCCGCCCGGCGACTCCGCCCAATCCCGCCAACTCCTTCCCCGGCCTGACCCTCCTCGAGCTGCTGGAACGGACCTCCGGCCACGAGGCCTCCCACGCCCGCCAGATCGACCTCACACGCCAATACATCGCCGCCTTCCGCTCCCAGGAGCGCGCCCTGAACGTCGTCGCCCTCGGCGATGGCGACGCGGCCCGCCTGTCGCAACACGTCAAGGACCTGCTGAACATGGCCGACAACGTCGTCGGAGACGCCGCATCCCTCGCCGCCGTCGCCTCCTACGTCCGCGGCGTCCGCCTCGAATTGCACCCCGGCAATCGTGAAGAGCTGGTGAACCGCGCCGCCCGCGAGACCCGCGAGGGCCTGTGGTCCATCGTCTGCGTCATGGGCGACGGCGCAGACACCGACGAGACCGTCTCCCTGGCCCGCCAGCACGCCGACTCCGTGGCCCTCCACCCGCCGGTTTCGTAGCTGGACGACCACCATTCGCCTTACGCAATTTCGCCTCTTGCATTACAATGCCCTTTGTTCGCAAATGACTTGAACCAAGCTGAGGGAGGACCACTGGCATGGTCATCGCTAACGTAAATTCCCTGGTCGACTTCGACCGCGGGCTCATCAGCCCTCGCATCTTCAGTGAGCAAGACATCTACCAGGAAGAGCTCGAGCAGATCTTCGCCCGCTGCTGGCTCTTCCTCTGCCACGAGACCCAGATTCCCAACCCCGGCGACTTCTTCACAACCTACATGGGCGAGGACCCAGTCCTCGTCACCCGAGACCGCCAGGGCAAGGTCAACGCCTTCCTCAACATCTGCCGCCACCGCGGCAACCGCCTCTGCCGCGCCGAAGACGGCAACGCCGCCGCCTTCATCTGCGCCTACCACGGCTGGGCCTTCAGCAACGACGGAAACCTCCAGGCCGTCCCCAACCTGCAGGACGCCTACTACAACGAGCTCGACCAGACCAAGTGGGGTCTCATCCCCGTCGCCCAGCTCGACAGCTACAAGGGCCTCTACTTCGCCACCTTCGACCCGAACGCGCCGCCCCTGCTCGACTACCTCGGCCCCATGGCCTGGTACCTCGACAGTTTCTTCGACCGCCGCGAGGGCGGCTCCGAGGTCCTTGGCGGCGTCCACAAGTGGGTCGTCCCCTGCAACTGGAAGATGCCCGCCGAGAACTTCGTCGGCGACTCCTACCACGTCCAGTGGTCCCACCTCTCTCCCATCAAGGCCGGCTTCAGCGTCGGCGTCACCGCCCAGCCCAAGATGCGCGGCGGCCCCGTATCCATGGGCAACGGCCACGGCATGATTGCAGTCGGCGCCGACCAGTCCGGCGCCCCCATGGAGATCATGAAGGAATACGACGAAGAGACCCGCGGGGAACGCGAGGCTCGCCTCGGCCCCCGCTCGACCCAGCTCAACCCCATCGTCGGCACCGTGTTCCCCAACTTCTCCATCGTCCGTGGCAGCTCCCACTCCCTCCGCGTCTGGCACCCCAAGGGACCCGACAGCTGCGAAATCTGGTCGTGGGCCTTCGCCGACAAGACTGCCCCGCCGGAGGTCAAGGAAGCCGTCCGCAAGGCAGCCATCTGGGGATTCGGACCCTCCGGCACCTTCGAGCAGGACGACATGGACAACTGGCAGGAATGTACCGTCACCAGCCGCGGCGTGGTCGCCCGCCGTCAGATGCTCAACTACCAGATGGGCCTCGGCCGGGAGTCGTACAACAAGGATTACGACGCCGTGATTGCCGATTTCCGCCACAGCGACAGCAATCAGCGGTTCTTCTACCAGCGCTGGAGCGACCTCATGGCCGCCGACAGCTGGTCCGCCCTTTAACTGAACACCCCTTACTGAATCCCCTCTCCCCTTGGGAGAGGGTTGGGACTGTCCTGAGCCTGCCGAAGGGGTGAGGGCGCCCCTCTCTCATTTGCCTAAACTGCCGAGGAAACCTTCATGGTCATAGCCAACGTCAATTCCCTCGTCGACGCCGAGCGCGGCCTCATCAGCCCCCGCATCTTCAGCGAGCAAGGCATCTACCAGGAAGAGCTTGAGCAGATATTCGCCCGCTGCTGGCTCTTCCTCTGCCACGAGACCCAGATACCCAACCCAGGCGACTTCCTCACCACCTACATGGGCGAGGACCCAGTCCTCGTCACCCGCGACCGCTCCGGCAAGGTCAACGCCTTCCTCAACATCTGCCGCCACCGCGGCAACCGACTCTGCCGTGCCGAAGACGGCAACGCCGCCGCCTTCATCTGCGCCTACCACGGCTGGGCCTTCAGCAACGACGGAAACCTGCAGGCCGTCCCCAACCTGCAGGACGCCTACTACAACGAGCTCGACCAGACCAAGTGGGGCCTCATACCCGTGGCCCAGCTCGACTCTTACAACGGCCTCATCTTCGCCACCTTCGACGCCGAAGCGCCTCCCCTCCTCGACTACCTCGGCCCCATGACGTGGTACATGGACGCCATCTTCGACCGCCGCGAGGGCGGCGTCGAGGTCATCGGCGGCGTCCACAAGTGGGTCGCTCCCTGCAACTGGAAGTTCCCTGCCGACAACTTCATCGGCGACACCTACCACACGCCGTGGTCCCACCTGTCGCCCATCCTGCAGGGATTCAGCGTCGGCCCCACCATCCAGCCCGTCGACGGCGGCGGACAAATCTCCACCGGCAACGGCCACGGCATCTGGTGCGCCGTACCCGGCACCACCAGCGAGGCCATGGACGTCCTCAAGGACTACGAACTCCGTATCCGCCCCGAAGTCGAGTCTCGCCTGGGCCCACGCTCCGAGACCCTCAGCCCCATGGTGGGCACCGTCTTCCCCAACCTCTCCTTCCTGAAGTCCAGCGCCCGCAGCTTCCGGGTCTGGCACCCCAAGGGACCGGAACACGCCGAAATCTGGTCCTGGGTCTTCGCCGACGTCTCCGCCCCACCCGAGGTCAAGGAAGCCATCCGCCTCATCGCCATCCGCGGCTTCAGCCCCTCCGGCACCCTCGAGCAGGACGACATGGACAACTGGCAGAACTGTACCCTCACCAGCCGCGGCGTGGTCGCCCGCCGCCAGATGCTCAATTACCAGATGGGCCTCGGCCACGACCGTTACATTGACGAGAACCAGGGCCTCACCAGCGATTTCCGGTTCAGCGACAGCAACCAGCGCCAGTTCTACAAGCGCTGGAGCGAAATGATGGCCGCCGACGGCTGGGCGCAGTTGTAGGCCGGAAAACATCCATGACCATTACCAACGCAAGCAGCCTCGTCGACATCGACCGCGGCCTCATCAGCCCCCGCATCTTCAGCGAACACGACATCTACCAGGAAGAGCTTGAGCAGATCTTCGCCCGTTGCTGGCTCTTCCTGTGCCACGAGACCCAGATCCCCAACCCCGGCGACTTCTTCACCACTTACATGGGCGAAGACCCAGTCCTCGTCACCCGCGACCGGCAGGGCAAGGTCAACGCCTTCCTGAACATCTGCCGCCACCGTGGCAACCGCCTCTGCCGTGCCGAAGAGGGCAACGCCGCCGCCTTCATCTGCGCCTACCACGGCTGGGCCTTCAGCAACGACGGCTCACTCCAGGCCGTACCCAACCTCCAGGACGCCTACTACAACGAGCTCGACCAGACGAAGTGGGGCCTCATCCCCGTTGCCCAGCTCGATAGCTACAAGGGCCTCATCTTCGCCACATTCGACTCCGAAGCGCCTCCCCTGCTCGACTACCTCGGCTCCATGGCCTGGTACCTCGACGCCTTCTTCGACCGCCGCGAGGGCGGCGCGGAGGTGGTGGGCGGCATTCACAAGTGGGTCGTGCCCTGCAACTGGAAGTTCCCCGCCGAAAACTTCATCGGCGACACCTACCACTTCCTCTGGACGCATATGTCCCCGATCCTCGCCGGGCTCGCCCCGAGGCCCACGACCCAGTCAGATCAATCGGGAACCGCCGTGGCCACCGGCAACGGTCACGGCATATTCACCATCGCCAGCGGTTCGAATCGCCAGCCGACGGAGGTCCTTGCCGAGTATGAGGCAGAGATTCGCAGCGAGGTGGAGGAGCGGCTCGGGCCTCGCGCCGGGGTGATGAACCCGATAGTGGGGACCATTTTCCCGAACTTCTCAATCCTCAAGGCCAGCACGCGGTGCTTTCGGGTGTGGCATCCGAAGGGGCCGGACAAGATCGAGATATGGTCCTGGGTATTCACGGACAGGGCGGCTCCGCCCGAGGTCAAGGAAGCCATCCGCCTCGTCGCTCTCCGCGCATTCAGCCCTGCCGGCACCCTGGAGCAGGACGACATCGACAACTGGGAGGAATGCACCCGCAGCAGCAGGGGCCTCGTGTACCGGCGCTACATGCTCAACTACCAGATGGGCCTCGGCCACGACAGCTACAGCGAAGAGAAAGAGGGACTGACCAGCGAGTCCTGTTTCAGCGACAATAACCAGCGCCAGTTCTACAAGCGCTGGAGCGAAATGATGACCGCCCAAAACTGGGCCGATCTGTCTCAACGGTGATTCTCCTGATCAATTTGATTTTCAGGACTCTCAGATCCAAAATCATTCTAATCATCAAAATCACATAAATCACAGTTCAGACGTCAACCCCAAACATCCAAGGAGGTTCCCCATGGCAATCATGCAAATGGCCTCCCTTGTGGACACCGACAATGGCGTCATCAACCCCAGCATCTTCAGCGACGAGGAAATCTACCAGCAGGAGCTGGAGCAGATCTTCGCCCGTTGCTGGCTCTTCCTCTGCCACGAGACCCAGATCCCCAACCCCGGCGACTTCCTCACCACCTACATGGGCGAAGACCCCGTCCTTGTCGTTCGCGACCGCACCGGCAAGGTCGGCGCGTTCCTGAACATCTGCCGCCACCGCGGCAACCGCCTCTGCCGCGCCGAGAACGGCAACGCCGCCGCCTTCATCTGCGCCTACCACGGCTGGGCCTATGGCGCGGATGGCAACCTGCAGGCCGTCCCCAACCTGCAGGACGCCTACTACAACGAGCTCGACCAGTCCCAGTGGGGCCTCATCCCCGTGGCCCAGCTCGACACCTACAAGGGCCTCGTCTTCGCCACCTTCGACCCGACCGCGCCGCCCCTGCTGGAATACCTCGGCCCCACCACCTGGTACCTCGACGTTTTCTTCGACCGCCGCGAGGGCGGTGTCGAGGTCATCGGCGGCATCCACAAGTGGCAGATTCCCGCCAACTGGAAGATGCCCGCCGAAAACTTCTGCGGCGACGGCTACCACACCGGCTGGAGCCACCTGTCCGCCATGACCTCCGGCTTCGGCGGCAGCTTCCGCTCCAGTCCGTCCCGCGAGGGCGCAGTCGTCTCTCCCGCCAACGGACACTGCATCGTAGGCCTCGGCCCCGATGACCCCTCAGACCCGGCCGTCCCCGAGATCATCGCCTACGAGGAGTCGATACGCGAAGAGGTCGCGAAGCGCATGGGTGAGCGCCTGCGCCTGATTCGCCCCCACGCCGGCACCATCTTCCCCAACCTCTCCCTGCTCCGAAGCATCTCCCGCACCTTCCGCATGTGGCATCCCAAGGGCCCCGGCAAGACTGAAATCCAGGCGGCCGTCTACGTCGACAAGGCCGCGCCGCCCGAGGTCAAAGAGGCCTTCCGCATCACTGCCATCCGCACCTTCGGCCCCTCCGGCGTCTTCGAGCAGGACGACATGGACAACTGGGAGGGCTGCAGCATGGCCGGCCGCGGCGTCGTCTCCCGCAGGCACGAGCTCAACATCGGCATGGGCCTCGGCCACGCCCGCTACGACGAAGAGCTTGGCGGCGTAGCCAGCGACTACCGCCTCAGCGAGAACAACCACCGCTCCTTCTACCGCCGCTGGAGCCAGCTCATGGACTCAAACGAGTGGCCTGCCTGACACGGTCATTGCCAATCTGCTTGCCAAACTACATGCCAAACTGCATGAAAGAACCGAACCGCTGGTGCTGAGCTCGTCGAAGCACGGGTCAATGGAATCTGATGATAGTTCGACATGCTCCCCACGAACGGACTCTCTGAATTTTTGCTACAACACTCTCACAAAGGAACCCAAGCATGCGTGACGACACCCTCCGCGAAGTCGAGCAGTTCCTGTACCGGGAGGCCCGGATACTGGACACCCGCCGCTTCGACGACTGGCTCGACCTCCTGACCGAGGACATCAAGTATTGGATGCCCCTGCGCTCCAACCGGTACCCCGCCAACAGCAAGGCCATCTCCATCCTCGACGGCTCCCGCTACGAGGAGGGCGACCTATCCGGCGAAGACGACCTCGCCATCATGGACGAGGACAAGGACTCCCTGACCCGCCGCATCCGGCGTCTCGACTCCGGCATGGCCTGGGCCGAGGACCCGCCGTCGCGCACCCGCCACTTCGTCTCCAACATCGAGGTCGAGCCCGGCAGCCGCGACAACGAGCTGAAGGTCTACTCCAACTTCATCATGTACCGCACCCGCGGCGAGACCGAGCAGGACTTCTACGTCGGCAGCCGCGAAGACGTCCTTCGCCGCGAGGACGGCCAGCTCCGCGTCGCCTACCGCAAGGTGGTCCTCGACCAGACCGTCCTCCTAGCCAAAAACGTCAGCAACTTCTTCTGACCGGATGTTCAAAGGTCCCCTCCCCCTCTAGGACAGGGTTGCCCTGTCCTGAGCCAGCCGAAGGGGTGAGGCCGTCCCTGGTTCGTTCTGGCCCTAGTTCGTTCTGGAACTACCATTGCAACTCCGACCCCTCGCTATTCGCACAGGGGACGCCTTTGATAAACACTCTCTCAAGGAAATGTTGCCGGAATGGCCGGACGGCATTTCGGCAATAGGCAACATCAGCGTCCAGGCTTGGCTTTAAAAGCCGCCCCTACCCTTTGGCTTATGCCTGACCCCAAACGCGAGGCGGCGGCTCTGCCGTCACTAGCCGCGCGGCCAGCGCCGCGGTCAGCGCCGCCAGCGCATTTGCCGCGCGGCCAGCGCCTTTGCTAAACTAGCGCCGAACTGCACCCATCAATCCTTGAACTAGGTAATGGAAATCCAGCGCCGCAGGAGGACGCCGCGATGATATACGAAGTCCGCACCTACACCCTCAAGCCCGGCAGCGTCGCCACCTTTGAGGAGAACTTTTCCAAGGCCCTGCCGCATCGCCTGAAGTACTCCCCCCTCGCCGCCTTCTGGCACACCGAGATCGGACCCCTCAACCAGGTCATCCACGTTTGGCCCTACGAAAGCCTCGACGAGCGCACCAAGATCCGCGCCGAGGCCGCCCAGGACCCCAACTGGCCGCCTGCCAACGACCCCGACATGTACGTGAACATGGAGTCGGAGATTTTCATCCCCGCCCCCTTCATGCGGCCCTTGGGCAACGACCAGGCCCTCGGCAACATCTACGAGATGCGCTCCTACACCTACAAGACCGGCTCCATGGGCGAGGTCCTCAAGCGCTGGGAGGCCGCCGTCCCCCACCGTGAGGAGTACTCCCCCTTGGCCGCCGCCTGGTACACCGAGCTCGGCGGGCTCAACAAGTGGGTCCACATCTGGCCCTACGGCGACCTCCAGGAGCGCAACCGCATCCGTGAGGAAGCGGTGAAGTCTCCTCACTGGCCGCCCCCCACCCGCGAGTTCCTCATGAGCCAGGAAAACAAGATCATGGTCCCGGCCTCTTTCTCGCCCACCCACTAGGCCCGGTTCTCAACGCAAAATACACCGAGTTAACGCAGAGGCCGCAGGGAACCACAGAGGCCTCTGCGTTCTCTGTGTCTTCCCTGCGCCCTTCGCGTTGAAAACCCCCGGAGAACCCCCATGACCGAACTCGACCGTCTGCTTCACGACCTCGTCACAGCCAACCGCATCCTCGCCCGCGAGGAGGTGGTCGACGCCTTCGGCCACGTCAGCATCCGCCACCCGGAACACCCCGACCGCTACATCCTCTCCCAGTCCCGCGCCCCGGAACTCGTTGACTCGCCCGACCTGATGGAGTACACCCTCGGCGGCGAACCCCTCGACCAGCAGGACCGCCCCATGTACTCAGAGCGCCCCATCCACGGCGGAGCCTACGAGGCACGCCCCGATGTCATGGCCGTCGTCCACAACCACTCGCCCGCCGTCCTCCCCTACGGCGTCACCGGCGTCCCGCTGCGCCCCATGTCCCACATGGCGGCCGTCGTTGGCGAGCCCATCCCCGTCTGGGACATCCGCGACAACTTCAGCAACACCAGCCTCCTCGTCACCACCATGGAGCAGGGCCGCGACCTCGCCGCAACGCTCGGCCCCGCATCACCGACAGGAGGCGCGGCCGCCCTTATGCGCGGCCACGGCTGCGTCGTTGTCGGCAGCACCCTCAAGCAGGCCATCATGCGCTCCGTCTACCTCCAGACCAACGCCCGCCTGCTGCTGGCCTCCCTACCCTTGGGCGACGTCAAGTACCTCTCCACCAGCGAAATCCAGCTGATGGCCGAGAGCCTGTCCCGGCCGTCCTCCATCGCCCGCGCCTGGGAATACTGGGCAACCCGCGCCGGCCGCGAGCCGTAGGTGATACGCGACCCGTAGGTGATATATGACCGACGCCGAACCTGAAATCGTCGAGGAAATCCGCGCCGCTAACCAGCGCTTCTATGACGCCTTCAACACCCTCGACATCGACCGCATGACCGACGTCTGGGAACCCTCCGACCGCGCCCTCTGCGTGCACCCCGGCTGGACCCCCATCGTCGGCTGGCAGACCATCCGCGAGAGCTGGGAACGCATCTTCGACAACGCCAACCTCATGCAGTTCTCGGTACGCTACCTGAACATTGTCGTCCAGGGCGACTTCGGCTGCGTCACCTGCGTCGAGGGCGTCACCAGCGTCGTCCAGGGCCGCGCCGCCAACTTCTCCACCTTCGCCACCAACATCTTCGCCCGCCAGGAGCTCCCAGGTGGCGCCGTCGGCTGGAAGATGATCGCCCATCACGCCTCCCCCGGTGGCTGACCCCGCACCGTCATTTCGACGAATTTCGTAAACTGGGCCTGGTGATTCCCCTCCGGGCCCATTTTTCTTGATACAATATATTTAGAGAAATACTGTCGCCAACGCACAGGGGCAACGCCATGACCGCCAACCCTTCCTCTCTCACCAGGACCGAGAGGAACCTCTGGAACGCCATCGTCTCCGAGGCCCTCGCCAACCTGAAGTACAACGCCTACGCCCATCGCGCCCTGCAGGAGGGCCACCCCGAGGTCGCCCAGATCTTCCAGGAAGTCGCCGGAGCTGAGACCGTCCACGGCATGAACCACCTCCGCGTCTCCGGCGACCTCGCCTCCACAGCCGAGAACCTCCGCGCCATCATCCAGGGCGAAGCCCAGGAGGCCGCCACCATCTACCCCATGATGATCCGCGAAGCCCTCGCCGAGGGCCACCAGGAGGCCGCCGACTCCTTCACCCTCGCCATGGAACGCGAGCGGCGCCACCTCGAGGCCTTCACCGAGGCGCTCCAGGGCCTCGAGGCCAAGCTCGCCCTGCAGCCCGACAGCCCGCGCCCTGCAGCCGTCCCCGAGATCCCGGTCATGCCCGCCAGCGCGACCCCGGCGTCGTACTCCCCCGTGCCCGACGGGGCGCTCGACGGCACCGGCGAGGCCACGGCCGCCGCCGAGCGCGCCTTCGACCGCGCCACCTACAACACCGCTGCCGCCGAGGTCGACACCGAGCGCTGGCGTGTCGCCCGCCTCGGCCGCCTCCGCGAGGTCGTCTTCGGCGCCCAGGACGGCCTGCTCAGCATCGTCGCCCTTGTCACCAGCATCGCCGTCGCCGTCGAGAGCCAGACCACCGTCGTAATCGCCGGCCTCGCCGGTGCCCTCCCGGGCATGATCTCCATGGCCACCGGCGCACTCCTCGGCTCCCGCGCCGAGCGCGACGTCCAGCGCGCCGAGATTGAGCGCGAGGCCCGCGAGCTCGAGGAAAACCCCGCCGAGGAACTCGCCGAGCTGGTCGTCCTCTTCCAGCGCGAGGGCATGACCTACCACGAGGCCCGTCAGATGGCCGACGAAATCTCCCAGGACCGCGACCTCTGGCTCAGGACCCTTGTCGAAAAGGAGCTCGGCATCAGCACCGAGGACACCACCAGCCCGGTCAAGGACGCCATGGTGATGGGCGCGGCCTTTATCGCCGGCGCCGCCATTCCCCTCGTCCCTCACTTCTTCCTCACCGGCGGTCAGGCCATCGGCGTATCCGTCGGCGCAACCCTTGCCGGCCTCTTCGCCCTCGGCATACTCAAGGGCCGAATCGTCGAGCGCTCCCCGCTCTTGCAGGGCCTCGAAATCCTCGGCATCGGCTCCCTGTCCGCCGCCATCGGCTACGCCCTCGGCGAACTAATCCCCCGCCTCTTCACCTAGCAGAGCAGCGGCAGTCCCACCGGATGAAAAAGCGAGGGGCGCACATCCATGCGCTCCCACCTCGCTTGAGTTTATCGGAAGTACCGTTTCCGATTACTCGTCTGTAATCCCGTTTGAATGCCCCTGTCCGCCTAATCGTCCTCATTCAGTTCGGCCATGAGGTCGGCCACGGTTCCGACGGTAATCAGATCGCCGCTCTCCGCCTCCGCGATCGCCGCCAGGGTCTCTTCACTGGGCTCGTAACACTGGAAGCGCGGCATCCGACCCTCGGCCACAATGTAGAGCATCATCCGATGCAGGGCATCGGTCAGAGTGATACCCTCCTTTGACAGCACTTCGTTCGCTTGTGCTAGGGTATCCGCGTCAACATCGGCAGTGAAAACAATCGTGCTCATACTCTGGCTACCTGCGTATTGCCTAACTTCGTCTATGTTGAATGGTAGTTTATTGACCTTCCAGTCGCAAGGTTCATCGGCTCCCTCTCCGCCGCCATCGGCTACGCCCTCGGCGAACTCATCCCCCGCATCTTCACCTAGCAGAGCAGTGGCAGTCCCACCGGATGAAAAAGCGTAGGGGCGCACAACCATGCGCCCCCGATCTGTCCTCCCGTTGGCACTGGTCAGGCACCATCCTGCAGTATCCGCAGCAGTTCCTCCGTTCCCCTTCTCGTGTTCCTCGCGTGGGTACTCAGTTGCACCGGTGTCAGGTTTCCGTGATAAAAGTGGATGTGCAGTCCCTCGGCCGCCCCGAAGTCGGAAAGCCATCTGTCCAGATTCTGTGAAGCAGCCAGTTGCTGTGCTATGCGACGAAAGTCCTCGTGGCTGTTGTGCGGCAGTCCCTCGGACAGCGCCCTGGCAATCAGGCAGTGAGCGAACGCTCCCCACAGCAATTCGGCGGCAACTAGTCCGTTGCCGCCGCTGCGAAGCTCCTGTTCAGCCCTGGCACTGTACGCCAAGGCAGTTTCGATGTGCTCATCACTGTTCAGGAAGCCACCGCCTTCTCACCGGCAAGGCTTTTGGCCTTGGCGATAGTCATCGTTGCGAATCGCTGGGCGTCCTCTCTTACGCCCGTCTGCTCTTCTCCGTACAGTCCGCACTTCACCGCTTCCGGCCTTCCCATGACCGCTCCCAGTGCACCGCAGAGATCGAGGCCTTCATCGGATGCTTCGTCCAGCAGAACGTACAGGTTTTCACCGTCTGACGGAAAGGCTCCGCCCGTTGCCAGGGCGGCGGCAGCGCGATAGAGATCATCGTCGTCGGCGTGGGGCCATCCAAAGGTGGCAGCGATGTAGCCGAGGGAGGCACCGACGGCATCGGCCAGGGTCTCGGTCCCTTGCAGGTAGTCGCCTGCATCGAAGCGCTCCTGAGCCGCCTCGAAGAAGTTGGTAATGTTTTCGTCCACAGCGGCGCGCCAAGCTGCGGACTGCTCCACAGCGCTGAGTACACCCAGACTAGCAACGGCATCAATGGCGTCATTGATCGGGTATCGGCTACCATCGGAGGGCCAGCGGTCGCAAAAGTCTCGTTCAAGGGCGCCCGGCGGAACGGTAAGGCTTTGGCTTATGCCGAGATTGCGCAGAACGGACAGGGCAATCTCTTCCGCAATCTTCTCCATCGCCGACTTCATGACCGTACTCCGCAGATTGTGTCCCTTACAATTCTATTTTATCGCAGCCCCGAGACTGTATGCAGCCCGATGTATAGCCCGCCATCGTCCCCCTATCCCCCCTCCGCCCGCTCCAAATGCGCCCGCGCTGCCGCCAGGAACTCCGGCGGATTGTCCCCCTGCACCAGGTGCCCTGCGTTCGACACCGTCACAGTCACGCAGTCCGCAATCTCCCGCCCCATCCTCTGCAGCGTCTCGTCCGCGAAAATGTCGCTCCGGTCGCCCCGCGTCACCAGCGTCGGGCAGTCGATCCGCCGCCAGCACTCCCACAGCTGCTCCGGCGACCACGGCCCGTCCTGCCTCCCCCGCTCCCGAATCACCCGGTCATACTTCCACGTCCACTTGCCGTCACCCCCCTGTCGTATGCTGTACTTCAGCGCCCCCAGCACTTGCTCCCGCGTCCGCCCCGTATACTCCTGTATCCGGTCGGCGAACTCGTCCAGCGTGTCCAGGTCGTCGGGCAACTGCTGGAACCGCTGTATCCGTTGACGTCCCCGGGTCGCCGTCTCCGGCCCGGTGTCCACGATGGTCAGCGACCGCAGCGCCCCGGGATGCTTCGACGCCCACACGAAGCTGTTCCGGCCCCCCATCGAGTGGCCCATCAGGTGAAATCCCGCGCCTGTCGACGGACCGACGTCCAGCCCCAGCGCCGGCACGATAACGTCCAGGTCCCCCACCATCGCGTCCAGCGTGTAGTCGCCGTCACTGGCCCAGTCCGAGTCCCCGTGCCCCCGCTGGTCCAGCGCAATGACATGGTAATTCGGCGACAGTGGCAGACTGATGAAGTCCCAGCTGTGCGCCTGCTGCGAAACCCCGTGCAGCATCAGCACCGTCGGATTGGCCGGATTCCCCCACTCCAGGTAGTGGAACCTGAGCCCGTTGGCGTCCACGAACCGGTCCACCGGCTCGTTCTCGTCTACGAACGGCACGCCCATGCGCCGAGCCGCCTCGTGAAGCGAAAGTCCCAGGGAATGTGACGCCATTTCCGACCCTCCAGAACCCGTTTTCAGCCTCAAATCACGGCTGCATTTCAACCCTGTAATGATACCCCCGCTGTCAATTTGCCCACCCCCAAAACCAGCCACCCCAACTCCCAATTCCTCACTCCCCATTCCGCATTCTTCACTCGCTGACATCCGCCCCTTGATTTAGCAGAACATCTGTGCTTAGAATATATCTACTATGCCAAGGAGGTCAACCCAAAATCCCTGCGCCCTCCGCGCCCCCTATGCGTACTCGGCGTTAAAACAAATCTCCGCGCTCTCTGTGGTGAAAAATCCCCCAGCGGCCATCGACGTTCAAATACAAAACGAGCGGAAATGAGCGGAAATGAGCGGGTTTTCAAAAAACCCCACCATCCCGAAAATCCTCTAGTATCGAAAATCTCGATTCAGATAACCCCTACCTGTTAGGAGAACAACACCATGTACAGCTTCGCCTCCATCCCCCGCCGCCTCAGGGCTCTCGAGAAGAGACTCGCCAAGGACCTCGCCATAGTCCGCCTGCGCCGCCTCGCCGAAGACTTCTGCGACGACTACGAGGACGCCGTCTCCGACGACCCTCCCGCCTCCAGTCACGAACTCGATGAGATGGTCACCGACTTCATCCCCGAAATCGCCAAGGCCGGCTTCCGCCTCTACACCTTCATGTCCCTGCGCAAGTATCTCGAGCGCTGCATCGCCGACAAAAAGGTCCCCGAACCCCGCGGCATAGTAGGCAACCTGCTCCCCTGGGCAGCCGAGGGAGGCTTCCTCCACGCCCACCTCTGGGCCCGCCCAGACGGCGCCTAACCCCGGCCGTAGTCAAAACCCCGTCGCACACAGAGCCAAAACAAAAAAACTCTGCGCCCTCTGCGTACTCGGCGTTTAAATCCCGTCTCCGTGCTCTCTGTGCCCTCCGTGGTGAAAAACCCCCGGCGTACTCGGCGTTTACTCAATCCCCCGTGGTCCAACTCTTGTTCCTGTATAATGGCCGTCAATTCATGAACGTCACCCTCCGACAGACTCAGGAGTTGCGCCATGCCAGTCGTCCAGCGACCTTACGTTCCTCCCGAAGACCAGACCCCCCACGAGGAAACCTACGCCCGCCCCGGCGACACCCAGCAGGCCAGCGAGGCCACTTCCCTTGACCCCATCACCTTCTACGCCGACTCGATGCACATCTTCAGCAGTCTCTACTCGGCGGTGCTGTTCTTCGGCGAACAGATGGAGGAGCGGGAGCCGATCCTGCGCGCCCGCATCAAGGTCAGCCCACAGATGCTCAAGGCCATTGCCCTGCTCACCGCCAAGCACGTCCGCGAGTACGAGAACGCCGTCGGCCCCATCACCCTGCCCGAGCAGGTCTACTCCGCTTGGGAACTCGACACCGAGGGGAACCACGACCATGCCTGACGATGCAACGCCCGAACCGGCAGAATCCCAGGAAGACCGTATGCTGGCCGCCGACCTGTCCCTGCCGGTCGTGGTCAACCCAGGCGTCGACTATGCCCAGCCGCCCGCTTGGGACTGGCGCGACGTCGACTCCAGCCAGCCCAATTCTGCCGTCTTCCACATCAGCCACTCGGAGATAACCCGTGTGCTGGTAGACACCCTGCGGCCCGAGGACTGCTCGCCCGACGCCAATTTCGTCATCAAGGACGAAATTCCCATCCTTGTCCTGGACAGCCTCGACAAGTATTGGGCCGGCGAGGCCAAGCACCGCCTGCCCCTGAATGGCGTCCGGGTCCCGGTCGAGGCCGACACCGTTGCCGAGGCCAAGCGCGCCCTCGCCGACGACCTCGGCGCCCAGTTCCGTCTGCTCCTGATGCTGCGAAACTCTCGCCAACACCAGCTCGCCGACCAGCTGGAAGACAACCTCAGGATGCTCAACGAACTCCTCGAGCCCCGCAACGAAAGCGCCTGACAAACCGAAATCCATAGCCCGAGAAACTATTGCCGACCCCTGCTTGAAGAGTCAACCATTTTGCGGGCCTGCTCCCTGATCGAAGGAGTTGCATTTGAGTTGACAACTATTTCGAATGCATCAAGTGCTCGACCAGCTCTTATGATGCTTCGCGCCGTGCTTGCCCGTGAACGGCTGGCAGGAAACTTGTACCCCATTTCATCGTGAAGAATCTCAGCGATTTCCTGATTTGAGAGAGAACAGTCTGAGAAGCGATCGAAATATCTGACGAAACACCCCTTTCCAACTGAATTGAGGAGACGTTCTAGCTGCGAATCATCCATATCTAAGTCCTTTGAAATTGCTGCATTCTTACGCCGTCAACTTCGCCCGCACCGACTCCACCACCTCCGCCAGCGGTACCGTGGTCGCCTCCTCGTCCAGCCGCCCTCGCACCTCAACCACTCCGTTGTTCAGGTTGCGCGGGCTGATGACCAGCCGGACGGGCAGTCCCATCAGGTCGGCATCGTTGAACTTGACCCCTGCCGCCGCATCCGGCCGGTCGTCATACAGCGTCTCGATGCCGGCTGAGTTGAGCCGATCGTACAGTTCTTCGCCGGCCCGGGCCACGTCCTCGTTGGACAGGTTCAGCCCCACCAGGTGCGCCTGATACGGAGCTATGGGATGCGGGAAGACTATCCCCCGCTCATCGTGGTTCTGCTCGATGGCCGCAGCCAGCAGCCGACCCACGCCGATGCCGTAGCACCCCATGGTGATTGGCCGGTTCCGTCCCTCGTCGTCCAGGTAGTTCGCGCCTAGGGTCTCGCTGAAGAACGTTCCCAGCTTGAAGATGTGCCCCACTTCCACGCCTCGCGTCGCCTCCAGCGTGCCGCCGCACCGCCCGCACACCTGCCCTGGCTGCGCCAGCGCAATGTCCGTCAGCTCGTCCACCTGGAAGTCCCTCGGGTAGTTGGCCCCCGTCAAATGCGTGTCCTGCTTGTTCGCACCCACCACGAAGTTGTTCCCGCTCTCGATGGACGGGTCGGCAACCTTCCGGATGCCGGATATGCCCACCGCCGACGCGCTCCCCGCCACCAGCCCGGCCGCCCGAACCTCCTCGTCCTCGGCGAATCGAAGGTCGTCGCAGTGAAGCGCGTTCTTCAGCTTCACTTCGTTCACATCCAGGTCGCCCCGGATGGTCACGAACACCGGCTCCCCGTCGGCCATGTAGAACACGGCCTTCAGCGTCTTCGACTCCGGCACGCCCAGGAACTCGGCCAGTCCCGCGATGGTCTTGATGCCCGGGGTCGACACCTCCTGCAACGTCTCCTCCGGCTCGACTTCGACGGGAGGGAAGACCGAGTCGGCCTTCTCGGCATTGGCCACGTAGTCGCATCCCGAGCAGGTAATGACCGTGTCTTCTCCCGTCTCGGTGGGCAGCAGGAACTCGTGCGAGTCCTTCCCGCCGATGGCCCCGCTGTCGGCCTCCGCCATCAGCACCGGCAACCCGCACCGCCGGAAGATGTTGCGGTACGCCTGCGCCATGTCCTGGTAGCTGTCGTCCAGGCTGTCGTCATCGGCATTGAAGCTGTAGGCGTCCTTCATGTCGAACTCCCGCACCCGTATCAGGCCAGCCCGGGGGCGGGGCTCGTCGCGGAACTTGGTCTGTATCTGGTACAGCAGCAGCGGCAGGTCGCGATAGCTCTGCACATTGCTCTTCACCACATTGGTGATGACCTCCTCGTGGGTCGGAGCCATCACCATCGGCCTCCCTCGCCGGTCCTGCAGCGAGAACAGGTTGTCGCCAAAGGCTCCGCGACGCCCCGTCTGCTCCCAAAGCTCCATCGGCTGCAGCGCCGGCAGCATCAGCTCCTGCCCGCCCGCGGCGTCCATCTCCTCCCGGATGATGTTCCCGATCTTGCGCAGCGACCGCAGCGCCATCGGCAGGTATGAGTAGACGCCCGCCGCTACCTGCAGGATCAGCCCCGCCCGCAGCATCAGCTGGTGGCTGGCCGTCTCCGCCTCCGGCGAGTCGAACCGCAGCGTCCTGCTGACCATTCGAGTGAACTTCATATCAGCCTCATTCCCAGTGGCACAAATAAAGCGCCGAGTGTTCTGATATTACCAGAAACACTCGACGCTCCCAGCGTTCGAATATGCTCCGGGGCTCTAGTCGGCGGGAGCCGGCTCGGCCTCCACCTCTTCCATCAGCGCCGTCAGCATCTCCGCCTCCGGCACCACCCGCACCTTCTCGCCCTTGCGGAAGATGACCGCGCGCCCCGCTCCGGCCGCAATCCCGACGTCGGCGTCCTTGGCCTCACCGGGACCATTGACCTCGCAACCCATGACCGCGACCTTGATGTTGCGGTTGCTCTTGCGCAGCAGCGAGTCGACGTCGTTGGCCAGCTTCCGCACGTCAACGTCGGCCCGTCCGCAGCTTGGACAGGCCACCAGCACCGCGCCCTTGCTCCGCAGGTTCAGCGACTTCAGTATCTCGTACCCTGCGATAACCTCGTCCACCGAGTCGTCGCTCAGCGACACCCGAATCGTGTCGCCGATGCCGTTGTACAGCAACACACCTAGCCCGACCGCCGTCCGGATGGAGCCCGATGTCTTGGTGCCGGCCTCCGTGATGCCCAGGTGGAAGGGATACGGCACCAGCTCGGCCAGCTTGGCGTAGGCCTCCACGGTAGTCGGCACGTCAAAGGCTTTCATCGAAATCTTTATCTGGTCGAAGTCCTGGTCTTCCAGCAGGCTGATCTCCCACAGGGCGGTTGCCACCATGTGGTCAACGACGCTGTATTCGCCCTCGTTGGCCTCGCCGGCCTTGGGCAGTTTGTTGACCAGGTCCATGTGCCGGGAGAAGCCCCGCGTCCGGCCAATCCCGCCCACCGGGGGCAGGCTGCCAAAGTTGACTCCGATGCGTATGGGCACGCTCTGTACCTTCGCCGCAGCCGCAACCTCCCGCACCTGGTCCTCGTTTCGCAGGTTGCCGGGGTTCAGTCGCAGGCAGTCGACACCCCCTTCCAGGCACTTGAGGGCAAGCTGGTAGTGAAAGTGAATATCGGCAATGAGCGGGATGTTGATTTGCTTCTTGATCTCGCCCATAGCGATAGCGGCGTCCATATCCGGAACGGCAGACCGGATGATGTCGCACCCCGCCTCTTCCAACTCATGGATCTGCCGTACTGTTGCCGCAACATCCCGCGTGTCGGTCTTGGTCATGGACTGGACGGTGATCTCGGCATCCCCGCCGACCTTGACGCCACCGACGTAGACCGGTTTGGTTGGCCGTCTCTTTGTCATTTCTACAGCCCCCAATGACCGGCCCAGACTACCTAGCCAGCCAATGTAAATCTCTCGAGTATGTTACACGAAAGCCGCTGCTCATTCCAGCAATCGCACAGCCGTTTCGACCCCGGCTCGCCGCTTCCTCCCGTCGGCCTCCGGCATCCGAATCAATCCACCTTCCCGTACTACTAATAAAAGAATGGTGAATAAACGTTATTAGCTGAGTCGATATTCTTGAGCTAATTCACCTTTTCTCGATTACGCAGACGGTAGGAGGGTCAAAAGAAATGACGACGGCAAGAGCGGGACTAGAGGAATTATTGGTAGATTTTGGGAGAAGAAAGGGCACTATAACATTGCTGGGCTTCGTTGGCATCATTGCGCTAATCCTGACTTTCGGCACACTCATTCCTCCTCCTCTAGCCCACGCCGAGAGCAGCGAGCCCTGGCTATTCATGGAATGCGTGGAAAATCCGGTGGAAGAAGGCGATGACTTTAGGCTGGTGGTCCGCAAGAAATACAAGGATCACACCGCACCCTACAAGAAAATGAGAGTCTTCTGGTACACCGAGGCCGGAACAGCCGACGAGACCGACTACGAGTACATGTATGCCGAACGGCAGGCCAGCAACGGGTATCAGTCGAGAGTCGGCAAGATGGGCCGCGACTTCCATACCCGGGAGGACAATTACCCCGAAATCGACGAGACCTACAGGGTGAAGTTCAACAACTCCAACGACAACGGCAACGACGACCATTGCGATATCACCATCAGGGACGACGACGGCGTCGGCATATACGACCTCGAGTTCCGGTCGATTCCCCGGGAAATTACCGTGGATGATGTCGGCGGCGAGACGGTAACCGGCTATACCGCCGGCGACCAGATCCTGGTCACTGCCAAGTTCACCCACCCCGTAACCACCAAAAACCCGGAGACGGGAGAGCAGACCGACTACGCCGGGCTGTACCTGCAGATCGGCGAAAACCGCAGGGTCGCCAATGTCGTCTGGGGTGACGGCACCGACAACATAGTCTTCGGCTACACGGTGCAGCCTGACGACGTAGACCTTGATGGCATCAGCATCGAGGCCGGCGGTCCAGGAACGGGCATGTACTACAACGTGGACACCCGCGACGGCGGGCTGTGGCCCGTCAACTCTGACGACGGACGGCTGAACCGCATCTTTCACGGCCTTGGGGACGATCCTGACCATGCGGTCGTGCAAGCGGACGTCGGGGAACCTTCAACCGTGGAGCCCGACCCGCCGGTGGAGCCAGACAGGCCTGAATGGGCTGAAAGCGCTATCGACATCGAGCCGAACCTGCTCGGCAAGATTGACGGAGAGCTCACCGCCGAGGACGAGGGCCGCGACTGGTATTTCTTTGAGGCCGTGGCCGGAGAGGACTACATTATCGAGCTCGTGAGTGCTATGGATCTGGCAGGGCCGGGCCCTGAAGAACCTTACTTCATCCAGTATGTAGATAACCACCTGATTGATCCCTCCATACTGGAAATCGTGAACGAAGAGGGTGTGCAGGTGCTGGGCGAACACGACCAGGGCGGGTTCACCGGCAACTGGGCGCGCGCCCAATTCACGCCCCAAGACGATGGCACCTATTACATCGCCGTGGGTTCAGGAGCACAGGCACCTGACTACCTGGGCTTCTACACCCTCTCAATCCGCGCGGACGACTTCTCCGACGATTACAAGACGGTCCGGGATGTAACGCTGCACCCTGGAGAATCCATCACCGCCTGCATAGACTCGGACGTCTCCCCAGACGATCCAGGGCTGAACGACTGGGACTGGTGGAAAAGCCAAGAGGGACATGCAAGGCCGATGCGGGGCCTGGAATCCCTGGACGACCGCGACTTCTTCCGGTTTGTGATTGATGAAGAAGGGACGTATGAGGTCTCGGTGACCGGAGGACCCGAGTCCGTCGGTATCTGGGCCACCTATTTTGGAGATGGGCGTCTCAGGCACCACGCGGAGACTGATCCGGTCCCATCGGTAGTTGACCACTACGAGCCAGGCTCTTACAAGGTGGAGATTGGCACCCCCTGGCAAAGCGCCGGCAACACGGGACTCTACGCGGTGAACTTGTTCCAGATTCAGGAGTAACGAAGGCCGGTTGTTGCCCCGAGAGAACCGAAAGGGCTCTCTTCAATACGACAAGGGAATGGTAACCATTGCGATAGCCGGGGCACTGATTGCCCCGGCTATCCGCTGAAGACGCTGACACCGTCGATGATGCGGCTCACGTCGTTGATGGTGATGGCGGCTATGCCACCCACTAGGACGACCAAGCCGATCAGGTGAACAAGGTTCTCTTTTTCGGAGGAGATGCGCTTGCCACGGCGAATCCATTCTATAACCACGAAGACGATGCGCCCGCCGTCCAGCATAGGGAAGGGCAGAATGTTGATGATGGCGAGGTTGACGCTCAGCAGGATTCCCACGGTGAGCCAACCGATGAATCCTCCCTCGCGGCTTATCTCTCCCGTCATTTGAGCAATGCCGACAGGGCCAGACAGCTGCGGGGCCGCGCCGTGGGAGATCATTCCACCGATCGACTGCTTAAGCAGCACCATCAGGTCCCACGTGCCGCTGACGCTCGCGGGGATGGCCTCCCACAACGGCATCGAACTGCTGACAGTACGCGCTTCGTTAAGGTCGACAGCGACACCGATCTGCCATTGGCTACTGCGGGTATTGAATGCGGGAGTAAGAATCAGTTCCTGCAACCGCCCTTCGCGCTCGATCTGAGCCGCCAAATGTGCTCCGCCGTTGAGGTTGATCTCTCGGGTCAGGTCTGTGCGGTTCTGGATAACTTGCCCGTTTGCCAGGACGAAAATGTCTCCGGACCTGACTCCGGCTTGCGCTGCAGGGCTGTCGTCGACCACTTCCTTCACAGCCAGACGGCCGACTGCCTCTTCCTGCGGCAACATGAACATGATCGTGAAGATCAAAAGGGGCAGCACTGCGTTCATCACTGCCCCAGCGGCCAACACCATGACGCGGGCGCTGGGAGACTTTGAGGCCAAACTTCGCGGGACGGTCGGGTTGTTTTCCCCTGCAAGCCGCACGAACCCGCCCAATGGAATGAGGTTGACCGAGTAGAGCATGTCTGCCAACTCGATGGAACCACCGTTGACGGAGCGTATCTTGCCCTCGTGCCAAAGCAGGTGGTCCACGGGCCGGTCAAAATGGCTAGGTTCCTCGTTGGATTCCCGCTTTCGATGCAGTTCCACCTCGACAGCCACAAGCCCCAGATCCTCTTCTTCAATGGAGGCTACCTTGACTTGCTGCCCTGGGCGCAAAGACTGAGGGCCTTCCAGACCGATGTAGCGTGTACTGGTGTGCAGCAATACCTCTGTGCGGCCTGTGTAGACGCCGAACACCCTAGGCGGAAACCCCACGCCGAACTCCAGCACCTTCACCCCAATGGCGCGGGCTGTCGCGAAGTGGCCCAACTCATGGACCACTACTAATATCAGCAGCAGAGGAGCAAGAGTTCCGATGGCGAACAGGAGAGTTTCCAATGGCATCGTCCGGGCTGGCGCCCTTACGTCAGGCGCCGTCCGCATTTAATCGAGCCTGGGACCGGCTCAGAGCTCATCCCTAACCCGTACAAGATGTGATAGCCGCGATCTACACCTTCCCGGCCATCGACTCCCGTATGAACTCGACTATATCGCCCGTAGATGTTCCGGGACCGAACACCTCGGTGATGCCGAGGTCTTTCAGGGGCTGGCGGTCCACGGCGGGTATGATGCCTCCGACCACGACCACAACTTCGTCCATTCCCTCGCCTTGCAGCAGGGTCATCACTTCCGGCAATATTTCAAGGTGCGCCCCGGAGAGGATACTCAAGCCGAGGACGTCCACATCTTCCTGAGCAGCGGCCTGCACGATCATCTGGGGACTCTGTCTAATCCCGGTGTATATGACTTCCATCCCTGCGTCGCGGAGTGCGCGGGCGATGACCTTTGCGCCTCGGTCGTGTCCGTCGAGTCCGGGCTTGGCGACCAACACCCGGATGGGGCGTTCGTTATTCTGCATGGTGCTCTGTCTTAGCCTTTGTCGTCGATCCCAAGGTCGTTTTACAGCTGAAGCCGGTCCAGCCTAGATAGCGTAGTCCTTCAGGAGTTGGCGCGCAATCAACAGCCTCTGTACTTCAGAGGTGCCCTCATAGATGGTTGTAACGCGGGCGTCCCGCAGGATTCGCTCGACACCGGCTTCCTGGAAATACCCTGAGCCACCGTGAATCTGAAGGGCCTTATCCGCCACGCGGATGCACATCTCAGACGCCATCAGCTTGGCAATGGAAGCTTCCTGCAAGAAGGGCTGCCCGGCGTCCTTCAGGGTGGCAGCGTTCATGGTGATCACGCGGGCAGCGTGGACCTCGGCAGCCATGTCAGCCAGCATGAACTGGACCGCCTGATGCTGGGCTATGGGCTGGCCGAAGGTCTCGCGTTGCTGGGCATAGCGCAAAGCGGCCTCGAGGGCCGACTGTCCGATACCGGTGCTCTGGGCGGCGATGATTATGCGGCTGGAGGTAAGGATTTCCATTGCCTGATTGAATCCGCGTCCTTCCTCGCCCAGAAGGTTCTCGCTGGAAACCGGCGTGTCCTGGAAGACTATTTCGTCGGTGGTGGAACTGCGCATCCCCAGCTTTCCATGCATGGGGTTGATGGTGAGCCCTGGGGAGCCCTTGTCGACGACGAAAGCGCTTACACCCCTGTAGCCCTGGCTGCGATCCTGGGTAGCAAACACGACAACGTTCTGGGCCACCGACGCATTGGTGATAAACATCTTGCTGCCGTTCAGGAAATAGGTGCCATCGCGCTCGACAGCAGTGGTCTGCATGGCAGCTGCGTCAGAGCCGCCACCTGGCTCAGTGAGACCAAAGGCGGCCACACCCCTACCGTCTACCAGGGGAGGCAGAATGCGCTGCTTCTGCTCTTCGCTGCCGAAGCGATCGATGGAAGCTACGCCCAAAGCAAGGTGAGCCAACCAACTGACAGACGCTGAGGCGTCTCCACGAGCAACTTCCTCGGCAGCGATTGACACCTGCCGGTATCCGGCGGGTCCGCTACCGCCATACTTGACGTCGACGCCCAGTCCGGTCAATCCCAACTCGGCGAAACCGCGCCATGCGTCCCACTGGAACTCGCCTCGCTCGTCGGACTCCCTGGCCTTGGGAGCAATCTCACGGTCCACGAAGTCGCGCAGGGTGGTCTGGAGCATCTGCTCTTCTTCGGAAAGCATCAGGTCAGGCATTGTGGTTCTCCTTTTAGTCCTGTAATCGATACGCCGGCGACTTAATCAATCAACTGCCAGTCGTATTAAGCGGGGTGTCCAAGAGCCCAGAATTCGCGATCAACTGACCATTACCCAGCTGCGGCCTGGTAAGGAAGGACAGGCAAATTTTAATTCCTCATCACAAGATAGAGTATCGCCAGCAACGAGGGCTCTCTACAATTTGGTTTAGTAGCATGGTTAAGCGAATTCTCCGTTGGAGGGTTCCAATTATGTGCCGCAGTGGTTCTTGAGGGATAGACTCGAGGAGTTCCACATCCCTTAGAGCGTAACATTTTGTCACATAGCGTACCATTTTGACCGACGATATGGACAACTGGCGGGTTCGTAAGGGGCAGTAACGATGTTAATGGGCTTGCCGCCTCGGGGAAACTGGCGTTCCGCCCGATTTTCCGGGGCCTCAATACATGTTAGTGAAGGGTCATTCAAGCTGACAAGGGGCGAACGCAAAAAAGGGAGCATTTCGAATCAGGTGGACTGTCAACCACACTTCGTTGGCCATTGAGATTCACACCCTTCACCAAAATGGAATCGGAGCTGAAGAGGCGCCGCCCAAAATACGCTGCGGGAAATGCCACCTGATTTGGAACGGTTTCGCCCAAGGGAAGCAATACCATGACAAGGGAGGGTAGGCAGTATCGCTCTCGCGTGGGCGTGTAACATTTTGTAACGTTGTGTAACGATAGTATCAAATACACCTTTTATTGAGACATACTAATTTGGCAGCCCTGAGAGTCTTTCGACAGAACAATTGTACGGCTAACGGCGATTCAGGGCAAGGGGGAATTCAGCTAGCAAGGCCCTGGATCGGCCTGACCATTAATCAAGGGGACGGGTTCGAATTACCGCCTTCCGCGTATTGCCGGGCCGCGAGCGGGCATGCCACGTAAATTCGATCGCTATCACGCAAGAAACGATTCCCGTGGAAGGCCTTGGTCCTGGATGAACGACACCCGTATGGAATCGCGCCCAATCGTCGTCACGCACCCATGCTGTCGGGAAATCGAGAGCCTGAAGTGAATTGCACCTGGACAAGTGCACTCGCACGGCGACAGAGCAGTTTCGCCGAAAACGAACTCTAGAACGCCGCCATTTCCTGCTGTTCCCCGAAGGCTTCCCGCAGGACGCCGGACATCTCTCCCAGTGTGCAGTAAGCTTCCACGCACTCCAGCATGGCGGTCACCGTGTTGTCGGCACCGCGGGCAACGTCGGCCAGACGACTCAGAGCGGCCTGTGACGAGCCCTCGTCGCGCTCACGACGGAGGCGCTCTAGGCGAGCCACCTGCTGTCGGGCAGCCTCTTCGTCGACACGCATCAGTCCTTCCACCGGAGGCTCGTCGTTGGCGTAGCGGTTTACTCCGACGATGATGCGGTCGCCCGACTCCACTTCCTGGCGATGGCGATAGGCCGCGTCGCCAATCTCCCTCATCTGGAAGCCATCTTCGATCGCGGCAACTGCGCCACCCATATCATCGATTCGACGAATGTAGTCCAGGGCCTGCGACTCCAGGTCGTTGGTCAAGCTCTCGATATACCATGAACCGCCGAGGGGATCCACCACGTCGGCCGCTCCACTCTCGAAGGCGAGTATCTGCTGGGTACGCAGGGACAGCTGAGCCGATTCTTCGGTAGGCAGGGCCAAGGCTTCGTCGCGTGAGTTAACGTGCAGCGACTGGGAGCCGCCCAGAATGGCCGCCAAGGCCTGCACGGTGCAGCGGATAACGTTGTTGTCCGGCTGCTGAGCAGTGAGTGAAACGCCGGCGGTCTGGGTATGGAACCGCAACATCATGGAACGTGAGTCCTTTGCCCCAAAGCGGTCTCGCATCAGGCGCGCCCAGATACGTCGAGCAGCACGAAACTTGGCAACTTCCTCGAACAGGTTGTTCTGGGACACGAAGAAAAAGGACAGTCTCGGTGCGAAGGAGTCCACATCCAGTCCGGCGTCCAGGGCGGCTTTCACATAAGCGATGGCATTGGCGAAGGTAAATGCCAACTCCTGCACTGCCGTTGCACCGGCCTCACGCATGTGATATCCGGAGATGCTGATGGTGTTCCAGCGCGGCACTTTTTCAGCGCAATACTTGAACACGTCAACGACCAATCTCATCGAAGGGCGTGGAGGGTAGGCATAGGTACCGCGGGCGATGTACTCCTTGAGGATATCGTTCTGGACTGTACCGCTGATTTCTTCCTGAGGCACCCCCTGCTTTGCGGCAGCCGCGATGTAGAAGCACAGCAGCAGGGATGCGGTAGCGTTGATGGTCATGGAGGTGCTGACCCGCCCCAGTGGAATGCCCTGGAACAGCGTTTCCATGTCTTCCAGGCTACAGATGGGCACACCCACCTTTCCCACTTCTCCCTTCGCCAGCGGGTGGTCCGAGTCGTATCCGATCTGCGTGGGAAGGTCGAAGGCTACCGACAATCCGGTCTGGCCCTGCTCCAGCAAATACCGAAAACGCTCGTTAGTGTCGGCGGCGGTGGCGTACCCCGAGTATTGACGCATGGTCCAAACTCGGCCACGGTACACATTGGGCTGAACCCCTCGAGTGTATGGAAACTCGCCCGGGTACCCGATACCCTCGAAGTAGCCGTTGCCATCAGAGGACAGATCCTCGGGGACATACAGCGAATCAATGGGGATACCGCTATCGGTTTCGAAGGAATCTCGCCGTTCAGGGAACCGGGCAACGGCGGGACCGAGGGTTTCCTCCTGCCACTGCTGCTTGTCCTTGCTGGGCATGCCGCCCTCCTTGGCTCTTTGACGGGCTGTATCCACGACTTCCTGTGTCTACGCCCGGATGGCTACGTAAGGCGAAGTGTAACTGCCAGGAGTGTTCCTCTCGACAGGACACCTCAGGGTTCAACCAGGGTGTATCGAGTATACTGTATGTGAAGTCTCTTCCGGCCGAAGAAGGCCGGGCAATTATCGAGATGAGGAGGTTGACTGTGGTATTGGGAAACATTGGCCGAACGATAAGAGACTCCATTACCGGAACGATCAGTGGGGCGGGCGACGTGCTGGAAAGCACCGTCTCCGCAGCGAGAGGTGCAACAGTAACCGCCCTTTCAGGCTCCCGGGACTTCTTCAATGAATTCCAGGGTCTGGTAACGGATGTAATGAAGGGAACCATCCAAGCGACCGGCGGAGTCGGAGCTGAAGTTGGTACCACCGCCAAGGGCGCCGTGATAGGAGTGATACGTGGAGTCGGCGAGGTGGCTACGGTGACCGTCGGTGTCTGCAGCGACACGGTCAGGGCAGCCATCCAGGGCACCAGCGATGTTGGCGGCGACGTGGCCACCGTGGCACGCAGCGCGGTGGAAGGCACCCTGGAGACCACCAAGAGCGTAGGACTACGGGCCGAAGACACAGCCTTCAGCTTGACTCGGGGTGCCATCCAGGGGACACGGGAAGTTGGGGGAGACCTTGGCGCGACGGCGCGCGACACCGCGTCCGGTGTAGTGGTAGGCACCGCAGAGGTGGGCGGCAACGTCCTGCAGGCTGTGGAGGACAGCACACGTGGTCTGATCCAGGGGGCTGCCGACGTGGGCGGCGATGTCGGGTTGGTAACTCGCAACGCTGTTGAAGGCGCAATAGAGGCGACCGGCAGCGTAACCGTCCGGATGCAGGACGCAGCCTTCAGCGCTGCCCGAGGTGCAATCCACGGTTCGCGCGAAATCGGCGGTGATCTTGGTGCCACGGCGCGGGACTCGATCGATGGCGCGGTCGACGGAGCCAACCAGATAGGCGGAAGCGTCCTGCAGGCCATAGAAGACACCAGCCGGGGCCTGGTCAAGGGAACTGCCGAGGTTGGCGGAGATGTGGGCAGCGTGGCCCGGAATGCGGTGGAAGAGTCCATCGAAGCCGCCAAGCGAATCGGCGTACGGGCTGAGGACGCGGCATCAGCTGCTGCTAACGGCGCAGTCAGCGCCGCCGGTTCGTTCGGGGAGGCCACCACCACTGCCGTAAGGGATTCGGTCAGCGGCGCGGTTGGAGGGGTTACGGTCATCCTGAGGGCGCCATTCCGAGCCGAGAACAGGAAGGAAAACTAAGGGACTGGGGAAGAAGGGGTGTAGCTTTCTGCCGCCCGCCTTCCCTAGTCAAGGGGCTTCACGGCACTGACTATTGCGCAGGGCGGGGTTAACACCCGCCCTTGTCTTATAATAGACATATGGTAAAGTCTTCGGCCCGCCTCAGAGAAACATTGACAGCTCCCGTCGAGCGAATTCAGGCGCAACTGGCGCACAAACGGGAGTTGCTGCGGCTGCGTGTGCGGGGAAGGCGGCTGGTTCGACGATTACTCGAAATCGCTTTCATAGATCTGCTCTATCGCACAGCCAAGGAAATGGGGGCAGACGATGCGACCCACATGGCTGCGGGGGTAGCGTACTACGCCTTGCTGTCCCTGTTCCCCCTGATAGTTGGACTCATAAGCCTGTTTGGTCTAGTTCTTGAAAAAGAGAGTCTTGAAGGTGAATTATTCACCTTTTTCCAGACATACCTGCCCGGCTCCAAAGAACTTCTTTCGGCCAACATCAACGCCGCCGATAACATTCGCGGCTTCCTGGGAGTGGTGAGCTTCCTGGGGCTGTTCTGGTCGGCCAGCCTTCTCTTCGGGGCGATAAGCCGGGCGGTGAACCGCGCCTGGGACATACACAAGGACCGCCCCTTCTATATAGATAAAGTGCGGCATTTGGTGATGGCATTGAGTGTCGCTCCGTTGTTTTTGATGTCCCTTACCGCCACCGCTGCGCTTCAAATCCTGCGTACGCACGATGTTCCGGTTATAGGTCGAGTCGAGTTTCTGGACGATAGCATAGTCAACGTGGTTACCCGTCCGTTGCCTTTCCTGTTCACCCTTGCCATATTCCTGCTTATCTACAAGTTCATTCCAAACACCAAAACGTACTGGAAGTTCATCTGGCCTGGCGCGGTCCTGGGAGCCGTGCTGTTTGAGATTTCCAAGACCGTATTCGTTTTTTATCTAGACAACTTCGCCCACTACGAAGCAGTCTACGGGTCCCTGGCCTCGGTGATAGCATTGCTAGGGTGGACATATCTTGCCAGCATCATTCTCATACTCGGAGCAGAATTCTCTTCCGAATATGGTCGATTGCGACTTGGGGTGGAGCGGGGGCACCTCATCAGCGAAGGCCGACCGACAAATAAGTTGGATTAGTCTCTTCGGGACCCTGCCATCGGCGCGAGTTTCTGTTATTTCCATCCAATACAAGGGAGCCGTAATGACTGATCAAACGTCCTCGCAGTCGTACATCGGTGCACCGCTCCGCAGGCGGGAGGATGTCCGCTTTGTTACAGGACGCGGGCAATACCTGGACGATGTGCGGCTGCCGGGGATGCTTCACGCCGCCATCCTGCGCAGCCCCCACGCCCACGCTCGAGTTCGTGGCATTGATGCCTCCGCCGCGCTGACCCTGGAGGGCGTGGTTGCAGTTTTCAGCTACGCAGACATTGCAGACCTCGCCAAGACCATTCCCATGCGGGTGTTCCCTCTGCCGGGATTGGACGACTACCTGCAAACTCCCTTATCCGCGGATTCGGTGCGCCACTCCGGAGAAGCGGTTGCCGTCGTGGTGGCCGAGAGCCGCTACCTCGCCGAGGACGCACTTGACGTCATAGAGGTCGACTACGAGCCTCTGCCAGCCGTTACCAACGTCTCAGCAGCATTGACGGATGCGGTGGTAGTGCATCCAGCAAACGGCACCAATCTTGCCGGTTCCGCCGAAATCAATGTGGGCGACATAGAGGCCGCCTTCAGTGAGGCCGACTACGTACGCAGGGAGGAGTTTCACACCAACCGCCACACCGCCAATCCCCTGGAGACCCGGGGACTGGTGGCCTGCTATGACCCGGAAGACGGTCATTTACGCGTCTGGGGGCCGACGAAAGTCTCCCATACCAATCGGGCCATATTGGCTCGGCACTTGGAAATCGAAGAGGAGCGCATCCATTTCATTGAGCCAGATGTGGGAGGAGGGTTTGGCGTTCGCGGCGAGTTCTATGCCGAGGATTTCCTGATTCCCTTCACTTCATTCAAGCTTGGGCGTCCCGTGAAGTGGGTGGAAGACAGGGTGGAACACCTTGCATCAGCCAATCATTCCCGCGAGGTGCTTTGCCAAGTGGAGTTGGCAGCCAAGGACGACGGTACGCTCCTGGGAATCAGGGCGACGGTTTACGGAGACATGGGTGCTTACGTCCGAACGCACGGCAGCGTGGTGCCCGCCCTAACCGCAGTGATGATGACCGGACCGTACCGCGTCCCCAGCTTCCATGCCTCGGTCAACTGCGTAATGACCAACAAGATGGGAGCGGGCACCTATCGCGCACCCGGCTTCTTCGAGGGGACCTTCATCAGGGAGCGGATGCTGGACCTCGCTGCCACGGACCTGGGCATTGACCCGGCGGAACTGCGCCGACGCAACCTGATCCAATCTGACGAAATGCCCTACACCGTCGGCGTCACGCGTCTAGATGGGCGCAACACCGTATACGACAGCGGCGACTACCCCAGCGCTTTCAATCTGGCATTAGACCAGATCGGTTACAGCGATCTGACGGCCAGGCGGGGTCCTGACGAGCAGGGCCGATACCACGGCGTGGGCATCGCCTCTTATGTGGAACCCACCGGATTCGGACCGTTCGAAGGCGCGCGGGTGGTTGTGACCGAGACTGGCGGAGTTGAGGTCTACCTGGGCATTACGACCATGGGCCAAGGACACGAGACGGTGATGGCCCAGATTTGCGCCGACTCACTGAGCGTCCGAATGGATGATGTCCGCATCTTTCACGGGAACACCGACTACATACCGGCCAGCATAGGCACTTTCGGCAGCCGGGCCACGGTGATGGCGGGCAGCGCCATCCACCTTTCATGCCAGACCCTTCGGGCGCGGATACTGTCGCTGGCCGCCAGTTACCTCGACACCGCGCCCGAAGCCCTTGATCTCCGTTACGGCGCGGTAACGTCTCGCGACATTAGCTCAGGCGAGTCGAGCCTCACTCTGCAACAGGTGGCCGCCCTGGCCGAATCGCAGCGCCAGTTCGATGACCCCACGACTGCGCTTGACGCCACCGAGTACTTCCGTATCGAGGAGTGGACCTACTCATACGGCAGCCACGCAGCGCATGTTGCCGTAGACCCGGAGACCGGCAAGATGGAGGTTCTGCGCTACGTGGTGGTAGAGGATGTGGGCCGCTGCATTAACCCGCTGACGATGCACGGGCAGTCGGTGGGCGGCGCGGCGCAGGGGATTGGAGGGGCGATGCTGGAGGAATTGGTTTACGACTCCGGTGGTCAACTCTTGTCCGGTTCATTGATGGACTACCTTCTACCAACCAGCCAGGACATACCCAACATCGAGACGATTATTACCGAAGACGCACCGTCGCCTTTGAACCCGCTAGGAGTCAAAGGCGCGGGCGAAGGTGCCATCCTCGCCACCGGAGCGGCCTTGGGAAACGCCGTTGCCAACGCCTTGTCTTCCTTCGATGTGCAGGTCAATACCATGCCCCTTAGCCCCGACAACATTCTTCGCTGGATTTCGGAAGCCTCAGGGAAGCGAACCGAGTAGCCGGCTGTTCTATTGTTCCAAGACGGCGATCGCCTCAATCTCGACGTCCAGACCCGGCTCGGCAAGGGCACTGATTTCGATCAGCGAGTTTGCTGGGTATTTCCCCTCGAAGTGGTGGGCGAAAAGTTCTGCTTGTTTCCCGGGATTGTTCTGCCAATCCGCGATGCTGGTGACGAAGCAGGTGATTTTCGCTATGTCTCCCGGAACGCCTCCCTCGGCTCGGACCACTCCCACAACCCGCGTCAGAGTCTCGTCCAACTGCTCCATCAGTGATTTGCCCTGCGACTCGGAGCCGCGTGCGGTGCATCCGGAGACGAAGAGCAGGTTCCCGGCCCTGGTACCACGGCTGTAAGTCGGGCCTGCAGGGGCGATGTCTGGGTAGTCTTTTCTTTCCACGGCCATTTGGTTTCTCCTTCTCGCGTAGCCAGGTGTAGTATCATTGAACCATCTTACGGGTTTTCGTCGCGCGGCTCCCGGGAGTGGGTGTGCAGTGAAGGGAACGGGGGCTATCTGCGGCAGTCGGACGACAGTAAACATATAATAGCCTTGATTTCATGAATTTGGGTCCGGCGATAGGAATTGGAGATTTAAGCCTTGCACGGGCTTGAGAACCACCTGTTCGTAGATTTGGTAACGGTGGTCTGCGCCGCATTCGTAGGCGGATTCCTGGCCCGACTCATTCACGTGCCTCCGGTGCTGGGCTACCTCGCCATGGGGATGTTCATCGGCCCCTACGGAATGGGCCGCATAGACGCCGAATGGCTGGACTTCGCCACCGTGGCTGAAGAGGGCAGCGTACACACTCTCGCCGAACTGGGCGTGGTGTTGCTGGTTTTCGCCATCGGCATCGAGGTTTCCTTCCGCGAGCTACTCAGCCTGGGAAGGGTAATAGTCATCGGCGGGATGTTGCAGATAATCCTGTGTTGCGTGTTGATTGTTCCCGTTGGACTACTTCTGGGCTTCGACCTGACCACTGCCATCATCCTCGGGATGGTAGGCGCCCTGAGCAGCACTATGGTTGTGCTGAAGCAACTCTCGGATATGGGGGAGTTGAACAGCCTGCAAGGGCGCTTGATGACTGGATTCCTGCTGTTGCAGGACCTAATGTTCATTCCCATGATCGCTATGCTGCCTGCGCTGGACGGCAGTGGAGGCGGCGCTTCCGTGTTACAGGAAGTTGGGATCGGCGTGCTAAAGGCCGCGGCGGTCATCGGCGGGGTCGCCCTGCTTGGAATCAAAATCGTACCCTGGGCCATGGGGCGTATCACCCTGATGGGTTCGCGGGAAATGTTCGTGCTGATGGTTGTGGCCACCGCCTTCGCAGTGGCGGCCCTTACCAACCAAGTCGGGCTTTCGGCGGCTCTGGGGGCCTTCGTTGCGGGACTGCTGCTAAGCGAGTCCGACGTGGGGCACTGGGCACTTGCGGAAATCTCTCCGCTGAGGGACGTGTTCGGAGTGCTGTTCTTCGCCTCTCTAGGCCTGTTGACCGACCCAGTTTTCGTAATCGAAAATTACGGGCTGGTCCTGGCGATAGTCGGTTCCGTGATTGCCATCAAGTTCACGGTGACCGTCCTTATCCTTCGCTTCGCCGGGTATCTGCCCAGCACGTCGCTGCTGACAGGACTAGGTCTCGGGCAGATTGGAGAGTTCAGTTTTATCCTTGTGGCAAGCGCCCTGACCCTGGGAGTGGTTGATCACGACTTCTATTCGCTAATTGTGGTCTCAGCAGTGTTGACGATGGCCGCCGGCCCACCTGTGATCACCGGAGGCTCGCGGCTGATCACGAAGTTAAGCAACCGCTTCCGTGTATTGCGGCCTTACCGCATTGGCGACCCACACGGTGAGCACCGCCCACGGCAACTGTTCGGTCATGTCGTCATATGCGGCCTGGGGCAAGTAGGATCAATGGTGGCCCGTGAATTGCACGAACACGAAGTGCCTTTCGTTGCGGTGGACCTTGACCAGCGCACCCTGTCCGAATGGCGTCTGCTCGGCTACCAGACCGTCCAGGGTTCCGCCGACCGCCAAGAGGTGCTGCAAGCCGCCCGCATACCACAGGCTGGCCTTTTGGTTATCGCGACAGGCGACCCGATATCGGTGGAATTGACCGCCCAGCACGCGCTTGACCTTCAGCCAGACCTGGACATCGTCGCACGCGTTCGGGCTCGGACCGAGGGGGAAGGCCTTCAACGAAAGGGAGTGCAGGAAGTGGTGTGGCCGGAAATGGAGGCCGGCCTGGAGATGCTGCGACACGCATTGTCCCGTTACCGAACGCCAGACTACGAGGTTGACCGGGTTGTTTATCAATTGCGAGAGCGCTTGAGTTTCAGCCCGACCGACCGGTCGGTACGTTTGCAGGCAGAGGACCAGGATGACAACAGACCCGCGCAAGGCGGCCCGACGTCCAGAGGACCTGCAGCTTCGGAAACCTTACCTAGAAATGCGGACGAAGGCGCAGAGGTCGCGCCGACGAGCAGCGATTGACAGGTCGCTCGCAACTGGCAGGGGCCTCATGCAAGGGTTATAATTCTAAATGTCAGCCAGTTGGAATCGGAAACCGGTCCGACTGATTCGCGGGCGTAGCTCAATGGCAGAGCTCTAGCCTTCCAAGCTAGCCATGTGGGTTCGATTCCCATCGCCCGCTCCACAAGACTGTCATGGGCCCCGCCAAATAAAAGGCGGGGCCCATTGCTATTAGCCGCTGATTGGGGAGTCCAGTTAAATCAGGCTGAGGAGATTATTTCCCGGGCGGCGTCTCTTACTGCCTCGGCATCCAGAACGGCTTCCAAGAGTCCTTCATCATTGGGCTGGAACACCTCGGGTTGATGGAATGTATGCACAAGGTGCTGCGTGATTTCCTCGCGGCGGTTCTCGGGTATGGCGACAGGCTGTTCCGCATCGTCGAGGAGGCGGGCGATTTCCGAGACGATGATCTCCCGCTCCACGTGGCTTCGCTGGATTTCCGAAATCTTGCCGAGGTGCCGACCAAGATAGCAGCCGCCGAACTGCATAATCTCGCAGTTGCTTCCCTCGAAGTCGCCCACTCGCTGGTACTTGGGCTCAAGCTCCCACTCGGTCATGTATTCACGCACTTCCTGGTCTTCCGAGTTGGCGCTCTCCAGGTCGAACACCAAAATGACGCGGTACATGAAAAATTCGGCCGGTTCAACCTTGATGAACATGGCTGTCCTCCTGTCTGGTGAGTGGGGGCTGATGCGTTGACCCCGACCTCAGGCCGCAACACTCGATATACCCGGAGACGCCTGTTGCGGGCTCACCTACCGGCGGCGCGCATCACGCGGTCGACGTGCTCCGGTTCCTGGGGCAGGACGCGTGAGTCCACGGCGCGCATTGCTTCGATGACCGCATCGTTGAACGGTGTGGCAATCCCCACCTCTCTGCCCTTGGCGGCTATCAGCCCGTTCATGTAGTCGATTTCGGAGCGGCGTCCCTTGTACACGTCCTGGGCCATTGAAGCCAGCCAGTTCACGCGACCGCCGCGGGCTGCCAGGAAGGCGTCCAACTCCTCGAACACGTCACCCTTGTCGGCGTCGGCCCAAGTTTGAGCGGGCAAACCGTTGATGTCCACCACGTCCAGGCCCATGGCCAATCCCACCTGAGCTGCCTCCTTGCAGAGCTGGATGCGTATCATCCGGCAGCGGGGGTCATCCGCCATTTCCTGTGAACCGAGTCCAGAGGCGGCCGATATACCGTTGCCCATGCCGTTCTGGCACAGCTTGGCCCAGCGCTGCCCCCATAGGTTGTCGGTCGGGTATGAGCCGTCGATGCAGTCCAGCAGGCTGGCAACCTTCGCAGAACGAGGGGAAAGACGCTCGTTGTACTCGCCCACCCGGAAGACGTGATGGCCGTGGTCGCGGCCCACCGCGCCGCCCCGCGTCACGTGGCCCGGCTCCCACAGCGCCACCTCAATGTGGGAGGCGATGCAGCCCATGGTGCGCTCCTCTCCCACTATGCCTGCGACGGTCACGTCGTTCCAGCAGTTCTGCAATGCCACGAAGAAGCCGTCTTCCTTCACGTATCGCTTGATGAAGTGCGTGGCCCATTCGGTATCGTAAGACTTGACCGAGACGAACACGAAATCAAAGGGCTCGGTGATACCCTGTGCGTCGGTCAGGTGCATAGCCTTGACCGGCGCTGTGAATGGACCCTGGCTGCCGGTGACGTGCAGCCCGTCGGCCCGCATTTTCTCCACGTGCTCAGGCCACATGTCAATGAACGTGACGTCCTCGCCCTCGCGGGAGAGGAACGCCCCGACATAGCTACCGAGCGCACCCGCGCCCATGATGCCTATCTTGTCTCCCACGGCGGTCCTCCTTATCTGCCCGGTAGTCGGCTACCCTGCCAGGGTGGCCAGCCGGACGCTCTCGATGTGGGATAAGGCCCTGATTTCCGCCATCGCCTCCGGAGGCACAGGGTCGTCGAGGCCGATGACCATCATGGCCTGACCCCGGACCCCTATGCGTCCCACGCCCATGAAACTGATGTTGATGTTGTGTCGTCCGGCGATGGTGCCCACCGCGCCGATGGAGCCGGGCTGATCCCGGTTGTCCACGAACAGCAAGTAAGGCGTGTTGGGAACGATATCCATCCAATAGTCGTTGAACTTGACGATGTGGGTCTCATTCCGCATGGAGGTGGCTGCCAAGGTCATGCTGCCATTGCCAGTCTGCAGGGTCGCCGAAATCAAGCTGGCATATTCCCGCGAGACACGGTTGCTCTGGTCGGTGACGCTCCAGCCACGCTCCCGCGCCAGCACGGGGGCGTTGATGAGGTTCACGTTGACCGTGCTCACCGGTCCCAGCAGCCCTGCCAATACCGCGGCCTGCAGCATCCGGCAATCATGGTGTGCGATTTCCCCCTCGTAGCTGACAGTAACACCGGTAACTTGCCCCTCCGAAAGGAACCCCAGCAGCTTGCCCACCATGGATGCCGCCGGAACGTAGGGAGCCAGGACCTCGTGCACCTCGGGAGCTACGAACGGGGCATTGACCGTGTTGCGCGCCGGTTCGCCCTTGAGTACTGCCAGCACCTGCTCTGCCGCCTCTATGGCGACCTCGCGCTGGGCCTCGCGCGTCGACGCGCCCAAGTGAGGCGTGACAATTGCCTTGGGATGTTCCAGCAACGGGCTCGGATCGGGAGGTTCTTTGGAGAATACGTCCAGGGCCACACCGGCCAGCTGGCCGGACTCCAGGCCGAACAGGAGCGCGGCCTCGTCCACCAGCTCGCCGCGGGCCACGTTGATGACGCGGGCGCCCGGCTTGATGTTCTCCACCTGTTTCATGCCTAGCATCCCGCGGGTGCCTTCGGTCAGTGGAGTGTGCAGCGTCACAAAATCGGATTCGGCCAAGAGGTCATCCAGCGAAAGCAGGTCCACGCCGATGCGGCGGGCATAGTCAGGGGCGACGAATGGATCGTATCCCACCAGTCGCATCCCGAAGGCCTGGGCCCGTCGAGCCACCTCGGTGCCCACCCGGCCAAGACCGCAGATTCCCAGCGTCTTGTCGCGCACCTCAACTCCCATGAAGGCGCTGCGACGCCACTCGCCGGACCTTAAGGACTGATGGGCCCCCGGTACGTTGCGAGACAGGGCCAGCATGAGGGCGATGGTGTGCTCGGCGGCAGCCACAGTATTACCGGTGGGTGCGTTCACCACGGCGATACCGGCTCCAGTCGCCGCATCGAGATCAATGTTGTCGACCCCGATGCCGGCGCGGGCTATAACCTGCAGTTTCTTTCCGGCCGCTACAACCTCCCTGTTCACCTTGGTCTCGCTGCGGACGACCAGTGCTTCGTAGGACCCCACTGTTTCCAGCAGCTCATCGGGCTTCATACCTGTTTTTACGTCTACTTCGGCTCCTGTCTCCAGCAGGGAGACACCCTCCGGGCCGATTGGATCTGATACAAGAACTCTTGCCATAGGCGGATACCTCGTTGAACCCCGTTTAATTTGCGCCCGCACTGCAGCAGGCGGACGGTGGGCATTCACAATAATCGACTTCAATATAGCATACGACCCTGTGACACCAGACCAGAGCTGTTGTAACAGTGGTAGCGTTACAAATCAGGTGGTCCGGTAGATCAGGCGTCCCTAGATTGAGGGTTTCACCGCCGAACCCCAATCTTAGGGCAGTTGGACTGGAACGAAACCCCGTTCCTTTGGTTGGATGCCAGTCGGGTGGTTGGATGCCAGTCGGGTGGTTGGATGCCAGTCGAGAGAGACCAGTCTCATTGTCAAATCTGGAGGCTCTCGCGTGACGGTGTAACATTTTGTAACAAAGTGTAAAGTTGTGTACCAAACCGGCTCATTTTGGGTCCTTGATTGAGACAGGGCAATCGGGCTGTTCAGGGCTTCTTGCATCAGAACAATTGTACGCTATATAATAACTGGAGGCAAGGGAGAGAATTCAGCAGGGCATCATTTCGGGTCAGAAAATGAGGTCAGGAATGGTGCGGCTTTGGGAATTACGCCATCGCGAGAATGAAGAGTTGGGTAGCTAAAAACCACCTAAGTTGGAACGCTATCTGTCACAGTCTCTTCCTTGACCCTCGATGGGTGCACGGGTAGGATAGGTTGCGGCGTGGAAGGCAATTTCATCCTCGTCGCGAAGTCCTCAGCAAGATCACTGATCCCCGACAGTCAATAGCATTAAGAGTGGGGAGATCGTAAGGAGACGAAGCAATGTTCCTGATGCGGTTTACCGAGCGGGCCTATACCAACTACACGGAGGAGGATGTCCGCAACAGCCCCAACCAGGCCGTGCGGCTCACTTTCTCCAACAGCAACTTCGACCCAATGGTAGGCTCGCGACAGTACAACGAGTACCTGGACGAGTATGAGTACTGCGAGGAAGTCGGGTTCGACGGGTTGATGCTCAACGAGCACCACAACACGCCGACCTGCCTTGGCGCCACAATGAACCTCGAGGCCGCCATCCTCGCCCGGAACACCAAGACGCCCAAGATCGTGCTGCTTGGCAATCCGTTGCCGGTGTTCGACAACCCCCTACGCCTTGCCGAGGAGCTGGCAGAGATTGATATGATCTCCGGCGGACGCCTGGTGTCGGGTTTCGTGCGCGGCACGGGGGTCGAAAGCCTGGCCGCCAACGTGAACCCGCTGTTCAATCGCGAGCGGTTCGAGGAAGCCCACGACCTGCTGATCAAGACCTGGACCACCCCGGGTCCCTTCCGCTGGGAGGGCAAGCACTACCACTTCCGGGTGGTCAACCCGTTCGAGCGGCCCATCCAGCAGCCGCACCCGCCGGTCTGGATTCCCGGCCTCGGCAGTCCCGAGACCCTGGTCTGGGCCGCCGAGCGCCGCTACCCCTATATCTACCTGGAGACGGACCCGCAGGGTACCCAGGACATGATGTCCATCTACACGGAGACTGCGCGCGAAAACGGCTACGAGCCCGGTCCCGAGAACTTTGGCTACCTGTGCCGTATCCATGTGCAGGATACCGACGAGAAGGCCTACGAGTCTGCCAAGGGCTTCTTGACCGGGAACATCGGCGTCGGGCGTGTTCCGGTGCCCCGCGATTACATGATGCCCATTGGCTACAGCGGCAGCGTCAAGGACCCCAGGGTCGCCCGCTACCAGGGCCGTGTTCGCAAAGACCCGTTCCTCGGCCTGGGACTGGACACGGCCAGCTACGATGAGATCCTGGAATCCAACCGCTGGATCGTCGGAAGCCCGGAGACTGTAGTCCGCAAGCTGCGCGACGTGCTGGGGGAGCTGCGCCCCGGCATCCTGGGTGTTTGGACCAACGACGGCGACACCACCCATGCCGACACCATGAACTGCCTGAGGTTGATGGGCGAGGAGGTCCTACCCGCCCTACGTGAGATAGGGGAGGAACTGGAACTAACCGACCCGTTCCAGAAAATGCAGGCTGAGTAGTCTCGACTAAACGAGGCAACAAACCACCAAGGGCGCACAGTTGGTGCGCCCTTACATCGGATAAACCCCTAGTGAGACTTGAGTTTAATTAGGAGAGCAATCATGCCCGCGTTCACCGAGGAAATCGTAGAAGTAGGCGGAGTCGGAGTCCATACATTGAAGGGCGGCAGCGGCGACCCACTGCTGCTGTTACACGGTGCCGGCGGCAATTCCGGCTGGCTCCGTTTCGTGGATGCCCTGGCCGAGCACTACACCGTCTATTACCCTTCGCACCCCGGCTACGGCAAGTCGCCCCGGCCGGAGTGGATGGAAAGCATCCCTGACATGGCTGCCTTCTACACCTGGTATCTGGACACCCTCGGCCTTGAAAAGGTCCGGACCATCGGCTTCTCAATGGGCGGCTGGATCGCCGCCGAGCTGGTGGCGACCTGCTCGAACGCCATCGGCAAGCTGATGCTGGTTGGTGCGGCGGGAGTAAAGCCTCAAGAGGGCGAAATCACCGACATTTTCATCATAAGCCCGGCGCAGGTGCTGGAACTTCAGTTCCACGACACCAGCCAGGTGGAGAACTATGACGCCATGTACGGCCGGGAGCTCTCGCCGGAGGAGCAGCTGACCGCCGACCTGAACCGCGAGATGGCGGTACGCCTCACCTGGAAGCCATACATGCATGACCCACGCCTCGCAGGCGGCCTGCTCAAGCGGGTCAACGTTCCCACACGCATGGTCTGGGGCCGACAGGACCGCATCGTTCCGGTGGAGTGCGGCAGCATCTACCAGGATAGCATTCCCGGCTCCGACCTGGTGGTGATAGATAACTGCGGGCATTCGCCGCAGGTGGAAAAGCCCGACGAGTTCATCAAGACGGCACTGGAGTTCCTGGAGTAACGAATGCCTGGCCTCGGTATTCTTGGAACTCCACGGTACCTGTGCCTGCTAGCGGCCTGCTTCATGCTGGCCGCTTTCCTGTCTGCCTGCGTCGGCGGAGGAACCGACGCCGACACCGATGACAGGATGCTGACCCTGGAAGCCAATGTTCACTCCCTCGAAGAGTCGCTGGAAGTACTTCAGGAGGAAAACGCAGAGCTGAGGAGCGAGCTTGCCGCTCTGCGCCAGGAACAGGCCGACTACGTTCAGGCCCAGGAGGCAGCCTTGGCCGCCAGGGAACACGAGGAGGAGGTGGCTGATTTCGAGGAAGTGCAGGAAGAACAGTTGGCCGCTCTCGAAGAGGGGCAGGCCCGCAACGACCAACGCCTCGACGATCTGGACTCGCGCCTGCTTGAAATGGAGAATGTCGCGTCCCAGGTGAGTTTGGTCCTGCCATCTATCCAAAAGTGGACCAAGGGAATGGAACAGCGTCTCGAATTGCTGGAAGGCGACGTAACCGAGCGCACCGTCAGGCTGGCCGAAGGAGCCGGAGGCGAGGTCTACTTCATCAAGCATCCCAAGCGGAAAGAACACGCAGTACTGGTAATGCCCCTGGAACCGATTGAGGGGAACCCGCTGATCGTTTCCCTTCACGGCTACGGCGGTAACTCCGCCGACCACGCCCTTTACCTGCCCCTGCACGAGCGAGTTGTAGCAGAAGGGTTCGGGCTGCTCCTCCCCAACGGGTCGACAGACGACGAGGGCCGGCGTTTCTGGAACCCCACTGGCCCGGGATACGAAGTCGGAAAGTCCGACGTTGACGACTTCGCCTACCTGTCCCACGTCGTCGCCGAGGCCCGGATGCTAAAAGACTTCGGCCCCGTGTATTTTCTCGGCTACTCCAATGGCGGGTTCATGTCCTACTGGATGGCATGCCAGGGCCTGCCCGGGCTCCGGGCCGTTGTGAGCCTGGCTGGCACCAGCTACGTCGATGATGCAGCGTGCAAGGGCGCGTCTCCGGTATCCGTGCTGCACATCCACGGCACGGACGACAGGGTGGTGCAGTACGACGGGGTCCAGGGAGGATCGGACAAAGATGCGCCGGGATACGCCGGTGCTGAAGAGATGGTCGTTCGCTGGGCCAGCCGCGCCGGCTGCGAATGGCCCGAGGACCCCAGGGCCTACGGCGGAATGGACCTGGACGAGTTTGTGCCGGGTGCCGAAACTCAAGCCTACCGCCTCGACTCCGGATGCGCCGGGGGCGTCTCCATCGAACTCTGGGCAGGAGAAGGGGGCGGGCACGGCCCCGGCTACGGCGAGGCCTTCACCGATGCCCTGCTGGACTGGCTTCTGGCGCAGAATTAACCCTGTTTGGCTAATACCATCGCCGACATTCTGATCTGCCTGTACAATTCGGAAAAGAAAATAGAACCAACGGAGTTCACGAAATGTCCTTTGAAGTCTTCTACTTCACCGAGTTTCCATACGCGGCTTTCCCTGAGTCCGAGGTCGACGACTACCCCTCCATGCGTCTGACCTTCCCCAACACATATTTCGACCCCTCCACGGCCCACGACCTGTTCAAGCGCTACCTCGACGAGTACCAGTACGCCGAGGACGTGGGCTTCGACGGGCTGATGATCAACGAGCACCACAACACACCGTCGTGCATGGACGTTGAGGTCAACATCACCGGCGGCATCCTGGCCCGCGTGACCAACCGGGCCAAGATCCTGATGCTGGGCAACATGCTGCCCACCTCTGACAACCCGGTGCGGTTGGCCGAGGAGATCGCGATGCTGGACGTCATATCCGGCGGGCGCATCATCTCCGGCTTCGTTCGGGGCATCGGCATAGAGACCTGGGCCAACAACACCAACCCGGTCTACAACCGTGAGCGGTTCGAGGAATGCCACGACCTGATCAAAAAGACCTGGACCACGCCCGGCCCCTTCCGCTGGGAGGGCAAGCACTACCATTACCGCGCCGTCAACCCGTGGATGCTGCCCCTCCAGCAGCCGCATCCGCCCTGCTGGGTGCCAGGCACCGGCAGTCCTGAGACGGTGAAGTGGGCCGCCGACAATCACTACACCTATGCAGCATTCCTCACCAGGATGGACCAGGCCCGCAACCTCTTCGCCAACTATCGCACGCACGCCAACGAGGCTGGCTGGGAACCCGGCCCTGAGAAGTTCGCCTTCATGATCTGTGCCCACGTTAACGAAACCGATGAAAAGGCGCAGGAAGCGGGCAAGGCGTTCCTGTGGCGGATGCGCGGTCCGCTGAAGGGCCCCCGTGAATACTGGTCTCCCCCGGGATATTTCTCCGCAGCCGGCGCTGCCGCCAACACGCTTCGCCGCCACAGGCCCCTGGACCAGATGTCCTACCAGGAGCTGCAGGACGAGTACCACCTCGTGGTGGGCAGCCCGGAAACGGTCATCAAGAAGCTGCGCTACATCAAGGAAGAGCTGGGCATCGGCGCGCTACTGCTTGAAGCGCAGGGCGGGCCGCTATCGCACCAGGACACGATGCGTTCGCTGGAACTCTTCGGCAAGGAAGTGATTCCCGCGCTGAAGGACGACTAGGTAGCAGCGACAAGGACGGAAAACCAAAAAGGCGAACGGTCGCCACAGGAGGGCCTGATGGACCAGCAGGACATTCCTTTCCTGACCGTGGCGGAACTCGGCGAGCTTATCCGGCAGCGGGAAGTGTCGCCGGTGGAGGCGACCGCCGCCTACCTTGACCGCATCGACGCGCTGAACTTCAAGTTCAACTCGTACCTGACGGTGAGCCGCAGGGAAGCCATGGCCGAGGCCGAAGAGGCGGAGAAGGCCATCGGCCGGGGCGAGTACCTCGGGCCGATGCACGGCATTCCGGTGGCGGTCAAAGACCAGATCTGGACCAAGGGCATCCGGACCACGGTCGGGTCGAGACTCATGGGCGACTTCTTCCCCGATGAGGACGCCACGGCCATCGCAAACCTGAAGAGAGCCGGTGCAGTCGTGCTGGGCAAGACCAACCTGACCGAGTTTGCTCTTGGCGGATCCCAGCGCTACGGCCTGAACCGCAACCCGTGGGACATCGACCGGTTCACCGGCGGATCGAGCGGCGGGTCGGGGTCGGCAACCTCCGCCTTCCTTTGCGCCACGTCCCTCGGTGAGGACACGGGCGGCTCCATTCGCAGGCCCGCTGCATGGTGCGGCATCGTCGGGCTGCGGCCGAGCTGGGGGCGAGTCAGCCGATACGGTGTGGCTCCCGGGTCGTGGTCGATGGACCAGGTGGGGCCGATCTCTCGCACGGTTGAGGACGCGGCCATCACCCTCGGAGCCATCGCCGGGCGTGACCCGAGGGACCCGTACACCTGGGATACGCCGGTGCCGGACTACCGTGAAGCACTGGGAGGCAGCCTGGAGGGCGTGCGAGTTGGAGCAATCAGGGAACTCATCTACGGCGACGTAACCGACCCCGAGGTGCGGGAGGGCGTCATCGCCGCCGGCGCGGTGCTGGAGGAGCTTGGGGCGACGGTGGAGGATGTCTCGCTGCCTCTGACCGTGCATGGCGGTCTGCTGGCGACGGTGCTGATCAACACTGAAGCGTCGATGACCTACCGGGACTGGCTGCGGGAGCGGCTGCATGAGTTCGGACATTCCAACCAGGTGGGGCTGCTCACCGGAAGCATCATGCCGGCGCAGGCTTACTACAAGGTGCAGAAGCTGCGGGAGCTGACTCGCCGCGAGGTGCTGGGGGCGCTGGAGAACGTCGACGTACTGATTCTGCCAACGTCCAAGAGCTGCGCTCCGATGGTCGGGCAGGACGCGGTGATCACGTCGAAGGAGATGGCGCGGGACCTGCCGCCGGTGATGACGAGGCCGTTCAATCTGGCGGGTGCGCCGGCGATCTCAGTCAACTGCGGCTTCAACTCCGAGGGACTGCCCATCGGGCTGCAGATTGGCGGGCGGCCGTTCGACGAGTCGACGGTGCTGAAGGTGGCGCACGCCTACGAGCAGCACACGCCGTGGCACACGATGCGTCCGCCGAACGCGTGAGGGGGATTAGATATTTCAATAGACTTGGGACCCACTGTGTGTTGAAGAGTCTCGGCCTTAAGGGCCGCGCCACTCTAGCAGTGCGCTTTCCAAGTCGCCCACAAGGGGCTGAATATCGCTGTCCGAGCGGTTGGTTTCCAATCTGGCAACTACCCGACAGATGTCTGTTGTATCTCGGCGAATAGCATCGGCCAAGCTAAGAAGTTTGTACTTGGTTATCTCGGAAAAGCTGTCGGATGCCGAATCGTACACGGCGTTAGCCCGATCCATACGAGCTAAAAGCTCGCTTTGATCGACACCGAGTTCTTTAGCTCCTTCGGCTATGCGTTGTGTCAGAGCCTCCCAGACCCAAACCTCCGGAGCGTCACGCCCTGGGAGAAAGAGAACCGGAACGGTGGTTCGGGAGCCTTCTCGTATCTTGTCTTCTATATCACTGTTGCGCTTGTCGCCATCGAGAACGAAAACAAAGTTATGAATTTGGCCGAATTTTCTAAAAGCTCTGGCATGGGCTGGAAACTCATTCGCTCCAGTGTCTCGTCCAATACGAACCGAATCGGCCTTGATGCCCTGCTGAGGATATAAAACGTCAAAAACCCCTTGCAGGATGCCTTCGGCCGTATCGTCCTCGCAAAGGATATTCAGTGAATCGTTTGAGCGCCCATATAACGCGTCTTGCACTACATCGCGATATGCTGGCCGTGTCGTAACTTTGCCGGTTTCGTCACGGTCAAGAAATACCCGGCCATTGTTAGGCACCGAGTCGAGTACTATCGGACTATGAGAAGTTACGATGATTTGGAGATCGTTGCGAAGTGCAAGTTGCTGTAACTGCAACATGAGCAATTGTTGCACCCATGGATGCAATCCTGCCTCCACCTCGTCAATCAGAACCAGTGCCCCATCCAACTGAGCTATTTCCTGTGCCAGACGAAGGATAGCCCGCTCGCCGGCAGCCATGTGCAGTTCCGAGTATGCTGCTCCTCCTTCTCGTTCTGCGAACAGGAGGTTTTTGGTTCCGCTTGACAGTGCTACTACTTCTTCGTATCGGAATGGTAGCATTTGCTCGGCGAACTGAATCTGTGCTGCAGTCAAGGGAGTCTCGTTGGGAGCAGAATTCGCTCTCGACATACTGAGGACACCCCGCACTTCAGCAGGATTGCTGAGATTGCTTAAAGTCCTAAGATATACGTACCGTTCCGGCTGTTGGACGTTCTTACGTCCCAGAAAGTTACGATTCCACCCTTTACCTCTATGCCATTGCATAGGAAGGCGCCCGCTTTGGGTAAGATAATCGAACTCGATCGTAATTTCCCGCCGATCGTCCTCACGGTCCCCTGTCTTAGGGCGGTAGTATGGAAAAAGTGTGGACGGAACAAAGTCCTTCACACCCGCGCCAGGTACACGGTATGCGCAGGCCGCGGCAAATAGAACCGTCGATTTGCCTGTTGCATTGCCGCCCGCAATGACGCTTACCGGATAATCGAACACGACTCGCAGGTCATCTATTCCGCGTATTCCACTAAGGCGCACACCCTCCAAGTACTGCGGCATATGTGGCTTCTTGCTCTGCAAGTTCATCCAGAGGTCATTTAATCGCCTCTCAAGCACCGGCCACCTCCCTCGTGATGAAATTCCGATACTTTATCTAGAAGGTGCAGGGGACGCCGAGTTCGGCGCAGATGTCTCGGATGGACTGGGAGACTTCGGGGTGGAGGGGGATTCCCTCGTCGCGGCGGAGGGTTTCCATCTCGGCCTCGGGCTGGCCGGCGACGATGACACGGTCGTGGCCGGGGGCCGGCTTGGTGGCGTTCATCATCTGCACCCACTCGTCCATTTCCTGCTTGAAGTGAGTGACTTCGGTGAAGGCGTCGACACTGTAGGCGGCGACGTAGTGGCCGAAGTTGGGTCGGCCGGGGACAGCGCCGTAGCCGAAGCCGGTCAGGACGCCGGCGAGGATGTCTACGACGCAGGAGAGGCCGTAGCCCTTGTGGGAGCCTCCCTCACGGCTGCCGCCGACGGGGAGGAGCCAATAGTCGTCGGGGGCCTGCCGCTCCTCCATGATGGGTGTGCCGTCCTGCTCGGCGAGCCATCCGGCGGGGATGTCGGCCCCGAGGCGCTGGGCGATGCGTATCTTGTTGACGGCGACGGAGCTGGTGGCGGCGTCGAAGACGAAGGGGGCCTCGTCTCCCGTAGGTACAGCGATGGCGATGGGGTTGGTGCCGAGGCGCGGCTCTGCGCCAAAGGTGGGCAGGACCTGGGGCGGGCAACTGGTCATGCAGACGCCGATCATGTCGTGCTCCAAGGCCAGCATCGAGTGGTAGGACGCCATGCCGAGGTGGCGGGCGTTGCCGACGGCGACCATGCCGACGCCGACGTTGCGGGCCTTCTCGATGGCGATGTTCATGGCCTTGGGGGTGATGATGGTGCCCAGTCCGCGGTCGGAGTCGACGGTGGCGGTGGAGGGCGTCTCGCGGATGACCTTCCAGTCGGGGCGCGGGTTGATGGAGCCGTTCTGATAGCCGTCGACGTAGCTGCGCAGCATGTTGGAGACGCCATGGGAATCGACGCCACGCAGGTCGGCGAGAACCAGGACGTCGGCACCGAGCTCGGCGTCATCATCGGGTACCCCAAGGTGCCGGAATATGCCGGCGACCGTTGACTTCAGGTCGTCGCCCTGTACGAAATCGGCTTCGTCGTGACCTACCTTGAACTGTTCCAGCACGGCTATTCTCCCTAACTATTGGTCTGGGCAGCAGTATACAGGATTGCGCCCGGGGGTACGTTTTAGCGCCGAGAGCGCAGAGTTGGCGCAGAGGGCGCGGAGCAGTATCCGATGAGACGGGGGAAGTTGGGGAGGAGGCGCCAGGCTACGGCCTTGGGTAAGAGGCGTCGCAGGATCTCCTGGGGCTGGGGGCAGGCGCCGTCCTCGCGGCACTGGCGTATGTATTTGTAGAGGTCGGTGAGGGTGGGCAGGCTGTAGCCGGCGTCGGTGATGCGGCGGAAGAGGGGGACGGCACTGACGCGGGGCGCGACGCGTCGGCGTGCGCCGAGTGGGGTCGGGGTCTTCTTGGGTGGAACGGGGTCGGCGGGAGTGCAGGGCGGCGGGACGGTTCCCTCGCTGGCGGCATAGTTCCATTCGTCGCAGTACTGCTCGGCGATGGGGCGTAGGCGGACGATGCTGAGGGGGACGATGAGCTGACGGTTGAGGGCGTTGACGCGTCGGCGGAGGCTGGCGAGGGACATTATTTCTGCTCCCTTTGGGTAGTTTGGGTAGAAACGGGCGGGTTTTGGGCGGGTGCTTCACAGAGAGTTCACTCATGGATGCTGCCTTTTCAGGGGCAGCCTGCGACCTTCTCGCAACAGGGATAGGGGATTGCCTAGACTCGGGAGTCTGGACGAAAATTGATTTGTCCGGCCAAAGGCGGACATTTCCGGACAGTGGGTTTTTGCGGGGGTCGGTCGGCTCCTTTGCGTGGTTGTTTGTGAAGGTCCATACATCAATGCTAGGGATGTGTGTCAGGACTATGCAAGGGGGAAATGTCAGTGACTTGAGGGCCTGGGGTTAATTCACCACAGTGGACACAGAGAGCACAGAGTTTTTTGGAGGATAGCTACAGAACGGAATAGGCTGTCGGGGCGCGGGGATACAAGGGTCGGGTTCCCGCGCAGGCGGGAGCGACGGTTCGTTTGGCGAGTGTGGTCGGATGGCGAAAGGAGGGCGGAGCCTGATGGAGGCGAGGGTGGGATACTTCGCTGCACTTGGGATGGCAGGGGGCGGTGGAATGACAAGGCTGCACTTGGGATGGCAGGGGGCGGTGGAATGACAGGGCTGCGCTTGGGATGGCAAGGAGGGCGCGGGGGGTGTGGGCGTGGTAAATTGCGTGGACGGAGGTGGTCGATGAACGAGAGAGAAGAGGCGCTGGACTTCCTGGCGCGGTTGGGGTCGCATCCGGCGGTGGCGTACCACGAAGCGGGGGTCGCTTCGGAGGTCAGGGCGATCCTCGACGAGACGGGCGTGGGTTACAGCGTGGATGAGTTCGGGAACATACTGGCGCGGCTGCCTGGCAGGGATGCCGATGTGCCGGGGCTGGCGATAGTGGCGCATATGGACCACCCGGGGTTCGAGCTGACCGAGCGGCACGGGGACAGCGGGAACGAGTTTGTTGCGGACGCGCTGGGAGGCATACCGGCGACGAGTTTCGCCGCCGGGGTGCCGCTGCAGGTGTTGCTGCCTGGCGGACGGAGGGCGGCGGCGGTTACCGGCGGGCCGCACGGTGAGGAGTCGGAGCGCAAGGCCGTGGTGCGGGTGTCGGACCCGGCTGCTGCCGCTGAGCTGCCTCTGCCGGCGGCGACGGTGTTCGACCTGACGGACTTCGAGCTGGACGGGGAGTACATACGGATGAGGGCGGTGGACGACCTAGCGGGCTGCGCGTCGGCGCTGGCGGCGATGGCCCGGCTGTCGCGGGGTGGCGAGCAGACGGATGGGGACGTGTATGCGCTGTTCACGCGGGCCGAGGAAGTGGGACTGGTGGGGGCGCGGCTGGCCGCCGATGCGCGCCTGCTGCCGGCGGGTACGCTGATTGTGTCGGCGGAGTCGAGTCGAACGCTGCCGGGGGCCGAGCAGGGGCGCGGGCCGGTCATTCGCGTGGGGGACGCGGGGTCGACGTTCGATGCGGACGCGGAATCGGTGCTGATACGAGCGCGGGAGGCGCTGAACGAACGGGAGGGAGGCTTCGCGTCGCAGCGGCAGCTGATGAGCGGGGGAGTGTGCGAGGCGAGCGCCTTCGCGGCCTACGGGTACCGGACGACGGGTATTGCGTTTCCGCTGGGGAACTATCACAACGGGGCGCCGGAGGGGCGTATCGAGGCGGAGTACATCCACGTGGACGACTTCCTGGGGGGCGTGGCGCTGATGGAGGAAGCGGCGAGGCGGGTGTCGGACCGGGCCAACACCGCGTTCCGGCGTCGGCTGCAGTCGGTGCCGGAGGAGATGCGGCGGCGGTTGACGGGGTGATGGGTAGGAGGACTTCCTGGGGGGCGTGGCATTGATGGAGGAAGCGGCGAGGCGGGTGTCGGACCGGGCCAACATGGCGTTCCGGCGGCGGCTTCAGTCGGTGCCGGAGGAGATGAGGCGGCGGTTGACGGAGTGACGGGTAGGAGGACTTCCTGGGGGGCGTGGCGCGCATTGCATCAAAAGTCGCCCAAAACCCTGACTTTTGATGCAATGCGCGGGACCGGGAATGGGGAGCGGACCTACTATTTCTTCAACCTGCATCGAGAGGAATTTTTGAGCCGCTACCACCAACGCTAGAACGTCGAATCCACCTTTGGCGCAATCAAGGCCAAGATGGCGCCAAGTCAACGGAGCAAGACGCCCACGGCGATGATTAACGAAGCCCTCTGCAAGATTCTGGCCTACAACATCACCGTCCTGATTCACGCGATGTATGAATTCGGTATCAATCCCGAATCCTTTGGTGCCGGGCCTGCCGTCGAGTCGGAGCCAAAGGTACTATTGCAGTATCAGTCGGAAATGGATTGGGCATTAGCGGGGTAAGCTCTCTCCCGATTGCGCCCAATTTGCCCTGCTCCACGGAAATTTGAACGTCAAAGTCGAATGATGTATACTAGCACAGTAGTTCGCATCGAGGTGCGTGAGTTCGGAGGTAGAGAAACGATGGACTACAATTTCAACGGAAAGACCTTCCAAGTTGACGATTCTAAGTGCGACGGCTCATCCAATTGGGAGGTTAAGGTTACAGACGGGAAAAGCCATGCGGTCATCACCTGGGACAACAAGCGACACAAATACAGAGTGGAGCAAGTCGAGGGTCACTCGGTATGGCAACTCCTAACCGAATCAGAGGCCGTGGCGTATGCCTGCAATTCCGTGAAAGATTACAGCGAAAGGGCAGGCATCACGCCCGAACAGGCTTGTAAGGCACTGGAAGACTACATAGGACAATCAGGGAAATAACAATCCAGCCCAACGGCCCTTTCCGCTCCCTACAATCGGCCCCTGCCTGTGATTGGCAGGGGCTTTCCTCTTGCCTGAGTATTCTATTGCAATCGCGGGTAAGCTCCTGGTACGGTCGAATGGCGGACTATTGATGCAACCAGTCTACTATTGATGCAATTGGCACTTTTGATGCAAAGCCAGGGGTGAGGGTGGAGGGCGGCTAGGCGGGTGTCGGACCGGGCCAACACCGCGTTCCGGCGGCGGATGCAGTCGGTGCCGGGGGATGGTGAAGGGGCTGACAGGGTGACGATAATGGACTGACGGGACACTGCTCTGCGGAGGCGTATTTCGAGGGCTGGGAAGAACTCGAAGCAGTATGTCGGGCGTGTGCTATTCCCGCCGTTGCGAATCTGCTAAAATCCAATCGCATTTAGTCTGGGAATCAGCGACGTTGGCCGTAGATGCCCCCCGAGCCCCCGTCGGCGAGGGCTGCGGCACGGAGGAACGGTGTCGTCTGGCTCCTGGGCCCCAACTATGGACAATGGAGAGGAGGAGTTCCATGCCATCATTCTGGGAGAACATCAGATTCGCTGATGAAAGTGAAGATGTAATGGTGTCGCAAGGGATGGATATGGCGACGTACGTCAGCCATCCGGCGCCTTCGGAAGGCAACAGCTTCCCCGCCATCATCGTAGTCATGGAAGCCTTTGGCGTTACTCGCCACATAGAGCAGGTCTGCGACGAATATGCCCGTCACGGCTATGTTGCGGTCGCCCCCTCGCTCTACCACCGCGACGCGCCGAACATCAAGCTGGGTTACGACCAGATGCCGCAGGTGCAGCAGCACATGGGCGCGTTGCAGGACGACCATCTTATTGAAGATATCAACATCACCATTGACTACCTGCAGAACCGGTACCAGCGGACGCGCGGCAACAAGATCGGCATCGTGGGGTACTGCGTTGGCGGCCGGATCACGTACCTGGCGGCGACGAGCTGCCCGGGGCTGAGCGCGGCGTCGGTGTACTACGGCGGTCGGATCCTGGTGCCGTTCGGCGATGGGCCGGCGCCTGTGGAGCGGACCAGCGCCTCCACCATCCCGATAATGGGCAACTTCGGGGAGGATGACGCCAACCCGACACCTGCAGACGTGGCGCAGATAGAAACGGCCCTGACGGCCGCCGGTGTCACCCACGACTTCAAGATGTATTCGGGCGCGGGCCACGGGTTCAACTGCAATGAGCGTCCGGACTACCGTGAGGACGCGGCGGCGGACGCGCTGGCGCGGACGCTGGGGTGGTTCGACAAGTACGTGAAGAACTAGCCTTTCGGTCGGTCTGTCGGCAGACGGCAGTTACTTCGGGAAACGAAAGCCCGGACGCAATGGATGCGTCCGGGCTTTTTGTATTCGAGGAACGATGATGCCGGGGTGGGGCCTAGCCAACGAACAACCGGTCTAGCCTTGCGTCAATACGGTTGAGTCGTGCCTCTATCCGGTCCATTCGCGCGTCTGCGCGGATCATCCTTGCATCGGCTCTGTCTATCCGACCGTATGTTTGCTCGGCGTGGCTTTCCAAACGCCCGAGGCTCCGGGCGATGTCCCACAGGGTTATGCCTGGCAGTCCCTCGGCTTCCTGCGTCGACATGTTGTAGTCCGGGCTACTCTTCCACCGGAAAGGGACTGCTAGTGGGGGGGTTGGCGTTCGGGGCCTTCGACGAAGGTGTTGCGGAAGCGGTAGAGGGTGAACTCGGGCTCGACGGGGGCGATGGGCAGGTAGCCGGCCTCTTCGATCTTGGCGATGATGACGTGGGGGCCGTCGGTGGCGAGGGCGTTGGACAGGGCACCCTCGAACTCCTCGAGGTCGCTGACGGTGGTGGTGCTGGCAATTCCGCAGGAGACGGCGACCTGCTCGAGGTCGGTGCCGGTGCCGGTGTGGCTCATCTGGTGGCCGGTCTGGCCCCAGGCCTCGTTGTCGTAGACGACGACGGTGAGGTTTTTGGGTTTCTCGCGGGCGATGGAAGCGAGGGCGCCGAGGTTCATCAGCAGGGAGCCATCGCCGTCGAGGGAGATGACCTGCTCGTCGGTGGCGAGGGCCATGCCGAGGGCGATGGAGGAGACGAGTCCCATGTTGCCGTAGGTGTAGAAGTTGCGGTCGCGATGGCCGGTGTGCCAGAGCTCATCGGAAGTGGGGCCGAGGTTTCCCACGATGGGGCGGTCTTCGGCAAGGCGTACCGCGAGTTGGGTGGCGTCGAACCTACGCAAATTTCCCTCCGTGCAACCTCTGGGTGAGGCAGATGGCAATGGGCTGGCGGTAGGCGTAGCAGAGCTTCATTGCGCCGTCCAGCAGGTTGTCCATCCGGTAGTCGTCGTCGATGGTGTAGCTGACCACACCGAACTGTTCGAGGATCGGAACCGTGGCCCGGCCCATGGGGACCTGGGAGATGTTGAATTCGCCGGTGCCGCCGCGCATGTTGATGAATATGGGTATGGGAGTGCGAGCGGGAATGCACAGGCTGGCCAGGGCGTTGATGCTGTTGCCGAAGCCGCTGGTCTGCATGAAGACGGCGGCGTTGCGTCCGGCGGCGTAGGAGCCGACGGCGATGCCGACGGCCTCCTCCTCGCGGGTGGCCGAAACGAGGTGGAAGAAGGGGTCTTCGTCGATGATCCTGGTGACCCGGTGGATGGAAGAGTCTGGGACGTAGGCGATGAGGGAGGCATCATAGTCCTTCAGCGCCTGGACGATAAGGTGGGCCCAGTTTTCGGGGCGAGGTTCGTTCGTGCTCAAGGTCTAATCCCGCAGCAGTGAAGGGTGTTCCGTGCGCTGGCACGGACGGCAAGGCCGAAAGGCAAGCCGCGAATCAACATACCAGCGGCTCAAGTCAATGTCAAAAACGGTTTTGGCATTGAACCAACCAGCCACGGCGTATGCTAGAATATCGCCATGGCTGAGCAGCAGGAAAGTCCCATCCACTGGGATCAGCACTCGTCGCGCTGGAACCTGACCCTCATTTTCGCCGTGGTGGTGGCGATACTGGGCATTATGTCGGGCTACCCGCTCATTATCCTGGGACTGGCGATGGCGGCGTTCAGTTGGCTGACCACGCCGCGGCAGTACTTGCTCTTCCGGGACCGGGTGGTCATAGCCTACGGGATGCCGCGGACACGGGTGGTGGCGCTGGCGGAGATTTCTCACGCCGAGGTGCTGCAGATGCCGTTCGGGATGCGGCTGCGGCTGGTGATGGTCGCCGGAAACCGAATGATGCTTCCGATGCGGGACCCGATGGAGTTTCGTAACCACCTGGAAGACGTTCTCGTGCGCTACCGCGGCGAGCAGTCGGGAGAGGCCTACGTCGAAGGGACGGGCACGGTGCTCAGCCCCGCGACGGAGGAAGCGTTCGAAGGCGATGGCTACTACGCCAGCGAAGGTGAGCCGTCGGAAGATGAGCGGGCCAGCTTCTATGCGGACCCGCCGTCGCAGACCGAGACCTACACGGGTAGAGTGGAAGAAGCGGCCAGCACCTCCGGCAGCTACGTCGAGGTGGAGGAACCGCTGACGGAAGAAGCGGAAGTCGTCCCGGAACAGCAGGCCGCGAGCGTATCGGGCAGCTACGCCGAGACGTCGGAGCCGGACTTCTCGGGCGAGGGACGCCCGGCCTACGGGGCCGAGGTCGAAATCGAGACGAGCGTCAGCGACAAGTCCGACGAGGAAGAGCGGCCTCCAAGCCCGTACTGAGCCCGACAACCGGGGTATTACAGTTTTGTGACTATTGAGTCCGTCGTGAGTTCGTGACGGGCTCTTTTCTTGGGCGGGACACCTGACTGGAACGGGTAAGGGCTGCATCTTTCCTGAATGCCTGAGAGTGTCGATGAACTGGCACTTCATTCGTAGAATTTAGCCAAGAGATTGGGGGTGGCCGGCTGTGAGCCGGTCGCCTCCACGTCCTTTCACAAAGGCGGAGGTGGCCAAATGCCGATGCTGGATATCAACGGCGAACAGTTCCACTACCATGACGACGACTTCTCGGACCCGTGGCGGCCATCATCACCGGTGCTGCTGCACCACGCCGCGGGGGGCAACCTGCACCGGTGGCGGGGCTGGGTGCCGACGCTGGCGAGGCACCGCCGGGTGGTGCGGTTCGACATGAGGGGCCACGCGGGGACGCCGGCGCCGTCGCCACTGCGGTTCGACCTGCCGGAGCTGGCTGCCGACATCGCCCGGGTGATGGACGCGCTGGGCATGGAGAGGACGCACCTGGTGGGGGCGTCGGCGGGCGGAATAGTGAGCCTGCAGTTCGCCCACGACTTCCCGGACCGGCTGCACAGCCTGACGCTGGTGGCGTCGACGCCGCGGCTGGCGCGGATGGGAGCTAGCATGGACGCCGGTGCGTGGCGGCGCATACTGGAGGAGGAAGGTACACGGGCGTGGCTGATGGCGGACACGGACAAGCGATTCGGTCCGGACACCGAGCGCGGGGTAATAGAGTGGTACGCGGATGAGGGGGCGAAGACGACGGCACCGGTGGTGATGGCGCTGCAAGGGTTCCTGCTGGCCGAAGACCTGACGCCGCTTCTGCCGGACATCGCCACGCCGACGCTGATTCTCGCGGCGTCGCAGGACGACATCACGCCCCTGGAATCGCAGCAGCTGATGGAGCGGGACCTGCCGAAGGCTACGCTGGAAGTGTATGACGGGGTTGGCCACAACATGAAGGTGGAAATCCCGGATGCACTGGCCGCACGTACGCTCGAGTTCGTCGACGGGGTGGAGCCTCGCTGATCGCCCTTCGGCTGGGTTGGACGGCCGAGTCACTACGAGTGGGCGTCGTGGGACAGGGCGGCGCGTACGAGGCCGGCGGCGGCAGCTCGTGGCAGCAGAGAGTTCAGGAAGCCGCGGGGCTCGGGGCAGCGGTTGCCGTCGACGCAGCGGCGCACGTAGTTCCGATTGTCCATGAAGGCTGCGTTGCGGATGCCTGCTTCACCCACTTTTGCTACGGCCTTGAAGGGATTGGGTGGGGCTCTGCGTGCGGCATGGTCGGCGGCCACTCCTGGCAGGCGGCCTCGGCGACGCGGCGGGCGCGGAGGTTTGATTTGGGGGGTTACGCCCTCACTCTATCTCTCTCGCAGAGGGAAAGGGGATTCTTCGGCGCTATCGCGGTTCTGGGGGCTTTACACAATGAATCCGTTTAGTTCCGATTCGTTGTGCAGAATCTGTTCTTTTTCGTAAATTTCTTACCCGTGCTGTGATCGTCGGCGGCTCTGCCGTTTCCTTAGAGCCCAGTGTTCAACGCCTTTAACTCGTCGTCTCTTGGTTCGCAGGTCGTCGCCGGGGCAGTCTGGGGGGGACCGGCGTCCTGGAGCTGAAGCATTGCTGCGGCAGCTTATAACGGTTATGTGGGCGTGTCCGGCTGGGTGCCGTTCTGCTCGTCGTCCAGCCAACCGTAGCGCTGGGCAAGGCGGAGCCAGAGGCGGCGAGTGGTGACCGCATCGCGGGTCAGCTCCTCCAGCAGGCCGACAATTGCCTCTTGGTTGGCCTGCATTTTTTCTTGGTTGGACTGCAGGGTTTCCTGGTTGGCCTGCAGGGTTTTCTGGTTGGCCTGCAGGGTTTCCTGGTTGGCCAGTAGGCGATCCAGGAGTTGGTCGTGGTTTTCGATGATGGCGTCCAAGCGGCCCAGGGTCTGTTCGTGCCGCTCGGCGTTGGCTTCTAGGGAGGCTAACCTCTCCTCCAATGGCTGCTGCATTGTTTAGTATCCTTGCGGTGGTGTACGGGGACGTCTGCTAGGCCAGTGTAGCAGGGTCTGGGCGGTGGCGTAGGGTTAGGGGTGTTTGGATTGGGCGGTGGTTTTGCACGATGAATCCCTTTTGTTCCGATTCATTATGCAGAATCTGTTCTTTTTCGTATTTTCTTACCCGTGCTGTGATCTTCGGCGGCTCTGCCGTTTCCTTAGAGCCCAGTGTTCAACGCTTTTAACTCGTCGTCCCTTGGTTCGCAGGTCGTCGCCGGGACAGTCCGAGGGGGGCCGACGTCCTGGAGCCGAAGCATTGCTGCTGCGGTTTATAACGGTTATGTGGGCGTGTCTGGCTGGGTGCCGTTCTGCTCGTCGTCCAACCAACCGTAGCGCTGGGCAAGGCGGAGCCAGAGGCGGCGAGTGGTGGCCGCATCGCGGGTCAGCTCCTCTAGCAGGCCGACAATTGCCTCTTGGTTGGCCTGCATTTTTTCTTGGTTGGACTGCAGCGTTTCCTGGTTGGCCTGCAGGGTTTCCTGGTTGGCCAGTAGGCGATCCAGGAGTTGGTCGTGGTTCTCGATGATGGCGTCCAGACGGCCCAGGGTCTGTTCGTGCCGCTCGGCGTTGGCTTCGAGGGAGGCTAACCTCTCCTCCAATGGCTGCTGCATTGTCTAGTATCCTTGCGGGGGTGTACGGGGACATCTGCCCGGCCAGTGTAGCAGGGTCTGGGCGGTGGCGTAGGGTTTTAGATTTTGGGTCTTGGCATGGGACTTCATGGGGCCTCAGTGCCGGGTTGGAGTTGTGGTACGCACATTAGTTCTTAAGCATTGACTATGTTAAGGGAAGTGTTGGTGGTTGGCAAGGAGGCGAGCGCTAGGGCTGTAATAGGATTGGCTTGACGCAACCTGAGAGCGGGGGCACTTGGGGATTGGGGCGGCGGTTACGGAGAAAGCAACTCTTCATGTTTCCTCAAAAGTGCTGTGATAGGATTGGCTCGCCGCATCCTGGATTCCATAACGTGAGTTCACGGTAGGGACGCAGGCGGGGCGTATGGCATGTAGACAGGAGGCACGTTTCGCGCGCTGGAACGATTCCGCCTAGCGGGCCGGACCCCGAGGCCCGGTCCACCGAGACGGCGGACAGGCCGTCGGACTCGAGGCCGTCAATCCGGGGATGGCCCTGGCGAGTGTTGCGAGGCCGGGGCACTATAGCGCTGACGGCCGCGGTCTGTGTGGCAGCGCTGTTGCTTGCCCTCGTGCTGTGGAGGACGTTCGGCTCAGAAAGTGAGGATTCACCGGCCGTCGACGTGGAGGCGGCGGTTGCGGAGGCCTTGGCTTCTCAGCCGCAAGCGCCGGCGGTTTCGGCCTTGGTCTACCAAGCCATACTGCCGTCGCTGGTGATCGTGCAGACTGAGAAGTATGACGAGGGGAACGCCTTTGGACTCGGGAGCGGGGTCGTCATCAACCGGGAGGCCAATGTGCTCACGGCGCTGCACGTAATCGAAGGCTCCGAAGAGATCGAACTCGGGTTCCCGGATGGGACGCGGACATCGGCCACCCTCGTCAACGCGGACCCGGAGAAGGATATCGCGGTCCTTGCGCCGGCCGCGCTGCCCGGGCTGGTTGTTCCAGCCACCATGGGAAACGCCGCCGCACTCCGGGTGGGAGACGAGGTGTTCGCGGTGGGGCACCCCCTGGGTCTTGTGGGATCGTTGAGCGCGGGAGTGGTGTCCGGGTTGGAACGGCAGTCGCGACCAGAGGAGGGGGAGGAGCCGCGACAGGGGTTGATACAGTTCGACGCGGCTGTGAATCCGGGCAATTCGGGCGGTCCTCTGCTGGACACGGCAGGCAGGGTTGTGGGTATCGTCACAGGGCTCTTCAATCCAACCGATGATGACGTTTTTATTGGCATCGGGTTCGCGGTACCCATTGACGAGGCTGCCCGCACCGCCGGAGGGCCGGGTCAGTAACGGGACGCCGGGAGCCGAAGGACGGGAGCCGAAAGAGGGGCATCGGGTTCGCGGTGCTCATTGACGAGGCGGCCCGCACCGCCGGAGGGCTGAGTCAGTAGCAGGACGCCGGGAGCCGAAGGACAGGAGCCGAAAGAGGGGCATCGGGTTCGCGGTGCTCATTGACGAGGCGGCCCGCACCGCCGGAGGGCTGAGTCAGTAGCAGGACGCCAGTAACACAACAACAAGAGCCAAACGCCGGGAGCCGAAGGACAGGAGCCAACCGGGAGGTGCAAGCCAGGTATGACCACCAGCGCTGACAGCCAGCCGATGGAGAGGTTACTTTACGAGGTGAAGAAGGTCATAGTCGGCCAGGACCACCTGCTCGAGCGCATGGTGGTGGCGCTGCTGTCGAGGGGGCACGTGCTGGTGGAAGGGGTGCCCGGGCTGGCGAAGACGATGGCGGTGAAGACGCTGGCGCAGGCGATAAACGGGCAGTTCCAGCGCATCCAGTTCACTCCGGACCTGATGCCAGCCGACCTGGTAGGCACCCGCATCTACAACCAGAGGACGGGGGAGTTCAACACCTCGATGGGGCCGGTGTTCACCAACCTGCTGCTGGCGGACGAGATCAACCGCGCTCCGGCCAAGGTGCAGAGCGCCCTGCTTGAGGTGATGCAGGAGCGGCAGGTCACCATCGGACGGGAGACGCACGCGGTGCCGAGTCCGTTTCTTGTGATGGCCACCCAGAACCCGATTGAATCGGAGGGCACCTATCCGCTGCCCGACGCGCAGGTTGACCGGTTCATGCTGAAGGTGACCGTGGGATACCCGAGCGCCACCGAGGAGTTCGTGATCGTGGAGCGTATGACCGGGGCGCTGCAGGAGGTGCAGGCCGTTCTGGATACGCAGGAGATGATCGCCCTGCAACGCCGGGCCGACGGCATCTACGTGGACCCGGCCCTGATTGAATACTCGGTCAAGCTGGTCACGGCCACGCGCCAGCCGGAAGGGGTCGGCCTCGGAGGGCTGAAGCCGTACATACTGTTCGGCGCGAGCCCTCGAGCGTCGATCAACATGATCATCGCGGGGCGGGCACTGGCCTTCATGCGCGGTCGTGACTACGCGCTGCCGCAGGACGTTCGCGACATGGCGCTCGACGTCATGAGGCACCGGCTGGTGCTCTCGTACGAGGCGCTGTCGGACAATGTGCAGAGCGACGAGATACTGCAAAGGGTGATGGAGGCGGTCCCGATGCCGGAAGCGCCTTTACGTGAGCATGCAGCCGCCAGTCCCGTCTCCTGACGTCGAGACGCCGCAGCGGGTGCTGCAGCGCCTGGACTGGCAGGTGCTGCGCCGCCTGGACGGGATACTGCAGGGAGACTATCGCAGCCTGTTCATGGGCGGAGGACTCGACTTCGCGGAGCTCCGCGAGTACCAGCCGCCGGACGACATTCGCCACATCGACTGGAACGTCACGGCGCGAATGGACGCGCCTTACGTGCGTCAGTTCATGGAAGACCGGGAAGTAACGGCGTGGTTCCTGGTGGACCTGAGCCCCTCCATGGCTTTCGGCGCTGCGGAACGGCACAAGGAGTCGGTCATCGTGGACCTGGTGGGGATGCTGGCCCGACTGCTCACGCGGAACGGAAACCGGGTCGGGGCCGTACTGTACGACAACGATGCGTCAGTGACGATTCCGCCGCGGGGCGGCCGGCCCCAGGTACTGCGGCTGATTAACGATATACGGAGGCAGCAGTCGTCCCCGGGCGGGGCGATGACCGACCTGGCTAAGCTGCTGGAGTCGGCATACAACAGCATCAGCCGGCGGTCGCTCATCTTCGTGGTGTCGGACTTCATCTGCCAGCCCGGCTGGGACAAGGCCCTGGACCGCCTGAACAGGAAGCACGAACTGCTGGCGGTGCGAATCTGGGACCCGCGGGAGACTGAACTTCCCGATGTGGGCGTGATACTTGTCGAGGACTCGGAGACGGGGGCGCAGATGACCGTGGACACGAGCGACCGGGGATTCAGGAGGCGGTTCCAGGAAGCGGCGCAACATCGCGAAGAGGAACTGGCGCGGACGTTCAAACGTGCGGGCGTTGACGAGCTCTCGCTGTCCACGCAGGAGGAAATCGTTCCGGCAATCCTGCGGTTCGCCTCCCTGCGGAGCCGGGCGCGGCGGCGGTAAGGGCAGGAGCGGTGTCGTTCATATGGCCATGGGTGCTCGTCTCGCTGGTTGGGCTGCCGGTGTGCGTCCTGGTGTACGTGAACCTGCAGGGGAGGAGGAGCGCCAGCGCATCCAGGTTGGGCACGCTGGGCGGAGTACAGGGAGACACGGCAGCGCTGGCAGGCGTGCGGCGGCATGTCCCGCCTATAATTCTGCTGGTCGGCGTCGCGCTGCTGGCCCTTGCATCGGCCCGGCCAGAGGTCACGCTGCCGCTGCCCCGGATGGAGGGGACCGTGATCCTGGCGATGGACGTGTCGAGCAGCATGGCCGCCAGCGACGTTGAACCGACGAGGATGGACGCGGCGAAGACGGTCGCAAGGGCGCTGGTCGAGCGGCGTCCGGACAGCGCCGTCACGGGGGTCGTGGCATTCGGCGAGGGCGGGCTGATAGTGCAGCCCCCGACGGGCGATGAGGAAGCGCTGTATGCCACCATCGACCGGCTGACGCCGCAGAGCGGGACGTCGCTGGGACGGGGGCTGTTGACTGCGCTGAACGTCGCTTCGCCGGAGCGGGAGCCGGGGTCGGTGGAGGCGTCGGACGCCGACGGGTCGGAGCCTCGGGGGCCCTTCGCGCCGGCGATGATAATTCTGCTGACGGACGGGGAGAACACGGACCCTCCCGAGCCGGCGGAGATCGCACAGATGGCCATCGACCGGGGTGTGCGCGTACATACCGTAGGGGTCGGCACGGAGCAGGGGGCGGTCATCGAGGTCGAGGGGTTCAACCTGTTCACGCAGTTGAACGAGCCGGTGCTGCGGGAGATTTCGCTGCTGACGGAGGGGGACTACTTCAGGCTGGAGGACATGGACGACATCGCCGAGGTGTATGAGGAGCTGGAGACGGAGTTCGTGGTGGAGTCGCGGGAAGTGGAAGTGACGTCGGTGGTTGGGGGCATCAGTGCCCTGCTGCTGCTGGTCAGCGGGGCGCTCTCTCTATTCTGGTTTGGCCGGGTTCCATAGGTGGAGGTCATGTGATGGGACTGCTGTGGCCGGCCTTCCTGCTGCTCCTGATTGCGGCGCCGCTGATAGTGGCGGCATACGTGCTGGTCCTGAGGCGGCGAAGGCGGTTTGCAGTCCACTACTCTAGCCTGTCCCTAATAACGCAGGCCATGCCCGGGGGAATTCGATGGAGGCGGCACCTGCCGTTTGTGCTGGCGCTGCTTGCCATAGTGCTGCTCATTTTCGCCCTGTCGCGCCCCTATGCCGACGTGACGGTGGCTTCGAGCAGGACCACGGTGATGCTGGCGCTGGACGTGTCGCTGAGCATGTGCGCCGACGATATTGATCCCAACAGGCTGGCGGTGGCGCAGGAAGCGGCCTCCAGGTTCATCGAAAGCCTGGAGCCGGGCACCCGGATGGGGATAGTGGCCTTTGCGGGCATCGCGCAGCTCATCGTGCCTCCCACGACGGACAAGGAGGCGCTGCATGAGGCGGTGGCAAGCCTGACGACGGCGCGGCGCACCGCCGTGGGCAGCGCGCTGGTGCGCTCGCTGGACGCGCTGTCGGACGTGAACCCGAACATTGCGCCCGTCAGGACGCTGGTCAGACCGCGGGATGAGGGGGCTGAGGCCGCGCCCGAAGCGGGGCTGCAACCGGACATCATTGTGCTGCTGACCGACGGGGCAAGCACGTCGGGGGTGAGGCCGCTGGACGCAGCCCGCGCCGCCAGCGACCGGGGGGTGCAGGTGTACACCATCGGCTTCGGCACCACCCGTCCGGCCGTGCTGAGGTGTTCGGAGGAGCAGCTTGGCGGGGACGAAATGTCCATCCGCATCGGCCGGGGTGGTTTTGGAAGCCTGGGCGGAAGGTTCGGCGGGCGGAACTTCCTGAGCCTGGACGAGCCGACGCTCAGTCGCATCGCGGAGGTGACGGAGGCCGAGTACTACCTGGCGGAGAGCTCGGACGAGCTGTTCGAGGTCTTTTCGACGATACCGGTGCAGTTGGAGAGGAAGAAGGTGCGAATGGAGGTCTCGGCAGTGCTGACGGCCATCAGCGGGCTGCTGGCACTCGTCGCGGCGGCGCTTGGGCTGCGATGGAGTCCGCTGCCGTGAATTAGCGCCCGAGGTCCATTTTCACTGAGGCACCGGCCGCCAGGTGGCCGGGATCCGGAGGCCTTTACGTGCTGGCTGACTTCGGTTCCATCTTCGTGCAGTTCGGGGAGGAGAATGTCAACCAGGGCGTGCGTTGATGGACGAGGTGTTTTGGGGAGAATAGCTTCATGCAATTGATTACCTTCCCAAGACCACCGGACAGACCGAAAATCTCTTGGCACCCATTCCCGAGGCCGGAATCGGGCCGCATAGCCGTAGAGGTGATCAACCACCTGGGGGATAAGGTCATGAGAGTGTTCCGGGTGGGGTAGTGGACTGAGGTCAATCTAGTCTGGATATGGCTTGCAACTTCGAAGGGTATTCCTAAAAATTGACATCCAGAGGAGTTGTCTTGGGACCTTACGATGATTTGGACGCCCTGGTGGGGCCACCCGTAGGCGTAACTGAGGAAATGCTGACTGCCTGCCGGGCAAGTGATCAGTTTGGACCATTGGTTTTCGAGCTGTACAAGGAAGCCGCAAGCTTGGTTTGCGTCAGTAGCGCCGTTCATTTTGGCAACGCAGAGGACTCCATCAAACTGGAGCGAAACCAGGCCATTTGTGCAGGTCTGTTAGTTCGCATCTCCAAGTACATGGCTTCAATAGCTAAGTTGTCAGCGGACAATGAGCACGGGGAAACAATTCAAGCACTGAACAGGTGCATTATTGAGTCGGCGGTCAATCTTCGTTATTTGGTATTGAAGAACGAAGAAGAAGTTTATGACAGATTCGTTAATTACAGCCTTGTAGCTGAGCGAGAGCTCTACGATTTCATTCAGGCAAACATATCGGCCTCAGCTGGGCAGCAGCTTCATATAGAACAAAATATGCTCAGCTCAATAATAGACACCTGTGAGCAGTCGGGAGTAGCCGTCGAGGAAATTAACCCGAAACCTGGGAGTTGGGGTGGGAGCTTTCGAGATAAGCTTACCTTTCTGGGATACGACTGGCCGGCATATACGATTTTGGAAAGAATACCTTCACACGCCATTCATGGTGACTGGGTCGATCTGTTCAAGAACCATCTACAGCGCGAGCAAGATGGATTCGTGCCCAATTACGACCGCCTCAATTCTGACGGCGGCCTGCTCGGCTCAATGGGTGTCTTTGTGGTTGAGGCTGCGCGAGATTATCTCGGAAGGTATTTTGACTCCCCCGATGCAGAACCCCTACAAATGCGATTAAGTAACGTGCAAGAAAGACTGATGGCGGTCGAATCTGCCAGGGATGATTGGCAGGTGGTGGAATAGATAGGCAGGAAATTGCAAGAGTCAAACCATGCAATTCCGCATAGCCGACACGTACACCGACAGCCTCGCGAAGCTGGCGAACGAAGAGCAGAGGGCGGCGAAGACCACCACTTTCGATTTTCAGACCAACATAGCCCATCCCGGCGTCAGTTTGCATCGTGCGGCCGGGGCCAGGGACCCGGGCTTTTGGTCGGCGAGGGTGAACCTAGACCTGCGTACATCCTCCACCGGGCAATGCCAAGGCTAGGGCCGCAACAAGGGCAGCACGTCGGCCGTAAACCGCGCGGCGGACGCCTCGGCCGCGGCGGTCCTTGTGGCAAAATTTGGCCCCACTATGCCGAACTTTGTCACCCCGAGCTCTTCGAGTTCGATCAGCCTGTCGGCGCAGTAGCCGGGCACCCCGACGACCGCGTAACCGTCGATGAAGTCGTCGGTGAGGGCCGTGGTCTGCTGTCCGCCCTCCTGGCCGTGCAGGTTCATATCATAGCTGTTGTGCAGCTCGCGAAAGACCCCGTCCTGCTCCTCGTCCGTCGGGCCCGCAACCTCGCCGTACATGGCGGAGAAGCGGGCGAACAGGCCGGTGGAGGGTCGGCTGAGCTCACGGCCCGCGGCGGCGTCTTCGTCGCAGACGACATTGACGTAGGCGCCGAAACTGAGCGTCTCAGGGTCCCTTCCGGCCTGGCGGGCCGCTTCGCGCGCGGTCTCGATGCCCCAGGCGATGCGCCTGGGATCGGCGCCGACGGCGAGCATCACCCGGTCGGCGTGCCGGGCGGCGATGCTGATCACTCGGGGTCCCGTGGCGGCGACTTCGACCGGAACCTTGGGCTCGTCCGCTTGATTGCCGACCCAGCGGATGGAGCTGGCCTCGGGCTTTTTTGCGAGAGTGAGAATGTCCACCAGCGGTGCCGCGTCGTCCGGGATGCCCACTCCCTGGAAGTCCACCTCGCCGCCGGAGAGATAGGACTGGAGCTGCTCAAGGTAGTTTTCGAACCAATTCAGGCGCGCCGGAGCGCGGCCAAGGTGCGCGAGGGCACTGTCGCCGCGGCCGATGCCGACCACCATGCGGCCGCGGGACAGGCGCTGCACGGCAAACGCCGAAGTGGCGGTCACCGAGGCGTGGCGGGTGACGGGATTGGTCACCGATGTCGCGAGTCCCAGCGTGTCCGTGACGGTGGCCGCGAGCGCGAGGCAGACATACGGGTCCCCGGTCAGGCTCTGGGAATCACCCAGCCCGATGCCGTCCCAACCTTCGGCCTCGGCGCGCCGCGCGAACTCCACAATGCCTGTGGGCTCCGATACCCGCCAAGTCCAGAATTCCATGTGTGTCCGCCTCCTGATCTTGCTCGCACAATGTCAACAGATGGACTCAGGCCGAGGTATCGTCCCAGCTCACTCCACAGGTCGCGTGAGAGCAAGAGCGCTGCGTCCAAGCCCCGGACCTTTGTGCTTACAAAAATAGCATCAAGTATGCTTGGCAATTATAGTCCGGTCCGGCTTCACTCGCCGGTACTTTTAAGGGAGTCGACGCACGTTTGCCAACAGGAGCAGGAGGCGGCGCTTAGTTTGGGGGAGTAAAGGGCAGGTAAGGTAAGGCACGAACGATGTGATAACCACCGCTTGCGCATTCGCCCAGAGGTTACCGAGAAACGCCGATGCTATGGTGCTGGGGTTATGACGGGAGAACCCTCCGGCATGGGAATACGCCGATGAGCAAGACCTTCCGTCCCTACGACCCCGAGCAACAGTTGCTGCTACCGGCGGCGCTGCAGGAATGGCTGAGCGGTCGTGGTGGTGCCGGCAGCACCGGACGGCCGACTATCGCTACAACACGAGGGCCGTATCACCGCCCAGGAGGCGCCGCCGAGTCCGGTGTTCCTCCGCAAGGGGCAGGAGGTTCGACCACTCCTCTCCTATCGTGCGGAGGCGTCGAATTCTGGGCCCAGCGCTGGGCAGAGACTCTCAGTTCACTGGCCTCAAGGGCAGCGCATTAGGAACATCAAGTGGGTTTCACCGGCGGTAAGCCTGCCAACCCGACACCCGCAACTGTCTCCTCCCGCAAACCGACGTTACTGCAGGAGGAGAGGCGGAAGACGATTCAGAAAGCCAGGCGCAAAGGGATGTCGCTACGGGCTGTCAAGAGGGCATTGGGGATCCACAGGGCCTCCATCAAGACGTACATGGATGCCGACGGCTCCCTGGACGGAGGTCTTGGCCATCTCTCTCCTCGTCAAGCTCTGGTACAGTGCCGGCAAGACAGAGTGACATTTATGCTCAACCCTTAACCGGACATTTATCCTGGCCTTCGACAGTCCGGTGGCACACATTCTTGGTGCCCTTGAAATTTGGGCTCTGGGACAGCCGAACCGGGGACAAGGCGATTCGAAAAGAAAGCACTCCGGCCTGTCGAGAACGAAGCCGGAGTGCAAGGATGTTAAATTTAGCCAATCATTTCATGTCACTTTGCCATCAATTTCAATCTCTCCAATGAGCGTCCCTTCGACAATTTGGTTCTCATGTCTGGTTGCCAGGGAATGCCGCCCTACTCCTCCACCAACACCATGATATGACTGGCCACGAATCCGTCAGCTTCCGACGTCTGCACAATTTCGTGCCATCCGTTGATCTCATCGTCATCGGCGTTGGCGGTAACCGTGATGGTCTGTGCAGTATCCCAGTTATCGGTGGTGAATGTGACTTCCGTGGCGCTGATGCTCAGGTAATCCTCGGAAGATACCGAGAGGGAGATTGTCACATCGTCGTCGGGTTGGGAACTGAGGGTAAACGTAAGGGTGCTGCTCTCTCCTTCTCCGACTGTGACGATATGGCTGGTCTCCACAGTCCATATGGCATCAGGATCATCGTCCAGGGTCGAGTTATTGGTTACCGACTGGTCAGAGAACTCTGAGAGGGCATTTCCGACAGGGTCTACGAGGAGTCCTTGGACCTCATTCGCGAAAACGTTGTCGTAATGCACTAACACAGACTGACCGCTGGTAATCGGGGTATCCATACTGAGGGTCAATTCTGCACCGGACAAGGAAGCACCCATCATACGGGGGCGGTTGCCATCCACGAAAATGTCCAACAGAGAGCGAAGGTAGATTCCGGTGTCGATGCCTGCGAAGGCGAAGAGGGTCCGCAGGTCAGACCTGATGTGAACGTCTTCGCTGAATGTGACGACGACTTCCGAGCCATCATCAGATGTGCTTGCGCTCGCCAACACCGGGGCTACTGCATCGACAAGGTGATCCTCGTCTGTGACTGCCTCGTGGGCGAGGTCGGCGTCCTTTCCGTTGTGGAAGGTGATAGCTCCGCCGTTCAGGCTGAGGCCGTTTCCGGTTACCGAAATGCCGTCTGTATCCTCGTCGCCTGCCTGTACGGTGTAGGTGAACACCAGGACCTGCCCAGTGGTGCTCACGGATTCCGAATCGGAGGAATCTTCGTCATCCACCGCGGCTGACCGGGCGGTCTGGAAGTCGGCGCTCCTAGTCTCGCCTCCCAGGTCCAGTTGCAGCTGTGGCGGACCCGTTACGGTCACATCATCATCGAACTGGACCGCCACCTTTATGGCTTCACCATTGCCATAGGTGTTGTCTTCACCGGGTTCGGAGTCGGCCCAGAGGGAAACCACGTGGACCAGGCCGTATACCTTTTGGTCATCCCCGGCCTCGACTGCGGGCGTGGAGCCGTCAGGTGCCACTTCTCCGTCAGCAGACTGAATGGCGCCGGTACCGCCGAAGGCGTCTGAGTCTTTCGCAGGCAGAGAAACACCATCGGAATCCTGGTCGGTGTCCTGGACGGCGTACCCGAAGACGAGAGTGTCGGTCCCGGAACCACTGAGGTAGGAGGCTTCAACTTCAGCATCACCCACAGTCATGGGAATGGTGACATCGCCATCCACTTCCATGGATTCACTGAAGGTCAGGGTAACCCGGATGGTCTCGCCGGAGCGATACACTCCATTGCTGGCTGGCGAAGACGTGAAGCTCGCAGCGGTGACGTGGGGCCTGCCGTCGACTTTGTGGTCAGACTGGTCGGCGAGGGCAGGGATGGCGCCGCCGAAGCTGTTGTCAGTATCCTTCTCTTTTATGCTTCCTGTGCCATCAAGGCCTCCACTCGAGCGTTCTTTAACGGCAGCGCCGTCGGCGTCAAGGTCTTCGGGCTGGACGACGTAGGAGAAGACGACGTCCTTGGTGCCCGAACCGCTGGAATATACGGCGTCCCTCTCGTTGTCCTCCTCACCGACCAGTATCTTGATGGACGGCGTGTCTTTCACGTCGACCTCGTACTGGAAGGTGAGTTGCACGTCGATGGTCTCACCGGCGCGGTAGGTCTCCCCATCCGCAGGCGTCGAGGTCACGGAAACGGATTGCACCAGCGGATAATATGCGTAGACCTTGTGTTCCGCCTGGTTCAATAGCGTAGTGACCGTTCGGTCCGCAACCGTGGGGTTCGTGGCGCTTGTTATGGATCCGTCATCCAGGATTTTCGCACTGCCGGCGACAGTTATGCCGTCGTCGTCTCGCTGGTTCGCTCCGACCCAGTACTTGAAGACCAGCTTATTGTCCCCGGAGTCGCTGGAATAGTTTGCCGTCCAGGTATTTGTGTGGAACCCGGTGCCAATCGTCACCGGAACGCTCAGGGGTGAAGTCGCAGTGACGTCCTGGTCGTAGGTTGCGGTGATCGTGATCGCGTCGCCGATACGATAGTGCTTGCCGTTTGGAGGCGTTGAGGTGATTGCGAAATCGGTTACAACGGGAACGGTCTCAATCTTGTGGTCCGACAGGGTTTCCTGCCTGTCATAATAGGGGCTCACGTCTTGCCACTCTTCGGCCATGGGATCCCATGACGTGATTGATCCGCTTCCGCCGAACCCGTACTGCGTGCCGTCGGCGGCTACCGTGCCGCCCACAACAGTTATACCGTCGGGGTCGTATTCGCCGGGCGTGACCGTGTGCCTGAAAACCAGGGTGTCGGTGCCGGAGCCACGGTTGTAACGGGCGGAAGCCCAATCAGCATTTTGATGGCCGAACCTCAGGGTCATATAGAAAGCGCCATCGACCGTTACATCGCGGTCAAAGCGCGCCTTCACCTCGATGTGCTCGCCAGCTGCGTATGTGTCGCCGGAGGCGGGAGTGGATTCGATGGTCAGTTCGTCCACAAAGGCCCGACCGCCTACCCGCTTGTCGGTGTCCATTCCCTCGTAGGTTGAGTTAACCTTCTTGTTGCCGTCCTCAGTAACGATGGAGCCGCTGCCGCCGTAGTCTGAGTCATTGATCGAAATGCCATCTCGATCCAGGTCACCTTCCAACACCGTATATTCAAAGGAGAGTTTATCCGTGCCAGACCCACTGACATAGCTGGCAGACTTTCTTTCCCCGTTGCCGTCTTCTCCCATTTGGAACCCAATATCAACGTCGCCGCTCACGGTAACGTCCTCGGTGAATTCCTGCTTTATGAGGATAGTGTCACCGCGCCAAAAGGATGGGCTCTGGGTTTCGTCAGTGTCGGAGGAATCTTCCCGGCCTGCGCCGGGAATACTGGCCACCCAAGTTTTCCAGGCGCCAGGACCGTCATCGTCAACAATGACCACATAGTATGTTGACCAACGAGAAATGGTACCCGTAGCAGGGTTGAAACCAACTATGAACTGTTCCCTCTTCTCCGACCATGTGTCCTCGGTCGTATAGAAGGTTTTGGATATTTTCTTGTCGACCCAAGTCTGCTCGTAAGTTCCGACCTGTCTTTCCCAATTTACAGCCGTAATATCATCGGCATTGGCTCTGTATCCGTACCCAAAATCATGGACATTGAGGTTGTATGGGTATGTTGACCAGCGCAAATCAAAATTATCCGGGTTGTCGGAAGGTTCGTGAATCTCTACATTTTTCACCGACAGCACGAAGCTGTCGCCTTCATTCACATCGACGAAACGGGAGTCAACTTGGTTCAATGGGCTGGAGGGGCTGTGGTCCTGGTTGGAGGGGCCGTGGGCCTGGGCGGATGTTGGGACGAGCGCCACCAGCATGACCACCAGTGTGGCGGCCAGTATTGTAGGTTTCAGGAATTGGAACCTGCCTGCAAATCTGTTCACAACACATCTCTCTGCACTTTGTATAAAAGTGGCTTGATGGGATTGGCAACTGGGGGACGGCCTTTCCAATCGGGTAATTCAGGAGGTCGATTTCCTTGGGTGGTAACCGACACCAGGGGATTCAAAGGCAGGGATTGCTGAGTGGAATCAGTATGGTTTTTGTAGATACCTCTGATGCACGGAAACATACGTCGATTCCTCACGCAACACGCAAACCCCTTACAGCCATGCCCATTGCCTAGATACCACTGTACTGGGAATAAGTGGATATTTTGTGGATTTACTCGAAATATTAGTGAGCATTCTGTGGAGGATATGTGCACTCACTAATTCACATCACAATCCAGCAGAACAGCAACGCGGTCCCCTTTCCCGGCTGTTTTTCGATTGCAACAGAATGTTCGGCACTTTTGACCTGCCTCTCTAAAGCCGGTCCGGGACCGATGTCAGGATTCTGAACAATAGGGACTCTGGACATGCTCAAACGGAAACGCATGCCAAGGAAATCATCAACAATCCCAGGGAGGGGGAGGTAGTAGTCGCCGTACGCGGCGCCGTCGGTGAGGCCGGACGTCGCATTGGTGTCTCGGAGCAAACTTCTACACTTGTCGGACCGACGGCTATTGAGGCCAGGAATGAGGACGGACGATACTTTCGGCTAACTGGCATTTCGCAGTTTTGCTACGACAGTTGCGTATTGTCCCTACGAATCTTGTTCAATGTATTCTCTGCTTTCCCTGAGGAAACCCTTTCATCCCCACGATCCCGACCAGTAGTCGCTGCGGACGGCGGCTCTGCGGGAGTGGCTGCCTGAGGGCATCCAACCTGCTTCATCTCTGACCTAGTGGGCCTATGTGTACCGTATTGCGAACTTTTCGGTGGGAGGTCCTGTTATAAAGAATCCAATTCGGTGATCCAGAAAAGCGCAGTTTGAACACAGGCAAACTTTCTTCAAGAGAGACAGCCTCAGAATCAAAAAATACAAAGGTAGCCCATTACGAGGCGAAACGAGGCCGACTCCGCAGAACAAAGAGTCTCGGTCTATGCCGAGACTGCGCAAGTCCAGCAAACCCCGGACAGAACCGTTGCGGGAATTTTGCAGAAACGAAACGCCAATACCGTCGGAACTGCCACGCCAAGATATGGCGGATACAAATGCGACAGAATCGGGCCCAGAGGGATCGGGGTTGAGGAACTCCGGGTCATTGGAATCATCGTGGATGGGTATGGCCAGGGTGATGTCCACGTTGTTGTCCCGGTCGATGACTACCTGCTCCACGACCATCTGGAGAATGTCCTTGCGCTGATCATTGGTCAAGTCGTCCAGACCCTTGCCGATCTCCGTGGCCCACGCGAGCACAGACTCCATCAGGCGGCGTTTCTCGACTCCGCCAGCCTCCCGCGCTCGGTATTCGTCCAGTTTCCCCCTGGCGCTCTCCAGCCGCTCGGTGATGAACCTGCGCTGATGGTCAAGCTGGCTCTCGGTGATCTTCCCCGACACGAACAGCCGGATGGCCCGGTCCTCCTCCATCTGGATGCTCCGCAGTTCCCGCTCGGCCAGGGCGATCTCCGCCTCCAATCCGTCCTTGTCCTGGGAATCGAGGGAGCCGATGCCGGCGGCGATCAATCCAGGGTTTTGAAGCACCCGCTTCACCTCGCTCCATACCGGCTCCTCCAAGCGTTCCGCCCTGATGTAGTGCCGCTCTCGGCAATGAAGGCGGAGGCTCTGCATCCCGTTGCACTTGTAGTAGCGGCGGGGGATGGTCAGGTCGTAGCGGTATCTCTTTTCGCCGCGACCGCTGGAGGTTCTCCAGGTGGACTTGGCGTGAAAGTTGTGGCCGCACTCGCCGCACCTGAGCAGGTGCTGTAGCAGGTAGAGCACCTTGGTGTTCCTCCTGGCCCTACTTCTGCGCTGCTTCTTCAATACCTGGGCCCGCTCCCAGGTCTCATGGTCGATGATCTGCGGGACCGGGACCTCAATCCAGGTATCCTCTGGTTGTTGGTAGACCTTGGTCCCGTCCTCGGTGGAGATGACGCGTTCCTTGCCGTAGACCCAGGTGCCGGTGTAGGTTGCGTTCCTCAGAACGTAGTGAATGTAGGACTGGCGCCACAGCAGCTTGCCGGTCTGGGTGGGAATCCCCTCGTCGGTCAGCCGCACGGCAATGGAGGGGGAGCCCATGCCCTCGTGGACGTACATTTGGAATATGCGTCGGACCACCTCGGCCTGCCCCTCGATCAGCTCGGGCCGGCCGTCCTCTCCGGTGCGGTACCCGTAGGGCAGGCCGCCGGTGGGCACCCGTCCCTGCTTGGCCGTCCCCCGCTTGCCCAGGGTGGAACGCTCCCGGAAGTTGTCCAGCTCGATCTTGCCGACGGCGGCCATAAGTCCGAAGGTCTTCATGTCGATGGCGTCCATGACGGCTTCGATCCGTATCCGGTGGGCCTCCACCACCTCCATGATGGCGGCGGCGGGGTACATGCCCCGGCTGAGACGGTCGGACTTCCAGCAGACGATGACGTCGAAACGTCCATTCCTGGCGTCGGCCAGCATCCGCTGGAACTCGGGGCGTTTCTTGGACCAACCCCGGCCCACCTCCTGGTAGCGGGCGGTGATGGTCAGCCCCCGGCTCTCGCAGTAGGCTTCCATCTCGCCGATCTGCTCGGAGATGGAGGTCTTGTCCTCCCCGTCCTGGCTCTGGCTGGAGACGCGGGCGTAGATGGCCGCCCGGTCGCCGTATTCGTGCTGTAGGCGCTGGGGTGTGCTTCTTGCCATGACTTCCTCCCTTCGTTCGATGCCGTTGAGATAGAAAAAGACCCGCCCCTGCCGGGAACGGGTCTGCGAGTAGTACAATACCACCGCATCACCTGTTCACGCAGGTGGCGCCACGGCCCGGGATGTTTGCACCATCGCCGGGCCAACCTGTTGCCACGATGATACAGCGACGCGCAGGGCGTCGTCAAAGCGCGCGCGGCACGACATAGCTCATGGTCGCCTGTTCTATACCGCCAACATAGAGTTATGGGCGTTCACTCCTGCTCTCCTCTACGCTCCTCTTGGGGAAACCGGTCGGGGGTAGAGGTCGCGTCCTTGGTGGCGTACCTGACCATCAGGGACAGGAGGCGGCGCAGCCGTTCCTCGGCGTCGGGCCCGGGGTTGGAGAAGACCCGGACCACGCCGATCTCCGTGGCGTCTCCGTTGGGCCTCTTCCCTCCATTCTTGAGGTTCTTTCTTTCGTCTTGTCTCATGTCTCCTGACGGCGGAACCCCTGGGGCCGCCGTCCTCTCTGCGTTTGTCAGTGGCTGGGCCGCCGGCGCGGGCCGTGGGGGACGGGCGCCGGGGCTGAGTGGTTGGGTCTAGCTCCTGTCTTCCTCCTCCGGCCCGACGAAGGTCAGGTGGTAGCCCTCGCCCATGAGGATTTCGCCGCCGCGGTGAATGAGGGCGGCGAAGCGGAGCAGGGCCATCAGGGGTCCGCCGGAGGGTTCCACGCCCTTGTAGAGCCAGCGGCGCACCTGCTTGCGGTCCACGCCGATGGCCCGGGCGAAGGCGGCCCAGGTGAGGCCGCTGGCCTCCTTGAGGCGGCGCAGCCGCTGGGGGAAGTCCTCGGGGAACACGGCGTTCTCCAGGGGCAGCAGGCGGCCGCCGACGCTGATCCAGAGCGAGCGCCCGTCGAAACGGGGTTCAGGGTTGCGGTTCGTCATCGATTACCTCCAATCGGAAAAGCTGGTGAAAGTCGTCTGCGCCGAGGGCCTTGAGCATCCTTTCTCGGATGCGTCCCGAGGGCGCGCGCCCTTCGTTGACCAGCAATGAGACGTAGCCGGGGCTGACCCCGATCTCCTGGGCGAGCCAGTTCTGGGAGCGGCCCAGCAGAGCCAGGCGTTCCCAGAGGGCCGCCGTGTCGAGCCGGACGACTCTCCGTCCCCGGCGCCTCCGGGGGCCTCGTTCGCTGTTGATATGTTGTGAGAACATGGCCATTCATCTCCTATCGGGAAGGTAACGAGGTCCTACGAATTGCTCTCTTACCCTGCTGTTGTTTGGGTGTTTTATTGCGCTGGCGGCAGTCGGACGGGTTCCCAATCGCCAGGAGTGCGCCAGGCCCGGCCCATTGGACCCAGGGCGCCCACGGCTTTCCGGTGGGAGACCCACAGGGGAACTCTCACTCCCGTCCGCGCCATCTCCCGGGCCGCCAGGGCCAGGAAATGGGTGGCGGCAAGGTCGTCGTCGAAGACCACCAGTACTTCGGGGCGCGTTCCGTGGTCGTCGGTGGGACGGTGGGAGGAGTGGTAGCGCAGGTAGGGGGCCAGGCGCTGGGACATGGTTGCGGGCCTTACGGCGCGGCGCTCCCACTCCAGGAAGAAGGCCCAGGTCGATTCCCTGCGGCGCAGCAGGCCAAAGGCGTCGGGTTGAATGGAGCGCAACCCGTTCTGGTGCAATCCGTCCTGGTGTCGGAAGTGGCGGGCGGCCCGGTGGGGCGGGTCGAGTTGGGCCGGCTCCCAGCCCAGGGCGCGGGCCTGGCGGGCCAGGGCCGCCATGAATCCGTGGACGGCGGCGGTGTGCTCCAGGTTTCGGAGCAACTGCCGGCTCCTGCCGCCGGAGACGTTGCGCCAGTCCATCGGCCCGGCGCCGTCGATCGGGTCGATGGGGTTGACGCTCCACCGCCGGCGGGCCACGCCCACCGAGGCGCGGTCACGGCGGGCCAGGTAGGCCAGCCCCGGGTCGGTGAGGGCCAGGCGGCCACCGGCGGCGGGGGAGCGGGCCGCCAGCCCGAACCTCTCCAGGGAGTTCACCAGCCGGGAGACCCGGGGTTCGGATAGTCCCAGCAGCCCGGCCATATTCTTCTGCAACAGCCAGGGCCAGTCGGCCAGGAGGTCCAGGGCGCGCTTCTCCGCCGGTTTGAGCCTGGCGGACGGGGCGCGGGCCGCGTCGGAGGCGAGGTCGCCGGGGAGGTACGCCCTGGACGGCGGTTCCTCCTGGGGAGTCTCGCCGCCGGGCCGCAGCCGCTCCAGCACGTGGCGCAGGTCCAGGCTGGCGCTGCCCGACGTCAAACGCCAGACCGGGGCGTCAACCCCACCCAGCGCCGCGTCGCGCTCCAGGGCCAGCAGGGCGTTGAGCGGGGCGCCGGCCAGCAGCCGTCGGGCGTGCCTGAGCCGCACCTCGTCGGACGCGAGAATCAGGACGGCTCCCGGCAGCGGTCCCTGCCCCAGCCGCCACAGGCGCTTGGCGAAAGCGGTGCGGTCGGCGGCGGGTCCCTGCCGCACCAGGCCCAGGGTCCTGCCGCCGGGAAGCAGCAGGGCGGCGTCCAGGGGCGCGGCCCGGTACAGCCGCAGGCAGACGGGTCGGGCGGCGCTGGCGACGCTGGCCGCCAGCCGGTAGAGGACGGCCAGGGCGTCCAGCCGCTCCAACAGGATGCGCCGCCACTGGCGGGAGACGGGCCGAGTCCGCAGCAGGTAGTCAACGGTCGTGTTCTCGTCCCCGGCCAGCTGCCGCAGCCCACCGGCGGTGAGGCAGTAGCGGCGGGACGGGGGCGTGAGGTCCGCCGCGTGGGGAATCGAATCCACCAACCCGGCGTGTTCCAGGCTTTGCACGGCCTGGTAGACCACGCTCCTGGACCAACCGGAGAGGCGCGCCATCTCCAGCCGGTCGATGAAGGGCGACCACGCCAGCCTGCGGAGCAGTTCTGCTTCACATCCGGCGGGATTCATCGCCCTGCCTCCCGGTCATGGCCCGGTTGGTCTCGCTCGGCAAGCAACCGCCGGTACTCGCTCACCTTCCTGGAACCGTCGGCGTCTCCCTCCATCAGGCCCGCCAGGTCGCGGGCCGGCAGGGTGTAGGCCGTCGTGGCGGCGCGGGGGCGCTCCGCTACGGCGGCGACGCCGTCCTCGGGCCGGCGCACCATCATGGAGAAGGCGGGCATTCGCTCCTTGCCCACGGTGGCCCGCACGTAGCAGTGGTGCACGTCCAGGGAGACAATGTCGTCCTCGCTCACCCGGTCCTTGCCCAGTTCCCACACCAGTTGCCGGGCGTCGCTGCCGGCCACCTGGAACACCGCCAGGCAGCCCACGTTGGCCAGCAGGGTGTCGCGCATGGTGGGGGACAGGTCCTCCAGCTTGGCCAGGCTCTGGGTGGCCAGGATGAAGGAGGCGCCGAACTTGCCCAGCTCGCTGAGCATGGATTCGTAATCGACCCCGGGCATGGACTGCATCTCGTCCACCACCACCAGTGCTCCCCGCCGCTGGGAGAAGGCGATGCCGCCCTGCTCCCGGATCACCGAGTCCACCAGGTTGAGCAGCGACGCGCCCACCAATGCGGCCACGTCCCGGCCCACCACCCCCTGGGCGGTGGACACCAGCAGGATGCCGCCCTCCACGATGGTCTCCCGCAGGTCGATGGTGGAGCGGGGCTGGCCCAATATGGCCCGGGCCCTCTTGGACGATGCGTAGTAGGAGAGGCGAGTCTGCACCGGGGCCAGGGCCTCGGCCCGGTACTGGCGGTGCCAGCCGCCGAAGTCCCGGGCCCACCACTCCAGCAGGTAGGGGTCGCTGACCCGGGCCAGCACCGAGCTTCGGAAGGCCTCGTCGGACAGGAGGCGCAGCCCGTCCAGGATGGTGTGCTGTCGTTCCGCCTCCACCTGCTCGTTGGCCTCATGCAGGGTCTTGACCGTCTGCTCCAGGATGGACTGCATCCGGGGCCCCCATTGCTCCCACAGTCCCTTGGCCACCCGCACCACCGAGTCGGCGGTGCGGTCGCGGTCGGCAAAGACGCGGGTGTCCAGCAGGTTGACGCCGGGGGCGCGGGTTTCGTCGGACAGGTCAATGAGCCGCACCTTGTCGATCAGGGATTCGGGCACATGTTCCAGAATTCCGGCTACCAGGTCGGCGTGGGGGTCCACCACGATGATGGCGTCGTCGTCCCTCCCTGCCGCCTTTTCCCTGAGCTTGTGAGTGACCACGTGGTGCATCAGGGTGGACTTGCCCATGCGGGTGCGGGCCACGTAGAGGTGATGGCGGCGCAGCAGGTCCTCGGGGAAGCGGATGGGCTGGCCGGTTCCCGCCGTGGTGTCGCCCACCAGGGCCCCGCCACTGACGCTCCTGGCTGGGGGCAAAAGCGCCCGGGAGCCGGAACGCTCCACCAGGGGTGTCTCGTCCCTTTCGCCGGGCGGGTGCCATAGGGCGGCCACCTCCCTGACTCCCAGGATGCTGCGCTTGCCGAACAGGCCCGGTCCGGCGGGGTGCAGGTTGACGGCGGCCGGCGGGTCCTGGATCTTCCCCACCTCGAACCCGGCGCCTGCGGGGTGGTCGTAGTGGCGGTAGGCGGCCACCAGCGGGGTCAGCAGTTCCCCGACCCGGGGCAGCCGCTCCGCGCCGGGGATGACGGCGGTCAGCTGCAACTCTCCCTCGAAGGCGATGCGGGAGACCTTCTCCCTGATCAGCAGCGGGTCGTAGACCCGGTTGCGGCCCTGCTTCCAGCGCCACCAGCCCCAGCCCGCGACGCTGGCGCCGGCCATGGAACCGGCGGCCAATAGCGCCGCCTTCAGGTACTCGCCGTCCTGCACCCACAGGTAGCCCCGGACGGCGGCCAGGGCGCCCACGCCCAGGACGGCCATGGTCACCCCGTCCAGCTTCAGAGGGCCGGTCTGGTAGGTGTAGGAGGGTTCCCGGTTCTCCGGCACGGCGGCTCTGTGGGCGCGAGCCTGGTGGGCCTGGGACCAGTCGGGACCCAGGGACCGCAGCAGGAGGCGGGCCACGATGCGCTCGCCGTCCCGCAGTTGGGACAGGGAGCCGATGACCGCCAGCAGGGGATCGGAGCCCGGGTCCAGCAGGTCGTCGTCCCGGAAGGTGCGCAGGGGCACGTACTCCGGCCCGTCCACCCGCAGGGTGATGGTTCCGGCCCGCTCGTCCTCCCTCACCGCCAGTGGGTCGCGCTCGGGCGGCACTTGGCGGATGCGAGCCTGGGGGTAGTGGGCGGAGACCTGGCTCCGCACCACCCGGTCGTCCTGGCAGCGGACCATCAGGCTGACGCCGTTGGCGTCACCGGCCAGTTCCAGGGAGAAGGGTTCGGGGACGGCGATGGACTGGAGCAGGTTCTCCACGCCCAAGAGGGTGCGCTCGCCGGTGCGCGGCGGCGTCACCGCCAAGAGCACGGGGGGCCTATTGCCCTGTTTCTCGCCGAAAAGCAGTTTGCTTACATTGTTATTCATAGCAGTTGCCTCGCTGTATTGGATTGGATTCGGGTCTAATGCCTGGGACCAGGCCGCCACTCGATGACCTCGGTTTCCTCGGGGGTGGCCTCGATGCGCACGGGAAAGCGGTTGCCCCGGGCCAGCAGCAGGCCATCCCCGCGCGGACAGGAAAGCAGCCAGCGTTGCAGCTCCTCGGGCAGGTCGAAGGCTTCGCCCACGGTGCTCACCGCTGCCGCGTCCTGCTGCAACAGCAGCTTGAAGGCGGCGTTCTGCAACAGGGCCCTGCCGGAGTGGCCCGTGATGGCGCGGGAAGAATCCTCGGAGAGGAGGTCCTGCACGTCCTGGGTGATGAACTGCAACCCCAGCCGGTGCTTGCGGGCGCGCTTGGCCATCGAGACCATGAATGCCGCGCCCTCGGGGTGCTGCATGATGCTCCAAACCTCATCCACCACCAGCAGGCGGGGTCGGGGGTCCTGGGCGGCGGCGGCCCACACCGTCTCGGTGCAGACCATCGCGGCAGCGGGACGTAACTCCGGCTCCAGGAGGTGCAGGTCGAACACCGTCACCAGGGCTTCGCGGGCCAACAGGTCGTCGCCCTCGTCGGAGAGCAGGTCCCGCAGGCTGCCGGTGGCGAAGGGCCGCAGCAGGTGGGCGATGTCGGGGGTCTCCTGTTCCAGGTAGGCGTAGAAATCGCGGAAGCCGGTGCGCTCCCTTCTTTCGGAGTAGTAGCCGGCCAGGGCGTGGTCCAAAGACGACCGGCGCTCGGCGCTGAGCCTTTCCCCCACCATCACCTCGATGAGACGGCGCAGGCTGCCGATGCGCTGCAACAACTCCTCGCTGTCGCCCCGGTCGATGACGAAGGGGTTCATACCCTGGCCGGGGACGCCGGGCGACAGGACGCGGCCGCCGGCGGCGCGGGCCATGTCGGTGTACTCGCCCTCTGGGTCGATGATGTAGGCCCGCACGCCCCGGCAGAGACCCCGCAGGACCCCCAGCTTGGTGGCGAAGGACTTTCCCGACCCCGACCTTGCCAGGACGGCGGTGTTGGCGTTCAGGTGGGTGCCGTCGAAGGGGTCGTAGACGATGGGGGCGCAGGCCCGCAGGTCGATTCCGTAGAGGGTGCCACTACGGGTGTCCAGATCGGGCGGCGAGAATGGGAACAACCGCGCCAGTGACGAAGTGTCCAGAGTGCGCCACACGGCCACGGCGTTCAGTCCCAGGGGCAGGGTGGACAGCAGTCCTTCCCTCTGCCGAAAGGCCAGGCTGTCCAGCTTGCCCAGGGTGGCGGCGAAGTGGGCCCGCGCCCTCTGGGTCAGGTCCCTGAGTGTGTCGGCATTGTCGGCGTGCAGTGTCACCGACAGCGATGCGTGGAACAGCCTTTCCCGGCCCCGCTGCACCTCGTCGCGCAGGCGGGAAACGTCCTCCAGGGCGATCTCCGCCTCCGGCGACATGGAGCGGCCCCGCTTGAAGGAGAGGGACTGGGCGGACTCGAAGCGGACCTTCTGCCACTCCAGGGTGCGGGCCGCCTGGTCCGTGGGTATCGCTCCCAGGTGCACCGACAGATCCATTGGCGCTCCGGCGGCCATCAGTCCCTGCAGGAATCCCGGCGCCAATGACCTGGGCCACTTGCCCAGGTGCAGAGAACGCACCAGGCGGCTGCCGACGCGGATGTCCCGTCGGTTGACCGCGATTTCCAGTTCGCCGTCTTGGTCCCGCTCGTTGGGTGAGCCGCCCAGGGTGCAGGCCAAGAGCAGCAGCTTGAGCGGTTCTCCCTTGAGCGGGAACACCCCGAGACCGGCCCGGGCCAGCAGCCCGTGGAGTTCGTCGGCCCTTGCGTGCTCGCACACGGCGTAGAAGCGCCGGTCCAGGATGCCCTCCCGGTTTTCAAGCGTGGTCAGCAGCCGTCCTAGGCTGTCGGCGGCGTCCCTGGTCTGCTGGGGCAGGTCCTCCGGCTGGGCCTCAGCCAGATTCTTTCTCAGGGTTGCCAGCACCGGCGGGTGCTGGCGCACCAGCAGTTGCACCGGGAAGTCCAGGGCGTTGAGCGATCCGGCGAAGGCGCCCAGCTTCGGCTCGTCCAGTTCCAGCCCCATCACCTCCATGACGGCCAGCTTCACCCCGTCCAGCCGCACCGGCCCGTCCTCCTCCAGGTGGGACAGCATGAAGAACAGGGACAACGGCGGCGGCGGCTTGGGTTCCTCCATCTCTCCGCCGACCTCTCCCATATCCGCCGGTTGGCCGGCCTCGGCCTCGGCCTCGGCCGGCTTGTTGCCTATGCCGGGGAACGGCAGATTCCCGATCTTGGGAAACTTCGATATCAGTGCTTGCAACTTTCTCTCCTTGATTGCAGGTTTGGGATTGCGGGTTGGGATTACAGGCTGGGGATGATTCCGCCGCTGACGGCCAGGGCGATGGCCTTGGCCAGCAGCACCACCACCAGGCCGACGATGGCCATGAACACGGCGCTGCGGGCCTTGCCCCGGTTCTCCCCCTCGGCGCCCTCGGCCATCAGCAGGAACCCGGCCCAGACGATGGCGAAGAAGCACAGCCCCGCCCCGGCGTAGGCCATGCCGGTGAGCGCCGCGTCGAAGGCGGCGGTCAGGTTGTCCATCTCCTCCTGCCTGGGCGTGGCGGCGATGGAGGCCAACATCGCCAACACCGCCACGCCCGACAGCAGGAAGGGGGTCAGCCGCCGGGCCATAGCCAGCTCCACCAGTTGGAACCGCCCACCGGCGCCTGCTCCGCCTTCGGCGGCTCAGGGGTGGGCGGCGGCACGTACAGGGCCCGGTAGGGGGCGTCGGCGCCCAGGCCCACAGCCTGCTCCCCGGATACGGGGGCTGAGACCAGGGGCACGGTCTCGGACCTGGTGCGGGTGACGGGGCCGCGCTGGTTCTCCACGGCCCGCACGTGCTCCGGGTGGTGGACGTAGATGCGGACCGTCTTGGTGGTGGCGCTCTCGCCGCAGGTGCAGGTCACCCGCCGCGTGTACACATCGGTGCGCGCCGGGTGGTGGACGGTGTGCAGCACGGGCGGCCGGGGTACGTTCAGCGTCGCCGTCAGGTCCGCCGTGATTTCCAGCTCTTCGGTGGCCCGCGCGTTGGCGACGGGCAGGGTGAAGGCCGTCTCGCCGGCGGCGGCGAAGGACGCCGTGGCGCTGTGGCCGCCCCACCGGACGGTCACCGTTCCCGTGATGGCGGTGACGTCGGCGTCCAGCATCGCCGGGACCGACTGGCTGAAGTGGCCGCCGTAGACGGGCAGGTCTTCCTCGTGGCGGGTCTCCGCGATGCACTCCGAGGCGATGACGCCCCTGATTTGCCCCGGCGTCCACTCCAGGGAGGTGACCTCCAGGTCGCACAGCTCCCCGTCGGCGGACGGCAGCGGGTACGGGATTTGATGGCTCTTCAGCGACGTGGCTCCGCTGCGGCCCAAAGCGTCCTGCCAGGAGAAGGTGAACGACGGGGCCGGGCCATCCAGGGTCAGGTTGTAGCTCTTGGCCTGGCCTGCCGCCATGCTGGTGTTGAATCCCATCCTCAGGGTTTTGCCCGCCCTGCCGCCGAAGACCCGGCCCTTCAGGTCCAGGTCGTGGGCGGCCCGCAGGGTGACTGCGGCGGTATCGCCGGAGACGGCCAGCCGCTCCACGTAGACGCGGCGGCCCGGCACCGGGTCCGGGGGCTCAAAGTAGATTTCGCCCAGCCGCCAGGCGTCGCCGTAGGGGTTCTCGTCGGGACCGTCGGCCAGGGCGCTGCTGGGCAGCAACACCACCGCCAGCAACGCCAGGCCAGCCACCGCCAGGAACCGGCTCCAGGGTTTTCCCCTGCCGGGCTCGACCTGCTGGGGGTTGGCCTCGTTGCTGTTGCCCCTCTTCCGGCGGCGGCCCAGCCAGCGGTGGGGCCGGAAGGTGCGCCGGCTCCTGCGGCGCCGCCGGGTCTCGCGGAACTTCTCCAGCCGGTCCCCTGTTTTCTTCAACAGCAGCCGCAGCGGGTCGGGCTTGGCCTCGGGTTGCGGAGGAGGCTCGCTGATTGCCAGTTGGGACGGGGACCCGGCGTAGCGCCTGGCCCCCAGCTTGAACTTCAAGAGGTCGGCGGCCACCAGAGGAAGGCCCCGGCCGGCCACCTTCCCCACGGTCATGGCGATGCCCGTGACGCCCAGCAGGATGGCGACGGCCAGCTTCAGCCCCGAGGGGCCGAAGGGGAAGTAGCGGTAGACGCCGTAGGCCACGGCGCAGGTCGCCACCACCGCCACAATCTGGGGGAAGGTGAACCACAGCAGGGCCTTGTCCTCGGCCTGCACGTGGGTGGGTACTTCGTGCTCTCTCATGCCTCACCTCCTCCTAGCTTCCGTCGTCGGGTTCGGGCAGGTCAGGCGTCACCGTGGGGTCCGCCACGGCACTGATCACCAGCTCCACCACGCCGTAGGCCACCAGGGCCAGCACCACGCCGGCCAGGGCGGTCATCATGGCCGTCTTGCCCCTCTCCATCTGGTTGGGCGCGCCCGATGCGGTCAGGTACAGGTAGGCCCCGTAGATGAAGTAGCCCACTCCCACCACGCCCACCAGGCCCAGCAGGATGGACACCAGATTGGAAATCGTTTGTGTAAGGTTTTCCATAGAGTCTTTCTCCTTGTTTTGGTCCTGACTGGTATTCCCTATTCTTCGGCGCATTGGCGCTTCGCTACTGGCGCACGGCGCACCTCCTACTGTTGCGGGTGTCTGTCTTTCCCGGCCACGGCCCCGGGCTACGGCCCCTGGCTGCGGGGCGTAGGGCCGGTCTGGGCGGCCGGGGTGGCGTTCTGGGCCGCCGAGTTCACCCTGTTGGCGGCCGTGTTGGCCGTGGTAGTTGTCGCAGCAGCAGCGGCGGCCGCTCCCGCCGGCCCGCCGGCGGCTCCCCCGGCCAGCAGCCCCAGGGCCCGGGCCGAGCGCATCATTCCGCCGGGCATTGACATGCCGAAGTAGAGGGTGTGCAGCCAGGAATCGAAGGTGCCGTGGTTGCCCAGCATCGACGGGATGCGCCCCGCCAGGTACATGAAGGCGATGGCCATCAGGAGCATCCACACCAGGTCCTGGGCCGCCTCGCCGCCGCCGATGTCGGCGAACTCGTCCAGAAAGGCGAAGGCCAGGGCCACCGCGATGAGCTGGATGGCCTGCTGGAACACCGTGGTCATGAACAGCCGCAGCCAGTGCTTTCCCCAGCCCGCCGTGTGGGGCAGGATCCACAGCCCCAACGCGATGGGAGCCAGGGCCAGCAGGATGTCGATCAATGCCAGGCGCAGGATCATCTGCACCAGCAGGTAGAGGACGAAGAAGCCGAAGACCAGGTAGAGCAGGGCGATGAACACCGCCAGCCCGGTGTTGGCCGCCATCACCGCCGTCAGCAATGGTTCCAGAGGGGCGCGCAGCAGGTCGCCGGGGGAGACCTCCAGCTCGGCGGCGATGAACCGGGACACGGCGTGGGCTACGTCGATGACCAGGGCGCACCACCAGAGGGACGATGCGGCGGCGGTTAGGCCCAGCACCAGCCGGGGCACCATCTCCCGCCAGCCCGACTGGTGTCGCCCCAGGTGCTCCTGGACGATGAAGCTCAGCCCCATCCAGCCCAGGATCACGACCAAAGCGCCCGAGGTGACGGCCCAGACGGCCTGCCACGCCAGAATTACCGTGTCGTTCTCGTAGGTAAGGTTGGGCGGGGTTCCGGTGAGAATGTCGCCCATCAGTCCCCGGGCCTGGCCGCCGCACTCGGCCACTTCCGCCCCGGTAATCCCCTCCACCACGCCGCACAGGGTCCCGTGGGCACCCTGGATCAGCCATCCGGCAGCGGCACGGGCCCAGCGGTCCGGATCGAGAGCGCCCAGCACCTTGTCCCACAGCCCCTTGGGCTGGTGGACGGGTACCAGGGCGTGGAAGACGTGGCGCTCGCCGCCGCCGGTTCGGGGCACGGCCAGCGCCAGCAGGTATGCCTGCTCCGGATCCAGCTCGGGCTGCTCGGAAAGGGCCGGGTACTCGAAGGTGTACTCCCAGCCCTCGGAGAGCTTCTTCTCCCCGCCCTGCACCCGGTAGGTCTCGGTGATCCACTCCCCGGTGTCCGGGTGGCGGATGGAGTAGTGGAGGACGCCGACCTGGCGGCTGAAGACGGGGCGGGCCACGAACTCGCCGTCCTTCTTCCGCTCCACCATCTGCCGGTCGCCGTTGACCAGCCGGATGTCGTCGGTGTCCGGGGACTGGGCCAGGGCCGCGCCGCTGGCCGTTAAGGCAACCAGGGCCGCCGCCAGCAGCGCCGCCGCCAGGAGGATTGCCCGGCGGGCGGGCCGGAATTTGGGTACAAGCGCCAAGTCGTTCACCTCTCCCTGGTCTGGGCGGCTGGCGTGTTCACCAGCGCCGCCAGAGAGTGTGAACAACTCGGGCCTCCGGCATAACCGCCTATAAGGTCCCACACATGTGGGGGCCTATAGGCCCCTATGCAACCGGCCTCCGGCGTGATGTCATTGGGGTGTACAGGGAATTGACGTCAGTTGCAGAAGGGCAAGTCGGGTGATTTCCTACCTGTTTCGTAGCTGAAACGGCGCTAAATCGGCCCCGGCAAGGGGGTGAACAGTGAACACTTTGACTTGCGGGTACGTTCCGGTCGCCGGGTGCATCAGCCGTAGCTGAAACGTGCATTTTTGTACGGCGGAAATTCGGGTCTAACGTGCAAGGGCCCAAGGTGAAACGGACATTTTTGTATGCGGAGGCGGGATGATGGCAACCGGGCGGCCGGGCACCGGTCCGGGCACAGTTCCTGGCATTGACAGGAGCAAGAGCATCGAGGACCTGCACCATCTGCGGCTGATGGCCCTACTGGACGAGCAGGTGCGGGACAAGGGGCCGCGCCAGGCGGCGGCGGACCTGGACGTGGACCACCGGACGCTCACGGCCAGCCTGGAGAGCGGCCGGCTGACCCGCCGGATGCGGGTGGCCCTGAACCAAGCCCTGCTGGCCGGGGCCGAGTCGGCGGCCCGGGAACAGCGCCAACGCAACGACGACCTGGCTGGGCGGTTGGAGCGGTTGGAGGGAAGGGTGGAGGAGGTCGGGAACGACGCGACCCAGGGCCTCGCCGCCGTCCAGGAGGAGGTCAAGGAACTCCGGAACGAACACGGGCGGGCCTTGCAGCGCGTGGAATCCCGGCTGGCAAGGGTGGAGGGCGGCGGTGCTGGACCACCGGCGCCCGCCAATCCGGTTGGTGGACCCAGGGCCCGGCCCAGGCTGCGGAGGGAGTTTCCCGAGCTGGCCACCCTGGAACCCGCCGGGGACGACCCGGACGTGTTTGGCGACGCCTGGCCACTGGTCCAGGAGTGGCGGAAGTTGAAGGAGACCCACCCCGACCGGGGCCGGGGCCTGGACTGGCTGCGGGAGGAAGTGCGGCTCATGACGGTGGAACTGGCCCTGCTGGAGGAATACGGGCTGACCCTGCCGCCCCAGTCCTACCCGCTCACGGGCCTGGACCGGGGCGAGCAGACCAACTGGCGCCGCAAGGCCCTGGACGACACGCAACGGGCCAGGAAAAAGCGGGAGATCCTGCAGTGGCCGCTGCGGGTATTCAGCTTGGTCAAGCGGCGGCGGTAGGCCCCGCGGGAACGGAGCAGCGCGGCCGGTAAACTTTTGTGAACTTTATTGAAATAAACTGAACACTTTGGACGCCCTGGCGGCCAAACCCTTTATTTTCGGCGTCGGGCTGGGCGACAATATCTTCGTTTTCCGGCTTTTCCAGGTTTCCCGCCCTAGAAATCTGGGGGTCCCTCCCTCAGCCCGGGTCTTTGCCGCAAGGCCGGCCCACGAGGGAATGCTGCTGGCGCGGAGTGTTCAAGTCCTTCGCAGGCAGCGCGGGCCGGTGGTTGGAGTGTTCAAGCCCTTCTTCCCCGGTCCCGTCCAACGGGTTGGAGTGTTTTAGTCCTCCTCCCGTTGGGCAGTCCGGCGGATGGAGTGTTCAAGTCCTCCACTCGCCGGGCGCAGTTCGGTGGCTCGGAGTTGACTCCTCTGGTCATTGGACACCCGTCCCGCAGCGGGAGCTAGTCCCTCCTGCGGCTGGGCGGAGGGGACGGAGCGTTTAGCGGCGCTTCGTTCCGGCCCCAGGCTGAGGCGTCCGCGGGTTTCCCTCGCGGCGCCCCAGCCGGAACCCAAGACCAACCGAGGTTACCAAGCCCTGGGCAACGCCAGCATCGTCAGGGAGGTGAATTACACAAACATTACGGCCCTGGTAAACGTCAACACCGTCAAGGAGGTGGCATACAGAAACTACCCGGAATCCCAGGAACCCCACTGTCAAATCCCGGCTACACCGGCGGAGCGGCTGAATTACCCCGCCCTGCCTTCACCCTGCAGCTGGAGCGCGTAGCAAGCTCCGGCGCGCCCTGCAACGCTGCGGCGTAGCTGCCCAACCACGGCAGCCACAGTCGCAGGTTCCACACGTCCCGGCCAGTCCTTCCTCAGCGACGGGCCGGCGGCCTTCTACTGAAACGCGGTTCCCTGGCCCGGTCGCTGACCACGCGGTCGCCGGGCAACCTACCCGCGCCCTACCATCCCCCAACCTTCCAACCGTCCCTCCCCCTGAGCCGAATCCCTGGCCGGACTGCGCCTTTCGCCGGCCCTCGATTCGGCGTTCCGCCGTGCCCCGGCAGAACCTGGGGCGACGTGCGCTCAGCGCCGGGCCGTGGGCCGGCGGGATTCATCCGGGCTTGATCCAAGGAGGTCTCGGCAACTAATAGCCCGTCGCTTTCCCCGTGGGGAGCGGCAACTGCGGCGGCCGCGTGAGCCGCCACCGACAAACTGACACCCAACAAATACAAGTTTGCACACGAGCGGGGCCGTCCCTTTCCCACGGAAAGGAGGCGGCTCCGCTCGCTGCGTTTCGGAGGAATGTACATGTTCACCAACAACACCAGCACCAGCACCAGCATCGACGCCAACTACAACCACAACTGCAGCGGACACCACGTCGCGGAATCCCTCGGGCAGGCGCTCGACTCCGGCGCCGCCACCGGCGAAACTACTGCCAGGGCTGGCCGGGCCGAAAGCGCCCTGGCCGCCGCCGCCCGTGAGCGCGGCCTCACCATCGGGGAACTGGCTGCCTTGATGGGCGTAACTCCCTCCCACCTGTCCCAGGTCGCCCGGGGCAACAAGCCTCTCACCACCACCATGGCCGCCAGGATCGAGGCGGTCTTGGGCCAGGTCCCCGAGCCGGGCATCGTCTACCGCCAGGGCGGTGTGGTTAACGGCGGACGGACCACCTACGTCCGGGAGCGGGCCCGAGAGCAGGGCCTGACCCTGCGGCAGGTGGCGGACCGGGCCGGAATCAGCTACGGCTACCTGGTCCAGGCGTCGCGCGGCCACCGCAATCTGAGCCCCAAGGTCCAGAAGCAGGTGGAGGCGGTGTTGCAGGCCCCGGTGAAGGTGGAAACGGCTGACGTTGCCGACATTGACCCCCGGGTCCTGTGGGAAAGGATGGATGCCCACGGAATATCGCAGAACGAGGTTGCCCGGCGGGTGGGCATCAGCACCGGGTACCTGTCCCAGGTGATGAACGGCCAGAGAAAGCCCTCGGCCAAGGTGCTCCGGCGGCTCTACGAGGTGCTGTTCGCGCCGTCATCGGCCGAGTTGGTGGCGCCGGTGGAGCTCAAGGTGATAGCCTGGAAGAAGGGCGGGCGCAACGGGGTGGTGGTACGGGGCGCCGGCGGGCCGGGCGGCGAAACGATTCGGACCGGCGGCCGGGTGCCCTGGGGAGCCAAGGTGGAGTTCGCCTACACCACCGGATATGACAGCCACGGCCGGGTGTCGGTTAACCACATCGTGGATGAACGGGGCTGCTCCGCCATGTTGAAGCGGTCGGAACGGGACGCGGATTAGCGGCTCCGGGCGCGAGGAGGCGGTCGTGCGAAACGCCCGGCCCAGCACACGAAAAGGGGGAGGTCATCGCTACGGCGGCGACAACTTCCCCCTGTTGTTTCCCTGGCCTTAAATCTTCCCGGTTCCAACTGCTCCTGGGGGCAACCTTCCTGAGAAGGGACGACCCCGCACAAACATTCGCCGTTCCCGGTTCACTCCCCCGCCGACTCTTCCATGGCCCGCCGTCGCTCCTCCCTAACGGACGGGTCGCCGGGTTCCAGCCGAATGATCTCGTCGTAGTCCTTCACCGCCTTCTCCGGCTGGCCTAATTCCCGGTACAATGCCGCCCGGTGGCGCAACGACTCCACGTCCTCCGGGTCGAGGGCAATGGCCCGCCCAAAGTCCTCCACCGCCTTGTGCTGCTCGCCCAGCCCGGCGCGGGCGCACCCCCGGGCGTGGTATGCGAATCCATCCTCAGGGGTCAGTTCCACCAGGCGGTCGTAGTCCTGGAATGCGCCCTCGGGCTCCCCCAGCTCCGTGCGGGCAAATCCTCTTCCCGTGTACGCCGCCACGTTGTCAGGGTCGATGCCGATAATGGCGCTGAAGTCATCTATCGCCTCCCCGGGCAGGCCCAACTCCATCCGGCACATGCCACGGCTGTAGAGAATCCGGGTGTCGCCGGGGTCAAGCTCTATGACCCGGGTGTAGTCCTCTATCGCCGGTTCGTACTCATCCCGGCTGACGTGGGTCAGCCCACGGGCAGCGTGGGTTTCCGCGTTGTCCGGTTCCAGGGACAGGGAGCGGTCCAGGTCCGCCATAGCCTCGTCGTAACGTCCCAGGTTGCCCAGGGCCACACCCCGGCCCCGCAGGGCAGGAGCGCTGTCGGGGTCCAGCCTGAGTACGGCGTCGAAGTCCGCCAGCGCGTCCTGGAATTCGCCCAGATTCAGCCTGGTGATGCCCCGGGCGTACCGGGCCAGGCCGTAGTTCTTCTCCAACTCCAGGGCGGCGTCAAAGTCCCGGATGGCCTGATCCGTCTCCCCCAGGTCGCGGTGGGCCATCCCCAGGAAGTAGTGGGCCTCGGGCAGTTCCGGCTCCAGCTCGATGGCCCGGCTCATATCCTCCAACGTCTTGTAGTGCTGGCCCATCTCGCCGTGGGTCAGACCCCGATTGTAATAGCCTTCGGCGTCGTCGGGGGCCAGCAGGACGGCCAGGTCGAAGTCGCCCATCGCCCCGGCCAGGTCTCCCAGATGCGCCTTGCACGACCCCCGGCTGCAATGCGCGGCCGCATCGCCGGGCGAAAGCCGGACGGCAGCGTCGTAGTCCTCCAGCGCTAGGCGGTAGTCCTCAAGCTCGAAGTGGGCGTGGGCCCGGCCCAGGCGGGCCTCCACGTCGTCGGAGTCCAGGGCGAGGACCCGGCCGTAGTCCTCCGCCGAACGGCGATGGTCCCCAAGCTGGCCGTTTAGCAGCCCCCGCAGGTGCAGGGATTCGGCGTCTTGGGGATTCTCTTCAATCTTCTCCGTCAGGGCCTCCACCATCTTCAGCAGGCCATCCCGGCCCAGGGCTTCCATCATTCGCTGGAATTCCAGATCTTCTTCCGGCGAGTTTCCCCGGTCCATGCCCTCATCATCTTCGGCCATGAATTTCCTCCCTTTTGTCCTAATGTCCGCCTCTGGACAGGTTGCCCGGCGGGCGTGAGCTTTGTTCTTCACATCTATGATGGGGCTGTCCCCGCCGTTTCGCAATGCCTGCCTGTCAGCAAGGACGTGGGGCTGCTCTGAGCATAACCCGGGCCGGTATGGGTTGCACCTACATAACGGAGAGCGGCGGCCAAAGTAGGGATGCCCTTTCCCATTAGTCAGGGGACCTCCATCAGGCTGAAGCCTGGTTTGTGCCGCCTTTTGTCGTTTCGGCCCCGCGCTCTCAAGTTCGAAACACACCCGCCGGCCGATCTTCGCCCGGCGGGCCCGACTCCTCCCGGGACCGCTTCAGGCGCTACGAGAAGTCGTCGGGGAAGGAGTAAATCGATCTGCTGTACCTGATGCGCCTTCGCGCTTGGGGTGGGCCTTCATAAAACGAATCGGTTGCTCTACAGTCTCTTGTTTGCCGAATGCAAGCGAGCGTGGCGCGTCACGACTCCTTGACAATCAATCTAAGTTCCAATTCCTGTGGCACCCCGCTGGGCATTGCCTTTTTCTGAACGTATATGTTCCCCACCGGCGCGTCATCGTCAACCGCGTCGTAGCGATAGGTGTTCTTCGTCTCTCTGGTCAGCTTGAGGGCTACGGTAATGGGTGTAATTTCCGGCAACTTTGGCACTCCCTCGGATGTCTCGCTTCGCCTTACGGAGGTAGGTGAGCGATATTCACGCGCCCCAGTGACTCGTGGTCTTTTGCAATCTGCCCCATTCCTCGTCGGCCTCGGAATATCGACTATGTAGAATTGAGCTCAGCGTGAATCTAACCTTGCTATCGAAATGCTTGACTCCGCACATCGGAGCGTATAGCTACTTGGCCGTATCCAAGTACAAGTTCCCTGTCAATGCTGTTGGTTTCAAAAGTAGGCAGACTAAACGCTAAGCAAGACGTTCAGGGGAGGAGTGTCTTTTTCTATCCGTCTAGTTGATTGCAACCGCATGGGGGTTGTCTATCACTGTCATGTGTTCCATTCCTGTCTGGTCGATGACTTTTACCGCTATCTTCACCCCAGGTTCGGGAAGTTCGAACGGGATCGTCTTCGTGGTCAGCATCTGCTCCCACTTCTCCGGATCTATTTCTCGGCGGAACGCGGCACGTAGGTTTTTCAAAGTTCTCTGATTCCTGACCACTTGCCTGATATTGATCAGTCTGGCCCGAAAAGATTCGGTGTCGTATTCGGTATCGACCATGATTCCCATGATCTTCCTGGAGTCTCCGACCTCTACCGCCCCTAGTTTGGGATTGAAGCAGTTGAGCCCAACAACCTCCAGTTGTACTCTGCCGTCCTCCCGCTTGTACAGTTTCACTTCCGGCTCGCTGATTATGGTAAAGGCTGAGTCAGTCTTCTCTTCCTTCAGCCACGGAAGCTGGAGGTCCCTGTTCGCTGCGACCTGGAGGATGGTCATTCCCTGCCTGTACCTGCCCACGGAGTGAGCGTCACCGTCCCGTGAGAACCCGACCATCACCAAGTGCTTGCAGTCAGGGTCGGCGATGGACAATGCCCTTGCCGCGTTCCTGGTCTGGACTGCTGAAATAATCTCGTCCTCACGGCCGATATAGAAGCACGCTGGGTGTCGCTCTCCGTCCGGTGCAATCAGGGTCCCGGTGTGAGTCACGTCTATCACGTCGGACGGCGCTAAGTTCTCCACTTTATACCGGCCTCTCCCCGGTTGCCCAATGCCGGCGACTGCCAGGCTGTCGGTGATTCTCTTTGTGACCGGGTCTCTATTAGCAGCTTCCCTCAGGGTGAACCCGGAAGTCTGGAGGATAGTTTCCACGTCCGCGTTCTGCTGGTGTCCGTTCGCCTCTCCTGGCCTGAGTGACCGGTAGGGCGAGTCGGACTCTACTGTGAAAGGTGACGCCACCCGGATGCAATTCTTGACCTTCTCGGTCCGGTCGGGGTGATAGATTGGCTTCACGTCGCTGTGTCCGTAAGCGAGTGTGGCGGCAGAGACCCTGAGTTGGCGTTCTACCACGAACCCTCCGTGAGGGTCGTGCTTGTAGTTCTCCGCAGGCTGTTCATCGAATACTGTACGTTCTTCTGGCGAAAGGAGAGCCTGCTCCATCTCGTGGTCTAACTTGGCACCTTCACGGGAATCCTTGAGCATGTGATATGGGTAGGTGTTGGTGATGAGTCTCTCCCGGGCGATAGCAATGGAGACCTGCGCCACGTCGATTGCGATCCACCGCCGACCCCACGTCTCAGCCTGAAAGGGCATGGCCCCTGAGCCGCAGGTCAAGTCTAGGACGAGGTCCCCCGGATCGGTGATCATCAGGAGGCAGCGTTCCAGTACTTTCGGTGGGGTTTCGACGACGTATTGCTTGTCCTGATTACTTGGGGTATCCGTCCAGATGGCGTTTATGTGTCTTCCTGGTACTTCTTCAAAATAGCGTTTCCAGGATAGGCTGCCTGTCTGGGTGGCCGCCAGCCGTCCTCGGACCCCAATGGCTACCCGCGCGGCACGGGTAGCCATTGGCGTTACACTTCGGCCCACATTTCTTGCCTAATGGACATTCGTTGTTTGGGCCATCACATTCAATGCTACAAGCATGATTGTCCCACGCTGAGGAGTGTCCTGGGCAAGGCCGGTTATCGGGGTGAAAGTAGAATGGTTCGCTCCTTCCGGTCGTGCTGGTGTGTTGTGAGTCCAGGGGCATTCTCCGGAATAGGCGTGCTCCTTGCTCGGTGATGATGTGTGGATTCGCCCTTTCTTGCGGTGTTAGGTTTCTCTCTTTACCATCCGGCGTTTCATAAAGCTGACGGTATTTGCTCCTCGCCTCCGTCTTGTTTTTGGCAAACCAGATGAGCCAGTTGCCGATTTCCGGGATCATGTCTGTGCTGGCATTTGTAGTGGTTCGGTAGGGGATAGTTGCTACATGGTTCTCACGTCCAAAGACCTCAGCCATCAGAAGGACGGCCTCGTGGACGTTATCCGGTCCTATTTGGACTATGAAGCTCCCCGTCTCGTGCAGTAGCTCCCTTCCCAAGGTCAGTTGCTCGTACAGCCCGTCCAAGTACGAGTGGACTCCGTCCCGATATGTGTCCCTGAAGGCCTTGATAGCCATCGGGTCGTTGGGCAGGTCGTCCCAATCCTCGTCGGTCTCCGGCGAGTCTGCGCTGGCTTGGAAATTGCTGCGGAAGGACTTGTTATACGGCGGGTCCATGTAGATTAGGTTGACCTTACCCCTCATCCCGTCTTTGTACAGCAGGCTGGCCATCGCCCGTTGGGCCGTGGCTCGAATGAGTCGGTTGGTCCAGTGCCCGCTATATTCGTATGGCTTCGCAGCGGCGTCCTCAGGGAGCCCGTTTAGGAGTGCCCACATGTCCTTTTGTGAGTTGGTCTTCGCGAGGGTCTTCAGGAACTGCTCCGGTGACACCTTGTCGTGGATGTAGAGGGGGCCGAAGGTCCTGGAGTGGTCAGTCTGCTTCCCGCGGTTCCACTGAAGCCGTGGATGCCTGACCCGTTCCTCTTCTTCTATTTGAGGAATGGGTTGGTCTGCAAGGTCTTCAGGTTCCATCCCCAGCGAGGTCTCGCTGGTCGGGTTGTTCAGTTTCTCGGAACCGATGTAATTGTAGGACTCGGGCGTTGGAAACGTTGCCTGTCTTTTGCGAGGCGGCATGTCTGATTATCCCTTCTTCACAGTCTCGATGAATTGGCGGATCGTTTCATGTCCCTGCGAGACGAGTGCCAAGGTGTCCATATGCAGGTAGGCCCACAGTTTTCCGGACGCTGTACCGTATTCCGGGTGCCTGTTGACTGCGGGCACCCAGTATTCCTGGGCCCACCTTCTCTTGGCATGGTCGTATTCTCGCACCAGGCCCTTTGTCTCGATGACAATGTTCAGCTCCAGGTCGTCATTAAGGGGAACCACCGCAACAAAGTCAGGCCAGTACCTCTTCAATTGCCGGTCCACCACGTAGGGGATGGACCAGTTCAAACCCTTGTTTCTTGCCCACCGGTCTATCTCCGGCATCTCGTCCAAATGCTGTGCCAGGACCACCTCCCAAGAAGAGTCGCAGTCCGCATACGTGGTCTCTGATTTTTTCGTGGGACCGTACACCCTGTCAGGGTTATTCCCAATTTCATACGTTCTGAGCAACCCGGAATGTAGCCAGGGAGCAATTGCCGACCCTTCTGCTTCCATCTGGACGCCGGACCTGCCGGGCTTTAACACTTGGATGTTCCTGTGGAGCCACTCGCTGGCACTGAGGACTGCCATCTCGTCGCTCGGCCACCGCTCCTGGTTCTCCGGTCCGGTGAGGTATCCCTTTTGACGGTACTCTTCAGCGGTGTTCACTGTTTGGCTGAAGAGCCGTGCCAACTGGATGCAGGGCACGTCATCGTCCCCGGCTCGGACTTGTTCCTCAGTCTCTAGTTCTATTCTCTTCACGACAGTACTGGCAGCGATATAGCTGAATCTCTTGGCGGTAACCGGAGGATCTCCTCGGAACCGGGCAGTTTCACCCGCAGTGGGTTCCACGTTGATTCTTTCCAAGATGTAGGCGGGGACCTCGTGGCCTTCGTCCGGGCCTTCCGGCTTAGGACAGACCTCGACGGATCTAGTGTCACCGGTACGCCTGAGCTGCACTACGTTCGGCCATTCCACCCGCAGGTGTTTTCTATTTGGCTCCGGCTCGACCAAAACCGGAGGGAAGGCCGGTTTCTCTTTCCTGTCCGGGTTGGGGTCGGGTTCGCCGTACTGTGGGAATGGGATGCCGAGTATCTGAGCGTACTCGGGCTCGAACCTGATTTCGTCCTCGTCCTTTGTTCTGGCAACCCGACGGAGTGTTCTCCCTGCGACCTGCTCGCATAGGAGACTGCTGCCGAACTTCCTGAACCCCAAGAGGTGGGTGACGGTCTTGGTGTTCCATCCTTCTGTCAGCATGTTGACGGATATGACGCACCTGACATGCTCTCCGGGCAGACCAGGCCCACCGACCGTGTTCATTACTCTCCGGATAATCTCTTCAGCCCTATCTAAGTCGGAGAACCCATAATTCGGGTTCCTTCGGTACACATCAGCCAGTTCTCGGATGTACCTGCCGGTTTTCCCGGTAGCGGCCTCCCCATCTTCCATTTTGCTGTGAACGATGATGGTGCGGGGGTCGTCTCTTATCTGCTCCTTTCCTTGCCCCTCGTAGTTGCTGAGTAGGGGCGTTACCGCGCCGCCTGCGACGTGCTCGAACATGGCGTTGGCGTTCTTGACTGAGTTCATCACAATAGCCATTACCGGTGGTTCCGTCCTGCCCAGGTCACTCCATTCCTCCACTTTCTTCTCGTAGTCCCGGTAGAGGGAATTCAGGGCCCCTTTCAGCAGTGTGTTGTTCCCGGTCACTTCCGGGCGGAAGTCCCCAGCCTGCTTAGAGTCCGTGCGACTGAATATGTCCCTGAACTCAGAGTCGTTTGACCGGTTGGTCGACGTTGGCACCCTGGGAATCTTGGTGAGCCCGGCTTCAATGGCGTCGATGAGGGAGTAGTCGGAGACTATCCAGTCGAAAGGCCTGGGGTTGGATTGTGCCAGAAAGATTGGCGTGGCCGACATGTCAACAACATAGCTGAGCAGTCCGGTGTCCCGTATCTGCTGGACGCCCTCGAACCACTGTGTGTTCTGGGGGAGGGCGTTTTTCTTGTCAGGGTCTCCCCGGTGGCAATGATGACCCTCATCATTGATTACCAGGATGGGTCCCTCCTGGGACTTCCCGTCGGCTATCCGGTCAACCACATCCTGCGGAGTTTCCATTCTCGCCTCTTGTTCCTGAGGGGTTGTCGGGTTAGAGCCTCCCGCGATTAGCTGCTGTTGTCTGGTATTGGTCGGTTCCATGTCCTTGGGTTGCATCTGGTGGTAGTTGATCACGTTGACACTGGCTGAGGTCAGTGCTTGCTCCCATTGGTCCCCCGGTGGAACCAGATTAAAGGCGTTCCAGTCGCTGTCTTCGTGTCCTGGGTCCAGAGAGTCTTGAAGGCGTTCTCTCACCGTGAGTCCTGGTGTGATTACCAAGAAACGCCTGGCGAAACGTTTGTCGTCTGGTGCGGCACTCCTGTGGTTCGCAGTGTGGTAGAGAATGAGCATCGCCATGACCGGGGTCTTTCCTGTGGCGGTCGCCATCTTGTGTGCAATCCGGTGAATGCCGTCGTTGAACCGGCTGTTTATCCTTTGGATTTCTTCTCCGATCTCTTCGGTTGCTGCCTCATATAGGTAAATGTGGGTCAACACTGCATCAATCTGAGCGAAGTACAATTGGCAGGCTTCCTCATCGGTCCAGTGGTTGATGAGGTCTCGGCTAGTCTGGGTGATGCCCGGGTATCCATTTTCTTGCCAATTGAGGACAGCAATCCTGATGTCGTTGACCAGCTTGAGAGGAATCCAGTGAGCGCCCATTTCGTTTGGGAATGATTGTTTTCCTCGGAGGTTTCTCGATCCTGCGACAGGGGGGATATTTTGTGATTCTCTCCGCCCCGGTAGAGCGGGAGCATAGGCCTTGGTACTTTGGTCGAGTTGCCAGCGCCATTCGGGGGCCCTGTAGGGAGAATTTATGATCGGCTCAATTACTGGATTGTCAGGTTTCGGCAACTGACTCTTTGTGTCTACGGCCAAGATAGTCTTCTCCTTCCTGAAGGGGCCAATCGGTGATTTCGATTGCTTTCTCTACAGGAACCAACTCTGGTTCACTATACCATCGCCGACATTTCCACCGCCCCATGCACTATTTTCTACAGGAATTCTTGTCCCCTGAAATCTTGGTTCAAGCGGATGGCTTGCCTTACCAACGGTGCGCCCATGTACCTCTGACCAAAGCTAAGGGAGTGGAGATTTTACATACACTCTCTGAACTAGATGGTTGGTACTTCAAGGGGTTGATGTCCCTTGATCCAGTGGAAAGATTTCCATCAGACTGAGTGACAGACCCTGCAACAGATCGCCTGACATGAATTACACTGGGCGTCTCTGACTACAAGAGCGATAGTCCCTCCAAATCCCCGGTTCATCGTCCTGGGACGGTAACTCCTCGTTTGCGTCACTCGCAACCTTTCACGTTCATTCTGTCTCCAGACAACTCGCACAGGGGTGTCGCGCTGTCACTCTGCTATTGGGTCCCGCGTCTTGAGTTCCGGGAATAGCGAGAAGTCGCGGTCCCGTGTGAGGAGGGCTTCGGCTCCATGGGCCACACAAATTGCAGCTATTCTTGCATCATGCACGACTCCCCCGATTACGCGGGGGCGTCGTACGAAACTTTCCAATATCTCTGGAAAGTCCTCGGTTTCCCCTATCAATCGAACCGAAGGAGATGCGGCCCAGGCGGCAAGTTGACGCCAAGATTGCTCTGAACTCGTGGCGCTGTCCTTCCATATTCGCGGGTTGGTTACCACGCTCAGGAACTCATAGCAGCAAGGCCAAGGAATCGCCCACGCATTGTTGCCTTCAGCAAATTCACGTATTAGCGACGCAGCAATTCCGTGGTGCCTGGATTCCCGACGGTGTGCATACACCAACAGGTTCGTGTCTACAGCTATCATCGGGATTCAAACTCACCATAAATGACCTCTCGCAGGTCCTGCCACGAGTACGCTTCTAAGGGGTCCCTATCGCCAGCATTGCCCACGCTGAAGTCGGGCAACTCGTAACGTCGGCTAGGGACATTGGCGGAGAGCAACTGGCGAAGACCTTCTTCAACCACGGCACGCAATGGGCGTCCGGTCCGCTTCGCGTGTCGTTTCGCGCGAGCCAATAATTCGTCCTGGATGTCAAGCGTTGTTTTCATCACTCCCATACTAGCCATATCAATATTGACGGTCAAGCCATACCGAAATAGTTCACGATTGAAGAGTGCGAATGCTGGGGAGCGGGAGAGACGCCAAATTTCCTAGGTTGCCCGTTAACCTCGCCCTTCAAGGTTCACTGCCCAGGAATACCGGAGTTCTTGGTTTTGATTGGATAGCGGATATTGCCCCCTCGGAAGCGCCTATTTCCCCAGTGGCGGACCCACTTTCGAGTACATTCGACCCGCAGTATTTGCTGATAGTGGGACAGGAACATCATGACGAACTAAAACGCGATTGCCTTGCCGGTATGGGGGCGTTGCATTTCAGCGCCGCTGGCCTCCCACTTGTCTGCCCGGGTTCCGGTTCGGTTGCGGGACGTCCGGCTCACACCCCGTTTCCTCCGGGATGGTCCAGTCGGTGAACAGGTGCCCCAAGCCCAGACTCTCGGCCAGCTCCAGCAGTGCCATCAAGTGCCGAAAAATAGGGCGCACCCCGGCTTCATGCCAGCGCCAAACGGTGTAGGAAGATGTCCCCAGGCGGCGGGCCAACTCCTCCCACGACAGGCCGGACTCCTTCTGAAAGCGCTTCAGACGCCGGGGGAAGTCGTCTGGCAAGACATATACAATTCCGCCGTGGTCGGTGTGATGTCGAGGCATGGCCTGCCCTCCCGCGAACTGCTCTTCGCAACGGCCGCTCATCAAACGGCTGCTAGACCGAAGCCATGGCGGGACGTACATTCAAGTGGCGATGATGACCAGCCGGGTTGTGGAGGTTAATTCCTCTCATCCACTAGGAGAATTACCCGTTCTCGTCGCTTGTCTCCCACCGTCCGCGCATTTTACTCTGGCTTCGGTTTAGCCATCTCATTTGAGAAAGAAGGATGTATTGCTGTTATTTTACATGCTGGCATCCAGATTGACCCCCCACGAATAGTGCAATTTTCTGTTGCCATTGTGTTTATCGAATGAAAGCCGCCAGCGACATTGCTGGCGGCCCTGAGTTCCTTGGTGTGGGGTTCCGGCGCGGGAATCTAATCGTCGTCGATGATGGTCATGGTTCCTTCCTCCCGGTCCAGCGTTGCCCCTGCCGGGGAGTGGAGGTACACCGTGAAGAGTTCGTCCGGCTCGTCCTCCGAGTCCTGATTCAGCCACACGGCTCCCGTTCCACTGGTCTCGCCCGCGCGAATCTTTATCTCTCCGCTCATGTCCCAGTAGTCCTGCCCGCCGCGCGCCCGACGGTCAGGGTCGTTTGACGCCAGGGTGCGCCACTGCACCGTGATGTCCTCATCCGACGCCTCGGACAGGGTCACCCGGAACACCAGGTCTGAAGCGTTCTCCGATGCTGAAGCGTCCTCGATGGAGATGGTTACCGACTTTTCCTCGACCGGGTCGTCATCGTCGGCCACCGCCACCGTGGCCGTTGACGCCGTGCCCACGGTGTAGCCGTTGCCCGACTGCACCGTGGCCGTGACCGAGCCGTCGGCCTCGTCCACCTGGTCGTCGCCGGTGGCGATGGTGTAGGTGGTGGTCGCGCTGTTGACGCTGACCGTGGCCGCGCCCGTCGCGTCCCAGTCGCCGCTCTCACTGACGCCGATGTTGACCGTGATGGCGCTGGCCGGAACCGGACTGGCGCTGATGGTGAAGGTGGCGGAACCGCCCTCGGTGATGCCGCTCCCTCCGCTGATGATGATCTCGGGCGTTGCCGGAGGGTCGTCATCGTCAGCCACCGTCACCGTGGCCGTGGACGCCGTGCCCACGGTGTAGCCGGTACCGGACTGCACAGTGGCCGTCACCGACCCGTCGGCCTCGTCCACCTGGTCGTCGCCGGTGGCGATGGTGTAAGTGGTCGTTGCGCCGCTGACGCTGACCGTGGCCGCCCCCGTGGCATCCCAGTCGCCGCTCTCACTGACGCCGATGTTGACGGTTATCGCGCTGGCCGGCGCCGGGCTGGCGGTGATGGTGAAGCTGGCCGTGCCGCCCTCGGTGATGCCGCTGCCACCGCTGATGGTGATCTCCGGCGTTGCCGGAGGGTCGTCATCGTCGGCCACCGTCACCGATGCCGTGGACGCCGTCCCTATGGTGTAGCCAGTGCCCGACTGCACCGTGGCCGTTACCGACCCGTCGGCCTCGTCCACCTGGTCGTCGCCGGTGGCGATGGTGTAGGTGGTGGTTGCCGCGTTGACGCTGACCGTGGCCGCCCCTGTCGCGTCCCAGTCGCCGCTCTCACTGACGCCGATGTTCACCGTGATGGCGCTGGTCGGAACCGGACTGGCGCTGATGGTGAAGCTGGCCGTGCCGCCCTCGGTGATGCCGCTGCCCCCGCTGATGGTGATCTCCGGGGTTGCCGGGGGGTCGTCATCGTCGGCCACCGTCACCGTGGCCGTTGACGCCGTGCCCACGGTGTAGCCGCTGCCCGACTGAACCGTGGCAGTGACCGACCCGTCGGCCTCGTCCACCTGGTCGTCGCTGGTGGCGATGGTGTAGGTGGTGGTTGCGCTGTTGACGCTGACCGTGGCCGAGCCCGTGGCGTCCCAGTCGCCGCTCTCACTGACGCCGATGTTGACCGTGATCGCGCTGGCGGGGACCGGACTGGCGCTGATGGTGAAGGTAGCGGAACCGCCCTCGGTGATGCCGCTGCCTCCGCTGATGGTGATCTCAGGGGTTGCCGGAGGATCGTCATCGTCAGCCACCGTTACCGATGCCGTTGACGCCGTGCCCACGGTGTAGCCGGTGCCGGCCTGCACCGTGGCCGTGACCGACCCGTCGGCCTCGTCCACCTCATCGTCGCTGGTGGCGATGGTGTAGGTGGTCGTTGCGCCGCTGACGCTGACCGTGGCCGCCCCCGTCGCACCCCAGCTACCGCTCTGCGAGACGCCGATGTTGACCGTGATGGCGCTGGCCGGGGCCGGACTGGCCGTTATGGTGAAGCTGGCCGTGCCTCCCTCCGTGATGCCAGCGCCACCGCTGATGGTGATCTCCGGGTCCGGATCCGGCGGCGGATTTATCGTCCCGGCGTCGTAGTCCAGCTTGTACTGGATGGCCTCGGCGGTGCCTTCCCAGGCCGTGTTGGCCCCAGGACCACCGTGGTTATACAGGTCCGTCGCCTGCGCCACCGTCACCGCAGCTTGCGGGTAGTTTACGTACTCCGGATGCCCCATGGCCTTCAGGAACCGCTTGTTCCAGCCGCCCGAGGCGTCGTTGCCGTGCGCGGCATTGGCCGTGATCCGGTCGTAGAAGGACTGGACCAGCGTGGCGTACTTGACCAGCGGAGCTTCCGGTTCCTCGACCAGAGGAGCGGTGTCGTAGTCGTCGTCCGAGACCGCGACCGTCGCCGTTGACGCCGTGCCGACGGTATAGCCGTTGCCGGCCTGCACCGTGGCCGAGACCGACCCGTCGGCCTCGTCCACCTCATCGTCGCTGGTGGCGATGGTGTAGGTGGTGGTCGCGCTGTTGACGCTGACCGTGGCCGCGCCCGTCGCGTCCCAGTCGCCGGTTTCACTGACGCCGATGTTGACGGTGATGGGACTGGCCGGCGCCGGGCTGGCGCTGATAGTGAAGGTAGCGGAACCGCCCTCGGTGATGCCGCTGCCTCCGCTGATGGTGATCTCCGGCACGTCGTCGTCCGCCACCGTCACCGTGGCCGTGGACGCCGTGCCCACCGTGTAGCCGGTTCCGGTCTGCACCGTGGCCGTGACCGAGCCGTCGGCCTCGTCCACCTGGTCGTCGCTGGTGGCGATGGTGTAGGTGGCCGTTGCGCCGCTGACGCTGACCGTGGCCGCGCCCGTCGCCCCGAAGTCACCGGTCTGGCTGACGCCCACGTTGACGGTTATCGGGTTGGTAGGCGCCGGACTGGCGCTGATGGTGAAGGTAGCGGAACCGCCCTCGGTGATCCCGCTGCCGCCACTGATGGTGATCACCGGGTCGGACGTGGGCGGTGGATTCACATGCGCCCAGGCGTCGTAGTCCAGCTTGTACTGGATCGCCTCGGCGATCCCCTCCCAGTGCGGGTTGTCGGCGGGCTTGGTGCGACGGTTGGTCGCCTCCCCCACGCTCACCGGCGGGCCGGGTGCGTGGTCAAACGCCGTCACTCCCAGCGTCTTCAGCACCCGCCTCAGGTCGTATCCCTCATTGTCATAGTTCGGACTCTGCGCGTCCGTCTTGATCCGCTCGATCAGGGCAGCGTACTTGACCAGCGGAGCCTCGGAATAATCGTCATCATCGGCCACCGCCACCGTGGCCGATGACGGAGCGCCGACGGTGTAGCCTCTGCCCGAATGCACCGTCGCCGTGACCGAGCCGTCGGCCTCGTCCACCTTGTCGTTGGTGGTGGCGATGGTGTAGGTGGTGGGGGCGCCGCTGAGGCTGACCGTGGCCGCGCCCGTCGCCCCCCAGTCGCCGCTCTGCATGACGCCGACGTTGACCGTGATCGGGCTCGCCGGCGCCCGGTTGGCGGTGATGGTGAAGGTGGCGTCGCCGCCCTCGGTGACGTCGCTGCCGCCGCTGATGGTGATCTCAGGGCCGCCCGCGGGCAGTGGATTCGCCGCCGCCCAGACGTCGTGGTTCAGCTTGTACCGGAGGGCGTCGGCGATGCCCTCCCAGTGCGGGTTGTCGCGTGGCTGGGTGCGACGGTTGGTCGCCTCCCCCACGCTGACCTCGCTGCCGGGGGCGTTGGCGTACTGCGGCACGCCCAGCGTCTTCAGCACCCGCGTGAGGTCGTATGCCTCACCGTGGTAGTTCGGACTCTGCAGGTCCGTCTTGATCCGCTCGATCAAGGCGGCGTACCTGACCAGCGGAGACTCGGAATAGTCGTCGTCGTCGCTGATGTACGAAGTCATCGTCGACGTGGGCCCGACGCTGTAGCCGTCGCCCGGCAGGATGGTGATGGTCGCCGAGCCGTCCAGCTCGTCCTTATCGTCGTTCTCCGTGGTCAGGAACAGATTCTTGATGCCTCCGGCCGGAATCGTGACCGTGCGGTAGCCCGTCGCCACGCCGAAGTCGCCCTCTGCGGCGATCTTGACGTTGACCGGCACCTCCCGGCCCGACGGCTCGGCCGTCAGCTTGAAGAAGACCGAATCGCCCTCGTAGGATTGGCTGTTGCCGGTGATGTTCACCACCGGAGTGATCTGGTTCATCAGGTTGCAGTCCACGCACGTCGCGTGCTCGTAATTCTCGAACCAGTAGCGGTTGCTGGGCCGCGAGGCGTCGGTCCCGATGGTCGTGACGGGGTCGTTGATGTCGGCGCCGAGCCGCTCGGGCAGGTCCGTGTCGGTGCGGAAGCGCAGGGCTACGGCGCGCTGGCGTATGACCAGCGGACCCTTGGATGCCTTCGCCTCGGCGCGGATGTTGATGACCACCTCCTCATTCAGGGGTATGCCCTGGCCCCACCGGATGTTTATGCCGTAGGGAGGGTCGCTCGCCCGCGTCCGGTGTGGTTCGTCCACCCAGATGCTGATCCAGGATTTGTGCGGGCCGAGCAGATAATCCTGCTCGGTGCGGCTGCCGTCGTCACGGTTGGTCACCAGCCGCGCCTTGAACTGGTACGTGGTCTCCTTCGCGATGGCCTCCGGCAGCGCCTTCTGCAGCCCCCCCCGCTCCAGCAGAGTCCACGGGCCTGTGGTGTTGGTGCCGTCAAAGGGCGCGACCTCGATGTTCTGCTCCCACGCGTCGTCGTCGACGATGTGCACCTTCACGTTGGGGTCCCGGTCTCTATAGAGGCCGCCCATGCGGTCCAGGTCCGCCCAGTTGACCTGGTGATACATCACGAAGTCGTGGCCGAAGGCGTCGGGGTCGTGGCCCGCGCCGATGGTCACCGTCTGCCACACATCATGGTTCGACGTCGAATAACTATTCGGCCACGGCGGGCAGCCGCCCCACATGTCCGAGACCACCTTCGCGCCGGCGGTGCGCTCCGGGTACGTCCCCACGTTGCTGCCGTCCGCGGTGCCGTGCAGCCACAGCTCGTTGGTGGGCACACTTAAATCCGTGCTGCCCCAGTTCGCCCGATGCTTTATGTACGCGCCCCAGGTGTCCGCGCCGTGCCCCCCGCTGCCTGTGTTGCGGCTGTCGAAACAATTCAATCGGTCGTGGTCGTGGCGGTGTAAGTTGCGGTAATCCCCGAACGCATCGACATTGAACGTCACCCAGAGAGCACTCACCGTATGGCACGCACCGTTCTCGCACACTTGCGTTCCCGACTCAGGCGTATCCCCCGGCCAGTGGAACTTGTACTGGTACGACACACTATCCCCGCCCTCTTGCAGCTTCACGATGGGGTTCAAGGTCGGCACCCAGTTCGTGTCGCCGTCCCCGGCGTTCGGGTCGCAGGTCCTGCCTTCCGGACACACCCGGAAGATGAACCCCGCCGGGCTGTTGTCGTCCAACACCGACAGGTCCAACCGCGCATTGTGCGCCCCCTGATCCTCCACCAGGAACACCGGCGACAGGGCGTAGAACGGGCGCATGATGCTGCGCGGCAAGAGGACCGCATCGAGCGGGCTGCCACCCGTCACCGGGCTGCCCGTGTTGATATTATCGTTGTCTAGGCTGCCGCTGCCCAACGGCAAGACCGTGCCGACGCCTGTCCTTGTGCCGTTTTCGAAGCAGCCGGTAAACACGTCGGTGGCACTGGCCTGCGCGCCGCTCTCCTCGCGGATGCTGGCCTCCACCTGGTTGTCCCAGGTGTCGTCGTAGAAGTCGGCGTAGTTGTCGGCCACCTTGACGCCGTTCAGCCAATAGATCGGCGCGTCCGTGTCGGTGGCCTCGCTATCGGTGTTGGCGCGGGCGGTCACCGCCGTGGTGCAGCCCACCACCCTGAAGCCGGCGGCGAACTCCTTGATCGCCACCTGGGCGTCCCTCCCGGCAGCGGCCTGCTGCACGTGCGTGTTGTAGTCGGCGATGTCCGTGGACTTGGCGTCACGCTTGGTCGAGGTCACGAACAGCAGCCGGAACGTGTTGCCAGGATTGATGCCGGACGGGATCAGCGGCCAGTCCGCGGCCACGCGGTAGAAGCCTTCGGGGTCGGCCGGCGGCAAGGGCGGAATGGTGGGCGGGGTAATCGGAAAGCCGCTGATGCTGATGACGCGGGACGACTGGAACGACAGCCAGCCGCCACCGTGGGTCCGGTTGCGATAATGTCCCTGGTTGCTGATGCTCCAACCCGACGCCGCGCCGGCGTCCTCGTTGTCCGAGGTCGTGTTGCCGACTTGGTTGGTTCCGGGGATGTCGCCGGTGATGTCGAAGACCAGCCAATACTGGGTGTTCGGCTCGAGGTCCAGGCCCTGGCCCGGCGCCGTGAAGGTGGACGCCGCGTATGCTGTGGGCCCCGAGGAGGGATCGGTCAGAGTGGCAAGCACCGTCCCCGGGCTTCCACCGGAATCGCTGCGGATCGTGACCACTGAATTCGCGAAGACCTGATTGCTAGTATCGACCTGCCGGAAGAAGATGCCCGCGCTGGTCAGGGTGTAGCCCAAGGCGTTGTCGCCGGACGTGAACGCCTGGGCGTGATCGTGACCGTCGTTGCCGAATGCGTCGACGGTCTGGCCGAGGTTGCTGACCAGGGTCCGCGGAGTCGTGTCGATGACGGTCACCAGGACGTTCCCGATCACCGCGCCGCCGTAGCCGCCGCCCGAGGCGCTGTGGCTGAGCGTCGCCCTGCCGGTGGCCGCATCGGAATCCGAGGCTGCCGACACCCGCACCGTCTGCGCCGTGTCCCAGTTCTGGGTGGTGAAGGTGAGGGTTGCCGGGCTGACGGTGACGTCGCTGTTGTCCGACGACGGGGTCACCGTCACGTTGCCCGTGGGAACTGTCCCCAGCGCCACCGTGTAGGTCGCGGTGGCTCCCTCCGTCACCGTCACCGACTCCGGGTCGAAGACCAGCCCATCATTATCGTTGACGGTCAACGTGATGGTCAGGGAGCCGCTGGTGGGCAGGTTGTTGTAGTTAGGGTAGACAAGGGTCACAACTCGGCCGGGCGTGTATACGTTGTCGTCGTCGGCCGTTAAGGGGATCTTTAAGGTGGTCTGCCCCTCAAGTATAGTTGTGCTGCTAACGGGTAGGATGCCGCCTGTGGGAATCCCCGGGTCGCTGATATTAATGCCGCCCGCCGGGGCCGGGTTGTTCAAGGTGTACACGATGACGCGGGTGCCGCCCTCGTCGATGTCCGTGTAACCGCCCTCGACGGAGATGCTCAGGGTGGGGGTAACCTGGGCGGAGGCGTTCTCAGTCCCCCCGGCCAGCAACGCCAACAGCGCCGCCGCCAAGAGCAGGGCCGGTATAAATCCCAGCAGGGCGCGCCTTTTCATCAGCGCACCCCCTGATTCGCGGGGGGGGGGGGGCTGAAAGGGGTATGTAACGGCCGAACAGCTCACTGATCATTACTGACGTCCCTCACTTCCCGGTGGCTGCGGCCTGGCCGCAGCACGGGAGAATTGCCGGGTTTTCTTTGACCAAGTCTCAACCAACGACCAACCGCGCCAACACCAAACCGCGCCGCTGGGCGGCGATTGTTGCGGAAAACTATACAGGTTTTCCCGTGACCCTGCCAAGCAGCGCCGGCGCCAATTCCCGATTATTCGCGCGGGAAGGCAGGGAGAGCCGTGGCGCCAAAACCTGGTTCCTGAGACCGACCACCTACTCAGGGAGTCGGCGGCGGTACCGCCGGGCCATGCCTCCTGCTTGAACCTGATCGGATTCAGAAGCGTTCTTAATAGGGTACTGTGTTGTGGTCTTCCCTGCCCGAGATTACGAGGTTTACGGGTGGCGAACCCAGCTCCTGGACGGGGAGGTCGCGGCATCAGCCCTGAGACTGGATTCAGCCACCGCCCCGTCTCCGAGAGCGGAACTTCAGGTCGCTTATCAGAGCCACCGGAGCCGACAACAGGAACATGCTGACCGCCGGCCGGTCACGGTCCCGTGACCGGCGCTGGACCGCACTGCTACCCCACTGCTTCGCCCGCTTCCGGAACGATGATCTCAAAGCCGCCGGGTATCGACCACGCCAGCCGCCCGACGTGCCACACCTCCCCGCCGGTCAGTTCCGCGCCTTCGAACCACTCGACCACCCGGCCATAGTCGATGCCCAGGCGCTGGGCGAACTCCTCCCGCGACAGACCGGCATGCTCGATCAGCCGCTCCAGCCGCTCGGCGAAGTCCTCCGGAAAGGGCAGTCCGCAGCAGCACTCATCCTGGTCAATTTCCCTCATGGTCCTACCTCCGCTTTCTCTGTACACGCCCCTTCCGGCGGAGCGGGAGAGACGCCAAATTTCCTCCGTTGCCCGTTGGCTTCGCCCTTCAAGGTTCTCTGCCCAGGAATACCGGAGTTCTTGGTGTTGATTGGATAACGGATATTTCCCCCTCGAAAGCGCCTATTCCCCAGTGGCGGACCCACTTTCGAGTACATTCGACCCGCAGTATTTGCTGATAGTGGGACAGGAACATCATTACGAACTAAAACGCGATTGCCTTGCCGGTATGGGGCGTTGCATTTCAACCCCGTTGGCCACCCAACTGTCTCCCGGGGTTCCGGTTCCGTTGAGGGACGTCCGGCTCACCCCCCGTTTCCTCCGGGATGGTCCAGTCGGTGAACAGGTGCCCCAAGCCCAGACTCTCGGCCAGTTCCAGCAGCGCCATCAAGTGCCGAAAAATAGGACGCACCCCGGCTTCATGCCAGCGCCAAACAGTGTAGGAAGATGTCCCCAGGCGGCGGGCCAACTCCTCCCAAGACAGGCCGGACTCCTTCTGAAAGCGCTTCAGACGCCGGGGGAAGTCGTCTGGCAAGACGTATACCATACCGCCGTGGTAGGTGTGGTGTCGTGGCATGGCTTGCCCTCCCCTCCCACGAACTGCTCTTCACAATTGTCGCTCATCCAACGGCTGCTAACGGCTGCTAAACTGAAGCCATGGCGGGACGTACATTCAAGTGGCGATGATGACCAGTCGGGTAGAGAAGGTTAATTCCTCTCAGCCACCAGGAGAATTACCGGTCCTCGTCGCTTGTCTCCCACTGTCCGCGCATTTAGCCATCTCATTTGAAGAGGAAGGATGTGTGACGGTTATTTTACATGCTGGCATCCAGATTGACTCCCCACGAGTAGTGCAGTTTTTCGTTGCTTTTGTGTCTGTCGAATGAAGAAGCAGTTGGAGAGGAAAGCTCAGGAGGAATTGCAGTTTCCGAATAGTACCACAATCCCCTCCAATCGTACCCCCGGTACACATCCCACCTCTCCACATGCCACAGCAGCGGAGGATCAGCCCAGTTAATAAAATAGATCCTGCGAATAGCGTCCGGACCGGTACCGCCCTAACAGCCAGACAACGTCGAAAAGTTCAGATGAAAACTCCCTTCTAGCCGAAAAGCCGCACGGCACTCTTACGATCCTTAAATGAGGACTATTGGAAGTGAGCTGCCAATTCCCGGCAGGCCCTTTCCTGTTTAGCAAAATCCTCATTTGTATAACATGTGCTGGCCGAATCATCTTCCCAAAAGACGGACCCAGCTAGCCCACCATCAACAATCTTCCTCCCCGCCCTCGGTTTTATCCCTCTCCTTGGTTCTTGCCGAATCAGCTATCGGCGAGAAGTCATAGATGGTGATCGTTGAAGATTTTCCGCTTGAGAGGACAATCTCTCCCTGGTCCTGAGGTTGTAGTTGTTTGAACGGATCCAATACTACTCGGACCTTGGGGCGGGCATCTGCTCCCTCAACATCGGAAACGACTACCAGAAAATAGTCATCGGTGCTCAGGACCCGCCTTACCTCGGCGTTGGTGAGTTTCACCTGGTCCGGCTCCGCTCCGGCATGGACCTTAAGCTCAAAAAACCTGCGCAGGTCGTCTATGGCGTCGGCTCCAACTCCACGCTGAGTTCGTAGGTCAGTTATATCCTCCCGGTCACTACCGAACAGCTTCTTGAACAAATCCATGCCCACTGTTTCCTTATCTAGTTCAGTGTAGGCACGGTAAGAGACTCTGTTATTAGGACTCTTGCCCTTCCTCAAGGGCTCCTTCAGTTTCTTTCCCTCTAGCTTTCCACCTCTGCCTCCATCACCAACGCTTCCTTCTTCAATCCTTCCTTCAGGGTAAGTAAGCTCAAGGTCTTGCGGGTCAACCAATACCCTGGGCAACAACGGCGGCACCTGAGTCTGGCTCCTCTTTCCTTTGGCGGGAACCTGCGCAAGCTTCCTTTTGGCCCCGCAATCCTGAGCTTCACCTCGGCTTCGCTGGCGCCTCGCCTCTGTACTGTCCCGAAATGCCTCCGTACGGCTACGAATTTCTTCCTCGGTCTGCGCTTGTCTGCGCTATGCGAGTTGCTTGGCCAATTCAACAGGCTTGGCCATCCTGCCAGCTTCGGCCCTGTCGCAGGCCGCTTCCACGCCATTGCTATGTTGCGAGAGCTCCCTTGAAACAACTCTGCTAGAGCCCTGCCGCTGCCGTCTGTAGCCTTAAGGTCAGCATCGGTTCTGACGAACACGGTTTCCGGTTCCAAGTCCACTCGAGCATTCACATCGCACACGTGTACTTCAGACGAACCGCCTCTATCAAATGACACCGATAACGAGAGAGACGGGTCAACCCTGACATTGAACTCCGACAGGTGCTCCCAGCCGATCCCTAAGCCCAGCAGCCCGTCCGGGGATTAGCTGGAGACCACCAGCGTGGGAGAGTGCGGATTCGTGAATACCGGAAGGGTCCGTGAGAACTGGCCGACGGTTAGCCGGAGAGACCTGCGGTTACTGACGCTGCTAGGTGCATTGCCTGGGTGCCCAGCCCCGAACCGGAACAGCTTCAGCAGGTTGTGGCCAGAGCATATCAGCAACCACTCCCGGTTCACCTTCTCCAGGCCCTGCAGCAGGAACTGCCGGAAGCCACGGCCCTGATTGATCTGACCGAACACCGGCTCCGCCGTCTCCATCCTCAGGGCGTAGCGCTCACGACCCCGTTTGGTTCGCAGCTTGCGTCTCATCCGCTCCCGGGCCGACAGTCACTTGGGTATCCGTCCCCGGGGCGCGGGCTCCGGCCTCGTGCCGTGGCGGGTCTTCTCCGGCGCGATGTACGGGTCCACTCCCACCACCGCCTGGCAGTTGTAGGACTGCTGGAAGTCCCGCCCTCCAGGACTGGGCATTATGCGGGAGTCGGGGTCGGTGAAGTTGCGCTGCGTCTTGTCATCGGGAACTCCGGGATGCTCCCTGCCCTCAGCCTCGGCCTGCTCCGCCGCCTGAGCCTCGGCCTCCAAGGCTGCCTTGGCCTCCCTTATCTTCCGCAGCCTCCCCTCACGGAAGGACAACTCCTCCGGCAACTCGCCGCCCCGCTTGTCCCGGCCGTACCGCGGTCCTCCTCCTCGTCCACCTCCCCGGCCCGGCGCAGCAACTCGTCCACCTCGGCCTTCAACTGCACCTCCTTCTCCTTCATCCGCCCGTAGCTCATGGCCTTGTGCCTCGACACGTTGGCCCGCACCTTGGTGCTGTCCAAGGCCACATGCCCCGGCTTCACCAGGCCAGCCTGCCGGCACAGTTCCAGCACCTGGTGGAACAAATCGGCCAACGCCGCCAGATGGTCCTTGCGAAAGTCGGAGATGGTGCGGAAGTCAGGCGTGTTGTTGGCGGCCAGCACCCGGAAGGCGATGTCCTCGTGGAGACGCTGTGCGATGCGCCGCGACGATGCCACGCCGGTGCAGTAGCCGTAGAGCAGCACCTTGACCATCATCCCGGGATGGTAGGGAGGGCCGCCACGCTCCTAACCCTGGTAGCGGGCGGTGATGGCCGAGAGGTCCAGATGCTCCACCAAGTCGGATATGAAGTAGGCCATGTGTTCCTCGGGCAGCCATTCCTGCAGCGCCGCCGGCAGCAGCAACCGCTGGCCGGGGTCGTAGGGACGGAAGGTCTTGCTCATCGGCGTATTCCCATGGTGGAGGTTTCTCCCATCGTAACCCCAGCACCATTGCATCAGCGTTTCTCGGACGGGCTGCTAGTCCAACCAGAGACACCAGAGACCGGGAAAATAGACTGTGGTTCTGCCTAGTTCGAGTTTCTCGGTTCCAGAAAACTATTTCCGCTGACAAATTTCTGCGACATTTCACCTCTATCGTGAGTGTTGTCAAAGGAACTTCACGAGAGGAGTGGAATGATGAATCGCAAGAAGTTGATGAAGAGGACCTTCCTGGCCGGGCCGGTTCTGGCGGCCCTCATAGGAGCCGGTGTGGTCCTGGGCTGCACGGGCGACAACGGTATCGTGGACGGCCGGAACTCCGGCAACGGCGCAGTGGCAACCCAGGAGATCTCCGAGCGGGGAGGCGGCGAGTCCGGCGGAGAACACGGAGCCGGTGGCGAGCGCTCCGGCGGCGAGGGCGGCGGCGCAGCGGGTAGCGAGGAGGCCACCGGCGCCAACCTCGCTCCCGATGAGACCTTCGACGCGGTTCGAGGCGGCGCCCGGCTCATCCTGAACTACGACGCGGCCGGCAACTCCTTCGTCGGCACCGTGGAGAACACCACCGGCAACACCCTGACCAACGTCAGGGTCGAGGTGCACCTCTCCAACGGCACCGAGCTCGGCCCGACCACCCCGGTGGATCTGGCGCCAGGCCAGGTAATGGATGTCAACCTGCCCTCGACGGCAGCGTCCTTCACCGGCTGGATCGCCCACGCCGAGGTGGGCAGTGGGGCCGAGGGCGGTCAGGCGGGCGGTGAGGGCAGTGAGAGTGGCGGCGGCGAGAGCGGGCCGGACGGCCCCGAGGGCGCCGAGAGCGGCGGAGCAAGCAACGAGGCAGCGATGGAGGCTGCAATGTCCAGCCCCATCACTCCCCTGGACCAGACCTGGACTGGAGTCCTCGGCGGACTGGCAATCTCCGCGTGGTACGACGCGACGTCCCAGACGGTCAACTCAACGGTTGAGAACACCACCCCGCAGACCCTCTGCTACGTGCAGGCTGAACCCCACCTGAAGTCGGGAACGCAGACCGTGGGAGAGTTGGGGCCCGATGTGCTGGGAGACCTGGCCCCCGGTCAGCAGGCAACCACCAGCGTTTCGCTCAGCTCGGAGCGCAGTCTCGCGGGAGTCGCCTTCGACGGTTACGTGGTCCACATGGAAGTGTTCGACTGCGGCGGTCCCGGACCGCAGCCTCACACCGGCGGCGAGGGCGGATCTGGCGAGGGCGCCGGCGGCGAGGGCCACGGCCCCGGTGGTGAGGGCGGAAGCGAGTCCGGCAGCGAAGGCCCCGAGTCCGGCTCAGGCAGCGAGGAGGGCAGCGGCAGCATGCTGGCCCCGGACGAGACCTTCGACGCGGTCCGCGGCGGCGCACGACTAATCATGAACTACGACGCAGCCGGCAATGCCTTCACCGGCACCGTGGAGAACACCACCAGCAACGCCCTGAGCAACGTCAGGATCGAGGTGCACCTGTCCAACGGAACAGAGCTCGGCCCGACGACACCGGTGGACATGGCTCCGGGCGAGGTGCTGAGGGTAGACCTTCCTTCGACCCAGGCATCCTTCACCGGTTGGGTGGCCCACGCTGAGGTCGGCGGAGGCGAGGGCGGCGGTGAGCACGGAGGGAGCGGCGAGTCCGGCGGCGAACATGGCGACGGTGGCGAAGGTGGCGGGGAGCACGGCTCCGGCGGGGAACGCCGGGGAGGCGGCTAGGGTCACCCGGCCACGCTAGGTAAAGCTTCCGGAAACGGTGAAGTAAAATCTGAGCACTGCAATGGCCCACAACCGGACGCGGCGCCTGCCAGAGGCGCCGCGTCCACGACTGCTTTCAGGGGAGCGGAGATGAACGGCACGGTATTGATAGTCGAAGACGACACCAGGATTGCCAACTGGGTCAAGGCGTACTTCGAGCGGGCCGGGTTCCTGGCCGAGATCGCCCACGACGGCGAGACCGGTCTGCACATGGCCCGCGAAATGGCCCCGGACCTGGTGATCCTCGACCTGACACTTCCCCGTCTCGACGGTGTGGAACTGTGCCGGATCCTGCGCCGGGAGTCGGAAGTCCCCATCATCATGCTGACTGCCCGGGAGGCCCACGCCGATCGGATCATCGGGCTGGACAGCGGTGCCGACGACTACATCGTCAAGCCCTTCGCCCCGGAGGAGGTCATCGCCCGGGCCCAGGCCGTCCTCCGCAGGGTCAAGGGCAAGGTCCAGCAGGTCCTGACCCGGGGCGGTATCACCCTGAACGAGACCACCCAGAGCGTGACTGTCGACGGAGAGCCAGTAGTCCTGAGCCAGGCGCAGACCGCCCTGCTGTCGACGCTCATGCGGCACCCAAACCAGGTGCTGACCCGGGAACAGCTGATCTCACTGAGCTTCAACGAGGAGTTCGACGGCCTGGACCGGGCCATCGACAGCCAGATCGCCCGCCTGCGACGTCAGATCAGCCGGGAGGGTAGGCAGCCCATCCAGACGGTCTACGGCGCTGGCTACCGGTTCGTGGCCGAGGAGGAGTGATGTCCCTGCGCTGGCGAATTATGGCAGCAATAGTCTTCATCGTGGTTCTCACGGTCTTGGCCAGTGTCGGCGTGGGCTACTACGCAACGCAGGCCCGCCTCGGCGTGTTCGTGGAACAGGTGGGGGGCGATGAGGCTAGCCAGATGGCTAGGAATCTGAGCCGTGAGTACACCGCGTCCGGTGGCTGGGAAACGGTGGACCGGACGCTTGCCGAGTCCGGATACGTCTATGACGGAGCGCCGCAGGGGGAGCGGTCCGAACAGAGCGAAGGTGGGCATTCCGAGGCGGTCCACCAGGAACGGGTGCGCGTCGTCATTGTTGACGCTGCCGGGCAGGTGGTGCAGGACAATCTGTCCCAGCTACCGCGCGGAGCCGCTGCGCCGCCCTTGGAGGGACACCGCGAGACGGTCTTCGACTTGACCGCCAACCAGCCCGTGGGTCGGGTCTACGTCGACGTGAACCGCGAATTCCTGTCCTCCGAGTCCCATGGTTTTCTCAACGCTCTGCTGTATATCACCCTGATCGCCGGGGCGTTGACCGTCGGAGTCGCAGTCCTGCTGGCCGCCTGGCTGTCCCGGCGAATCACGGCGCCAGTGGCAGCGCTGACCGAGGCGACCCAGGCCATAGCCCAGGGGGACACGACACGGCTGCCGGTCGGTTCCTCGGACGAGCTGGGGCGGATGAGCGCGGCCTTCAATGACATGACCACCGCCCTGGAGACTCAGCGAGAGCTTCGCCGAAGGCTGATCAATGACGTCTCCCACGAGTTGAACACGCCCCTGAGCGTTATCCAACTGGAGGCGGCCGGGCTGCGGGACGGTCTCCAGTCCCCCGAGAGTGCCTCGGACCACATCATCCAGGAGGTGGACCGGCTGCGTGGCTTGGTGAGCGACCTCAACTGGCTGGCGGAGACGGACCACGGCGAGTTGCGGCTGAACTTCGAGGTGAGTCCGGTCAATGAACTGCTCAGGGAGGAGGTGGACCGCTGGAAACCCCAATCCCAGGCCCGGCAGGTTGAACTCTCGCTGGATGCATCCAGCGACCTGCCGGAGCTTGGCCTCGACCGGCTGCGGATGAGCCAGGCGTTGGGCAATGTCATCGGCAACGCCCTCAATTGCACCGGGGCAGGAGGAAACATCACGATTGACGCGGCGATCGAGAATGGCGAGACGCTGGCCATCACCATCGCCGATGACGGGATCGGCATCGACGCCGCCGACCTGCCCCACGTCTACGACCGCTTCTACCGCACCGGACAGTCCCGCAACCTGGGAATCGGAGGCACCGGCCTGGGACTGGCCATCACCCGGGCCATCGTCGAAGCGCATGGCGGTGCGGTCACCGTTGAGAGCGATGGACCTGGAATGGGCGCCACCGTGTCGATTCGCCTGGCCCTGGATGAGTGAGCGACATCGATCGGGTCCGTGAAATTCTCCGGGAAAACGGTGAGTGATCCGTCGGCACGGATTCTCAAGCACCCGTGCCTTGCCACCGAGTACTGCCAACGCGCCGTGCAGCGTGCGGCGCAGATTGGGCGCCCGTCGAGCGCGCGACACTCAGGGCATTTTGCCCGCGACGGGTCCTACCCTCAGGCGTCGCGGGGGTCGGGCATGCGGTATCCGACGCCGCGCACGCTGAATATCCAAGCTGGGCTCTGGGCGTCGTCGCCCAGCTTGGCGCGGAGCTTCCTGACGAAGTTGCGCACCAGGTTGACCTCCCCCTCCCTGCGTCCGCTCCAGACTTGGCCCAGAAGGGCGTCGTGGTCGACCACCCGTCCCGCGTTCTGGGAGAGCACCCGCAGAATCGCGTACTCGGTGGCGGTCAGCTCGACCGGACGCCCGTCCACCGCCACCCGCCGTTCCTCGTAATGGATGGCCAGGCCGCCAAGGGAGAAGGGCTCGGGGCGGGTGGCGCGGCGAAGCGCCGCCCCCACGCGTGCGGTTAGCTCGGTGGAGGAGAAGGGCTTGACCAGGTAGTCGGCGGCCCCCGCCCTAAGGGCCTCGGCGACGGTCTCGTCGCGTCCGTATCCGGAGATGAAGACCACCGGCAGGCCGGCCAGCTCGGGGACACTCCGCAGCAACTCGATGCCGTCGGCGCCGTGCAGCACCAGGTCCAGCAGGACCAGGTGCGGCATCTCGGAGCGTAGGGTGCGCGAGAGTTGCTGGTGGTCGCCCGTAACCGCCACGGCGTAGCCCGCCTCGGTTAGGGTGTGACGCACGTAGCGCAGCGTCTGCGGGTCGTCGTCCACCACCAGGACGCGGGCGGTCTCGCCCGCCGCCGGAGGCGTGCCGGGCGGTGAGCCCAAGTCTCTAGGCTCGATCTGCCGGGTATCCTCGGCCATGGGCAAGGTGAAGGTGAACCGGGCGCCCAGCCCAGTCCCTCCGCTCTCGGCCCGGATGCGGCCGCCGTGGGCCTCAACCAACCCCCGGCATATGATGAGTCCCAGCCCCATGCCGGTCGCCGCCGCCCGGCCGCCGTCCCCGTCGTCGAGGGCGTACCTCCGGAACAGGTGGGGCAGCCGCTCAGGGGCCACACCTCTCCCCTCATCCCGCACCGACACAGCAACATGCGAGCCGACCCGCTCCGCCTCAACCCGGATTGGCGCCGAGTCGGGCGAGTGCCGGGCCGCGTTGAAGAGCAGGTTGTTCAGCACCTGCACGATGCGACGCCGGTCGGCCATTACCCGGGGCAGGTCCGGCGGCAGGTCGATGACCACGTTATGCCGGCCCCCGGCGGACAGGAACGTGCTGCGCGCGCCCTCTACCAGAGCGGCCACCTCGGAGGGCTCGGGCGCCACCGACAGGGTGCCCGCCTCGATGCGCCCGGCGTCCAGCAGGTCGCCGATGAGCCCGCGCATGTGGTCGGCCTGTTCCTCTATGATGCGGTGGAACTCGTGCTGCTCCGCCGGGTCCAGCCGATTCGATTCCTCCATCAGGGTGGCGGCCGAACCCTTTATGGCGGTGAGCGGACCTCGCAACTCGTGACTCACCATGCCGAGGAAGTCCGCCCGCAGCCGTTCCAGTTCCTGGAACGGCGCCAGATCCTGCAGCGTGACCACCACTGATTTAATGTCATCGCCGTCGGCGGGGATGATGGGAGTCACGTTGACCAGCGTGGTGACGCTGCCTCCATTGGGGACCGAGATCACTATCTCCTCGGCCCGCAGCGTCCGGGCGCCAGCCAGTACCTGGGGCATTGTCAACTCGCTGACCTCGATTTCGGTCCCGTCGGAAAAGCGGCAGGTGGCCACCTGAACCAGGTCCTCTGTCGGGCGGCCCACTGGGAGCAGGCCCCCGACCAAGCGCCTCACTTCACGGTTCATCGACACCGGCCGCCCGCTGCGGGCGTCGAACACCACCACGCCCACCGGCGAGGTCTCGATCAGGGCCTCCAGGTCCGCTCGCGCCCCCTGCTCGTCCCGGTGGGTGCGGGCGTTGGCCACCGCCGAGGCCGCCTGCGCAGCGAAAAGCGTCAGCACCTCCTCGTCCCCGTCGGTGAACTCGGGGCCGGTCTGCTTCTCCCCCAGGAAGAAGCTGCCCACCTGCACGCCCCTGTGGTGAATTGGCCCCCCAAGGAAGGTTCGGATGATCACGTTGTCGGTGTTGAAACCCAGGGACGCGATATGGGCGGGCATATCGTTCACCCGCTGATAATACGGAACGTCCCGCAGGACCTCGAAGACCCGTAGGCCGTCGCTCCACTCCAGCATCTGCTGCGTCTCCTCCGGCGAGAAGCCGAACCTGACGACGTGTTCCAGAGCCCGGGTCTCGTCAATGGTGACAATGACGGCGAAACGAGCGCCGGTCAGTGCACAAGCGGACTCGGCAATTTCGTGCAGCACGGTGTCGACGTCCAGGCTGGCGTTTACCCGCAGGATGGCATTGGAGAGGGCGGCGATTCGCTCCCGCAGGGCTTCGATCTCCCGCTCCGGTTGGCTGTTGCTACTCATCGGCTCCTCCTCCAAGACCCGGCACGCAGTCCCAGGCGGACTTGGCCTGTGGCATGTCCGCGCCACCTGAGGACTCTGTTTATGGAAAGGATACCATAGCGGGCAATTCAGATACCCTATATTGATGTACTGGATGCTAACATCGTATCGTGTGCCAACTTGTGTATTTTCTGATGCGCGGAATGCACGTATTGAGGGCACGGACGCGCTGGCGCATCAAACAGTTTACACACACTGTTTGGGTGTGATTGCTGAGGCGGACGACCTTGTTTATTTTCGCCCGGGGATTAGATGCTGATAAATACGATGGTTAAGGGATAAATGCACCACCACTCCTGCCCAGGTAGCCAGTTTGACCGTGAGTCGGGCCGGCTCTAATTGCCCGCCACCCGATTACGTCTCGTCAGGCTGTTCCCTGCTCCCGCCGCGCTTCCCAGCTTGACCGAACTGAGTCCTGATCTACCCATGATGCACGGGCCGATTTTCCCCTCATTTAGCCTAGAGAGTGTCATCAAATCAAGACTCTAGAGTTGCCACGGCTTTTGTTGTGTTATTCCAGTTTTTACCGTAATTCCGGTGAAGCTGTACATAAGTTCTCGAGTTAGCCAGGCTTGAATTGAAGGGGAGACGATGAGCAAGCTCAATGAATTTGACGCTCCCTTAATTCTCGGAGGATTGACATTGGTCGTAGTGGGGGCTGCGACGGTAGCCACGTATCGGGTCGGCATGGAGGTCTTGGCGCCCCCGTTGGCCTTCTTATTCACTGTTGGTTACGTAGCTGCGCTTGCCGGCGCATTTGCATTGATCAGGAAGAGAGTTGACAGGCTTGAAGGAAGTCGTTCTGGCAAATGGTCTGGAGGGGTGATTCGAAGGGAAAGGCGCTTTGGAACAGGCAGGCTGATAGCCGGAAACAGGAGGACGAGTGATTGCCGGGACTGGCATCGGCATATCAATTCTCCATCAACAGATGTCCTTGGCCGGGGATGTCCGGTGAGTGAACGGAAGGGTCGCAACCCTTCCCAGGCTTGGTCCGAAATATCGCAACGCCGAAGTACCTGTACAACGTTTGCATCTCGCACACTCACATCCCACCGGGCCAATACTAACAAATTACCAATTGGACTACAGCCCCTGGTACTACAAAAAGAGTTCTGAAATGTGGTGTCAGTCCCTTTGTAGTTGGCTACAGGCGAGCTATCCAGATACGTTCGCGGAAGTAGTCTGTCAGGTTCAAATTGCTCGCGGGCGCCACGCCACCGGATAAACCATCGTTGTTGCACTAAGGGGATGTCTTCAAAACGGCTTGGTCCTGACAACTAGCGCCTGAATCCGGCAGATGGCAAGGAATGAGGCGGATCTATTGGCGTGGCGAGTGGTCGCCGACTGCCATTGTTTGAAGTTGAGAAATGCGTTCTCCACCAAATGACGTAACCGGTACAGGTCCCGGTCGTAGTCCCGGGCATTTTCGTAGTGGCTCTTCGGCGGTATCACCGGCTTCATCCCTGGGGCTATGGCCCTGGCCACGATGGCGTCGGCGTCGTATCGCTCGTCCGCCAGCGGGTATGCGGCTGAAAGCTCCTCCGTCGGCCACTGGGCTTGGACGTTGCCAGTTGGCCTGCCCGTCAATCGACCCGGAACCGACGTCATTAACCCAGCAGAGCTCAAAAGGGCGGCCTGATAAGAAAATACGCGACCCAAGAGATCGCCAAGGGGAACAGGCTGGACGCGGTGATCGTATCGGCACACGTCAAGTCGTGTGGAGGAGAGGGTTTTGAAGGGCTATTTCACTCTCAGACGGCGGATAGCTGTAGTAATTTTCCTGGTCGGGTCACTGATGATTGCCGTCGGCGCCGTGTTCTTCGTGCAGGACCTGCGGGCGGACGGGGCCAAGCCGTCGAATCTCGACCCCTCCGGCGACTCCGTGGCGGAACTGTTCGCTGAGTTTCCCGAGCTGGAAGAAGTCTGGTGGTTTGATAACCAGTCCAAGGGCTGGCAGATCTATATTGAAGCGATACATCCCAGGACGTTGCACTACCTGCACGTAGGCGAGCCCTACGTGTTCATCGTCTCGGCGGACGTCGCGGTTCACGGCCACTGGCTGAGCTGCGGGGACGGCATCTGCTTGAACCTCGTGACTTGGCGGGGGGCGATAGGAGAAGGGGGCAGAAACTAATCGAGAGACCGTCCAGCGTTTCATAATTTTCCAGTTGGAGGGAATGTGCTCTCATTTAAGAGGACGTGTGACCACGGTATCAGGTGGCGGCTCGCGGGGTTTTCCGCTGCCTTGTACACCATCGCTGGGGATTCGGCGGCAGATGAGCTGGTCTCTTGGGTAGAGTCTGGGGCAAGGTTCAAGGTAGAGAACCTCTGGACACAGGTGGGCGGCTCCCTAATTCGAGTTGAATTCCGGCATGAGGACAGCTCACTGCTGGTCGTGCTTTTTTGTTGCGAGTGGTAGGCGTGCCGGGGAATTCCATCTCCCTGCTGGCTCTCATGGGCGCGGTTCCTCTACTGCCTGCGATGGCCTTGGCACAACCACCGAGCGAGCCGGCTTTGGTGGTCGACCGGGACCTCGTTACCGAGGGCGCTGGCCACGTGCCGGTAACTTGGGAGGTCGGGCCGATTCCGGTAGGGGGCAGAAACGTACTCTAAGGCCACTATCGACGCTTTGGCCAACGGTATTCGCCGGTGAGCAGGATGTGGCCCCACTCAAGAGGCGAGATGTGGGCCAGAAGCTCGGGACCAACGGCCAGGCCGGCGAGTCTCCGCTGTGTGACCGCTTCGCCTAGGTGGGCAGTTTTCCAGGAAATGACGATGGCGGCGAGCAGGTTGAACCCGGCCATGCGGTAGTGCTGACCCTCGCTGGAGCGGTCGCGTAATTCGCCCTGGCGCCCGATGAGGAGGGCGTTCTTGAGGGCGTGATGAGCCTCGCCCTTGTTCAGGCCGGTGTTGGCCCGGCGCTGCATATCGGCGTCGAACAGCCAGTCCGCGATGAAGAGGGTGCGTTGGACCCGTCCGATCTCTCGGAGAGCAACAGCCAGTTCGTGCTGGCGGGGGTAGGCTGCGAACTTGCGCAGCAGTTGGCTGGGCGGAAGGACGCCGCTGGCCAGGGTGGCAGCAACCCGCAGGATGTCCGGCCAGTTCTGGACGATCACGTCCTCCCGGATTTTGTTGCCGGTCAATCCGATCGGGGGTCGCGGAACGCGTCCGGGCTCGAAGACGTGCAGCCGTTTCGACGACAGGGCTCGGATGGGCGGGATGAAGCGATATCCGAGCAGGGATGTGACGGCGAAGACATGGTCGGTGAAACCGCTGGAGTCGGCGTATTGCTCGCGGATGCGCCGCCCAGCCCGGGTCATCAGCAACCCGTCGAGGATGTAGGGCACTTCGTTGACCGTGGCCGGGATGGTCTGAGTTGCCAAGGGTCCGAACCGGTCCGGGACAGGGGTATGGGCCTTGAGGCCTGGTTCGCTGCTATAGCGGGCGTTGACGAGGTTCATCGCTTCGCCCTGGCGTGCGGACGGGAAGAACTGTCCGTCGCTGGAGGCGGTGAGGCCCAGTCCCCAGAGGCTGGCCATGGGCAATTGCGCCTGCCCCTCGATCACCATGGCCAGGGCCCGGTCCACCGCCTCGCTTTCGATATGCCAGCGCGAGAGGCGGGAGAGCTGGAAGAAGTCGTGAGTGTTGGAGACCACGGCCATCTTGCTGAGACCCAGATTGAGCCCCTCGGCGAGGAGGACGTTCAGGAGTCCGATCCGGTCTTGGCATGGCGCGTCTGTGTGCAGGTGCGCTCAGTCTCGCCATCAAGTCCTTGGCAGTCGTGTCCGGGTCTGTCTCGAGCCACAGCAGCACATCGCTCCACACGCCCTCGAAGGGGTCCTTGCGGGTGCGCCAATGGCGAGGCGGGCGTGCCCGCGTCTTATGCGTGGGCCGGGCTTCTCCCTGTTGCCACAGGCAGGGCAGGCGGGCCAGAAATCGCTCCAGGCTTTCAGTAGAAGCAGCCTCCTGAGGCTCGGATGAGGATATCGCTGCCAGTGCCGACTGTGCCTCGCAGATGGAGCGCAGCAGCGCCACCGGATCCAGCCTGGCACGGTATTCACTCAGCTCTTCCTTCGTCTACGCGACCACAGGTCCGCATTCCAATGGCGCCCGGCGCGACCAGGCCCTGCCTGACATGTCGGAGCCGTCTGAGTTTATGGCTCTTACCCGGTAGGTGTAAGCAACGCCCGAGTCAGCCGTTGTGTCCTCCCAGTCCCAGTATTCATCGCTGTAGGTCTGGAGAGCGTCCGCCTCGGCCCCGGTGAAAGTGAAGGTCTGAACGGCCCAGCGGTCAGAATCTCTGTGCCTGCGCTCGATCTTCCACCCACCGGGAGCGCCGTCCTGGCCACCGTTGCCGGTATGCCAGAACATCGAAACGCCGTTGTCGTGGCACCTGGGAACCGATATTCCGGGTTGGTCCGAGGGACCCTGCAGGCAATTAGGCGAGACACTCCTTGACCAGATTCTGCCGTCCATGTCGGACCCGTCGGTGTTGATGGCTCTTACGCGGTAGGTGTATGCCTCATTCCGGTCGGCGCTCGAATCGACCCACTCCCAGTAGTGGTCATCTGGAGTCAGTAGAGCGTCGGCGTCCGCTCCGGTGAAAGTGAAGATCTGCACAACGTCGGTTCCTTCTGAATCCAGGGGCGTTCGTTCGAGCTTCCACCCATCAGGCGTTGCTCTGTGCCCATTATGGCTCGTGCGCCACAGCATGGCGATACCGTCATCCTGGCACACTGGAAGAGATATGCCGGGCTCATCTGCGGCATCTGAAAAGCAGTCCACCCTGAAACTCCGCGACCAGGTTCTGCCGTCCATGTCTGAACCGTCGGCGTTGGTGGCCCTGACCCGGTAGCTGTAGGGCAGGTTCCGGTCAGCGCTGGTGTCTGTCCAGATCCAGCTGTCCTGTTGGAGAGTCAGGAGAGCATCGGCCTCAGCGCCGGTGAAGGTGAAGGTCTGCACGAAGCTGTTTCCCCGAGAACTCCGATACGTTCGCTCGACTTTCCACCCCTCCGGTGCTTCGACCTGGCCATCGTTTCCTGTGCTCCACAGCATAAAATTCCCGTCGCTGCCGCAGAACGCAATTTCTATCTCGGGCGGGTCGTGGGAATTTGCCCAGGCTGCTCGTGGTATGAGAGCCGTTCCGGCCGCAGTGACAATAACGGCGGCCGCGACTGCGAACCACAACAGAGATTTTGAGAAACCTCTTTGCCCTGCCGTCGGCAAGTATTTCATGGAAATACTCCTGCACGTCTGTGGCTGTCGTTTTTCTGGGTTGCCGGGCATTCCGGACCCGGGACCCACCACTATCCCTTGCAATTTGGTACGAAAAGAACTGCGCAACCGGTTTTGGAACGGCAATGCGAAGAGTTGGGGGCGGTCCCGCAATCGTAGACTCGGTGGTTGACCTCAAGCGATCGGGTGCTCGCTTTTTAGCGAGCACCATTGAGATCTGGAGCTTGCCGATGGATGCTGAAGTGTTGAAATCATCCGCCAGTGTCCGTGGCTCCATAACCTCCAGCGCAGGCCCTCGACCACCTGCATTCCGCAGGTCAGCCCTGCAAGCGAGGCGATAAAGTGGATCGTGTTGGCAAAACATCCCCGACATCTGGCAGTTGTAGCTTGGCGCCCACCTCAGAGGGGACACCTGAGCAGAGCGGTTTCGGACTAACCTGTGGACTTTCAGACTTAAAAGACCGTTCTGGAGCCTGCGAAGGGAGCATGATTCATGCCGCTGGGGCCAGCGGCAATGCCAGTTGAGTGTTGTATGCCGGGGATTTGTCGCTCGGCTTGTAGACCGGAGCTTTCGCAGTCCTTCTTGTGGACCGGGTCTCGATGATCCAGGAGGCCAGCTTCACCATGGCGCAGTGGCTGTCCGCCAGCTTGCTGTACCTGGTGGAGACGGCCCTGAAATGCTTGACGTCGCAGAGGTAGTTCTCGACCAAGTGGCGGGTCCGATACCGTATCGGGTCGTACCAATACTGGACCCAGCGGTTGACCCGCGAGGGAATGGTTGCCACGATTCCACCCGCGGCAAGGGCGAGCCTGATGAGGTCGGAATCGCAGGCCTTGTCTGCGATAAGTTCGCCTGCGAGGACGCCATCTAGGAGAATGGTCAGCTCTGGCACCTCGGCGGCGTTCCCTGGTCTTATGGTGAACCGGACAAGCCGTCCGGCCTTGTCAACCACTGCCATGAGCTTGGTGGTAAGCCCGCCTAGACTACGGCCGATAGCCTGCCGTGCAGCCGATTCGTCAGGCGGGCAACCGCTTTTTTTGCGCCGGCGCCGTGCTGGTGGACCTTTGGCAAAGGTCCCGTCCACCATAACGGCCTTCACACGTCTAGGTCCTCCTCGATCACGTCAAAGATTCGCTGGAAAATGCCGGACTGCGCCCAGCGGCGGACGCGCCGGTGCAAGGTGATCCAGTTTCCGAACTCCCTGGGCAGGTCTCTCCAGGGGGCGCCGGTGCGTGTTATCCAGATCATCCCCTTCAATGACATTCGGTTGTTGTTTCCGCTTCTTCCTGGATCGCCTGTTCGGCCCGGCAAGACCGGCTCAATGAGTGCCCACTGTTAGGAGGGAGGGCTCGCTGCAGTCTTGCGACGGGAGCGGAGACCCTGGAGGAACTAGGCGGTGTGGACTAAGAGTGGCAGACGGGTGACTGCGCCATGGGTGAGACCCGTTCTAGGGGGATTCTACGGGCCGCAACGCCACGGGCCGCGTTTTGGGCCCACCCACGACCCAGTGTTCCCTAGTCGCGTTATGCCACAACACGCTGAAGGTGTCCGCCATCTGGAGCTGGAGCTTCCTCTTGCAGGTTTCGAAGCCCTTCGACAGGGAAAGTAACCATTACTTCTATCCCCGACAATCCTGATTTGGTCCGACTCCCAAGTACAGGCGGGATATCCGATGGACTATTTATTAGCCGGGGGTAAGACCTCTGGGGAAAAGTCAATCGGACAACGGGCGCCAACTTGGCCCGGAACCGTCGGTCTCCAAGGAGATCCCGGCACCGCTACCCTCTAGTGGGTGTCGGCGACTGAACTGACCTCCCGTTTCCTTCGGTCAGACAGGAAGATCGTCCCGTCCTTTTCAAATCGCCCTTCAAATCGAAGAGCCCCTTCGTTTGGGGTCCCCTTGAGGTCGTCGAATCTCTGATCGGACGTCTCACCGGTGGAAAGGAGTTCTGGATCGAAGACTCTGACCATCTTTACACTTCGATTGGAAAATTTCCCGTTCTTCTCCAGCATCGAATATTTGGCCAGTAGTTCAGGTCCGAGACCATACTCGGAGATCAAATACCTGTTGACTGCCTGCGTCACTCTCTTGGGTTTTGAAGCTTTCCAGAACATTAAATTCACGGACTACCATCCTTTGTTAACTTCCCATGTTGTAACTCGGGTCGTGAAATCAGCCATCAGTTCCAGTCTCGGCAGTACCGCCCTTGAGGATACTAAGCAAGTCCCCTACGGCTATGTCCTTCAAGACCGGTCCATGTAGGGGTCGGTCTTCGTTCACCTTATAGGTATTCATTCGCCCCTCTCGGGACCTGGTTATGTACCCCGCTTTGTCCAGATCAGAGACGATCTTGAGCACGGCTCTTTCGGTAATCCCCAGTTGCTGAGAAATCTGTCTGGCGGTGATCCTCGGTTGCCGGAACACGGTCACCAGCACGCCGCCGTGATTGGTAATGAAGTCCCACTCTGGCATTTCAGCAGGTCCAATCAACCAATTCTTATAGCATTATATATGCAACCAAATTCATGTTTCTATAATCGTGCAACATAATTCATAGTATAGCACAGTTTACGGAAACACGAACGAGACGGAACCAATTGCTATCCTGACTTTGCTATCCCTATCGTCTGGCTCTTACCCAAGACAAGCGCCTTACCCATTACGCTGGCTTGGCGGTCCCGAAGATGGTGTAAGAGCAATTTGCCTGATGACCTAGTGTGATGTATCCAAAGTACGTCGGCAAAAGCGGGCGACATTGGCCAGGATTTGGTCGGCAGTCTTGGTCCAGACAAACGGTTTGGGGTCCTCGTTGGTGACGTCCAGGTAGCGGTAGATGGCAGCCTCCAGTTCGGCGCTGCTCTGATGCACGCCACGGCGCAACTGCTTTTCGGTGAGCAGACCGAACCAGCGCTCCACCAGGTTCAGCCAGGAGGCGCTGGTGGGTGTGAAGTGCATATGGAAGCGGGGCCGCTTGGCAAACCAGTTACGGATCAGCGCCGTCTTGTGGGTGGCGTAGTTGTCCGCGATCAGGTGGACGTCCAGGTCGGCGGGCACCTCGGCCTCGATGGTATCGAGGAATTTGCGGAACTCCACGGCCCGGTGGCGGCGGTGGCACTGGCCAATCACCTGGCCGGTCCTCGCGTCCAAGGCGGCGAACAGCGACGTGGTGCCGTGGCGCAGGTAATCATGGGTGCGCCGCTCCACCTGTCCCGGGCGCATGGGCAACAGCGGACGGGTGCGGTCCAAGGCTTGGATCTGGGACTTCTCGTCCACGCACAGGACCAACGCCCGGTCCGGTGGATTCAGATACAGCCCCACAACGTCCCTGACCTTCTCGATGAAGAAGGGGTCCGACGACAACTTGAAGGTCTCCGTGCGGTGGGGCTGCAATCCGAAGGCCCGCCAGATGCGGCTGACCGTGTTGTGGCTCAGCCCGCTGCGCTGGGCCATGGACCGGGTGCTCCAATGGGTCGCGTCCCGGGGCGCAGTCTCCAGCGTCAGCGTAATCACACGCTCCACGTCGTCATCGGTAACCGCTCGAGGCCGTCCGCTGCGCGGTTCGTCCGACAGTCCGTCCAGCCTCCGTTCCAGGAAGCGAGAACGCCACTTCCCCACCGTCTCATCGGACACTCCCAGGTCGGTGCCCACCGCGGTATTGCTGCGGCCTTCGGCACAGCCCAGAACCATTCTGGCCCGCAGCGCCAAAGCCTGCGAGGTCTTTGGACGGCGAACCCACCGTTCCAGGGTTTCACGCTCCACGTCATCCAAGATTAGCGGCGGCATCGGTCGTCCCATCGCCATGGTCATCCTCCTCTGGACTGCTAACCCGGAGGATACCTCATCGCGATTACTTTTACTATTAACTTCCGTTACACCACACTAGTGTGATGTATCCAAAGTACGTCGGCAAAAGCGGGCGACATTGGCCAGGATTTGGTCGGCAGTCTTGGTCCAGACAAACGGTTTGGGGTCCTCGTTGGTGACGTCCAGGTAGCGGTAGATGGCAGCCTCCAGTTCGGCGCTGCTCTGATGCACGCCACGGCGCAACTGCTTTTCGGTGAGCAGACCGAACCAGCGCTCCACCAGGTTCAGCCAGGAGGCGCTGGTGGGTGTGAAGTGCATATGGAAGCGGGGCCGCTTGGCAAACCAGTTACGGATCAGCGCCGTCTTGTGGGTGGCGTAGTTGTCCGCGATCAGGTGGACGTCCAGGTCGGCGGGCACCTCGGCCTCGATGGTATCGAGGAATTTGCGGAACTCCACGGCCCGGTGGCGGCGGTGGCACTGGCCAATCACCTGGCCGGTCCTCGCGTCCAAGGCGGCGAACAGCGACGTGGTGCCGTGGCGCAGGTAATCATGGGTGCGCCGCTCCACCTGTCCCGGGCGCATGGGCAACAGCGGACGGGTGCGGTCCAAGGCTTGGATCTGGGACTTCTCGTCCACGCACAGGACCAACGCCCGGTCCGGTGGATTCAGATACAGCCCCACAACGTCCCTGACCTTCTCGATGAAGAAGGGGTCCGACGACAACTTGAAGGTCTCCGTGCGGTGGGGCTGCAATCCGAAGGCCCGCCAGATGCGGCTGACCGTGTTGTGGCTCAGCCCGCTGCGCTGGGCCATGGACCGGGTGCTCCAATGGGTCGCGTCCCGGGGCGCAGTCTCCAGCGTCAGCGTAATCACACGCTCCACGTCGTCATCGGTAACCGCTCGAGGCCGTCCGCTGCGCGGTTCGTCCGACAGTCCGTCCAGCCTCCGTTCCAGGAAGCGAGAACGCCACTTCCCCACCGTCTCATCGGACACTCCCAGGTCGGTGCCCACCGCGGTATTGCTGCGGCCTTCGGCACAGCCCAGAACCATTCTGGCCCGCAGCGCCAAAGCCTGCGAGGTCTTTGGACGGCGAACCCACCGTTCCAGGGTTTCACGCTCCACGTCATCCAAGATTAGCGGCGGCATCGGTCGTCCCATCGCCATGGTCATCCTCCTCTGGACTGCTAACCCGGAGGATACCTCATCGCGATTACTTTTACTATTAACTTCCGTTACACCACACTAGAAATCTGGCCGGAAAGCCTTGTGCGGGGAGATGAATGGGATGAATTTCGGCAGTGAGGTCGACGCAAGAAAGGCCAGGGACATGGCTTGACCTAGCCCCGCAGGGACAAAGTCAAGGGCGGAACGGATGGCCTTTATGCGCAGGGAGTTGCCGACACTGCACCTGCCCCCGGTGTCGCCTGTAAGGCTGGCCTTGGCAGCCACCAAGGTCAGGTTGGCCACCGTGGCCGCCAGATACAGCTGGAATTTAGTCTTGCCTCTACCGAAATAGCGGGACTGGCGGATGCCCAGATGGACCAGCCGGGCCAGCCTGTGCTCCACCACCACTCGCCGCTCTCGATATTCGTCATACCCGGTGCTCTGTTGCAATGCCCGGGCCTCCTGCAACAGGATCTCCTGGGGATGGATCAACACCCATCGTCCCTTCCTGCCTCTGGGCGAGATGCACTGGGACCGCAGTGGACAGGTCATACATTCCGACCCGTCGAACTGGAATGCCCGCAGGTGGTGGACCCTTCCCATGCCGTCAGTCCGGTTTCCCGCCGGCACGATTTTGTGGGTGGCCTGCCCCGCCGGACAAGTGCAACTGCCCGCCTCCAGGTCGATGACAAAGTCATCCTTGGAAAAGCGGGACCGGTCGGGACGGCCTGGCACCCGGGCCACCAGCTTCCGGCCCGCGTCGGCGAAAGTCTGCCTGGTAGCTCCGTCCCCATAGGCAGTGCCGCCCATGGCCTCCTGCACCGGCACACCCGTTTTGGCCTCGCTCTCCTCCACCAGTTCCAGCGCCCCCAGGTTGTCCGGAGCGTTGCCCGCCAACACCTCCACGGCGGTGATCAGCTGGGTGTCGGTGTCCACCGCGATGGCCGACTTGTGCCCGTGGCGCATCTCAGGGTCATGCACCGACACCATCCGGTCCTTGCTCACCCCACCCCTGAGGCTCACTCCGTCGCCTTCGCCTTCGCCGTCGCCCTCCCCATCGCCACCCTTGCGCTCAATGTCCTGGAGCAGCGACTGGCCCAGCAACTCCGCCCCAGCAACTACCTGCTGGCGCTGTACGCTGTCCCCCGCCAACTCCCCCTGCGCCTTCCGCGACAACTCCAGGAGCCGGTCCGCGTCGGCCACAATTCCCGCCAGCAGTGCCTGCCGCGCCCGCTTGTCCGACCAGTCGATGGCGGCCTCACCCTTGAAGCTGGAGGTCAGGTACCGCCCATATCCCCGGGCCTTGGCCCATTTCCCGACGCTGATTCCCTCAACCTACGCCAGCGCCCGCAGCAGCTTGACCATCCCGTCGGCCGGCAGATTGTAGGTGTCCCTCACCACGCCCCGGCCCAGGATGTTGGTGGTGTCCAGCGCCACCCTCATGCTCCGCCTCTTCAGGTATCCCGGCTCCCGGGCCAACCGCAGGCTGGACTCGAATACCTCCCGCACATTGCCGTGCAGGATCAGCTGGGCGGGAAACACCTGTAGTGTGCTCTTGGCGAAGGGCCTGTCCTCGACCTCAATCCCCAAGGCCACCATCCACCGCAAGTCGAAGTCGGCTCTGGGCTTGGCCGCGGTGTCGCTGACCTTGTCTTGGTACTAGAGCAGCAGCGCCGTGGCCAGCAGGCTGGGCGGGACGCTGTCCCAGCCGTTGTCTGCGCAGTAGAACTCGGCGAAATCCGCGTCCCGGAACAGCCTGCCTCGCAGCGAGGCCAGCAAACCGTAGGGGTTGACCGCCCCACAGGGTCAAGATGCAGCCGGTTCCGAACGCTCTTCCAGGACTCTCAGCTCTCGCTACGCTAGTCGCTTTTGTTGACTCCAAGTTCAGGCAGCGACGGAGCGACCCCACTGTCCGGCTAGATTTCTAGGCACCCTGTTACACTGGACTATGACCGGTTGATAACGTGGTCTTGACAAGGAACGGAATCGCAGTGTGGCTTCGTACAAGTTGTTATATCACCTTTGATGTGAGCGTCCCCACGCCTTTTATCCTGATGCTCCGTCCACGTAGTGGAGCAAATCAGTGGGTGGCTCATGAAGACTGCACGTTGACGCCAAGCGTACCAATCACGGAGTTTGTTGACGGTTACGGTAACCTGTGCGAGCGATTGGTTGCACCCCCGGGTGAGTTCACTTTCAGTAGATCTTCGGACGTTTCAACCCCAGGCGGTATTGACGTGTCGCCCGGTGCTCCATTTCATGAGGTGCAAAATCTACCGGAAGAGGTTCTAACCTATCTTCTTCCCAGCCGCTATTGCGAATCAGACCAGTTTACGGACCTCGGCTGGGACCTGGTGGACGGTGTCGAGCCCGGTTACGATCAAGTGGCTCGAATTGTAGAGTGGATCCGCAGCTCCGTGCGCTTTAATCCAGATTCCAGCAATTTTCAGATGTCGGCAGTCGAGGTTAACCGGCAAGGGGAGGGCGTATGCCGCGAACTCGCTCATTTGGGCATCGCGTTGTGCCGCAGTCTCTGCATCCCGGCGCGTATCGTTGTAGGCTATCTGCACGAACTCATGCCGATGGATTTTCACGCTTGGTTCGAGGCGTATGTTGGTGGCCGTTGGTACACCTTCGATGCAACGCAGGCCGCTCCACGCGGAGGGAGAGTTGCCGTCGCTTATGGGCGCGATGCGGCTGACGTGGCAATATTCAACCAGTTTGGCCCGGCCCTTTATCCCAAAGCCATGGAGGTACGGGTCGAGATGTTCGACCCCCACCCAAAGGACAATTGAGAATACACTGCCGACCGTCAACGAATTGGGCCACATTAGCGGTGTCAATGGCTCCGATTGGAATGGATTCGAGGCGCTAAGACTTTGGTAACATTTCTCAATGAGGCGACGAAAATCGCCAAGAATGCTTGATGCGGGACATTCGCCCCATAATTGATGCGGATTTCACCATACCTTAGTGGCCCACGCCTGAACAAACTGAAGGGAGAGACTTGTGGCCCAGTGTCACAAACGCGCGTTTGTGAACCATACAGACTGGGCGAGTCATCCACATGGAGTGCTCCGGAGCTGTCCAGAAACTATGCCAACGCCCGCCCTATTCAGGTGTCACCGACAAGGCAAGCTGTCAGGGACAGTGTACGTGATCCTTCGCCTACACGGTCGACTCTAGCGCCTTCGCCTACAGCGCTAATTGTCGTCGATCACAAGGTCATCCAAGAACTCTGAAACCGGCTTTACCCCACTAACCAGCAGGTGGTCCCGGGCACGGGTGCAAGCGACGTACAGCAGGTTCCGTTCGGTGTTGTAGACTTCCTCTAAATCCGCTTCATCCACGATTGACTCGACTCTGGACTGAAGTGGGATCACCTCGGCGTCGCAGGCCATTACCGACACGGCGCGGAACTCGAGGCCCTTGGCCAGGTGCATCGTGCCGACGTTAACGGCGCCATCAACCGTCTCTGCACCGTCGTCGAGGACGCTGTACGGCAGGCCAGCAATCCTCACAGTGGCGACAGCTCTGTCCATCTGTTCAGGGGACCTAACGAAGATCCCAACCTCATCGGGCTCAAAGCCATCCTTGATTCGCGCCTCCAGCCATTCCGCAACCACCTCAATTTCTGCCTTCTCGTCCTCGAGAGACCGCACGGTCGGGTTCGGACCGTTGAATATCGAGACGGTTCCCCTGCGCTCCTCGGTGTTTCCATCCACGTCTGACAGTTCCGGATCCAGCAGGCGATCCGCCTGTGACCTGATCTGGTGGGAGGTGCGGTAGTTGATGCGCAGGGTCTGTGAGCGGCCGCGGACGTCTACGCCCAGTTCCCGCCATGAGAACGGCTGCTGGAAGATACGCTGCCCAAGGTCGCCAGCGAAGAACAAGCCGTTCGGACGGCCTCCGCCGAGGGTTGCCAGGAACCTCAGCTGCGGGACACTGACGTCCTGGGCTTCATCCACGACTACATACTGATACGGTGATAATTCTTGCCCAGCGAGTTCGGTGGTAAGCCGCCCGAACATTTCCGCTTTTGTAATAAACCCTCGTTGCCGAAGTCCTGCCCTCACCTGCTCGAACACCGGCCACAGCGACTCACGCTGGGCCTCTGACAGCCTCCGGTACCGGCCGATGCGACGCACGTTCCGGTAGTCCTCCCAAGTCGACAACTGCCAGGCGTCGATGACCCGCTCCCATTCCGACGTAACGAACGTCAAGGCGAAGTTGGTTCCCTCTGCTGAGACAGCCTCCACGATGAGTTCCTCAACGATGCGCGGCGTCGCCAGTTCCACTGTCCCGTATCTGGCTTCGTACAGGCTCAGGCCCAGAGCATCCAGAGACTGAACTTCAACTTTGTCGGCCGCCTCAGGTCCGTCGCTCATCAAGACCGCAAGCTTGGCTCGCAACTGATTGGCCAGCGCGTCGGAGAGGGTTGTCAGCAGCACGCGGGCGTCCGGGTTGGTCCTGGCCAGGTGGGCAGCCCGGTGCAGGGCTACGACGGTCTTGCCGGTGCCCGCCGAGCCGGACACCCTGGCAGGCCCGTTGTAGTTCCGGTCCACGATCCCCCGCTGGTCCGGGTGCAGGAAGACAGTCCACCTCTCCCACGGGTATTCGAGGGCCGCCGCCAGTTCCTCGACGTTGTTCATGATGCGAAACCGGCGCAGGGCGTCAGGGTGACTGAAGGGATCGCCGCCCGCCGGCACCGGCAGCGCAGGCTGCGGAGTTCCGCCCACCGCCAGCTCCAGCAGCGCCTCCGCTGCTTCGGCAGGCAGATGGTCGGCCAAGTCCAGCACGCTGTCCTCGGTGGCGACTCTCACGTCGTCAAGCCACTGCTCAGGCACGCCGTACCCCAGCAGTTGCTCGTCTGGGATACGGGCGAAGGGTGACAGCTTCGGAAGCGTCGTCCGTTCCTCCTCCACGTAGACGGGAACAACCACCTCCTGCACCACCTCTCTCAGCTCCACCAACTGTGCCGCGCCGGTGGTGGGATGCGTCTCCAGCCGACGGCGTTCGGCCCACCGGTAGGCGTCATCGTGGCTGTCCACATAGCAGAGAACGACGTCCTCCCCGGCTCGGTGAAGGATGATGCGTAGGTCGAGGTTAACCCTCGCCGACCAAAAGCCCGGATCCCTGGCCCCGGTCACGCGGTGCAGGCTGAGGCTCGGTTGGGCGATGTTGGTCTGCAGGTCGAAGGCGGTTGTCTTCACCGCCCTCTGCTGGTCGTTGGGCAACTTCGCGAGGCTGGTGGTGAACGTGTCGGCTATGCGGAACTGCAAAATCTCCCCAGGTCATTTTCGCGATCGTCTGAGCAAAGGCAAAGTGTTCCAAAGAACGAACTGACTACAGAATACGATTCCGAAAGAGATAAACGCATATAAGAGTAAGTCAATCAGGAGGTGGCTCTGTTCTCCGGTTTCTATCACTAACAACCAGTATGCACCGATTGACGCCAATACGATCGGGACCAGTTTACACAGGGACTTGTCGAGTTGATCACCAGAAAAATCCAGGTTCGCAATGGCAAGGGCGGCGATTGCTGCAGCCAACGCTGTTTTTCCGATCTCCGAATCAAGTCCGGCGCCCACTGATGAAATTGCCAATATGATGAGGGTAAGAACGGCGCTGTTTCTGCTCCACCTCAGAGGTTGCCAATTCAGTTCACTGAGCAGGGGCATAGTCACGTATTCTCCAAGAATGGAATAGCGTCACCCCACCCGGAACACTTTCATGACCTCGTCGCCCAGGTGGTTGATTACCTTGACGGCTATGCGCCCCGACTCCGGCCTCGGGAACGGGCGCGACGTAGCGCTGTGCAGCGTGGCCCAGGCGTCCTCGTCGATCTCGGCGCGTAGGGTGGTCTTCAGCGACTTGTAGGGGTCGCCCGCACCCAGGAAGTAGGCTTGGCGGACGAAGAAGCTCTCCTGGTTGTAGTCGGTGTCGATGAACCAGCAGGCGATGCCATCCGGCCCGTCGCTGCGCACCTCTCCGGTGTTGGGGTGAAACACGTCCACGCCGTTCACCCGCACCTGGACCTGCCCGTCCCCGCAGTCCAGCACGTCGATATCCGGCTCGCCGAAGATGACGAACAGGTTGCCGCTGCCGGTATTGCGCAGCTCTCCCGCCATGTGCAGATCGGCGTTCATGCGCGCCTTCAGCACCGGCACCCGTCCCAGGCTCTCGAACTCGGTGGTGTGGGCATCGTAGTTGAAGGCGCAGGCGATGAGCACGTCGAAGCCGCCGTCGGCGGCCTCCCGCGCCGCCTCCACCAGGTCGGGACGCGACACCGTGCCGAACTCCGGCCCGATGAACACCGCCGCCCTGCGTTCCGGGCCAGACGGCGCGTCCTCATCTTCCCCCGCGCTGCCGCCCTCGACGTAGCGGCCATCGGCGCAGACGAAGCGCCCCGGCCACGGAGTCAGCGAGGTGAAACTGATGCGGTCCTCGCGGTGGGCCTGCTGCACGCCGGAGCGCCGCAGGGTGTCCAGGATGACCTGGCCGAAGTCGTAGCCCGTGCCGTAGCCGTTGCGGGCCTCGGCGATGCCGTCGATCACGTCGCCGTTCTCGTCCACGCCCAGCACCCGGTGGGGCGAGATGCTCTCCACGGTGAACGGGCCGGCCACCCGCACCCTGCTGCGGTCCTCGTAGGGCTTGTCGTACAGGTACTCGTACTCGGCCCGGGCGGCGATGGAGGCGTCGATCTCCCTCTGCCGGGCGATGCGCTGCTCCCACCACTGACGATGCAGTTCCGCTATCTCCTCCGGCCACGACTCCTCGGCCTCGCGAGGAATCTCCCACTCCTCCCACGCCGTGTCCAGCGTACGGTTCAGTTCCTCCCGCAGCGGCTCCAGCTTTTCCTGGTATTCTTCCCAGATGACGTCGATCTCGGCGTTGTGGGCGATGTCCCGCAGGATGATGTGAGGCACACGCTCGTAGACGAACCCCTGCCGCACGTTGCCGTAGGTGGGCATCTCCGACGGGGCGCGTCGGGACAGCTCGGCCTCCTTGATCTGACCGTCCTTGCTGTCGGCCAGGGTGTAGTAGGGATAGCGGGCGCCCATGATGCGGGCCCGCGCCAGGGCCAGGGCGACGCGGGAGGTGTCGATGGTAATCCACCGCCGCCCCCACTGCTCGGCCACGTAGGCCGTGGTGCCGGAGCCGCAGGTGGGGTCCAGCACCAGGTCGCCGGGGTCAGTGGTCATTAGGATACAGCGCTGAATGACGGTGCCCGTAGTTTGTACTACATAGCTCTTTGCTTGCTCTCCCCATGTATCTTGCCAAGAAGTCGTTATTACTTTGCAGGGGAAATCATCGTTGTATCGCTTGTATCGGACATCTGCTCTAAAGCCAATCAATCTGTCCGCCGACTTTAGTCTGCGCAGTCCTTGTTGACTGGTGGCCCAATGCATGTTTGCGGGTGGCCTATAACGCCGATTCTCATTAGCAAACTCAAAATTCAAAGACTCTGAATAGTCCGGTCTGTACAACCGAACCGGTTGAAATGCCCCCGGATCTGTCCCTTCGTATTCGTACAATTGCCTATATTTTGCTGTCTCTTTCTGCTTCGCATACCAAAGCAAATTGTCAGTAGTATCGTCTAAGAATTTGCCAGCGCGAACCCCAAAGACCCTATAAGAGATCGCTGCCACAAAATTTTCGTCACCAAACACCTCGTCCATCAGCGCCCGCACGCGGTGAACGTTCTCGTCGCCGATCTGCACGAAGATGGAGCCGGAGTCGGCAAGCAGGTCGCGAGCCACGGTGAGGCGGTCGCGCAGGTAGGTCAGGTAGGAGTGGATGCCATCGCGCCAGGTGTCGCGGAAGGCCTTCACCTGCTCCGGCTCACGGGTGATGTGCTGGCGGTTGCCGTCTCGCACGTCGCGGCTGGTGGTGGACCACTGGAAGTTGGAGTTGAACCGGATGCCGTAGGGCGGGTCGATGTAGATGCACTGCACCTTTCCCTGCAACCCCTCCCGCTCGGCCAGCGAGGCCATCACCTGCAGGCTGTCGCCCAAGACCATGCGGTTCTGCCAATAGCCGTCGTGCTGGTAGAACTCGGTGCGGTCGGCGCCCTCGGGCAGACCGTTGAAGTCGGCGAACATGTCCACCTGGTACTCCGACGGCTGGCTGCTGTTCCGCGACTGGCGCAGCAGGTCGTCGATCAGCACCTTGGGATGCACCTTCTCCTGGATGTACAGGGGCGGCACGTTGACCACCAGGTCGGCCATGTCCTGCTCGTCCTTGCCCCGCCAGACCAGCTGCGGGTCCATGTCGCGGTTGCGCCGCTCATAGGCCACACGCATCGGCGACTCCGTGTCCTCCCGCACCATCGACTGGTACTCCGCGGTGGGGATGTTGGTGCGGGTGTCCGCCTCGTGGCGCAGCGCCTCCACGGACTTGCCAGCGGTGCTGCTGCGGTTGCGTCGCGGTCGGGGCATGATTGTAAGCTCCGTACTACTGGCTCAGGAAAGGGTTCACTATCGTCAGCCGCTGTACCTGCTGGCCGTGCTGCAGGTCCTCGCTGTACAGGCGCGTGCAGCCAGCCTCCAGTGCGGCGGCAACGATGAGGGAATCATAGAAGGAGAATCCATAGCGGCCCTGAATGGAAATAGCGTCCTGGTAAAGGACAGCGGAAGGGTATACCTGCCATAGGGGAACTAAAACAACGTCCAACATTTCCCTGATCCGGTCGACTGGTGTGTCTGTCTTCCTGATCAGGACGTTCAGTGTTTCTTGTACGACTTGAAAGCTGATGCAGCCGGTGTGAGCGGCCACACTCCGGTTAACCAACTCAAGGGCACGCTGCCGTTTTTCCGGCGATTCAGAATCGACAGAGTATACGAGCACGTTTGTGTCAAGGAAATCATCGGCGCTCATTCATCTCTTCCCTAGTGAACTTGCGCCCGCCAATGTTCGCGACCTCGGCAATGGCGTCTAGGGTGGCCATGGCCTTCTCCGCCTGCCGTTTACGACCCACATAGTCCTCCAGCCACTGCCGGAACTCGGCGTTCAGCGTAGTGCTCTTTGTAGCCGCTATGCGGCGCGCCTCGTCGATCAGTCCTTCATCAGCGCTCAGCGTGATGTTCTTCATGGCGGCACGTAACTTCCATTCACTATTATCGTGTACACTATTTTAGTGTACAGCGGTTAGGGAGTACGAATCAATCACCTGCCGCAGGCCGGGTTCGATGTCGAATACGTCGGTGAACTCGGCGAAGGCCCAGCGGCCGTGGTCACCCGAGGCGTTCACGCCCGGCAGCCAGTAGGCCTCCATGGTGTTCTTCTTCTCCTTGGCGTCCTCACCCCGGTATCCCTTGATCTCGACGATTAGATGCAACAGGTCCTCGTGCCCATCGTCCACCAGCAGAATGAAATCGGGGATGTAGCGGCGCGGAAGTGAGCCGTACAGGTAAGGCACATCCAGCCCCAGGTTGTGGTTCTTGACATAGGCCCGCACCGACGGGTGCGACTCCACCACCCGGCAGAACTCCGCCTCCCAGTCGCTGTCCAGCACGACATAGTTGACGTGGCACTTGCGGGAGTCAGTGGCCCACAACCCCTCCCGCGAGGTGGTGAAGTTCACGTTGCGAGTTGAGCCTGTGGGGTTGAACGAGTCCAGCAGCGCCTTGACGGACCGCTCACCCTGACGGCTGGTGATGGCGGCAGTTATGCGGTTGCAGGCCATGTCGGCCAGCGACTGGTACATCAGCTGAGCCGGATAGGTCCCGCCACGGCAGTCCAGGTAGTTGTCCAGCCACTCCTTGACCACACTCCGCAGCTTGCCGAACAGATGGTAACGGATGTCCTCGTTGGGGTCGCGCCACTTGGTTTGCAGCAGGCGATTGGTCAGGTGAAACACCAGGGATCAAGTGCGCATATCCCCGGTATGCACCAGGTTCAGGTCCACGCCCTCGCCGATGATGCCCTCGTTCCTTGTCTGCGTGGGCCCCACCAGGGCTGGCGTCAGGTCCAGCCGTGAGTCATCGGTGAAGTTTGCCACCAGGTCCTCTTTGGGAGGGTCTTCCCGGTAGCCGGCCACCCGTGGGAAAGTGATCTCCAGGTGGTCGCGCTCGGGCCTCATCGCCTTGACCTGCACCGTCTGCCGCGGCCTGCCAGGCCCGACAACCACCGGCCGGGCGGTGAAATCAAAGGGAATGCCTAGCACATCCGCGTACTCGACATCGAACTTGCCGTCATCGTTCAGATCGTAGGACTGACGCCGCAGAGCCCGGCCCACCACCTGCTCACACAGTAGCTGCGTTCCAAAGGCCCGGACGCCGAGTACGTGGGTGACGGTGTTGGCGTCCCACCCTTCGGTGAGCATTGACACCGAGACGACGCAGCGGATTCCCTGGCCCAGCCGCCCCTCCTTGCCCACGGTGTTCATCGCCTCCCGCAGGAGTTCCTGCTCCGATATGTTGTCGGCCTCCTCCCGGTTGCCAGTGCGTTCCTGGCGTTCCCGCCTGAACCGTTCGATCAGGTCGGCGGCGGCGCGGCGGAAGTCATCGCTCAGCTTTTCCCCGGACTCCAACTGATGGCTGTCAATCAGCAAGGTTCGCGGAACTGAGTAGCGGTTGTCGTACTCATCGAAGTTCCGGAACAGTGCGAGTCTCCCGTTAACAACCGAGGTCGTGCCGTCCTCGTTGGTGCGCTCGAACCCGGACATATAGTCGTAAACGAGCTTGGATGTAGCCGTGTTGTTGCAAACGACAATGAAACAGGGTGGGCAGGGAGTGCCGTCCGACTCCCACTCCTTGAAGGTCTTCTCGTAGTGGCCGTAGAGGGCCTCGAGGGCAGTCTGCAACGGCGTGGGAAGGTCCAGAGGATCCAGGACACCCGACCGACCCCTTCCCGCCCTCGGCATGTCTCCCCGAATATGCTCCCACAGGTTACGGAACACCGGAACGTCGGCCCCGGGTATGTTGTCCGCCACCGGAACCCGCGGCAGCTTGACGATGCCGCACTCGATTGCGTCCATCAGGGAGAAGTCGCTCACGGTCCAAGGGAACAAAGTCCCCTCGGCATAACCCGACCCCCGCAGGAAGAACGGCGTGGCCGACAGGTCCACCACCTTCCGGACGCCGAGCTTCCTGTTCACCATCTCCAACCCGGAGAGCCACACTCGGGCTTCCTCGGTGTTCCGTTCCGCTTCCCGCTTGTCCTCCCCTGTCAGAGGACCTTCGTCATCCTCGCCGGGTTTTTGGCGATAGCAGTGGTGACCCTCGTCATTCAGCACCATGATGTTTTTCAGGGCCATCAGCTCAGGCATCACCCGCTGCATCATCTGGCCCTCGGTCTCCACGGTCTCGATGCGGTCTCCGTGTCCTTGCAGGAGATCCCTTCCGCCGCTGGATATCGACAGCCGTTCCCTGGGACGGAGGCTGTGGTAGTTGGTGATAACGATCTTGGCACGTTGCAGGTCACCCAACATGTCGGTGGGGACCAGTTCCCTGCTGGCGTAGTAGCTGTCCGGGTCGTTCGGCTGCAGCACCCTGAGCCGGTCGCGGATGGTGATTCCGGGTGTCACCACCAGAAATCCCCGAGTAAACCTGCGGCTGTTGGGGTGACGCACGGCGTTGATGGTCTGCCAGGCTATGATCATCGCCATCACGGTGGTCTTGCCGGCACCCGTGGCCAGCTTTAACGCGACACGCAAGAGTTCGGGATTCGCTTCCATGCTGGCACTCTCCAGGCGCTGGAGTGCCAGCCGTTCGCCCTGCCCGAGCCGCGGCGCAACCTCGGTGAGCCAGATCAGCGTCTCAACGGCCTCGACCTGGCAGAAGAACGGGCGGTAGTGGCTGAACCTGTGGTGCCGCCAATGCTGGAGCAGCAGGGCGGTCTCCGCCGTCACACCCCAGTCGCGTGGATTGGGGATTTCGCGCCACTGGTCGACGTACCGGCGAATCTCGTTTACTGCGGCAGTAACGTCGTACTGCTGCTCTTCCGTGGAAAGACCCTGCCCCTCGTCGAAGACCAGCTGCTCTTGGCGTCCGCCGCGCGCCCGGCCTCTCTGGCGCGGCTTGGGAATGGGCGTGATGAACTCCGCCCCCCTGCGAGCCTCGATGATGTCCTGGGTCGGTTGGCCCGCCTCGTCCAACTCCCAATGACGTGATGGGTAGTCGTAAGGCGAGTTCAGTATCGGGTCGTCGAAGAAAGGGTTCTCCATGTCTTGCACCGCTGAGTCGATTGGGCTCCTGAGTCCAAAAACCCCCAGTAGTCAAATGGACAGCATTCAGTGTCGACTCGCAAGGTTCGTCTCGTCAATCCTTATTCTGTACTGCGAAACAGGTCCCCGCCTTCCAGCCGGCCTCGTCATCTCTCTCGGGAGACAGGTTCCCCGGGGCATCGCTGCTCCGTGTCTACGAAGACCCGCTCGAGGTCGAACAGCGTCGGCACTGGGTTTCCAGGTTATATGCATAGATGTCGCTAGTCCTCAGTTCTGGCCTGGCGGCTTCATGACTAAAGCGGCAAACTTATGGCTATGCTCATATTCATCCCCTTTCGGCAAGGACAGCCCGCAGCTGACGGCGGTGTAGACCACAGTGTGTAGTCGGTTTACAGGTCCGTCCACAGCTTTGCCGTTTCGCCATTACTAGAGTCAGCGAGGGGTCCTTATGATCGCTGGTCCTCCTACGCTGAGGAAATACCCTCAGATCTCGTCTGACTGGTTAGGCCACTCGGTGTCCCAGGGGCGACCCGGGCAGGCTCTTACGATGCAGATCTCGCTTAAACTAGCCTCATAGCCTGCCTCTGGGATGGCTGTCACCTCGCTGTTGCCGCACCTTCCGGGACGACACCGACTTCCCCAGCCGGTCCCCGGGGCTTACCTGCCGGTGAAACTCGATAGCGTCCTCCTCCCCCAAGGTCTTGAAGTAGGTTTCGGGTATCTTCCTCCACCCGCCGACTATTTTCAGTACCTGCTCCGGCATGCCGGCCCGCAGCGCGTTGATGGCGTAGGAATGGCGGAAACGGTGCGGATGCATGCCCTCGATGTTTGCTCGCTTCGCCAGGCGCATGAGAAGCTGGCGGACTCCGTTGGACAGTAGCGCCTCACCCTGCTCAGACACCCACAGAGCATCAGTACGAGGCATGAGGGCTTCTCTTTCCTGCAGGTAGTCCCAAATCACGGACCTCGCCGTGTCGCCAATGGGCATTTTTCGCTCTCTACGACCCTTTCCCATCACCTGCAGCGTGCCGTTGGTCAGGTCAGTGTTTTGGAGTCGCAGTTTGGCGATTTCGCTCAGCCGTCCGGGAGTGTCCCAAAATGAATACAGGACTGCCCGGTCGCGAGACAAGCGGAAGTGGTGAGCGGGGGTTCTGGCGAGGGCAGGATAAGCGAGGGTCAGCAGGTCCCGCATCTGGTCTTCGTTGACAATGGGAACAGTTTTCTCGTCCAGGCTGGGCGGCTCTATATCGTCGAGCGGATTCTCGTCGATATGTTTGCGCTCCACCAGCCAGTTGAAGAACCGGTTCAGGCGGCGTTACTGGGCGTTGATGTGGCCCTTGGAGAGTTTCCTGGGCTCGGCATATATCCGTTCTCCGAACCAGCGCACCCGGCCCTAGAGGTATGAGAGGTAGTCCTCGATGTGCTCGGTGGTGATTTCCTGCACATCGGGCCAGACCTGCTCCTCGGCGTACGAGGCGGCCATGCCGAGGGTGGTTTCGAGGCTGGCAAGGTACCCTTCGGAGTACCGGTCGGAGGCCTTCAGGATACTGAGAAAACGCTTTCCGTTCGCTCGAAGACTGTGGTCAAATTGCTGCTTGACGACCATTCATCTGGTGGCGCCTGAGAGAAAAAGCCGTCATTTTGTATCTGAGCCTACCATAAATGAGGGGTGTGGTGGGCCGGACTGGACAAAATCAAGAACCGAGGCCGATTCCGACCTCACCCCACCCTGCGGCATGGGGATAGTGTATGTCAGCGTTGCCTCGTCCTCCAATATCTCGATGCCCTGCACGAAGTTGCGGATGAGGGCCTTCCGCTCCGGGAAAGTCCCGTCTTGGAAGAGTGCGCGGAAGTCCGCCACGTACCCCTTGATCTCCTTCGATGTGGGCAACTCCGCCCGTCGCTGCTCCAATTGGAACTCAGCCTCTTCCCGCGCCGCCGTTAGCTGGTCCTGGCGGCTCTTCAGGGCCAGGATGCGGGGCGAGATCACCTCGATGGGCAACTGCCTGGTCTCAAGGGCCTGGTAGAGGTTCTCAAGGCGAGTATCCACGTCGCTAAGCTCGCTGTTGATGGCCGTCAGCCGTCCGTTGACCTCACCGGCAAGGTTGTCGATTTCCTCGGCCACCAGGGTCACCAGCTCGGTGATGGTCTCCTCGGTGAGTATCCGCTCCCTCACCTTCTCGATTACCAGGTCTTCCACCTTGGAAGCGTTCAGGTAGCGCCCATTGGAGCACGCCCCCGCTCCCTCGCGGAACAGGCTGGCGCAGACGTAGTAGGCGAACTGGCCGCTCTTGGCTCCCTGGGCCGAGTAGGGCTTGCCGCACACCCCGCAGCGGAGCAAGCCGCTCAGCAGGTACTGGCTGCCGACACGACCCGGTCGCTGCACCGTCGGCGCTCGCTGGTGGAGTCCCTGTTGAACCTCGTCAAACAGCTCCCTCGACACCAGGCCGGGCCAGGCGTTCTCCACCCGCACCGGGTCTCCCGCCTTCTCGTCCTTGCTCTTGACGCCCCAGACGGCGGTGCCGGTGTAGGCTTCGTTGGTAAGCAGGTAGTGAATGACGTTCTTCTGCCAACGGCGTCCCCGGTTGGTAATGCCCCGCCCGTTCAACTCCTTGCAGATTTCCGCGAGCCCGTTGCCCCTGCGCGAATTCTCGAAGATCTCCTTCACGATGGGCGCGGCCACCGGGTCGATCTCCAGGGTGGGCCGGTCCTTCACCCCATCGCTGACCTTGATGCGCTTGTACCCGAAGGGGGCGCGGGACGCCAGGAAGTAACCACGGGATGCTGCCTCCCGCATTCCTCGCACGACTTCTTGAGCTAACTTCTCAGTTTTCCAATCAACACCAAAAGTTGAGGTACTCGTGGAAGGTCAAGTTGGAGGTCTCCAGTAACGGCAGGTAATAGCTCCAGCAATATGGTTTCAGAGAAGGGGGACGCCACAACGGAGAGCGTCCCCCTAGAACTTTCGGTCCCAGGTTCAACACTCACCCGAAGGATATTACTGACAGTTAGGACTGGCAGCAGTGGAAGAACATTAGTACTATTATAGGGAGAGGCGCTGGCCCAGTACGGCACCTGGGATTGGGAGCCAGCAGCCGCAACCACTGAACCATACTCCCCAAGTATGGACGTGAATTTCGCCACAAAGGAGGCAAGTCTTGAAAGAGAAATATCAGGATGAGAACGAGCGGGAGCCGTGGAAGGAACCCGACAACTGGAGCAACCTGATGAACCGGCTGAGTCCCGATGAGCTCTTGAGCTTCCTCAGACGCCTGGACGCGGCCATCGAGTCCGATCCGCACGACGCTCCCTCCCTGACCGCCAGGGGGATGCTCCACGTCAAACTGGGCGACGATCGCCGGGCAGCGGGGGACTTCAGCAGGGTAATCGACCTGGAGCCGGGCAACGCCAAGGCCCACCATCGCCGGGCTCTGGCGAGGGCGGAAGTGGGGGATCACCTGGGCGCCTTGGAGGACTACAACGCCGCCATTCGCCTGGACCCGTGCAGCGCCGCCGCGTACTACAGCCGGGGGGCGTCCATGGCCGCGTTCGGTGACCCGGTCAAGGCAATGGCGGACTTTGAAACGGCCATCAGCCTGGACCCCGGCGACCCACACGCCCACTTCAACAGGGGCTGCGCCTGCATGGACCTGGGCGATTCCCTTGGTGCGTTGGAAAGCCTCAGCAGGGCCATTGACCTGGACCCCCAATGGTCCACACCCTACCATAGCCGGGGCCTGGCCTACTGCAACCTGGGTGAACTTGCCCTTGCCATCAGTGACTTCGACACCTCCCTCCGGCTGGAGCCCCTCAGCAACGTTTCGCGCTGCAACCGGGGAATCGCCAAGCTGCGGCTGAGGGAATACCGGGACGCTTTGCAGGATTTCGACGACGTCCTGAACCTGGACCCGGACAACGCCCGTGCTCTTCGGGGCCGGGGAGTCGCCCTGGGCAAACTGGGCAGGCACGAGGACGCACTCGAAAACCTCAACCTGTCCCTCAGCCATGATCTCGGCAATCCCGAAACCCTCACCGCCAGGGGGTTGGCGCACGCCGCCCTGGGACGGCACGACCTGGCAGTCTCAGACTACACCAAGGTCATGGAGCTTGACCCCACCAACGTCAAGGTCCTGTTTGAGCGAGGGGAGTCCCACGTGAGCCTGGACCGGAACGACCGGGCCATTGACGACTTCAACGCCATCCTTGAGATGGAACCGGGCAACAGCAACGCCCTCATCGCCAGAGGGATTGCGCGGATACGTAGGCATGAGTACCAAGCGGCGGTCAGGGACTACGACAAGGTCATCGAACTGGTCCCGGACAAACCCGGAGCCTACTATGGCAGAGCCCTGGCCCACGGCGGCATGGGCGAAACCGCCCAGGCTTTGGAGGACTTGGGAAGGTCCTTGGCCCTGGATCCGAACCACGCAAATTCCCTCCGCCAACGGGCGATGGTCTACCTCAACCTGGGCGAGTATGCTCAGGCGGTCCAGGATTATGACCGGCTGATCGGCCTGATTCCCGGCCAATCATCTGCGGCCTTCCTGTACCGGGGAATGGTATTGGCCAGGCTGGGGCGCCACGATGCGGCGCTAAGCGACTTCGACCGGGCCATCGAGCTTGACCCGAAAGACGCCGCGCCCTACCACGAGAGGGCGACGGTCCGCGTCGAGCTGGGCCAGTACCTCAAGGCCATCGAAGACTTCGACCAGGTGGTCAGGCTGGACCCCGCCAACCCCTTCGTCGGCAACGACCGGCAGGTCGCAGTCAACCTGGCGAAGGGCGCCGGCGCAGGGCGAGACTGACCAAAAGGCGATGCCGCCACCCATCTGCCACGACCGTCGGGACGTAGAGCAGGACCAGAAAAGCACACAGGAAACGGAGGAAAGACATGAAAAGGGACGACAATCAGATGGACGAAACCGGGTTGACAGAGGTTTACGAACATTTCCGGCGGGCGGTTGAGCGCCTGACGGCGGACATTGTGGCCAACCCCCTGGACACCAACGCCCGGATCAAGAGGGCCATGGTGTACCGTGTCCTGGGCGACTTCGAACAGGCGATGCAGGATTATGAAGCGCTTATGGTTCCCGTTGGCGAAGACCCCACCGTACTCCACTCGATGGGCATCGCTCTACTTGGCCGTGGAAACCTTGGGGCGGCGGCGCAGACTTTCGACCACGCCAACGAGTCCGACCCCTGGGACGTGGAGTCCTACTACCGGAGGGTTGAGACTCGTCTGGCCCTCGGCGAACACGGCCGGGCCATCGAGGTATTGGACGAGTTCGTCGACACGTATCCCCGCGACGCCTTCGACCCCGGAGAATGGGAGTTGATCGAAAGGCGGAGGGAGTCGCGAGAAACATAAACGCCGGGTTGCCCCTGTCGGCTCTTAGTCCGTTACTTGGCATAGTTACGACCGGAGGTTAGTTTTCTGGGTTGGTTGTGGTTCTGGGCTTCCCACAGCCCTATGGGGGACAAATACCCCATTAGTCCGCTGTTCTGCCTGGGCTCGGTAGCCAACGAACAAAAAGGTCGCGACAGGGGTCCACCTCAATCAACTGTGGAGGATATGCGCTATGTAATTGTACCCGGCATTGGATTCCTGGAAAAGAATGTGTTTGGCGGCGAAACCGTCCCTGGTCCACTCCCCGTTGTCGTAGAAGTCCTTCAATTCATGGTAAGGGGTCGTGGAAACGATGAAAGAGTCGAGTTGCACATCCAAATTTCCAGAACGACTGGCAATTTCTTGAGCTAATTCCGGTAACCGCTCATGGAGCCGTGCTTTATCGTCCTTGCTATAGGCTTTCTCCTGGCGCATTCCGTGGGGTTCTATGAACACAATGCGTTGTGTGTCGCCGGACTTGATCCAGAGTATGAAGTCGGGGTAAAACCCACTGCTTTCAAAAAAGCCCACGCCTTTGCTACGGGTTAGATTACGTAGCAAGAACAGTTCAGTGCAAACTGGCAGGACGCCCGGTATATTCGCGCAATAGTCTCTCAGGTCAGCGACGAATTTGCGTTCGCTTTCCTGCAAACCGGGTGGGGACGAAGTTACGCCATTGGCTTCTACCAGCAACGGCTGGTAGAGGTGCCGGTCGAAGTGGATTCGGGACAAGCTTCCTTGGTCTTCCCGATATAAGGCATTGCAATCGGAGACTAGCTTTTCAATTTTCTGGGCCAGGTCGATATTCCCATTTGGGACTTTGACGACGTACCTGCCGGCGTTCCCGGTTTCGCCCATGTTGAACCGGAAATTGTCGTCAGTATGGTCCAGTTGACGGTAGGTCAGATTGTTTGATTCCCAACGGTCCTGTCGGTGCCGATAGGCTCTATCGGCGTATCTTCGCAGTATGTTGGTGACGGCTTCTTGCAACCTTTGCCGGTCCTCGTGGCTCTTGGGCTTGACGACTGATTCCTCTGCCTCCAGCAGGTACGCCGTCCGCCTGGCTTCCAGGATAGGCCGCAGTTGCTCCGGCCGGAGCAGCAAGTTGTTGAACCCCTTGGTGTCCTTGTATTCCAGCATATCCAGATAGGCCTTGTTCCAGTCCACCAAGTCCAAGGTTTCCGATGGTATCTCCCGCTCAATACCTGAGCTGGCGCCAGTGTCTGCAAATCCGTTTCGTCGGCTTTCGATTTGTTGCACCGTGGCAGACATTACTACGGAAACCGGCCTAACGTCGGCGTCATATTGCAACAGCACGGTTTCTTGTCCGGAGAATGTCTGGCTATCGGCAAGGCGGGGGATTACCAAGCCCTTGTTCAAGAAGTCCTGGTTAGGCTGGATGAATAGCGGCAACTCCACCGGGTCCTGAGTGCTGATGCCCTCGCTTTCCAGGTAGTCCCGAAATTGGGCCATGTAGTTTGCACGCAAAGCGAAGATGTTCAGGGTTTCCAGAAGCCTGATGTGATCGAGGTGCGGGCCATCGTTCAGGGCAGAGCTGCGTTTCAGTGACATATCCCGGCCCTTAAGCCGGACGCCGCGGCCGAACAGTTGGATTATCTGCGAGCCTTCGCTGCGCCCAATGTTAAGCAGTCCCATATTGGACACCCGCCAGGAATTCCAGCCCTCGATGAACTTGCGGGCGCCGACCAGAACTTCCACCGTCGAATCCGGTTCGTTGATGCGGTTGAACAGGGATGACTGCATGGCGTCGTCGGCGATGACGATTCCGGCGCCGTCGGCCTCCACCAGTCGCTTGAACGCAGGTGTGTCTCCAATATAGATGACGCCGAAGTAATTGTCGCTGCCGTCCGCTTTCAGACCAAGCTCACCCTCGCTGCCGCGCAGGTCGCACAATTGCAGTCCACTGCTGCCGGTGGTGTGCATTACCTTTGACAGGGCCTCTTGGTACACGGTGGCGGCGGCGGTTGGGTAGCGGCGCAGGTAGTCAAACTGGCCGGCAAAGATGTCCCGACCGTCGTCGGCGCTTGTCAGGCCAGACTGTCCTGTAAGCAACCTGCCGATGGTATCGGTTGCCCATGCCGGATCACTCAAAACTCGATGCAGGAACCGGGCAACCGTGAGGATGTCGCTGCGGGATTCGCCGCCTTCCCGATACACCGCGTTGACGCTACCGCCGACGAAGGTCCACAGGGGCCGGGACAGGTTGTAGGGCCGCAGGGCCGTCCCCTGTTCGGAAAAGACAAGCTGTTGCTCGTAAAAGGAGAGCAGGTTGGCCATCAACAGGGTATCCGTCTGTTCCGGGGCGTTGTCCTGTTGCAGGTTGAGGATGTGAAAGTCCTTGCCGTAGCCGTCGTCGTAGAAATGGCGGTAGGAGTAGTCGAAGGCGATGGCTTTGCCATACTCCGCAATCAGAGAATTGTTGTTCGCTGCCGCCAGTGCCTGGCCGAAGGTGGCGCTGTACTCGAAGGTGAACCCGGCCTGGGCAAGTGCCCTGCGTACAGTTCTCCAGGCTTGGGCTTCTGTGCCGGCGCCCTTGTGACCTTCGTCCACGAAAATGAGATTGCGGCCCTCCAGAGCTTCTACTGGAATGCTCTCTCCCTCACCCCTCTTTTCCATCGCCAGCTTGGTGATCTCGGTGACTCTCACAGTCCCCGGCTGGCTCAGCAGGCTACCCGCTTCGTTGAGGTCGAAACGCGCGGCGGGGATGTTGGAGGCCAGGAGTTCGTCTAAGTGCTGCTGGCTTAGGCCCTCGTTGGGCGTGATCAGCAGGATGTTGTCCAGCGACTCCCGGTTGTAATGCAGGAATTGCCGGTAGTGCAGGTGCAGCAGCAGGGTCTTGCCGCTGCCCGTCGCCATCCAGAAGGCCAGCTTGGAAAGGTCCTCGGAAGTGAATTGATCCCACCACCGGTCGGGGGCGCAGTTGGCGTTGTGTTGGGATACGAACTCGTTCAGGGAAGTCAGCAGGCTACCGGCCCGGTTGAAGTGGCGGTCAAGGTAGATTTCGGTGTAGAGGGCGGTCAGGTATTGGAAATAGCGCAGAGTGATGGGTTCGGGGCGGCCATGGTTCATCGCCGCCAGATGCTCGCGGATGTTGTCGTCGTAGCGCTGCAGGTCGGGGACGGTCAGCCCCTGCATTTGCGTAGAGCGCGCTTCCAGGTGGACGCTGATATGGCTGCGCCCGTCCTCGCGGAAGCCCTCGTTGACCGGCTTGATGTCCCTCAGTAGGGCGCGAGTATCTTCGTAGCCCAGCTGACGGTGCAGCCAGCCCAGAAGTGAAAGCTGGCGTTCCAGCCTGGCGTAACCCCGGGGCGTTGGCGCGGCGCTTCCAGTTGCACGGCCGCGCGCTGACCGGCCACGTGTCGTCACCATACATTCCTCATATTGGGAGGTAGCGTCAGGCGTTGACGCCGGCGAACATCCTCGCCTTGAACATCGGCTCGATGGGCCTGGCGCCGGGGATGCACGAATCGCCGTTGACGTACACAGTGTCGGCGTCGCCCGCTAGCTTGTGCTGGGCGACGAAGTCGCGGTCCCGGGCAAAGTCGTCCTCGGTCCAGCCTTCGGTGGCCCGCCAGATTACGGCGACCTGGCTTCCGGGAGCCTCCCGTGTTTCACCCCGGTACACCAGGTAGCGTCGACCGTCGTTCTCATACGCTTGCCGCTGCCTCTCGTTCAGCCCCAGCAGATAGTTGAAGGTTTCCGGCAGGTCCACGGCTCGCTCGCGCTTCTCGCCGTTGGCATGGATCATTAGTCTGTAGGAGAAGGGGTTGGTCAGTTTTGCAGGGTTGAGCAGGGTCTCGCTGTCCCTGGTCTCCCAGCTCAGCATGTACTTGAGCAGGTTTTCGTCGCCGACGTCTGAAAGGGATAACTGGCCCTCGTCTTGGTCGAATTGGATGCTGTCCAGCGCGTCCTCGTAGGACTCCAAGCGCAGGTACTTGACAATGCGGGGAGACCTTTCGGCTTCCTCCGCTGTTGCGTCGCGTTGGGGCTTGCCGTCCTTCCATTCTGGCGAAAAGGTAACCTTTTTGATGCGGGGCAATAGCACCGTGTCGAAATACTCTCCCATCTCCACTAGGATGAACTTACGTTCTCCGCCATCCTCCCGATTCAGGTTGATAACGGCGTGGCCCGTCGTGCCGGAGCCAGCAAAGTAGTCGAGGACGATAGACTCTGACTCGCAATTGGATGCACGGACGCAATCCTCGACTAGCCCGGCAGCCTTTGGAAAGGAGAACCCCAGCGCATTACCGAACAAATCTATCAGGGATCTTGTGCCATGCTCAGAAGCTGAGTAGGTTCTCTTATCCCACCAGGTTGATGGGAGAACTCCATCGCCCCTCTTCCGAGATTTCATATAAATGTTGGTCTCGCCAATCCTGTTTGGTCTAGCACGGAAGTGGAGCAGGTTTGCCTCCATAGTCTCTTTACCCCATTTCCAAGTTTTTTCTTCCTCATTGTCGCTTATGGGCCACACTACCGATTCGTCAGCCCTCGGCTCGTCTTCAATCTGGTATGCTCTCGTTGATTCCATCCAAGTCAATTCTGGCACCCGAATACATCCAGAGTCTGAAACATAAACGGGATAAAATAGCTTGGGGCGAGCCGTCCTGTAGGCATTTCTTCCCCCATGCTTACGAAAATTCACCCATTCGTAATCTCCAATTTCATCCGCATCCTTGTAGCGTTTATTCTGGGCTTCAGTCCGCGGAAGTCGGCCGACTTTGGCGGATGGTCTCTTTCCGAAAAACAATGCATATTCATGCGAAGAAGAGAATCCCGTTGGGGTTGAACGACCTGCAGGATTACTACGGACAACAGCTGTTCCCAGGCTAGATCCGTGTGAGAATACCCCCGAAAGAAGCTTCTGGAACTGTGGGTATTCAACATCGTCTATGGCTGCGCACAATATGCCATCCTCTAGTAAGAGATGCTTAGAGACTTCTAAGCGATCTTCCATCAACGACAGCCAAGAGGAGTCTTTGTAACCATTTTTGTACACAATCGCAGACGCATCGGTGTTGTACGGAGGGTCAATGTAAATGCACTCTATCCCTTCCCGGTATTTATTGTTGAGCAAATTCAGTACCTGCCAATTATCCCCATGCACCAACAGCCCTTCTATAATCCCATCCAAGTCAGGAACTAAAGCAAGAAGGCGGTCAACGAACTCTCCGTCGAAGTGTTTGGTGTCCAACGGCAATGTGGGATGGGCCAACAGGAACGCCTCGCTGCGGTCTTTATCATCAATCCCCAATAGCTCAAGCCATTCATCCCATTGAGCACTGTTGGCGGCGATTTCTGGGTAGAACTCAGGGGCAATGCTGCCTATCGCGATGCAGTAATGGGTCTGGGTGACAAACTTCCGCTTCTCCCAGAGCATCTTCTGGAAGTTCTCGATTTGGGCCAAGAAGTCGATGATTTTGCTGCCGACAGCTTTGGTCAGCCGCATCTGCTGGAACCAGCCCTCGGCCAGGTCCTGACCGGCGGAGGCAAGATTGTCCAGGTTCAGCACTTCGTTCTTCAGGTAGAAGTCCAGTTCACGGTTCAGGAAGCCGGACAGATCCTTGTGGATGAAGAAGTCGGCATTGTTCCGCCCGACGTAGCGCCGTAAGTGGTGCTCTAGGCGGCTGACCGGGCCATTGTCGTTGCTCCGATGTTCTCCAGTCAGGGCGGCGATTGCTGGGGCATTGCCGGGCAGTCTTTCCGGCATTTTGGTCACGGCTTCGCCGATGATCTTGTCCTGCTGATTCTTCGACCCATAGGCGGTGGTCTCGCTGCCGGATAGGGGTCGGTACTCAAAATGGATGGTAACGACATTGCCATCAGCGTCCCATTCCGTCTCCGAGACACGGGGGATGAAGAATCGCCGTTCGCCTTTAACGTTGTTCTGCTCCACGTCGGCGTTCTTGAGGCGGAAATGTACGGACACGCCGTTGGGCGCCTGCCAGTCGTAGTTGCGGAAGTGCTCGTCGCTCTTGACGTAGTACTGGTCACTGTTGGCCCAGTGGAGATAGACCTCTTGACCGTTGTAGGGGATGGCGTAGCGTTGGTTGCCAGAGTAGCGGCGCTTAGAGATGAAGTCGCCGTCCTCGTAGTAGCGGCCGAAGAAGGTGTTAAGGTTGTTGTAGATGGAGGTTTCCACGGCGTCGCGGCTGCGGCTGCCGTCGGCGGCCTGCTGTTGGGCCTCCAGGTATTCTTTGCCAATGGGCAACTCGTAGTGTGCCGCAGCCAAATCGCCGTTTTCGTCAATAGCGTTCTCCCCCAACGCTGCTCTGAATCGTTGCGTGATTTCCTTCAGGTCGGCCTCTGCCCGGGCCTGTTGGGCCAGCGGCCCGCGATTCAATTCGGCAGAGACATAAGCCGGCAGTTGTTCGCTGACAAACCGTTCCACCGCATCCCTCTTTTGGTTCATGATGCGGTAGATTCCGAAGTCAAGGTCGGCGCAGTCGAACTGGAACAACTCGCGCAGAAGGGCTTGGAATTTGGCCAGGTTAGTAGTGGCGCCGTTGGCTATAGTGGTCATATTGCGAACCTCGGTCGGCAGAGGATCGATTGCCCGATGGTATCCGTGGGTATGGCTTTGGCATCCCCGTTGCTCACCACCGATGGTAACTCAGGGACGGGCGACTTTAACTTCTTACAATTTTGGCTGCGGCTGGTAGGGTTCGACCCGTATTCGGTCTTCACCCTTGCGCGCTTGCGCTAGGTCGTAGGAAGTTTGCCGGCGCATCCAGAAGTCTGCACTGGACCATCCAGCCTTCTCAAGGCGAATGGCCATGTCGGGCGAGATAGCGGCGTGGCCATTCAATACACGTGAAAGGGTGTGGCGGGCAACGCCCAGAACCTCTGCCGCCTCGGTTACACTTAGACCAAAGGGCTCCAGACAGTTCTCCCTGATGCCCCGACCAGGATGGGGAGGATTCTTCATAGCCATCGTTAATTCCCTTGTTAGTGATAGTCGACTAGGTCGACGTCATACACGTCACCATCTTCGAATCGGAAGGTGATCCGCCAGTTGCCCGAAATCGAAATGCTCCAATATCCTCTCCGGTCACCCCTGAGGGGATGTAGCCTGTACCCCGGCAAATCAAGTTCGCTCGGCTTGGTCGCTACGTCGAGGTCCGCAAGGGCGAGGGTAATCCGATCCAGTTGGTCGGCAGCTATCCTGCTGGGGTCGCCTCGCTCATAGAGCCGTCTCAGTCCTCGATGGCGAAACGAACCGATCATGAGGAGATTATACCGTGTTCCGGTACACCTATCAACGCTCTTCGCCGCCGTTCCCGCCGTATCCCCAGCATCTTGCTGGAGTGGAATCTGAAGACTGGTTTAAGAACCCAGAGCGACCAATCTCAGAAGCCTGGTTAACTGCAAATTGGCTACTCAGGGGCTTTGGCATTCGGTGGCCCACACCCATCGTCCTAACGCCTTGCTTTCGCCGCTGGCTCGAAGCCCTACCACGAAATCGCCGAGATTTCGGACCACCGAGGTGATTAGAGCCATAGCGACTCCGCCGGAGTCTGAGCAACAAGAGGTCGACTCACATGAGCGAGAAAGGGAGGCCGCCTATGCAACGGCGGCCTCCCTTTCTACCGTGCGGTCCAGCGAACCGCGCTGTCTGCCTCCGTTTACCGCTCCAAGCGGAGTTCCCAGTAGAACAGGACTAGCCGGCTGTTGTCTCGAGTTGTGTCAACATGGCGCCGTAGCCCCGCTCGTCCACGATGTGGTTGACCGACAGTCGGCCCCGGTTGTCGTAGCCGCCCGTGTAGGCGAACTCCACCTCGGCGCCCCAGGGAACCCGCCCTCCGGTGCGAATCGTGCCGCTCCCGGGCCCTCCGGCGCCCTTGACCACCACGCCGTTGCGCTCCCCCTTCTTCCAGGCCATCACCTTCATTTCCACCGGGGCCACCAACTCCTGTGCGGTCGGTGCGAACAGGGCGGCGTACAGCCTCCCCAGCACCTCTCCTGACGGAGTGCGCTGACCGTTCATGATCTGGGAGAGATAGGACATCGGCGTCGGCGTCACGGTGATCTACGAGACCGCCGACGGCAGGGAGGTGCGCAGCGCCGAGAAGACTCTGACCTGCACCGTGGCGGAGTAGCCGCCAACGGCGACACACCCGGATGTGGGCCGGAAGAACAACAACAGCAAGGGCAGAATGACTCCGCCTGAGCAGGTTTCAACGCTCTGTAGCCTGTTCCGGCGTGTTCCGCCGCCAATGCCGATGCAGCGCAAAAAGTACACCAGAATCATCCACAGCTTTCCCGCGGCGGCTGAAACGGTTCCAGGAGGAGTCGGTCCTGGCGTGGGCGGAGTTGCATCGTCGTCTCGGCGCCGACCGGGAGACCGTCCGGCGCTGGCGGGAAAGGGGGTGCTGCCCTGTACACGGTACTATGCGGCGACCCTGGCGTTGGAGGACTCCTTCGGCCTCGGCCGCCTGTACCGGGACTGAGCCGGGCCGCTCCCCGGCGGCGGTAAGGGGAAGCCGGGCGGTAAGACAAAAGGCCCGTCATACAGCCTCCTTCCGCCAGAAGGCGGCTCCCCGGAACGGAACGCAACGCCGCTGACAGACCGCCATTGCATTCTGGAAACTGCTCCACCATCATATAGGCATGGCTCGCAGCAGTCCCGAGACGGGGCCAGGCGGTGCCCGCGCGGCAGCCATTCCCGTGATAAAGAACCGACTGGCGCCCAGCCATCGGAACAATATGGGAGGAGTGTTCATGGCCTGGGAAGACGAGGGTTTGGAACCTGGGGAGACCCCGGAGGACCAGCGCGAGTTCCGGCGGATGCTGGACGCCCTGGGCCGCGAGGGCATTCGTCGGATGATCGAGCAACTGAGCGCGGAGATTGAGGCGGACTCCAATGACATCCAATCCCTGTACGCCCGGGGGCTGCTGTACAACGAGCTGGGGGAGCACCGCCTGGCGGCGGAGGACTACGGCCGGATCATCGACCTTGAACCCGCCAACGCCAGCGCCCATCAAGGGCGGGCCCGCGCCAGGTCCGGAATGGGGGAGCACCGCCTGGCGATAGAGGACTACGACGCCGCCATCCGGCTGGCGCCCGGCAACGCGGTGGCCCACTACAGCCGTGGGGCTTGCCAGGCCGAACTGGGCAACCTGGAAGGGGCGCTCAGCGACTTCGACGTGGCCGTCCTGCTGGCCCCGGACAACGCCGACGCCTGGTACAACCGGGGGTTGACCCACGTTGCGATGGACAATCCCCTGCTGGCGGTGGAGGACCTGGGCCGGGCCATCGAGCTGGAGCCCGGACAGGCGGTGGCTCACTACCACCGGGGGATGGCTCACCGCGATCTGGGCGAGCCGGAGCAGGCCGTTGCCGACTTCGACGCCGCCATCGAATTGGAACCGGGCTACGGCTTGGCCCGCTACGCCCGGGGAATCACCAACCTCAACCTGGGAGCATGCGACGAGGCGCTGCGGGACTTCGACGCCGTTCTCGCCCAGGACCCGGACAATGCCTCGGCGCGGCGGGGCCGGGGCGTGGCCCTGGGCACGATGGGCCATCACGAGGAGGCCATGCAGGAGCTGGACCGTTCCCTGGACTTGGAGCCCGGCAACGCCGAGACCCTGACGGCCCGGGGGCTGGCCCACACCAGCCTGGGGCAGCACGAGCAGGCGATTGAGGACTACACCCGGGTCATCGAACAGGACCCCGGCAACACCCGCGTCCTCTACGACCGGGGAATGGAATACTTGAACCTGAGCTGGCACGACCAAGCGATAGAGGACTTCAGCGCCGTCATCGAGATCGACCCGGACAACGTGGGCGCGTACCTGACGCGGGCCTTCGTCCGAACCAGGCTGGGGGAGCACCAGGGGGCTTTCGGGGACTACGACCGGGTGGTGGAGCTGATACCGGAGGAATCGACGGGGTATCACATGAGGGGGTTCACCCGGGCCCAGCTGGGCCAGCCGCGCCTGGCGCTGGAGGACCTGGGGCGGGCCATCGAGCTGGAACCGGCCAACGTGGAGGCCCGGCGCCACCGGGCGATGGTGTACCGCCACCTGGGGGAGCCGGAGAAGGCGGTGGCGGACTACGACGAACTCCTCCGCCGGTTCCCCGGCGACCCGTCCATCACCGAAGAGAGGCGGCTGGCCCTGGATCAGGCTGGGACCGAGGCGGAAGAAGGCTGAACCGGGTGGCGGCGGCTGGCAAGCTGCCCCACCCGATAGAGGAGATGACCGGGGAGACCGCGGACCCAGTGCCAACGGTCTCCCCCTTTGCGTGACGGCGCAGCGCCCAGGCTAAGCGTCAGTGGACTCCGGCCGCTTCAGCATCACGCCGCAGCCCCGCTCATCCACGATGTGGTTGACCGAGAGCCGGCCCCGGCTGTCGTAGCCGGTGGTGTAGGCGAATTCCACCTCGGCGCCCCAGGGAACGCGGCCTCCGGTCCGAATCGTGCCGTTCCCGGGCCCGCCTGCGCCCTGGACCACCACGCCGTTGCGGTCGTCCTTCTTCCAACCCATCACCTTGAGTTCCACCGGCGCCACCAGTTCCGCCGCCGAAGGCGCGAACAGGACACCGTGTAGCTTGGCCAGCACCTCCCCCGACGCGTTCCGCTGGCCGTTCATGATCTGGGAGAAATGGCCGGAGCTGATGCCCGCTAGCCGGGCCGTCTGGTTCTGGCTGTAGCCGTGGGCCTCCATCCGTTCCCACAGGACTTGCGGCTCCACGTCGCGGGGCTGGGCCGCCTCTACCTTGACGGGAACCTCCAGCACGGACTCCATCCGGGCTTGGGCGGCGGGACTTAGATTACGGTGGCCCCGCGACACCTGAACCACGTACCCGTAGCTCAGGCCCGTCCGGTCGGCCACCTGCCGCAGGGTCAGGCCCTTCTCCCTGGCCAGCTCCCGGAGGTAGGTGCTTTCTCCTCGCACCGGGCCGTTCGAGCGGTTGGCGTACACGGCGGGGGCGATCTCCACCGGAGCGTCCAGCACCCTCTCGACCTTGGCCTGCACCGCCGGGCTCATGCTCCTACGGCCCCGGCACACGTCGGACATGTAGCCTTCGGACACGCCCACCTGTTCCGCCAGGTCCTTCTGGGTCAGGCCCTTCTCCCTGGCACGCTCCCGGATGCAGGTGCTCTCACCCTGTACCACGCCGCCCTGGCGGTAGACGATGCCCTGGCCGGGTACCTCGCCCAGGACCGCCATGACCTTCCCCCGCAGCATGGGAGACCAGGGCCTGCTGCCGCTGCTGACCTGGGACAGGTAACCGTAGCTCACCCCCATCAGGTCCGCCAGTTGCTTCAGGGTGAGGCCGTGCTTCCTGGCCGCCGCTCGCAGTTCGCTCTCGGGCTTGCCCTGGTTCTGTCCCTTGTCCGTCGTGCCGTCGTGTTCCCCCGAAGCCCGCTCCTCAATGTTCGCGGAGATGTCGTTGCCGTTGTCCATTGCCTTGGTGGTGTCAATGCTGGTATTCGCCTTCATGTCGCTTCCTCCGAAACGCAGAAAGCGGGGGCCGGTCTCGAATCGAACGAGACCAGCCCCCGCTTTGCTGTGAGCTGTGAATTTTCAGTCTTTGGTGCGGCTCACCTTGGCCGCCGTTGGTTCACGCTGTCTCTCGCAGGAGAGAGGCGAGGCCTGGGTCTATCGCTGGTTCACCCCTTCCACCCACATTCCGGTGGGAGAGGGACAAACCGGATCAATGTTCGTGGTAATCACCTCTTGGTCACCGTTGTGGTCGCTGTGGTCGCCGTCGTGGTTGACGTGCCCCTCGTTGCTGCCGACGAGTGTGGCGCGGCCAGCTGTTCCCGTTCCGCGCCGGACGCACCACTCCCTGGGACGGGATTGCAACGGGGAACGCCGGTTGCGGGCTGGCGCAGGGCGCAGTTCGCCCAGGGTCGGGTTTAGCGGCGCAATACGACGCTCAGCGAAAGAGGCACTGCGCTCAGGGTCGGGCAGCGCAACGGGAAAAGCTGGATGGGGGGTTGGCGCTATGCGCAGCTCGCCCAGGGTGTCATTCCGGGGCTGCTGCTAATTTGGGAATAATGGGGGGAGCAAGGGGGAACGCAGTCCGGCCACCAGCCAAGTCATCGGAGACTGTCCAGGCCGGGGAAACCGCGCTGCAACGTCCAGCGTCCGGGCCGCTGTCATTGACCGCGAACCGGAGCGTGCGGAACCTGCGGCGCCGTTGTCATTGGCCGTCAACTATGCCGCAGGCGTGGTGGAGCAGCCGGAGCTATGTGCCCGCTCCAGCCGCAGGGTGAAGATGGCGAAGCAGGTCAACCGCTCCGCTGATGAACCGGATGGGTGAGGGAATCCGGGACGCCGTGCTGTTTCTCTAAGCCACCTCCTGAACCAGGATATTCTGCCGTTGGGTTGGTATTCCGCGCCGTGGTTGGTCTTCCTGGTGGAACGCACCGTGCGCTCCGTTGGGTAGGGGTTCCGTGCCGTGGTTGGGATGCCTGGCGAAGCGCACCGTGCGCCTCGATGGGTTGGGTAATCGGCTGGAGCGAAAGCGTCAACTGCGCCAACGCCTCAGCTATGTCCCTCGCGGACGACCATCGGGAGAGCAAGGCTCAATCCTTCTGAGTCAATCCGACTGGGGCGGCCGTTCGGAGAGCAAGGCTCAATCCTATGCGGCCGGTCCCGGGTCCAGGGACGGGACCCTCCAGGTTTCTAGGGCGGGAAACGCTGGAAAAAGCCTGACAACGCAAATTAGTATCCGGCCCTGCCCAGGGCGTTGGCAATACCTTCGCGCCCCCGGCGTCCCAAGTGTTGCCTTTTTTTGACCCGAACTCTAAGCGCAGGCCCCGCCCCCTCGCCGCTGCCGCCCATTACCGCTACCGCCACCTACCCAGGGTCAGCGCCCGCCGTACCCAGTGCAGCAGTTCCAGCCTGGCGCGCCGCCGCCGTACCCGCGCCAACTCGCGCTCGCGCCAGGACCACTGCTCCCGCAGGTCCAGGCCACCCAGGGGCGCCGTCTCCGGCGGAAGGGTCAGACCGTGCTCGTCCAGCATGGCGATCTCCAGTTCCAGGATCCGCTGCCGCCGCGCCGTCCAGGCCAGCCCCTTGCCCTGGGGCTGGTGCCCTGACAGCAACCCCCGCCATTCCTCCACCAGGGGCCACGCCGCGCCGTACACCTGCTCGTCGTCGCTGTCCGCCTCCCGGGTAACCACGTCGTCATAGCGCCGCTGGGACCCGGCCCTGCCATTCCCGGAACCACCGCCTGGAACATCGCCGCCGTCCTGCGCCGGACCCAGCCGGTCCAGCCGCCGCTCCAGACGCTGGATCTCCCGGGCGAACTCCTGCCGCAGGGCGCCGACCACCGCGTCGTCCACATCGGCTGCTCCGACGTTTCCCCTGCCGCCGCCGTTCACCGCAGCCAGCGCCGCCGCCAATTGCTGCCCCATCTCACCAACCAGCTCCTCCAACGCCTGGACCCTTTTCCTGTCCTCCTCCATCGCCGCCACCGCCCGCTCCAAGAGCATCCGCTCCAATGTCTCCGCCAAGCGCGGTGGCAACTCAGCGGCCCGCTGCCACCGCCACAATGTCTTGCGGTCCACGCCAAACTGCTCGGCCAATTTCCCGGGGCCCAGGTCGTTCACCAAGTCGTTGAGCAAGGCCCGCAGGCGCAGTTCCCTCAGGCTCTCGATGCTGGGGGAACCATCCCCCGGCCATCCCGGACCCGTCATCCGCGCCACCTCCGTCCTTGTGTTCCAAAATGCCCCAAGTCCTGTAGGGGCGTGCCACACCGCCCCCTGAATCCCCATGTTCCAAAATGCCCCGCTCAGTAGCTGGCCCTGCCCCATGCCCCTGGAACCGGCCCTTCCCGGAAAGTGTTGCCTGATTCCGCCCCACAACCCCTCGATTTCCCCCATTTCAGCTACGAACACGACCGCCCCAGTCACCTGCCCCCAAACTCCAATCCCTGTACACGTCTATGACATCACGGGAAGGCCGCCGGGCGGCAGGTCTCATAGGGTGGTTCACGGATGAACCATGGTTCATGGGTGAACCACCCTATAAGGCCTTGGAAGAGGCGGAAGGGGTCTCCACACTTGTTTGGCGAACATCGGTTCGTATACCAAACGAGAGGAGGCCATCATGTTCCGGCGTTTCATTCACGGCCCCGGCAAACCCCGCCGCCTGATTTTCCTGGCGGCTGCCCTGCTTCTCACGGCCCTGGCCGCCATCCCCATGAGCGGCGCGGCCTGGCCCAGTCCCCACCCCCCGACACCGACAACCTCACGCTGGTCAACCGGGACCGGCAGATGGTGGAGCGCAAGAAGGACGGCGAGTTCATCGCCCGCCCCGTCTTCAGCCGCAAGGTCGACGTCCTCCACTACGCCCTGCGCCACCCGGACACCGGCGAGTGGGTCACCAACACCTACCGGGTCCGGGGCGGCGAGAAGCAGCTCTCCGAGGGCTGGGAGTACACCTTCGAGTACCCGGTCCTGGGGAGCCAGCCCGAACTGCACCCGGAGCAGGCTTTTCTGATGGTGATGTCCGTGCCGAGAACCGGCGGGGGCGACGACCACCTGTTTCACGCCCTGGTACCCGTCCACCAGCCCAACGGCCTCTGGGACAAGGTGCTGGGTGCCCTGGACCCGGACCGCTGGGCCAGGGCCGGGGCGACCTGGGTGATCCAGGGAGTCCACGGGACCCTGTGCGGCGTGGTGGAGAAAGTTGCGGACAGCGACCTCGCCGAGTGTGGAGGGTAGCGGCATGGGAGACATTCTCACCGGAACCCCTCCCGGTCTTACCTACGACCATCCGATTGTTCAGCAGGCATGGATGACGGTCTGGGCCGTGGCCTCGGGGATGCTGGTGGTGATCCTGGGCTGGATGGGGCTGAGCTTCATCGTCCAGGAGCACCTGGGGCACCACCAGTCGGGCTGGCGGGAGATGGTGCCCCGCCTGGTGCTGGGCCTGACCGCCGCCGCGTCGTCCCTCTGGTGGTGCGCCCTGGTCATCGACGTGGCCCACGCCGTCTCCCAGTTCATCGCCGCCGAGTTGAGCGTCACCCCCGGCGACCTGCTGCGGGCGCCCCTGGACCCGCTGCTGAACGCGGTGATGGCCGCCAACACCGGCCTGGCGGTGTTCATCGCCCTGCTCTACCTGGTCTTCGGCTTCTTCGTCCTCTACCTGCTGGTGCAGATGGTCCTGCGCCTGGCCCTGATCGACATCCTGCTGTGTTTGGCGCCCGTCGCGTTGGGGCTGTGGATTCTGCCCCACACCGCAGGTTGGGGCAAGCACTGGCTGCGGCTGTTCATGACCGCCGTGTTCCAGCAGGCCATCCAGCTCATCGCCATCGCCCTGGCCTTTGGTTTCCTGGACAAGTTCGCCGACATCACCGGCGGAGAGGCGGCCCAGGACCTGGTGTGGATGCTGCTGATGGCCATCGCCTTCATGTACCTGGCGGGGCGCATCCCTTCGATGCTAGGGCATCACGGCACCTTCGACGCCTGGCTGCACACCCTGTACTTCGGCATGTCCCTGCCCGGCTCGATGGTCCGTTCGGGGCGGGCGCTGGAGCTGCTGGCGGGCGGAGCCGCCGGAGGACCGGCGGGAGCGGCGGCGGCCGCTGCGGCGACCAATGCCGCCACCAGCACCACCACCAACGCGGTGAACACGGCGGCGCAAAACGCCACCCCTGCCGCCCAGAGTGGCCCCACCCCCAGGAGCCAGGGGCCATAGCGACAACTGGAACCACGACAACCCCGGGGCGCGGAACGGATCGCCGCCATTCAGCCCCGCCGGAGGCAGCGCCATGTGCCAGTAACGGAACGAAACCAACGGCAAGGAAAACGGACATACCCACAAATCTGGAAATCATCAAACAAGGAGAAAAACCGTATGGGAGACCTGACACAGACCGTATCGAACCTGGTGGGCATCCTGCTGGGGCTGGTGGGTGTGGTGGGCGTTGGCTACTTCATCTACGGCGCCTACCTGTACCTGACAGCCTCGGGCGCGCCCAACCAGATGGAGCGGGGCAAGGCGGCCATGATGACCGCCCTGGCGGGAATCGTGCTGGCCCTCGTCGCCTACGGCGTCGTGGAGCTGGTGATGAACGCCGTCGTGGGCAACCCGGTGGACCCCAACGTTCCCGACCCCAAGAAGGTCAAGACCAATTAGGAGGGACGGGATGAGAGAGCACGAAGTACCGACCCACGTGCAGGCCGAGGACAAGGTGCTGCTGTGGTTCACCTTCCCCCAGATCGTAGCGGTGGTGGCGGTGTGCGCCGTGGCCTACGGCGCCTTCCGTTACTTCCCCTTCGGTCCCGCCGAGTTCCGGCTGGGCATCGCCATCGTCCTGGGCATCACCGGGGTCGCCCTGGTGGTGGTGAAGGTGGGAGGCCGGGGCCTGCCGCTGGTGGCGGCGGACCTCTTGAAGTTCAAGCTGGGGGCCAGGCGCTACGCCGGCGCCCCGGCCCAACTGGCCCGCAGCGAGGCCCCGCCTGTACCCGAAGCCAAACCCGACCCGTTGCGGCTGCTGGCCAAGAAAGCCGCCGTTGGAATCGGCAAGGCGGCAAAGGCCGTGCGGCGCAGGGGGCGTCCCCCCTTCCGGCCCCATAGCTGGTTCGGCAAGCGGCGGCCCAGGGGAACGGAAGGCGCCAACGGCGGCAAGGCCGACAGGTCCAACGTCCGTGAGACCCAGGACCGGAAACCCTGGTACAAGCTGCTGGCCGTGGCCGGACTGCTGGCCTTGGTCTTGGTGGCAATGCCGGGAACGGCCCTCGCCGACGAACCCGACGACGAGGACCCGGGCTGGCGGCTGGACGAGATCTACTTCCAGCCGCCGGAGCCGGTGCCCGGACGCCGTATCTACATCGAGCGGCTGGCGGTATCCGGCCACACCGCCACCGTCGGCCTGCGGGCCGCCCACGACCTGGACCTGAAGGTCAGAGTTTTCGGCGGCAGGACGGGCCGGACCCTGAAGATGGGCTCCAACACCGTAGTCCACTCCGGGGAGCGGAAGACCTACAACCTGACCCTGAACGGCCCCAAGCCGTCCTTCACCTTCTCGTGGACCGACTCCCTGGGCATCTCCGGGGCGGTGTCGCTGAAGAGCGAGCAGATTCCCTACCCGCTGCCCAGCTACGGCGGCGGGCTGTGCGACCTGGAGATGACGTCCCTGGAGTGGACGCCTGGCAGCATAGAAGGGGTCATCGCCTCGGAGTGCATCGCCCACACCCGGCAGGAGGTGGACCTGCCCGTCTACGGCGGCCACTTCAGCCAGAACGTTCCGGCCCTGCTTGACGCCAGCGTCACCGCCATCACCGGCACGGTGACCGTCGCCGCCGGAAGCCACAGCACCACGGCGTCATTCGTCGCGGACGGGGAGACCAGGTTCGATATGCCCGTCCCCGACCGACAGGAGATTCACCACCTGGAAATCACGGCGGAGCTGGCGGCGACGCTGACGGTGCCGCTGCCTCCCATGCTCCAGACCATTCACCACGCGGCCCGCACCGACGTGTACACGCGGCGCGTGAGCTGCCGCTGCGGCGAGAGCGGGACGGTCAAGATGGTGCGCGTCCACGTCCACCATCCGGAGCACGTGCGGGCCGTGGAGGTGGAGCGGGCCCCGGTCACCCGCACCAGGCCGGAAACCCTGCCCGTGGCTGCGGAACTGGGGGTGGGGGCCGACAACCCCTTCAAGTACCTCACGGTGCCGACGCCCAAGCCACCGCCGCCCCGGGCCGAGCAGACCCAGGTGGGCGACTCCTCCTGGTGGAGTTGGTGGCCGTGGTAGGGCGCGGGTTGCGCTTCCTCCTGGTTTCGGCGGCGGCACTGGCGTCCGTCGCCGCCGAGACCCCGGAGGATAAGAAGCAGTTGATGCTGGACGCCTTCGACGAGGTGCTGGAGGGGATGGCCTACGCCGGAGTGGGCCTGTGCCTCTTCGCCATCGTCTGGGCCGGGTTCGTGCTGATGGCCGAGGGCGCCGAGGGGGACGGACGCCGGGGCAGGGCCAGGAACGCCGTGGTCATGGCCGTCGTCGGCCTGGTGGTGGTGCTGCTGGCCAAGGCCATCGCCCTGCTGCTCACCACGCGGGTATCCGGTCTCATACCCACACCATAGAGGAGGAAAGCGATATGAAACCAACATTGCCGAACATCAAAACCCTGGTCAACCGGACATCCGGGGAGGCGGCGGCCTTCCCGGAACCGCCCAAGCCACCGCCGGACCTGAACCTGTTCTTCATGCTGTCCCACCTGGAGCACGACGGGCCGGTGCGCCTGGACGGGGTGAAGCTGGGGGTCTCGGAGGTCATGGGTCTGGAACTGGACGAGCCCAAGCTGGGAGCCTTTGCCGGTTCCCTGAACGCCGTGGACTTCCCGGTGCAACTGCTGGTGCGCCAGCACCCGCCGGTGCTTTCCACCCTCCGCAGCAACCTGATGGCGGCGCAACCGGAAGACCTGCCCCAGCAGACGAAGGACGCCGCCGACAGCCTGGGACGGCTGTTGACGACGCTGGAGAACCGGGAGGGCATCCTGGACCGGCGGTTCTACGCCGTGTGCGAGCACAGCCGGATGGACGAACTGCACGGCCTGTTGGCCCGGGGCGGGCTGGGGGTCTTTCCCCTGTCAGGCGAGCCCTTGCGCCTGTTCTGGCTGTCCGCCGCCTTGGGCGGTTCGCCGGTAGAGCGGGACGAAAACCTGGACACTGAGATCGAGGTCAACCGGCGCGACATCCGCATCGGCGGGACCTTGACTCGCTCCCTTCACCTGGGCAAGTGGCCCAGGTCGTTGGCACCGGGATTCCTGCAAGGACTGATGGCGACAGGCGCGCCCATGGACCTGTCGGTTCACTTGGGAGCGATACCGGCGGAGCAGGCGGCCCGCACCCTGGAGTGGCAGAAGGTCAGGTTTGAATCGGCGCAATCCCTGTCCTTCAAGCGGGGCCGCTCCATGTCCCCGGAGGCGGAGATCGCCCTGGAAGACGTGAGCCGCCTGCGCGACGAGGTGCAGCGGGGAAGAGAGAGGCTGTTCCACGCATCGCTGTCCGTCACACTCCACGCCGGCGATGCCGACACGCTCAAGGACCCTACACAAAAAGCCCGCGCCCACTTCGCCGCCACGTTGGGCAAGCTGGACAACCTGGCCTTCCGGCAACGGGAAGGCCTGCTGTCCACCCTGCCCCTGGGCCTCAACGCCGTGGCGGTGTGGCGGACGCTGGACACGTCGTCATTGGCCCGGCTGTTCCCCTTCTCGCCGCCGGACCTGGACACCAGGAGCGGCACCCTCTACGGCATAGACCTGCGGGCCTGCGCCCCCATCGTCTACGACCCCTTCGACGGCACCCACCTGAACGCCAACACCGCCGTGCTGGCTCGTTCCGGCAGCGGCAAGTCCTTCGCCACCAAGCTGGGCGTGCTGCGGGGCCTGTGCCGGGGCGTGCGGGCCTACGTCATCGACCCGGAGGGCGAGTACGCCGACATGGCCCGGGCCGCCGGAGGGCGGGTGCTGTCGCCCGGCGTCCCCGGCCAGGGCATGAACCCCTTCGTCATCGACCGGGGCGACAGCGAGGAACTGTTGCAGCGCATCGGCAGCCTGCGCCGCTTGATCGAGGTGATGGTGGGGGAAAGGCTCTCCGCCGAGCGGCGTTCATCCCTGGACCACGCACTGGCCGGCTACTACGCCCAGCGCAGGGAGCGCACCGGCTTCCGCGACTTCTACGCCTACCTGGAAGGGGAGACGCCGGAGATCGCCCACCTGCTGCGCCCCTTCGCCACCGGCAGTCTGCGGGACCTGCTCTCCGACGAGGGCGACGACCTGCTGGCCCGCGAGGCCCTGGTCACCGTGTTCGACCTGCACCTGCTGGAACCGGAGCTGAGGCCGGCGGCGGCCATGGTCTGCACCGAGACGGTGTGGGCCGCCGCCGCCCAGGACCCCCGGCCCCGCCTGCTGGTGGTGGACGAGGTGTGGTCCATCATGCAGCACCCCGAGGGCGCGGCATTCATGGTGTCGATGGCGAAACGGGCCAGGAAGCACCGCCTGGGGTTGCAGTTCATCACCCAGGACGTGCAGGACCTGCTGTCCGAGGACTCGTCCAGAACCATCACCGGTCATTCGGGGCGGGCGCTGTTGCAGAACGCCGCCTTCAAGCTGCTGCTCCAGCAGGACGCCGCCGCCGTGACCACCGTGGGCGAGGCCTTCGACCTGCCGGTGGAACTGCAACGCTGGCTTCTTTCCTGCCCGCGCGGGGACGGTTTGCTGCTGGCGCGGGGCAACCGCTTTCCCGTCCGCATCGAGGCCACCCCGGAGGAGACCGAGGTCATCGAATGGCGGCCCGGTCCCCGGCACTGAACCGAATCGAATAAATTCCGATATAGGGAGGCAACCCGTATGAATATCAACTTCAGGCACATCCTCTTCGGCGAAAGGCAGACCAGGAAGCCCCCGGCGCTGGTGGCGGTCACCCCCCACCGCACCGGCGAGCGCACCCTGCTGGGTGTCGAGAACTTCCTCCAGTCCATAGCCGTCCCCGAACCCTTCTCCCTGGAGCTGGCCGCCGACATGGACGGCGTCGCCCTGCTGGCCCGCTGCCAGGACGACCGGGTGGTCAGGCAGCAGCTGGCCGCCCACTACCCCCAGGCCCGGGTCCGCGAGGTGGCCCCGGACGACGACCCCATGCGCCGGAGGGAGGGCGAGTTGGGCTGGGGCCTGACCCTCCGCTCCGGCGGTCCCGAATACGTCCCCCTGCGCACCTTCCGGGACGACGACCTGCTGGACCCCGGCTCGGACCCCCTGCTGGCGGTCATCGGCGCCCTGTCCGCCCTCCGGCCCGGCGAGCGCATCGTGGCCCGCCTGATGCTGCGGTCTTTGGGGCCCGAGTGGTCCCAGGGCCACCAGGCCCGGGCCCACAAGCGGGCTGTTGAGGAACGGCGGGACCCGTCATACACCTACCAGACCGGCCCCCTGAGGCTGGACGGGGTGACCATGGCCGTGCTGGGCGTGGGAGCGTTGGCCGCCGTGCGGGGCTACCTGTGGGTGCAGGACGGGGAGATCCTCAAGGCGTCCCTGTTGGGCCTGGGCGCCGTCTCCGGCCTGGTGGTCGCGGGCTGGGGCTGGTGGCGCTGGAAGAAGGCCCGCAACCGGGTCCACGACCCGCTGCTTATCCGGGAGAAGGTCTCCCGCATCGCCTTCGACGCAGAGTTGCAGGTCACCGCCTTCCTGCCCGCCGATGCGGCCGCCGAGCGGGCCGGCGACCTGCTGGAGAGCGTGGCCGCCGCCTACCGCCACTACGACCACCCCGCCGGGGCCAGGTTCAGGGTGGGCAAGCCCAAGCCCCTGTTCCCGGCCGTCACCCTCCACCCCGCCGGGCCGGGTCTCTTCGGAAAACGCAGCGTCCTGGGGGTGCGGGAGGCGGCGGCCCTGTGGCACCCGCCGGGCGAGGGCGACGAGACTCCCCTGGTGGAGCGGTCCGGCTCCAGGGCGCTGGCGCCCCAGCCCCGGGGCGTCAGGACCGGCGCCCCGGTGGGAGACGCCACCGGCGGCACGCCCCGGGAGGTCAACTTCAGCGAGGACCTGCTCAAGCGCCATCACCTCTACGTGGCCCGTACCCGCATGGGCAAGTCCACCCTGATGCACCACGTTGTCGCCCACAAGCTCCGCGAAAAAGCCGCCGGTAGGGACAATGATGCCATCATCGTCGTTGACCCCCACGCCGACCTGGTGGCCGGCCTGCTGGAGCAGGTGCCGGAAAACCTCGTGGACAGGGTGAGGCTCATCGACCTGGCCGACGACGTGGGCGCCCCCGGCATCAACCTGCTGGACACCCGCATCTTCGCCGACCGCGACCGCACCGCCGACTCGGTGGTGCGCGTCGCCAAGGGCCTGTGGGACCAGTGGGGGCCTCGGATGCAGTCCATCCTGGAGCACACGGTGAAGACCCTGCACGAGGCCAACGAACGGAGGGACGAGGACCGGCAGTACACCATCCTGGACGGCATGAAGCTCATCACCGACGGCAAGTTCCGGGCCGAGGTGCTGGGCCAGGTCAGCGACACCTACCTGCTGGACTGGTGGGTGCGGGACTTCGACGGCTGGCACCGCCAGTACCGCTCCGAGGCCATCGCCCCGGTGCAGACCCGCCTGGCCTACTACGCATCGTCGAAGAAGGCCCGGTCCATCCTCGGCCAGTCCCGCTCCACCATAGACATCCGCCAGACCATCCTGGACGGCGGGGTGCTCTTCGTTTCCACCGCCCAGGGAACGGCGGGCCGGGACGTGGCCGCCCTGGTGGGAGCCTCCCTGCTCAACCTGGTGGACTCGGTGATCCGGGAGCAGGAGAGCCTGCCCCTAGCGCAGCGGCGCGGGGCGCTGGTCGTCGTCGACGAGATGCAGTCCATGCCCGGCGTGGACTACGAGTCCATGCTCAGCGAGCTGGGCAAGTACGGAGCCAGCTTCATCCTGGCCACCCAGAGCCTGGCCAAGCTGGACGACCTCTCCCGCACCATGCAGGACACCATCCTGGCCAACGTGGGCTGCTTGGCGGTGTTCCAGGTGGCCGGTTCCGACGCCCGCCGGCTGGTGTGGGAACTGGGCAAGGACCGGGTGACCGAGGACGACATCACCTCCCTGCCGGTGCACCACTGCTACGTGCGGGCCACCGTGGGAACCGACCGGATGCCAGCCTACTCCATGATGGTCCGGAAGCCGCACCCGGGCAACCCCGACGTCGCCGCCGTCATCCGCACGCTGGCCCGGGACTACACCACCCGGGCCGGGGAGATCGTCCTGGGCAACGCCGAGGAAGAGAAGAAGCTGAGCGAGTACCACCGGCTGCTGTTGGAACGGCAGAACGAAAGCAACCCCGCCCCACCGCAGCCCGAGCAGGACCCCGGTCCCAACCGCAACAGGCAGCGCAGTAAGCGCAATCCGGAGGGCGAGGGCGGGGAAGACTCGGCCGCGGGTGAGGAGGTGGAGGAATGACTCTGACCCGCTGCGAGACCGACCTGCTGCGCCGGCTGGCGGAGACGCCCTTCGCCGACCGGCTGGACCTGGCGGCCCTGTCCGGTTGGTCCCGGGGCGCGGTCTACGCCGCCATTGACAAGCTCAAGGAACGGGGGATGGTTGAGGCCATCCCCCACTCCACGCCGCTGCTGCCGCCCACCCGCCGGTACTTTCTGACCGCCCACGGGTTGGAGGGACTGGAGGTACTGGAGAACCTTTCCCCGGACGGACTGCTGAATGACCGCCCCGTTTCCTCCCGCTGGCAACGGCTGTTGCTGGAGCGCCTGGACGCCGTGGGCGTCATCTACCGCCTGGCCGCCGCCGTCGCCAACGCCGAGTTCCCCATTGCATTCCGCTGGTACCGGGCCGCGCCCATGGATGCCGGAATCATCCTCCCCGGGGGGCGCACCGTCGCCGTGGTGCGCCAGGGACTAACTGCTGACCGCACCGGTTTTTCCAAGCGGCTGTGGCGCCTGCGGGAGGGGCCGCCGCCCGGCGGCGTCCTGGTGCTGTTGCCCGATGAGGTGCGGCTGCGCCAGGCCCGGCGGATGCTGGCCGGCGCCGGATTTCCCGTCTTCCTAGCCCTGGAACGGGCCGCCGCCCAGGCGGGCCCGGACTCCCCGATATGGCATTCCCCCTCAATCGCCGCCGGCCTGGACCTGCGCTATGTGCTGTCCCTCCTGGACCGGGGCGGCGGCTTGCCGGTGGAGGCACGGCCCGCGCGGGCGGCTCTGCCCGCCAGCATCGACTTGGACGTACCGGCGGACGACGCCCCGGACTGGCTACTGCCCGCCATGCTCGGTCCCGCCGAGAAGCGGGCCCTGGACCTGCTTTCCGACTGGCCCTGGGCTTCCCGGCGGGACCTGGCGGGTTTCATGGACGTCTCAGAGCGGAGGGCGTCCCAGCTGGTGGCGGGGCTGGAATGCTACGGCCTGGCGCGCCAGGCCGACGCTGGGCGGTACGGGCGGCTGGCCCTAACCGACCGGGGCCTGGCGTTGCTGGCCCGCCGCGACCGCACCTCCGTCGGCACGGCCAGGCAGCGGTGGAGCACAGCCCCGCTGGACCCGGACGAACCCCTGGCCTGGCGCAACGTATCCGGCTCCCGCAGCCGCCAGTTGCTGCGCAACCTGGAGCACACCGGCGCGGTGCACGGGTTTCTGACGGCCTTGGTTGAGCAGGCTCAGCCGCATGGCTGGGAGGTGGTTCAACTGGACCCGCCCCGGCGGGCCTCCCGCTACTTCCGACACGAAGGGCGGCTGCATTCGGTGCTGCCCGACGCCTTCGGAATTTTGCGCCGGGGCAAAGAGACCGTACCATTCTTCCTGGAGTGGGAGCGCCGGGCGGTGCGCCCGGTCACCATGGCGGCGCGGCTGGCGCCGTATTTGCGCTACTATTCCTCTCGCCGTCCCTTGGACGATCACGGCGCATATCCCGTGGTCTTGGTGGTCTTCGACGACGAGTTGGCGGCCACCCACTTCCTGCGGCTGGCCCGCCAGGAGATGGAGCGGGCCGGGGTGGAGGTGCCCCTGTGGGTGTCTCACAAGGCTGCGTTGGAATGGCTGGGGCCGCTGGGCCTGGCCTGGAACAATCCTTCTACGAGGGAAGCTTCCTATATCTTCCAACCCGTTCGAGCTCTTCTCACCAATTGACGGCATGAGCCGGCAATGTTATGTTTAATAGCAATCGCAGCACAGCTAGTCGAGGGATTCTAGACCGTCAGCGTTGGCGGTCTTTTTTTACGGAGAGGGTCACAGTAGCCGGGCTACGCTCCCAAATTACAAATCTAACTAACTCCCCCATCCACGTCATGGATGATGCTGTTCCTAATGCTGGTATCGGGCAGATGTTCGCGTTGAGGAAGCTCCAAAGATGATTCGTCACATAAAGCTACTACGAAATATCGGAACGTTTGACTCGGACAATGCTGCCGCTTCGCTTGACCTCAAACGTCTGACCTTGATTTATGCAGACAATGGACGAGGGAAGACTACGGTCGCTGCTGTGTTGCGGTCATTAACTACAGGAGATCAATTGCCCATCACCGAACGACAGAGGCTCGGGTCAGAACATCCTCCGCATGTTGTCTTAGACTGCGAGGGTGAACCATCAGACGTTGTGTTCCAAGGTGGCGAATGGAATAAGACGATACCTCACTTAAAGATATTCGACGACCTTTTCGTGGACGAGAATGTATACTCTGGTCTCGATGTGGGCTCCCAGCACCGGCAGAACCTTCACAACCTGATTTTGGGGGACCGAGGTGTAGCACTCAACCGTACTCTACAAGGCTTGGTTTCCCGTATTACCCAACACAACACAGCATTGGAAGAAAAAGGTAAGGCGATACCTGAGCAGGAGCGATGGGGCCTTTCAGTCGACGAATTCTGCTCCCTTCCAGGGCAACCAGACATAGATATCCAAATAGAAGGGGCTGAGCGTGTACTCCTAGCCGCCCGCAATCAAGAAGCTGTGCAGACTGCCCAACTGTTCGAACGGATTGAGTTGCCTGAATTTGACATCAATGAAATTGGACAAGTCCTATCAAAAGGCCTGCAAGACCTTGATAAGGAGGCAGAAGCCCAAGTGCAGGTACATGTCCAAAGCTTGGGGATAGGCGGAGAATCCTGGATTGACGACGGAATGAAGCGTATCCCTCAGAGTAACGACGGGACCTGCCCGTTTTGTGGTCAGCAGGTTGCAGGATTGGAATTGCTAACCCATTATCGCGCTTATTTCAGCGAAGGTTATACCCAACTGAAACAAGACGTGGCAAATACTATTTCGAGCATAGACCGCATTCACGCAGATGGCACTCGAGTTGAATTTGAGAGAGTGGTCGGAACGACTAGGCAGACAGCCCAATTTTGGGCCAACTATAGTGATATCCCAACTATTGAAATAGACACCGAGTCTATAGCGGAGGATTGGGTCGCAGCCCTGAAAACAGTTGCAGACCTACTCAAAACCAAACAAGCGTCTCCGCTGGAGCAACACCAGATCAACGATCCCCAACTGGGCGTCCTCACTAAGTTCAACGCGCACCGGAGCCAAATTGAACTTGCCAACACCCTGCTGGCTGGTTGCAACCAAACCATCGAAGAACTCAAAAAACAAACAGAGACAACTAGCCTGGCAAGCCTCAACGCCAATTTAAACAGGCTGAAAGCCAGCAAGGCCAGGCATTCTGATGTCATTGCTCCACTGTGCGTCGATTACTTGCTGGAGAAGGAGGCCAAGGCCCGTACTGAAATATTGCGGACTGACGCAAGGAATGCCCTGGACGAGTATCGGGAGAATGTGTTTCCGACGCTACAAGATGGGATTAATGCCTATCTTGTTCGATTCAACGCCGGGTTTAGGATAGGCAGCCTTGCACCTTCAAACATAGGAGGGGGCTCTGGTTCGACTTGCACCTTCAATGTGGAGATTAACAACAATCCAATCGCAGTGAGGAACGCCACCAGCCCACAAGGGGTGCCCTCTTTTCGTAATTCCTTGAGCGCCGGGGGCCGCAACACACTAGCCCTTGCTCTCTTCTTTTCGTCCATTTACCAAAACCCTGCTCTTGCCAACACGACAGTGGTTATAGATGACCCGATGTCAAGCTTAGACGATCACCGCTCCCTTACGACAGTTCAAGCAGTGAGGAGCTTAGTTGGGAGGGCTAAGCAGGTTATCGTCCTGTCGCACAACAAACCCTTCCTTTGCGAAGTGTGGAAAGGAACCGATCAAAAAGAGTGCCGTCCCTTAGAAATAATCCAAGTTGGAGACACATCTTCCGTTCGCGGTTGGGACGTAAGTCAGGACGCAATTACAGAGCACGACCAACGCCACTCGCTGTTGCAGGAATACCTTTCTACCAACTCCGGCGACAAGCGGGAAGTAGCCTCTTCAATCCGAACGCACTTGGAGGGCTTTCTACGAGTTGCTTGCCCCGGTGACTTCCCGCCCGGAAAGCTGCTTGGCCCGTTCATTGGGGATTGTCGCCAGAAGCTTGGAACTCCTAACGAGATCATCAATAAGAAGATGATGACGGAACTTGACGAAATTCTGGAATATGCCAACAGGTTCCACCACGCCACTAATCCGGCATGGGTCACCGAAGAAATTAACGCCACAGAACTATCGGGTTTTGTGAAACGCACGTTGACTTACGTGGGTCCACCTCAATACAGGCAATGAGTTGACTGTTAATTTGCCCTATGGCCAAATTCCATTGTTGCCTGAACGCGGACGAACTCTTCCGGCACCCCGAAATAGTGGGCCACCTCCATTGAACAGGTGAAGCCCTCTCCTATCGCCTCCAAGTCATCGGTGAGCAGGGTGTGGGCGAAGTCGTTGGCTTCCCTTTCGAGCTTCCAGCCAAGCATGGTGTGCTTGTAAACCCACAAGTGGTTGCCCGGGTGCATCATCTTGTGTCCCAGGGCATGGGCAATGCACCAGCGGCTCTCCTCCGGACCCAGCCGGTCGGCGATGCAGATGTACCCGGCCACCTCCAACTCCCTCTGCTTCTCCAGCGGAAGCCGCTTCACCGGATACCCGTGCAGGTTGGCCACCGCCTCGGCGTCCACCCGGCCGGTCAGCCCCAGTTTCCGCCGCAGGGCGGCGCCTCTTTGCTGCGCCCGGTTCATTCCTCGGCCTCCATCTTTCGCCGTCTTTCCTGGCGGACGAAGTTGATGAAGTTCTGGATGGCCTCGATGTCCTCCAACGGCAGCCCCTCCACGGCATCGTAGAAGGAGACGCTGGCTTCCTTGAGCAGTTCCGCCTCCAGCGCGTCCCGCCCCAGCAACCAGGCGGTGCTCACCTCACAGCGGAAGGCCAGCTCCTCCAGGTGTTCATGCTTCGGCTTGACCCGGCCCGCCTCCCAGGACCAGACGGTCTGGGAGCTGACCCCGACCTGCCGGGCAAGCTGGCTCTGGGTCAGCCCCAGCTTGGTACGGGCCTCCTTGATCCGGTTGCCGATGTTCTTCCACTGGTACTCTCTGGCTTCGGGCATGAGGGTCGTCCCTCCCGGCGCTGGTCTGGCGTGGGCTGATTACCAGCCCAATAATAGCACATCAGTTCCCTTTTCTCTTGACAGGCAGGATTGCCGCCGCCTAGAATTAATCTAATCACAGTTAGATTGTGGTTAGACTAACTCAGGACCGGCAATTCCGCAATGACGCGCCGACAACGCACCGCGGTATGGCTCAGGTCCCAGGGTCTCTGGGACCGTCTCGCCCTGCTGCACCGCTCCCAGAACTGGCTGGCCGACGAGCTGGGCATCAGCCGCAGCCACCTGTCCCGGCTGGTCAACCGGGAGCGGGCCACGTCGGGCCGGCTGCGCCGCCGGATGCAGCGGGTCCTGGGAGTGGAGGATTTCCATGAATTGTTCTTCATCGAACATCCCGGCGACCGGGAGTAATTCCCTTTTTGTTCCCCACCGGGGCGGGCCGCAACTCATCATCGCCGGAAGACCATTCCTCTACGGCTCCGGCGTGTTGCCCGAGGACTTTCCGCAGCGCCTAGGCCGCCTGCGGCGGGCCACCCACCTCACCCGGAACGGCTTTGCCGACGCCGTGGGCGTGGACCCCAAGCAGGCGCAGCGCTGGGACGATGGCACCGAACCCTGCGGCGGGGCAATGCTCTCCGTCGTCCGTCTGGCCGGAGTGGTGCCCGGCGGCCTGGACATGATCGTTGAGGACGGCTTCCTGGCGTCCCTGTGGAGGCCGTAAGTCTATGCCCCGCCAGAAGACGCCCCACCGGAGAGGGCGCTACGAGTTCCCCGACGACTTCCCCGAGTGTCTGAGACGTTTCAAGGAGGCGAGCGGGCTGTCCTGGAGCGAACTGGCCCGCCGCCTGGGGACCAGGCCGCTGACCATCCGGCGCTGGCTCAACGGCGTCCAACCCTCCGCCCACTACCTGCTGGCCCTCCAGGACCTGGCCGAAGAGCTTGGGCTGTCCCACCTGCTGCCCAGGGCCAGGGCGCTGCACCGGGAGTAGGCGGGCCGGAACGTAGCCTAGCCCGCTCTGCTCTCTCTCCATCCCCTACCTGCCGTCTCCTCCGTTCCCGCTTCCGCCGCCGTCTTGGTGCGGCCCACCTACCGTGCCCGGCAGTGTCTCCGTCCGGGCATTTTCCATGGTTCACGGGTGAACCACCCTATAAGCGGTTCCAACCGGCGTTCCCAGTGTCCACACTGTTTGAAACGGGCGTTCTAAAGTCAAGGCCCCCGCCAATACATCTCGGAGCCGCCACTTGTCAGGAACCAGGAATCAGCGCAAACCCAGGTACGCCGGGCCGGAACCGCGCATCGGCCGGATCGAATTCAATCCGGCTCCCGACGCCGAGGACCGCCTGCGCCGCCTCTTCACCCTGCTGGCCAGCCACTTGCCCGGCAACGATGTGACTGAGACGGAGCAGGAAGCTGTCGCCCAGACCCTGCCTGTGGAAGATCAAGGGAGGCCCAATGCTGACGAGGGCTAGGCCGTCCTGGGCGGGCACGAGCTACGCCGTGGCTCCGACGGCTGCCAGACCTCCTTTGACTCCGCCCCTCCCTTCCGCTATCATCAGCGCAACAGGTTGGCCCGGCGATGCTGCAAACATCCCGGGCCGTGGCGCCACCTGCGGACACAGGTGATGCGGTGGTATTGTACTACTTGCAGACCCGCTCCCGGCAGGAGGCGGGTCTCTTTTATTTTCAGCAGATCAGGCCCATAGGAGGAGATAATGCCAGGAACCAAGGTGCAGAAGCAGAAGTCCGAAGGAAACCGCGCCGCCATCTACGCCCGCGTCTCCGACAAGAGCCAGGACGGAGAGGACAAGACCTCCATCGCCGAGCAGACCAGCGAGATGGAAGCCTACTGCGAACAGCGAGGGCTGACCATCGTCGCCCGCTACCAGGAAGTGGGCCAGGGCTGGTCCAAGAAGCGCAGCCAGTTCCAGAAGATGCTGAACGATGCCAAGACGGGCCGGTTCGACACCATCGTCTGCTGGAAGTCCGACCGGCTCAGCCGGGGCATGTACCCCGCCGCCGCCCTGATGGAGGTGGTGGAGGCCAGCCACGTCAAGCTGGAGGCCGTCATGGACTCCATCGACATGAAGACCTTCGGCCTCATGGCCGCCATCGGCAAGATCGAGCTGGACAACTTCCGAGAGCGGGCCTCAATGGGCAAGCGGGGCGCCGCCAAGGCGGGACGCATCCCGGTCAGCAACGTCCCCTACGGCTACCGCGTCGGCGCCGATAGCAGGCCGGAGATCGTGGAAGAGGAGGCCGAAGTGGTGCGCCGCATCTACCAATGGTGCGTTGAAGAGGGATTGGGGGCCTCCGTAATTCGCCAGCGGCTCACCGCTGAGGACATTCCCCTAAGCCGGGACGGCAAGCGGTGGTGGGACGGCCAGATTCACCGCATCCTCACCAACGAGACCTACAAGGGCATCTGGTGGTACGGACGCGCCCGCTACGTCTCCACCGAGGACGGCATCAAGGTCTACGACCAGGATCCCGAGAACTGGATCGGCGTTCCCTTCCCGCCCATCATCGACGGGAAGACCTGGGACCGCTGCCAGGCAATGCGGACCAGGCGCAAGACCTACTCAGGGCGCAACACCAAGATATTCTACCTGTTGCAGCACCTGGTGCGCTGCACCGAGTGCGGAATGCTCATGGGCTGCATGGCCACCAGGAAGCGGACGGTGAAGCACGGGGACAAGACCTACAAGTACGAGATGGAAATCCCCCGCCGCTACTACAAGTGCTACGGCGTGCAGCACTTCCAGACGGGCTGCCGGGAGCACACAATGATCCGGGCGGAGCGGCTGGAGGGGTTGGTCTGGGAACAGGTCAAGCAGGTTCTGGCCAATCCCGCGTTGATCGTGACCGGCATCGAGTCCCTGGGGGAGAAGGGAGACGGCGGGCTAAGCGAGGAAACCGTCAGGGCGGAGCGGGAATTGGAGAAGGTGCAGTTGGAGGAGGACCGGGCCATCCGTCTGTTCGTGTCGGGAAAGATAACCGAGGCCCAGCTGGACCGTCAGAGGAAGTTCATCACCGAGCGGCTGGAGACTCTGCGGGAGAAGCTGGACGATTGCCGGGCCAGGGAGTCGGCCCAGGCGGGTCAGATGGAACTGGCGGAGCGGGTGTTGGAGTGGGCGGAACGGATAGGCGACGGGCTGGACGACCTGCCCCAGGAACAACGGCGGGAGGTGCTGCGTCTACTGCTGGACGAGGTTACCATCGACCGGGAGAACACCGTCAATCTCACGCTGGCAATTCCAACGGAGGATTTGGTGCCGATTGAACCACCGGTATCAAATTTTCTGAGTAAAATTCGTCCACGGACTCGATGATGGCCTCCATCAGCTTGCCGGTGGGGGAGTCGTCGGCGTGCTCGGTGATGGAGACGACCCGGATGCCCTTGCGCCGCAGCATGGACTTGAAGGCCACGGCGTGCTCCCGCTTGCGGGTGAATCTGCTGAATTTCCAAACCAATATGACCTGGAAAGGGGCCGTGGCCTTGCCGCCGTCGTCGATCATCTGCCTGAACTGGGGTCGGTCGGCGATGCGGCCGCTCTCGGCCTCGTCCACGTACTCGCGGGCCACGGAGTAGTTGTTGGCCTTGGCGTAGTCCCTGAGCGCCCGAAGCTGGGCGGCCACGGAGAGGTCCACGTCCTGGCGGTCGCTGGAGACCCGGGCGTAGAGGGCCGCCGGGGTCAGGGGTTGGAATTGCCGGTCTTTCATCGTGCCTCCTTTGCTGCTCTCGTTCATGTCTCGTCTCCCGTAGCCTCAGCCGCGTTCGCCTGGCGGGACCGCCGCTGCATCCGCTCCTTCACGCGCCACTCCCGCTCCTCCATGTAGAGCCGGATGGCCTCCCGCAAGAGTTCGCTCACGGTCCGCTCCTCCTCCTTCGCCACATGGCGCAGGCTTTGGGCCATTGCCGGTGGCAACGAGAAAGTGACCGTCTCGGTGTTTCTGGATATGATGGGGGCCATGTGCGCTCCTTGCATTGCCCATTATACCACATTGTCTTACTGTATATCGCCGGGCAACCGGCCCTCGGCCCGCCGATGGCAGAGAATGGCAAGGGTGTCCGCCGGGTCTATGGCTTGCAACATTTCGCACCCTTTCGACCTGTTGCACGCAGACACGGGAATGGTACCGGCTTCCCTTTTGGGAACTCCGGGAAGCCCAGGGAACGGCTCCGCTGACCCTTTTGGACACGTTCGACATCATCTTGTCCCTATCGGACGGATTCCGTGGCCCTGCGTCTCTCGCTGGCATTCGTACCTGGACGGCGCACCCGGCGGGTGGTGTTGGTCGCAGCGGCCATGACGGTCCGACGTGTCGGCTCTGCAACACATTGCAGCGGCGGGGACGTAACGGGCCATGACGGCGGCAGGTTGCGGCAAAGTTGTCCAATCGTGGCCGTGGAGGCCCCCCTACAGGAAACGTCCGGCGCGATGGAGTTGTACTTTGGGAACTCAGTACAATCTGGCCAGGGGCTGCCGGTCCAGGGAGTGGGGCGGCGGCAGTATCCACACCTCCCCCAGGATGCCGTGTTCCCCCAGGGTCTCCGCGTTGGAGGTGATCACTTCCAGGCCCTCCATACCGTCGGCGATGTCGAGAAAGGCGGACTCGCTCTCCGGGGTCTCGAACACGAACAGCACCCCGGGCCGGCGTCCTCCGTGGTCCCGCTCCGCCCAGCCGGAGGCGAAGTAGCGCCGGTAGGACGCCAGCCGTTGGGGGATGCGCTGGGGTGTGGTGGCCCGGCGCTCGAACTCCAGCAGGAAGGGCAGCCACCGGCCTTTGTACTCCAGTGTGAAGGAGGCGTCGGGATGGATCATGTAGTTGGTCCGGCCCCGGCGGTAGCCGATGCTGACGCGGTGGGTGGGCAGCAGGTCGAACAGGTCGTGGTCCGGGGAGTGGGACACCTCAGCGGACAGGGCGGCAGCGAAGTTGGTTACACCTTCGTGGTGGCGCGGCTGGGCGGCCAGGGCGCGCAGGGCCGTGCCGGCATATACCCGGGGGTTGGAGACGGCGGGCTGGGCGGTCCACCGGTCCAGGGTGAGGCCCACGGCGGCCCGGTCCCGGCGGGCCAGGTACGTCAGTCCCCGGTCGGTGAGCATGAGCCGGGATTCGTCCTCCTGCGCCAGGTCCCGTTCACGGAGGCAGCGGAGCGCCTGGTTGACCCGGCGCAGGGTGACGCCGCCCATCAGCCCGGCCAGTTGCTCCCGGCCGCACAACGGCCAGGCGCCCAGCAGGTCGAGTACGTCCTTCCCGGCCCGGGTCAGTTGCACTGCCAGCGCCGGCGCCAGCTGCTGGGCCGGTTCCGGCATGGTGGCCCGCACGCCGTCGGGATAGATTGCGTCCGGGTCGGGACTGGGGTCGCCGCGCCGGGATTGGTGGGACGATTCCAGCAGACCCTCCGCCCACGCCAGGATGGCCGCCAGGCTGGTTTCGGGGGAGATTTCCACGGGCGGGTCCTGCCCCAGGCCGTAGCCGCACTGCTGCCAGACCACGCCGGTGTGGTCTCCGGCCAGCAGCTCACCCTCGGTGGCGACAAAGGTCCGGCGGTGCTCCGTGGGGTCGCCCAACGCGCGAACGGCCCGGCGGGTGGCCTGGTCAGAGTGGGTCAGCGCCAGGGTGAGGAAGGGCCTCTCGCCGCTGGGCAGATGCTCCATGCTCCGCAGCCGGTAGCGCAGGTTGGCGCCGGGCAGCACCGGTCCCTGGCGTATCACGCCGATGGTGCGGCCACCGGATAAAGTCAACAGCAGGTCGTAGGGGCCGTGGCGGTAGTGGTCCACCCGCACCGGGTCCTGCCTGGGGTCGGCGTCGGCGATCATGGCGGCGACCCGGTAGAGCGCGGCCACGGCGTCCAGCCGGTCGGCCAGCAGCCGGAACCACTGCTTCGACACCGGGTAGGCCGTCAGCATGTGATTGCGGCCCTGGGTGGCGGCGCCGGCGGCCGTGACGCCCTGCTCCGTGGGGAAGTAGCGGCGCTGGGGCCGGGTCCCCAGCGCCCCCAGGTGGTGGGACACGGTGTCCGCCAGGCCGTGCTTGACGAGCTTGTCCAGCCGTTCGCGCAGCGTGGATGCGGGGACGCGCCCAAAGCGGGCCAACTCGTCCACCGTGGCCAGGGGCGCGGCGCACAGCAGCAGCAGTGCGCCCTCCAGTCTCCGGCGCAGGGGGCGCAGGGCAGGGTCGGGACGCAGTCCTTCCAGGTCGATGATGATCTCCAGCGTGGCCGCCTCGATCTCCCGGACGCTCTGGCCCACGGAGTTCATCACGGCGGCGGGCACGGCGCGCCCAGACTGGCCCCGTTCCAGGTAGCGCCACAGGGTGTGGCGGGACACCCCCAGGGCCTCGGCGGTCTTCCGTTGCCCGTGTCGCTGCTGGTGGGCCTGCACGTAGCGGCGGGTGGCGTCGTGGAGACCCTGGTCTTCTGCTTTTGCGTTGTTGGTTGGCGCCGGCGTTGCCGGCTGCTTCGTTTGCATACGCATTCCTCCTGTTGCAATGGGCCAAGGTTTCATTGTCCGGGAGAAATTGCTGGCACATGATGCCCTCCGAGGAATTACCTTTGAACGAGATTTGTGGTATGGGCGAGGCCGTCTTTCAGCGGCGAGGCCGGGGCGCGGTGGACCGCCGCCAGCGGTTCGCCCCGGGTCAGGGCCAGTTCGCCGTTGTTGACCAAAGGGGGGCCGGGCCGGGGCGTACAGGATGCGCTGGTGTGAAGAATCATGCCTCCAGCGTAGCAGCCGGGAGCTGACGCCGTCAGCAGGCAGGTGTCAGCAAAGGCGTGTCAGAGGACTGGCTGTCCCTATTCACTTGGGCCGAGTTCCCGCTTGAGGAATCGGCACGGGCCAACGGACGGAAGGGAGAGCCTTTGGCCCGCCACTTCCCTCTGCGAGAGGGGCCGTGGAGGTTGAGATTGACCAGGAACTTGATAAGGTGCCGGTCTATGCGAGACGCCGTGCCGTGAAAAAACCCGGGCCAATGGGCAATAATCCCCTATTCCTAGCTTATTGGCATCAATGAGGCCTTTGCGCGTGTTGTTCTCATGAAGATTGCCGTCCCCTCTCTATTGCTTGCTGATTGGCGACCTCACTAGCTTTGACAACTACTATCAGCGACGCTCCCGGATGAATAGGTTGGGTCATAATTTCTTGCACCCTGCCAGCAAGAGCGGACGTTACTTCGAAAAGAGAAAGGCCGAATTCCGTTAGCTCTGCCAAGGTTACAAGTACGACATTCAACATATCCTCATACGACAGATCAGAATCCTCAGGCTGTACCATGTCCCTGAGACGTGGGTGAACGGCCTGGTTGCCTAATTTGTAGGCACGCAGGATCATTTTATCCTGGCCGCTTCTTGATACTGGCCTCCCGGCACTCACGTATTGGGCGGCCAGTTCGTTGCTCTCAGGCCGTCTCCAATAATGTCCAGGCGCTTTTGGCTGCTTGACATCGAAATACTCTGCTCGGATCGAATCCATCGTATGTTTGCCGTCTTCAATCTGTTCTTGGTCGTACTCGGTTCGCAGTTGCTGATCGCTGAGCCCCTGGCTTGCGCGTTGGTAAATTTCTGCATAGAAGGCTTTGGCGAAAGCATCGTAGTGGTCGTTTGAATCAAGATATCGAAGTAGCAAAAGCCGTTCAAGAAGCATGCGGTAATTTGAAACAGCATCGGAAAGGCTACCGCAAGCGAGCGCAAAATAACTGACTCGAGCAATGCAAACGCCTCGGGCAAGCATGCTGGTGACAGCCCATCCCTTACTTTGCGAGACATTAGCGGCGCTCTGTATCGAAGTTACGCCAGACATCGCCAAGTTTTGGATCAAGGCTAGGCGGATGTAATCGGGAGAATGCCAAGCCGTCTCCCAATTTTCTTCATCGAGTGCCCAGGCGTTTAGTGCACTGGCCATCAAGAATTGCATCATAGGAGATTTGACCATATCTCCCGTCTTCCGATGCAGGTCTGGACCCAATGGTGGTGCAAACAAACCGCTTTCAAGTTGTTCGTACATTATCGTTGCCTCCGCCACGCGGCCTTGACCAAGTAGCCAGGTTCCTTCTCCGTCCAGACCCTAAACAGTTCCAGTTTCCCATTCTACCCCAGAACCCATCGGCCAGTAGAGTGAAGCTGTTCCCTGCGACCTGCCAAAACCTGCTCCGGTAAACCTGGGCCAATAGCTTTGCAACACGAATATGAGACCGCACGAGACGCACATCTCTTAGTGCTACCATCCATACAATTGCCCTGCACACACCCACATTGTCGTTGATGATCGCCACCTTCTAGCCGATGGTGGCGGAGTACGCCTACCAGCGGCGTAAGATAGCCGGGGCCTGGCCTGGACCATTCACGTGGTGGACCTGGGATGTTCAGTCGCAATCTTCAGCAATGGTCGTGGGACAACGACGCCGACAATCCCGAATGGCCACCTTTCAGTTTACTCGAAAGAGCTTGTTATTGGCGGATGGTGGGACGACCTGGTTCGGTCCCACATGGGCACGTCTGGTGCCAGCTCCGCGCGCATCGCTGCTTCGACGTAGTAGATGGCTTGGTGTGCCAGCCATGTTGCGTTGACCGGCATCTCGTCCTTCAACCAGTGCCCGGTCACGTGATTTCGGAGTTGGGTGATCGCTTTCACTAAATTCACGTGGGGCTCTCCACCTTCAATGAGGTATTCGGTTTCCTCTCCCCATCCGGCGTAATGATAAGGTCTTTCGATTGGTTTCGAACTCAGGTAGCCAGCAATTTGCTTCCAGAGTTCACGTCCAGACTTCTCCCTATCGAACCCTGCTTTGTTCGCTATCCTCTGTAGAATTGCGACTGACGCGGTAACCGAGCTTATCCAGTCGCCATGGTCCATTGTCCATACATTGTGTACGTAACGTTCCACCACTCCATAATCGTCCTCCCTGATGTGCCTAAGGGTCTCTTGCAGTACCTTCTCAAACCCTACCTCTATTGGCATCCAGTTTTTCTGCCTGTTCTTTTGCGCTGTCGGTGTTGGCTTCCATGCCCCCCAAACCGGTGACCATGTTCCCCACCAATGACTGTCCGACCAACTCTCTTTCCACGCTATGGTTACTTTGGGTCGGCACCAGCTGCCGTTCATGAACGATAGGCTGTGGCTAAGCACCTGTTCGAGAAGATTGACCTCGGCAAGGTCCATTTCGGCTTCATCGATTCGCCACACGTGGAACCCTACATTCTTGATTTCGTATTCCCCGGGTTCGACCCATGTCCGCGCGACGTACACATCCCAGGAAATGTCACGATCCTCAGCCGGCGCTATTGCGATTTTGACGAGTGGGTTTTCCTGGTATGTCCTGACAACTACGCCTTGGTGAGTGTCGCCGACATCCCATTCAACCGGCGGTTGGTCTGGCTCCGGCCTCTTGACTTCCAGGAAGAACTCATTGGTGCCATGTGGTGGAATCTCAGTTTTGGAAAACCCTCCGTGCGATATCGTAACCGCTTCTTTGTCCACATTGGTTGTCCAAAATGCCGCCCAGATGTCTTCATACCACAGGGTGAGAGTCTTGGCTCTGACTCGCTCGACCAAACCGATGCTCTCTGCATTGATGATCCTCTTCGTTTCGCCATCAGGGAAAGCGAACCCACGATCTTGAACTGGATATAGTGGAACTGTCCGACCATCGTGCGATTCCTTGAACTTCTGTGGGATCGTGGTCATGCCAAACGGCTCAAAATATGCAGGGTTAGGCAATGTGATGGTTACCCGGGCATCATCTGGCCCCCACGTGGGGCCCAGTTCATCTTGTAGTACGACGGTCAATTCGCCATGCTTTCCTTCACGAACTTGCGCGATAGTCCGGGACCCATGGCCGTCTCTGGTAACAGTCGTCACAAAAGGTCTGCCTTCTATTACGTGGAGCACCTTCTCAAAGAATTCGTCCTTCATGGGCATCCTCAGGTTCCCTGTGCCAGACTTTCATTCACTGCCCTTCGCATATAGGTCGCCGCATCTCCATACATCCCTCCAGAAAGGGACTCCGGGCTACGGTGTTCTATTACCGGTCCTTCACCCATTTTGCTGCGCCATGATCCATTGGGCATTTGAACGCTGGCGTGTTGAAATTTACCCTCCACCTCGTACAGAGCAACTTTTTGGTATCCTTCTTCAACATGGTCGTCATCGCACAGCTCGTAACCGATTCCGGCGAACGCATCCTTCAGGCTATTTGTCCAGTCATCCAGTGTGGCCCACGGCGGCCAGTAGTTTGTCCCGTCAGGCCACCACCACTCCGTGGTGTCGCCGGCTGCGTATGCAATGCAGTTGTACTCGGTTGTGGGTTCGCCTACGATTTCGAAACCTTCGCTGGCTAGCTTTGGGAACGCTGCGATTAGCAACTGCCCCCAGCTAGACATATCCATTCAGTTCGCCCCAATCCAGCCATGCCTGGGTCATCTCCCTGATTCTCCCACGGCTTTCCGGCGGCACGGGTCGCGCTCCGGTTATCTGTTGGAGCGCTTCAAACCAATGCCCCCCTTGGGAACGCATCCGCTCCAGAATCAGCGGCACCATCGGCTGCCCCATGCTGATGATTTCCTGGAGGGCAGGGTGCGCATTCTTTCGGTCTGAATTGGATAGAAAGACAGTTTCCTCTTGCCACTGGTCTGCCAGCTTGTTGAAACGCTCCCTATCAGCGGGTTCGGTTTCCACCGCGTAGGAGTATTGGCCGTAGCCCAGGCCACGCACATGGGGCTCGTTATGCAGTAGCCCGCGAAAATGCGCTAGCTCTTCGACATCCCAGCCCATGGCCTCGGCGACGGCTTCGTCCCACAGGCGGCGGACTTCGCACTCGCCGTCGCGGAACTGCGGCACTTCCATATCCTTGGTGTGCTCCCAGCAGTCCGCTAGGATGCGGCAGGTGCGGTCGTCCTTGACGTTGGGAATGCGGACGTTGGCGTATCCCGCTGGCCTGTACATTGGAAATTCGATTGTCCGTCCAGCATTCCGCATGAGTTGCAGTCGTCCGGGTGTTGAGTTGAGGAACACCGCGATTGCCTTTGACTCTTCTGGTGAATAGCCAGTCACGGGCATCCAGCTCACGCCCACATATTTGGTATCGCTTGCCACTGCGGTAAGACGCGCGGTGGCGTTGCGTTGTCCATCTGTGATGAGCAGATGACCTGCTCTCCCTTTAAGGTTGTTTACGCCTTGCAAGCACTTCTCACTTGCCGGGTCTTGCGGCTTGTAGTAACTGTCGGGCACGGCTGTTATCTTGGTCTGTCCATCCGCCCCTTTCGAGTGCAGTAGAGTAAAAGCGTCTTTGTCGGTCTCTCCGGCCTCTGTGCAGAATTCGCTTACTCTTCTCCCTGCTTGGTAAATGTCACTTTGGTCAATTCTTTGCATGTCCTCGCTGCTTGCGTAAGCGTATGCCGCTTGCGCGAGTTCAGGCGAACGCCAGATGGCTGGTGTCCAGTCTCCGGCTGCTATCCGTTCGGCCGGCCAGTGTGCCACTCCACCCCAGCCGTTGGCGATTGAGCCTTCAGCGCAATAAGCGAGGCGTTCATGGAGCTCCCCGACCTCGGTGTCGTCAACGGGCAGCCTGTCCAAGTTGATGAACCTAGTGGATAGTTCGGACCCATCATGACGTTTGAGCACGATGATGCTCTCATTGATGTTGGTTTCTTGGCTCATATTGATGTTGCCTGGCTGGTGGCAGGTGAGGACGGTGTGGATGTGGAACCTCTCGGCTAGCGTTAGCCGCTCATCTAATCCAGAAGGCCCGGTCAAGGCGATGGTCGGATTAATCATCGTCAATGTGCCAATGTCTTCCTGTAGGCAGAAGTCTGCTAACATCACGAAATTCGGTCGCACCGAATTTCGTGATCCGAAATTTTTGAATTCTGGGTAATTGGCAATTGCCCAAGCCTCCAAATTATCTGTCCGTTTTCGCATGGACTCTTGGGCTGCTTTGGAGAATTTCTCTCCCATCTTGGCACGATTGGTGAAGGGCGGATTCATGATGACAACGCGGGCCTTATCAGCGGCGTCCACAGCGCGTTCCAGATCGGCGTCATCCTGTTGGTTCCAGACGGCTTGTGAGCCGATTTTGTCGTCGGCGAGCGCCAGCTCGTTGTTTCTTGGGACGATGGCCTTTTGACCCAGCAGTTCCAAGGTTCCGACCGATACCTTAATGGGGTCGTGAGGAAAAGGGCCGTAGGGCATTAGGTGCAGACCCATTTGTTGGTAGCGGATGTCCGTGTTGCCGGAGGTTAATTGAGACGCAGCCAATTGCAGTGACACTGGGTTGATGTCTAGCCCTTTTATGGTTTCCTCAACCGCCAGTTTTTGCAGGTCGGCGATTTGGGTCTCGTTTGCGCCCTGTTCGCGAGCCCGGCGCTTCATGTCGGTCAGCATCGCTGCCAGCAGGGTACCGCTGCCGCAGGCGAGGTCGATGGTCTTGTGGTCCCGCCAGACTTGCGGGTCGGTCCAATCTTGTTCTCCGCAGGCGTCCAGCGTAAGGCGGGAGGCGATGGATGCCGCCACCGGCCGGGTGAAGAATGCGCCGTCCGAGGCCTGGTTGCCCATAACGCGATTGAACAGCGGGCCGGCGTGGTCGGCGCCCATGTCGGCGTAGGTTTCGGCGATGCGTTCTGCCTCGGCAGTGAGGTGGCGCAAGGCGCGCTCCAATCCGGCCAGTTTGCCGGTGTCCTCAACGGCTTCGATGGCTCGGACTGCCGGCTCCATGACCGGCTTGAAGTCGTGTCCGATGATAGTGTTCCACTGGCGCAGCGTCATGCGGACGACGTTGGTTGAGTTCTTCACGGTATCCAGGTCGCTGACGCCGATGAGCCAGCCGCCGTTGGCGATGCGCTGGTGGAGCATGGCGGCGTTCATCAACAGCAGGGCGGAGATGGTGCAGCCGTCGGCCTGCTTCCTGGCGTCGTTTTCTTTCAGGTTGTCCAGCCCGAAGTGCCGGTCCAGCGCCGGTTGCAGGCCGTCGTGCCGCAGGTGGTGGGACGCTTCCCTGACGCTGGATTCCAGGATATTCAGGTCTCGGACCACGCGGTTGTCCACCAGGCCGGACTTTGACAGCAGGTTCATCCTGATGACGTTGCCCTCGTCTTCCAGGCCGGTAAGCCGCAGCATCCGCAGGGCCGATTCTTCGGCAATCTCGGCGCGGGTGCGGCGGGGCTTGGGGTTCCGGGCAAGGCGCACTCCCGTGCTTTTGTTTATCATGTCCCGGGCCTTGTCCTTGGACTTCCTGATGTCCACTGCGCCGGGGGTTCCGTCGGAGGCGGGTTTGGTGCGTGCCACGGTGTCCATGCGCAACTCGATGCTGCCGTCATCGTTTTTCTTGCCGGAGACAATCAGCGTCGGCTCCGTCGGCGTCGAGTACGGCGGGCGTTCGCTCTCCGAGATGGCTCCCCTTCCCGTGGCGACGCCTGCGGGCTGTCCGTCTGCGGCCAGCGCCGAAACGGCCAAGTCTTCCAGTGGCTCCATCGCCGACGTTTCGGTTTCGGTGATGGGGCGAAACTCTCTTGACAGTGTGCTTTTCCCTTCCAGCACCCGCGCCACTGATTCCTGGGCTACTCCCGGCGCGCCTTCATGTTCCCGGTACGAAATGCGCTTGTCTTCCCCACTGGCCACGGCAACGATGGTGCGAAGGGACGGCGGCGGTTGCGGGATGTACAGTTGCAGCAGGTCGGATAGCTCGTGCTCGATGCGTCCATCGTGGGCACGCAATGCCAGCAGAATCTGCCCCAGTTCCTGCCATCCATCCTCCGGGCCACTGGTGCTGAGCCAGTCTTCCGGGTCCGAGTTGGCCGGTATTACGATGGGACAGATGATATATCCCATTTCCTTATCATCCGTTTTGCGCATGGCCCGACCCACGGCCTGGATGACGTCAATCGGGCTTTTCCTCGCCTCCAGAAAGGCGACGGCGTTCAGCGATGGCGAGTCGGTGCCTTCGCCAAAGATTCCCACGTTGATGATGCCGTGGGGATTGCTTTCGCTGGCCTCCGCCAGCTTGCGCTTGGCGCTCTCACGGGCGGCCACGTTGTCGGTGGCGTCCAGGTGCTCCAGCGTATAATCCGCCGCTTTCTGCCCTTCCCGGTTGTCGCGCATCCACTCTTGAAGCCAATTTTTCACCGTGGGGGTCTGGAGGTCTCGCTCCATGTTCCTGGACTTGTCCACGGTGTTCATAAAGGCGATGCAGGACTTGATAGGCACGCTATCGTTTTCCCGACTGTGGGTTGCGCCGCCCATGGCCAGGGCGAAGGCCATGCCGCGCAGAAAGTGGGTAGTGGTCAGCGCGTTGCGCCCTTTGCTCGCGGTTTGCCCGGCTAGCTGGTTGGCAATGCCGTGGGCGTCGGGTCCGTTGACGCCCACGGCGATGATGCGGTAGTCGGCCAGCCATTCGTTCTTGACGGCTTCGACGTAGCTCTTGCGGTACAGTTCCACACCAAAGGTCTCTTCGTCGTCCATGCTGCGGACAATCCAGTCGCTGGCCTGGTCCTGGTTCACCCTCTTGGTGTCGTAGATGCGGGGCGTGGCCGTCTGATAGACGCGGTAGGTGGCGGGGAAGGCATCGTTATCGTGGCACAGCGTGAAGTCGCGGATGTGGCGCTCTTCGTCGGACATCCCGCTGTTTTTGGCAGGGCGCTTCCGGCGCAGGCCAGCAGTGCGATGCGCTTCGTCGCCGATCAAGACGGTCGCTGTTACACCAGTGTCTTTTACTGCCGCCGCAATGCGGCTACCGCTCTGGTAGGTGCCGAAGATCACATTGACTTGATCAGCGCCTTGCCCGTCGCATATCCATTCGGCTATTTCCGCCGGGTCGGTGGTAACCTTACCCTTGACCTCGGACGCGCTGACGTTACTGTTGTCCAGCGTGGGGTCGGCAGCAGTGTTCCGCGTGCTTTCTTTCTTGGGGTCGTAGCCGGCGGTTTCGTCGGAGCAGACGGCCAGCGCGCGTATATTCGTCTCGGTGTGCTGGAGGTACTCGCGCCTGATCTGTGCAACGAGTGCGATGGACGGGCAGAGGACGATGGACAGCTTACCTGGCGGCGTCAATTCCTCGACGATGCGCAGTGAGATGCGCGTCTTGCCAGTGCCGCAGGGCAAGATGATTTTGCCGCGGGCCTGGCCCACCGGCAGGCCGCCACTTGCAGATTGTTCGTGTTCTCTGAGTATGCGGACGCTTGCGGCGATGGCCTCGTTTTGCATACAGGTCTTGGATTGCTTGCGCCATTCGCCATCCGGATCAGGTTCACAGTGTTCGCAATACTCATCGGCGGCGTTAGCTTGCTGCTGTTGCAACAGGTCGTTGGTGATGTCAACAAGTATGATGGGACTTTGTCCGGCAGGGATGGCCGCTTGTATATTGCCGCTCATTGGATTATCGCCATTGGTTACCACCCAGCGTTCCGCCCAGAAGGGAGTTGACGACGTGGCGATGAATTTGTCCAGTTCGTTCTTGGGGATTGAATTGCCTTGTCCGGTTTCGTTCAGCTGCCGAGCTTTACATTGGATGGCGATATGCCCGCCGTCGTGGCGTCTGGCGACTACATCAATGCCCACATCCTGGTTTGTGGAGTTCGGATAGCGCCGCTGTCTTTCCGGCCATTCGGCCCAATGCCAGCAGGCATCAACATCCCATTCTCGAATTAAAGGACCCGCATCAACCGTGATCTGCTCCAGCCATTTTCCTCCCGTCTGTTGAGGATTGGCCTCGGTTAAGGTGGCTATGGCGTTTGCGATAATGGCTTGTGGATTTGTGCTTTGCATCGTCTTCACCCTTTGGGGTCTTGATCCTCCCTCATCTCGCGAATCAGGCTATTTCGGGGGAATAGTCCAATCGTTGCGTAGGGGATTGACGCTGGGTCGTACCGGATGCGTACGCGGCGTATTCCAGTATGGGGACTTGCACTTGGGGCAAACCTTCGGGTCATGCGTGCCCGGTTGCTTGCGCACCCATCGGTAACCGCATCGTTCACATAGGAACCCCGGGATCATCACGTAAGGCATTGGAAGTTCTCCCAGCTTGATGGTTGACGATTCGGTCAGCCTATGTACCTTGTTGGTATATTTACAAGTTAGCACCCATCAGCAGATTCCGCAACCATGTTTTGCTACTCGTGTTTAGAATCGAGGTTTGCTTCGTTCCATTATGGACAGAGGAATGTCCAGTTGCTATGGACACGGGCTCTAACAGTGAATCCGGGATGCTGACCCTGCCTCCTTTTGGAGGAAGGCATTGCTTACAACTCCAAGCGAACCTAATCGGGAAGGCATTTGCATGCTTACCGTACTGTGGCCTCCGCTACCTGAAGATAGCGCGGGCGAGCTCTTTGGGTGGCAGACCCAACGCCCAGTTTGACATGGGCGGTGGATGTATCAGCCCTGCGACCGGATTGAGCCACGACCCCGCCGCCGTGAGCGGAACCTCAGGCCGCCAATTAGACCCAGCGGAGCCGTCAACAGGAACATGCTCACCGCCGCCGCACTTGGCGACACATTTCTATCAGGGTAACTGCAAGCTCCCCCTGATTCCACGGCAGGGGTTGGTTCCCGTGCCGCAACCGGGGTTGCGGTTGGGGTGGAGATGTTGGTGGGCTTCGCCGGTGGGGGTGATGCTGGCGGAGCGAGGGTGGGCAATGGCAGAAGTGTCGCCGTCGGCATGGGCATGGGCGCGAGAGCAGGCGAAGGCGGAATTGGTGGCAACAGCGAGGGAGGGGGAGTCGCCAGCCCGTTGACGGTTAGCGTGAATTCGCCGGTCTGCCCCTCACCGTAGGTCGCGACTTCAATGGTGTAGGGTCCGGCGCTCAGCGTATGTCCCAACTGGGCGCTTCCTCTTTCGGAGCCGTAGTCTTCCAGGACCCGCCCTGTCCTTCCGCCGCCTTGCAGCAGGTAGAGGTAGGTGCCGGCGTCGCTGGATTCCAGTTCAATCATCACCTCCGAGGCTTCAGCCAGGGTGAAGGTGTAGAAGCGGGCGTAGCTCCCCGGCCGCCTGCCGGACGCGCAGTCGCTGTTCCAACTGCCGGTGATTACGGCGGTGGGCATGTTTTCAACGCAGTCGTCCGGTTCTCCCGGCCGGTTGACGCTCAGCGTGAAGCTGCCGGTCTGTGCGGCCTCGTAGGTGGCGGCTTCTATGGTATAGGTCCCGGCGGCAAACCAATCCTCTATGTTGGAGTATCCCTCCGGCGAACCTTGACTCCTGAACGACCTGCCCGTTGTTCCCGCTCCCTCCTGCATGTACAGATAGGTGTTGGCGTCTTCGGACACCAGGGTGATGAACACCTCTGAGTCCTCATCCAGGGTGAAAGCGTAGAAGCGGGCATAGCTGCCGGGACGGTTGAAAGAGAGGCAGTCGCCGCTCCATGCTCCGCTGACAACGCCGCCGGCGGGCATCATTTCCACCCGGCAGCCCGCTACAGTGGGCGAGGCACGGAGCGCCGTTCGCTCCTGGTTGCCGAACTCCTGCCAGGTTGCCTTTCCGTCGCCGTCCAGGTCAAACTTCAGCGCCGGATACTCCCACTCCGTGCCGAAGTCCCAGAAATCATCCCCTCCGGTGTCCGGGTCATCGTCACCATCGGCGTCATCCAGGTCGGCGTTCCAAGCGGAAAATATGCCCGTGTAGGCGGTGGGCGACTGCAACTCGGCGGTGGTTTTGCCACTCCCAGCAGCCGAATTTTCAATGCCCGTGGTCTGCGTATCCCAGAAGCTTACGGATTCCCGGATACTTCCGCTTTCAGCCCCAATCAGCCCGCCTGACTCCACATCGCCCGATACCCTGCCGGTGGCGTAGCTGGCGACGATGCGGCTGTGGTGGCTCTCCCCGGCCAGCCCGCCGATGTTGAGTTCTCCGGATACGGGCCCGGTGGCGTAGCTGGAGAAGATTCTGCCAAAGTTGTTCGACCCGACCAATCCGCCGACCTCTCCGCCCCCTGCAACGCTTCCAGTGGCGTAGCTGGCGATGATCGCGCCACCATTGCTTCCCGCCAATCCCCCGACGTTGTTGTCCCCCTTGGCTACGCCGGTGGCGAAACTGCCCCTGATGACGCCGCTGCTCCCTCCCGCCAACCCGCCCACGTCGCGCCCGCCCGTCACGTTGCCGGCGGCATGGCTGGCGACAACCATGCCGCCAGGCCCGACCGCCCCGGTAAGGCCGCCGATATGACTGCCTCCCACGACGTCGCCGGTAGCGTAGCTGTTGCTTATGCTCCCCAGGTTGCTGCCGGTGAGCCCGCCCATAAAGTCGCCCCTCTCCCCGCACGAGACGCCGCCGGTGGCGTGGCTGTCCCTGATTACCCCCTCATTCAGCCCGGCCAGTCCCCCTATCGAGTTGCCGGCATCCGCGCACGAAATATTGACGCCTGACCGGCTGGCGACGATTGATCCCCGATTCACCCCCACCATTCCTCCCGTACGTCCGCCGACGAAGCGATTGCCCTCCCTAGGGGTGTAAACCACCACTTCGCCGGAGGCCGCCACGTTGCCTGTAACGAAGACTTGGCTGATTTCGCCCAGGTTCAGACCGGCCAGAACGCCGGCATTTTCCAGCCCGGCTACTCTGGCGTTTTCAATGCCGATCCTGCTGATGACGGCGGAGTAACCGGTGTAGCCGAAGAGCCCGACGGCGGGCGGCTCCTCCGCCGGGCTGGTGCGATTGACGTGAAGGTTGGCGATGGCGTGGCCGTTGCCCTCAAAATGGGCGTTGAACCTGCCGCCGAATTCGTCTGCGCTCCCGATGGGCCGCCATCCCTGGCCTCCAGTCCACTCCTCCCTGATTTCACCGGAGGCGTAGCTGCCCTGGGAAGCGAAATCCAGCGGGCGGGCCAGTTCGTAGCCCACGCAGTTGTTCCCGCAGACCGACTCCTCACCGGACACCGGGTAGGCTGCGGCATATTCATTCCTTGCCCCGTCCTGCGGCAGCCCGTCGCCGTCCAGGTCATGGCGCATGGCGTCCAGTTGTTCCAGGTTGGAGATTTCGATCAGCCCGTCTCCGTCGCGGTCATACCTGGCCAGGGGCGGTGAGTCGGCATGGTCCGGAGCGGGCGTTGGGGCTGGCGGCCGCACCGCCCTGGGTTGCCTGCCGGACTCCCACCAGTCCGTAAAGCCTCCAATTCCCAGGTACGCTTTCAACGCCGGGTACTGGTTGGACATGCCGAAGTCCCAGAAGTCGTGGGGCTCAGGGGTCTCCACGTAGTCGCGATATGACCCCTCCTCCAGGTCAATTTCCCAATCCTCATATGCTCCGGCGTAGCCATTCGCCGCCTGCAACTCCATGGTGGTCTGTCCGGTTACGCCCGCCGTGTCGCCCCGACCAACCCCGTCGGTCATGCCGGAGGTCTCCGCGTCCCAGACAGCGCCCACCACGGTGGCGTCATTGTAGCCAATCAATCCGCCTTCGTTGTCTCCCCCCGAAACCGGACCGGTGGCATAGCTGGCCGTAATGCTGGCTTCTTCCCGGTTGCTCCCCACCAGGCCACCCACGTTCTCATCGCCCGATACCGGGCCGGTGGCATAGCTGGCGGTGACGTCGGCCAGGTAACCGTGGTTCATTCCGGCCAGCCCGCCAACCTCTTCCTTGCCGGTTGCGGCGGCGGTGGCGTAGCTGGCGATGATCTTCGCCCCGTTGTATCCGGCCAACCCGCCTACGCCACTGTCTCCGGTAGCGCTGCCGGTGGCGTAACTGCCGCTGATGAGGAGACGATTGCCCCCCACCAGGCCACCGACTCCCGCTTTTCCGGTCACATCGGCCGATGAGTGGCTGGCAATGATATGCTTCCGGTTTTCTCCGGCCAGCCCACCGACGTACTCATGGCCCGACACGCTGCCGACGGCGTAGCTGGCGCTGACGACCCCGTCCTGGTACCCCACCAGGCCGCCGACGGCCTGCCCGTCGGTTTCCAGACCGGCCACGGTGCCGGAGAAGTGGCTGCCGCTGATCTCCGAGGTGAAGTCCGTGAAACCGGCCAACCCTCCAACGTAACCAGCCCCCGATACCCTCCCGGTGACGTAGCTGTCCCTGATCGCACCGAGGCTGCTCCCCACCAGGCCGCCGACCGCTGCCAACCCGGCAACGCGGACGTCAATCAAGCCCACGTTGCGGATGACGGAATCTGGAGTGGCGCTGCCGAACAGTCCGGTAGAGGTGTAGTCCTCCCTGTCATCCGTGCTGCGGTCGATGTGCAGGTTGCTGATGGTGTGTCCGTTGCCGTCGAAGGTTGCGGCAAAGGGAAATTCCGCGACAATCCACGCTTCCCCGGATTGAATGGGCTGCCACCCTTCGCCGGTGGTCCAATCCTCGTTGACTAATCCGGAGGCATAGCTGCCGGCGTCGTTGAAATTGAGAGGACGGGCCAGTTCGTAGCCGTGGCAGTCGTTGTCACATACCGCTTCCGTCGCGCCGGTGGGAAAGGCGGCGGCGTAAGCCTCCTTGCCGGCATCCCGGTCCCGCTTGCCGTCGCCGTCCAGGTCGAAGCGGACGGCGTCCAGTTGCTCCAGGTACTGGATTTCGATCAGTCCGTCGCCGTCCCTGTCGTACTCACCGTTGCCCGACTGGGAGCCGACGGTCGAGAGTGGCATTGTCGCCGCAGACAGTAGAGCGACGGCTAGGACCGCCAGGAAATACGCCAAGAGCTTGCTCACGGACTCCTCACCGACTGCTTTTGTCTACTTTCGAGAGTCTTTTGCTATAACGAACTTCATACGGCGCAATCTATGCCCCTGCGACTTCATTGCCTGTGGCACCTGTGCCCAAGCGGACGGAGCGCCGCCATTGGCCAGGGGCACGCTCAGCCGACTCCGGACATTTCTTGGCCGTCTGCTGCCGGCGATGCACTCTCCCGCCGCTTCCGGCGGCGTACCTTGACGTTGACAATTCTACCAGCCCTCCGGCACTGTGGGCGGGCGCCTGGCAGCCCAAAGCAAAAGCCCCGCCCTTTGGGCGGGGCCGGTAAAACGCTGCCGTGGAGCAGCCGGTGCGTCAATCTGGCTACACCGCGATTTTGAACCTGATGCGAAAGGTTCTTGATTTCGTCCAGTTTGGTGGGCCTATTTTGACGGTAGGCAGAACCGTTTTCGAATTGCGGCTAGGGGGACTATAGGCCGAGAGAATAGGGTATAGCTGGTTGGCCTGTCTTTCCCTGTGGCACCGCCTTCAGTTCCCCCGCGACCGGCGCAGTTCCTCTTCCAACTCCCGGTTGCGGGCCTCGGCAGCGTCAGCGCGGGAACGCTCGTCCTCCAGGGTTGCGATGGGCTGTCCCGTGGCCGGGTCGTGCCAAATCAACCGGCCCTCCTCCCACCGCAGGTTCAGGTTCAACGCCCGGCTGTACCCCTGCAACACACCGCTGGACAGTTCCTGGATTTCAATGGGCTCGTACCGGTCCTCCACCAGCAGGTCCCCGGCCAGCTTCGTCCCGTGATGCTCCCCCGTCTCGTCAAAGCGCCAGTATTCCCCGATGCCCAGGGCCGCGTAGTAGTCCCTCTTGGGCCCCACGTCAATCTCACCGGTGCTCTCCGACGCCACCTCCAGCACGAATTCCGGCGCCTTCCCCTGCTCCGAAACGATGTACCCGTTGCTGGCCTTGTAAGCCGCCGGGTCCACGCCAAAGGCCACCATCAGGTCGGGGTAGCGGGCCCGGCGCTTGTCGAAGTCAGTGTCCGGGACGATCCAGTGGTCGGCGCCCACCAGGGTGCTCTCGTGATTCCCCAGGTGCACGCGCAAATCGTTGGACTGGCCCCGGTGGAAGAGTTGGTCGTATTGAGTCACTTCATCTGGCTCGCGCTCTGGTATGTCCGGCAACCGGAAACGCTTCTGGACTTTCGGGGGCTTGCCGGTGGTGTTGGCGGTGGTCATGCCGAACCTCGGTGGGTCTAGCGTGGGATTGCGGTTGGCCATGGGCTTGCCTATTGTGGGCATTATACCCCTGCCGGCTCCGGCACGGGTAGCCATGGGATTCCGCTGATCACCAGGTTTAGCCATGCAGTTTCCTGGCATCCGTCCTTCCCGCGTTAGCCGCAATGACGACGGATGAATCTCACCGGGCGGGTCTCCCCGGGACTCCAACTCCCGCCCTGCCTTCCCTCCTCAGCCTTTGTCCTCTGGTGGACCGAATCAGTGCCGTCCACAATGGTCATGGTGGACACCCCCTCGGCCATGGCGGCTCTATCAGTGCCGGAACAGCTCCACCATGAAGCGCTCGCCATCCTCCGCCCTGTCGTCCTACTCCACCAACAGCTGGGCTGTAGGGTCATGCTACAACCCGCCGCCTGGCGCGAGACTGTCCTATAGGACACTCTTGCTCTCCGTATGAGATGGCCGAACCACCTGGGGGAGTCGCTTGACAGCCCTTACTTGGCCAAATAGTCTCTATTGGAATCCGTTGCTAAGTAGAGGATGAGGAATGCGAATTATTGTCCCCCGTCTCCTGCCGTTGGCGCTTGCTGTCGCGGCGTTTCTGGCGCTTGCCTGTTCCGGCGTCCAACCCACCGTCCAACCCACCGACGTTCCGGCCCCCTCCCGGGCTATCCAGTCCGAAGCCGGAGAAACTCCCGAGACCGCTCCGACAGCGATCGTTCCGACAGCGACCGTGGAAGCTGCCGAGCGGGCCGCCCCGACCCGGCGACAGGCCGAAGCGGTTGCAGTCAACGAAGCGGCTCCGGTGGCGTCCGAAACCGCGCCGTGCCAATTGGTGCAGGGCGAGCCGGGCCCACCGGGCCAGGTTCCGTTGCACGTGGAGGTCCTGGCCAAGGGCCTGGAGATTCCCTGGGGCTTGGCGATTCTGCCTTCCGGCGACCTGCTGGTTACCGAGCGCCCCGGCCGGGTGCGCCTGGTCCAGGACGGCCGGGTTGTCCCGGAGCCGGTGCTGGAGTTCGGCGTGTCGATGCCGCCGCCTTTGTACGGCATAGACCTGCTGGGTTCCGAGGGCGGGCTGCTGGGCGTGCTCCTGCACCCGGAGTTCGCCGCCAACCGCCTGTTCTATCTCTTCTACAACATCGACAACGAGGATGGAGTGCAGATCGGCCGCATAGAGCGCTATGCCCTCTCCGGCGACGGACGCTCGGCGGCCTTCGACCGGGTGATCCTCGACGACCTGCCGGCGGGACTGCACCCCAGGGCGGCCGGATGCGGCTGGGTCCCGACGGGATGCTGTACGTGGGCGTCGGCGCCTACGACCCCCAGGACGCCCAGGACCCCGGCACCCTGGCGGGGAAGCTCCTCAGAATGGACCTGGAGGGCAACGTCCCCGCCGACAACCCGGACCCCGGCAGCTACATCTTCGCCAGCGGAATCCGCAACACCCAGGGCTACGACTGGTTCGACGACCAACACATCGTGATGATCGAGCACGGCCCGTCCGGCATAGAGCTGGATATGCCGGATCTGCGAGGGTACGACGAGGTCAACGTCGTGACCGCCGGCGACAACCTGGGCTGGCCCCGAGTCTGGGGCTGCGACGCGCAGGAGGGACTGGTCAGCCCCGTGTTGACGTGGGAGGCCCCGGTGCCCCCCACCGGCGGAATCTTCTACCGGGGCGGCCTGATCCCGGAATGGACCGGCAGCTTCCTGTTCACCACCGTCGGCCTCAGCGACCGGCCCGGAGGCCGCCACCTGCACCGCGTGGTGTTCGACCGGGACGATCCCTACACCGTCCTGGCTCACGAGGTTTACCTGCAGGACGCCTACGGACGCCTGCGGACCGTCGCAAGCGATGCGGAGGGCTGGCTCTACGTGATGACCAGCAACTGCGACAACCGGGGCGAGTGCCCGCCCGAGGGCGACGTGATACTGCGCATCGGCCCCGCCCGGTAGGGCGTCAGGGAATCGCTAGACGATGCGCTGTTTCCTCGTCCTTGGGAATAGCGAAAGTTGTGCTTTCGGATCAACCCTGAGACTGTCGCCGGGGTGGCGGCGGATGAATCTCACCAATCTGCTCTCCCCGTGCCTGCGCCGCCGGCTCCGAACCTCACGTGGCAGACCCGGCGCACGGGTAGACCAGCCGGCCCGGCGCCGCGCTGCGCCGCGCTACAACTCCAGAACGCGAAGCGCCGGCAGCAGCATCGTTGCTGCTGCCGGTCTCTCCCCCGGCCTCTTTCCTAAAGTGGAACCGCTCGGTCGCTGTCCACTATGGTCACGGTGACCACCCCATCGGCTATGGTGGCGGCCTCCGTACCGGTCACAGCTCTACCAGGAAGTACTCGCAGCCCCTTCCGTCGGGGCAAAATGCAACAAAAAGACCAGGGGCCGCCAGCAATGTCGCTGGCGGCCCTGAGTTCCTTGTTGTGGGGTTCCGGCTCGGGAATCTAATCGTCGTCGATGATGGTCATGGTTCCTTCCTCCCGGTCCAGCGTTGCCCCTGCCGGGGAGTGGAGGTACACCGTGAAGAGTTCGTCCGGCTCGTCCTCCGAGTCCTGATTCAGCCACACGGCTCCCGTTCCACTGGTCTCGCCGGCGCGAATCTTTATCTCTCCGCTCATATCCCAGTAGTCCTGCCCGCCGCGCGCCCGGCGGTCAGGGTCATTTGACGCCAGGGTGCGCCACTGCACCGTGATGTCCTCGTCCGACGCCTCGGAGAGGGTCACCCGGAACACCAGGTCTGAAGCGCTTTCCGATGCTGAAGCGTCCTCTATGGAAATGGTTATCTCGGCTGCCGGGGGTGGCGCGTCATCGTCGTCGGCCACCGCCACCGTGGCCGTTGACGCCGTGCCCACGGTGTAGCCGGCGCCCGACTGCACCGTGGCCGTTACCGAGCCGTCGGCCTCGTCCACCTGGTCGTCGCCGGTGGCGATGGTGTAGGTGGTGGTCGCGCTGTTGACGCTGACCGTGGCCGCGCCCGTGGCGGCCCAGTCGCCGCTCTCACTGACGCCGATGTTGACCGTGATGGCGCTGGTGGGCGCCGGGCTGGCGCTGATAGTGAAGGTAGCGGAACCGCCCTCGGTGATGCCGCTGCCCCCGCTGATGGTGATCTCCGGCGTTGCCGGAGGATCGTCATCATCGGCCACCGTCACCGTGGCCGTGGACGCCGTGCCCACGGTGTAGCCGGTACCCGACTGCACCGTGGCCGTTACCGAGCCGTCGGCCTCGTCCACCTGGTCGTCGCCGGTGGCGATGGTGTAGGTGGTGGTTGCGCTATTGACGCTGACCGTGGCCGCCCCCGTGGCGTCCCAGTCGCCGGTCTCACTGACGCCGATGTTGACCGTGATGGCGCTGGCAGGGGCAGGGCTGGCGCTGATGGTGAAGGTAGCGGAACCGCCCTCGGTGATGCCGCTGCCGCCGCTGATGGTGATCTCCGGGGTTGCCGGAGGATCGTCGTCGTCCGCCACCGTCACCGTGGCCGTGGACGCCGTGCCCACGGTGTAGCCGGTGTCGGACTGCACCGTGGCCGTGACCGACCCGTCGGCCTCGTCCACCTGGTCGTCGCCGGTGGCGATGGTGTAGGTGGTGGTCGCGCTGTTGACGCTGACCGTGGCCGCGCCGGACGCGCCCCAGCTGCCGCTCTGCGAGACGCCGATGTTGACCGTGATGGCGCTGGTGGGCGCCGGGCTGGCGCTGATGGTGAAGCTGGCCGTGCCGCCCTCGGTGATGCCAGCGCCACCGCTGATGGTGATCTCCGGGTCCGGATCCGGCGGCGGATTTACCGTCCCGGCGTCGTAGTCCAGCTTGTACTGGATGGCCTCGGGGGTGCCTTCCCAGGCCGTGTTGGCCCCGGGACCGCCGCTGTTGTAGCGATCCTTGGCATCCTGCACCGTCGCCGCGTCCTGCGGATAGTTGACGTACTCAGGATGCCCCATCGCTTTGAGGAACCGCTTGTTCCATCCACCCGAGGCGTCGTCGCCGTGCGTGGCCCGGTCCGTGATGCGGTCGTAGAACGCCTGGACCAGCGTCGCGTACTTGACCAGAGGAGCTTCAGCTTCCTCGACCAGAGGAGCGGTGTCGTAGTCGTCGTCCGAGACCACGACCGTGGCCGCCCCCGCCGTGCCCACGGTGTAGCCGCTGCCGGCCTGTACCGTGGCCGTCACCGACCCGTCGGGCTCGTCCACCTCATCGTTGGTGGTGGCGATGGTGTAGGTGGTGCTGGCCCCGCTGACGCTGACCGTGGCCGCGCCACTTGCGCCAAAGCTGCCGCTTTCGCTCACGCCGACGTTGACCGTGATGGCGCTGGCGGGGACCGGATTCGCGCTGATGGTGAAGGTAGCGGAGCCACCCTCGGTGATGCCGCTGCCACCGCCGATGGTGATCTCCGGCACGTCGTCGTCCGCCACCGTCACCGTGGCCGTGGACGCCGTGCCCACGGTGTAGCCGGTGCCGGACTGCACCGTGGCCGTCACCGACCCGTCGGCCTCGTCCACCTGGTCGTTGGTGGTAGAGATGGTGTAGGTGGTGCTGGCCCCGCTGACGCTGACCGTGGCCGCTCCCGTCGCCCCGAAGTCGCCGGTCTGCGAGACACCGATGTTGACCGTGATGGCGCTGGCCGGCGCCGGGCTGGCCGTTATCGTAAAGCTGGCCGTGCCGCCCTCGGTGATGCCGCTGCCGCCCGAGATCGTGATGACCGGGTCGGACGTGGGCGGTGGATTCACCGCCGCCCAGGCGTCGTGGTCCAGCTTGTACTGGATCGCCTCCGCGATGCCCTCCCAGTGCGGGTTGTCGTTGGGCATGGTGCGGCGGTTGGTCGCCTCCCCCACACTCACCGCCGGGCCGGGTGAGTCGGCAAACGCCCACACCCCCAGGGTCTTCAGCACCCGCTCCAGGTCGTAGGCCTCATTGCCGTAGTTCGGACTCTGCCGGTCCGTCTTGATCCGCTCGATCAAAGCGGCGTACTTGACCAGCGGAGCCTCGGAATAATCGTCATCATCGGCTACCGTCACCGTTGCCGATGCCGGCGTCCCGACGGTGTAGCCGTTGCCCGACTGCACCGTGGCCGTCACCGACCCGTCGGCCTCGTCAACCTTGTCGTTGGTGGTATCGATGGTGTAGGTGGCCGTGGCGCCGCTGACGCTGACCGTGGCCGCGCCCGTCGCCCCCCAGTCGCCGGTCTGGCTGACGCCGACGTTGACCGTGATCGGGCTCGCAGGCGCGGGTTCGGCGCTGATGGTGAAGCTGGCGTCGCTGCCCTCGGTGATGCCGCTGCCGCCGCTGATGGTGATCTCAGGGCCGCCCGCGGGCAGTGGATTCGCCGCCGCCCAGGCGTCGTGGTCCAGCTTGTACCGCAGCGCCTCGGCGATGCCTTCCCAGTGCGGGTTGTCGGCGGGCTTGGTGCGACGGTTGGTCGCCTCGCCCACGCTGACCGCGCTGCCGGGGGCGTTGGCGTACTCCGGCACCCCCAGCGTCTTCAGCACGCGCTTGAGGTCGTATGCCTCATTGTCATAGTTCGGACTCTGCAGGTCCGTCTTGGTCCGCTCGATCAGGGCGGCGTACCTGACCAGCGGAGACTCGGAATAGTCGTCATTGTCCTGGATGTACGAGGTCATCGTCGCCGTGGCCCCGACGCTGTAGCCGTCGCCCGGCAGGATGGTGAGGGTCGCCGAGCCGTCCAGCTCGTCTGTCCGGTCGTCCTCCGTGGGCAGGAACAGATTCAGGATGCCGCCGGACGGAATCGTGACCGTCCGGTAGCCCGTCACCACCCCGTAGTCGCCGTCCGCGGCGACCTTGACGTTCACGGGCGTCTCCGCGCCCGACGGGTTGGCCGTCAGGGCGAAGAAGACCGAATCGCCCTCGATGGAGGCGCTGTTGCCGGTGATGTTCACCACCGGATGCACCTGGTTCATCAGGTTGCACGCCACGCACGTCGCGTGCTCGTAATTCTCGAACCAGTAACGGTTGCTGTTCCGCCAAGCGTCGGTGCCGATGGTCGTGACGGCGTCGTTGCTGCTGGCGCCCAGCCGCTCCGGCAGGTCCCTGTCGGTGGTGAAGCGCAGGTTCGGGGCGCGCTGGCGTATCACCAGCGGACCCTTGGAGGCCCGCTCCTCGGCGCGGATGTTGACGATCACCTCCGCATCCAGGGGTATGCCACCGCCCCACCAGATTCTTATCCCGTAGGGAGGCCTGTCCGCCAAACTCCGGTACGGGGCGCTCGCCCAGATGCTGATCCAGGATTTGTGCGGGTCGAGCAAATATTTCTGCGGGGTGCGGCTCCCGTCGTCACGGTTGGTCACCAGCCGCGCCTTGAACTGGTAGACCGTCCCCTTCGCGATCGCCTCCGGCAGCGCCTTTTGCAGCCCCTGCCGCTCCAGCAGAATCCAGGGGCCCGTGGTGGTGCCGTCGAAGGACGCGACCTCGATGTTCTGCTCCCACTCGTCGTCGTCGACGATGTGCACCTTCACGTTGGGGTCCCGGTGACGGACGAAGCCGCCCATGCGGTCCAGGTGCCCCCAGTTGATCTGGTGATACATGACAAAGTCGTGACTGAACGCGTCCGGGTCGTGGCCCGCACCGATGGTCACCGTCTGCCACTCGTCATGGTCCACCGTCGAATAACTATTCGGATATGGCGCACAACCGCCCCACATGTCCGAGACCACCTTCGCGCCAGCGGTGCGCTCCGGGTAGGTCCCCACGTTGGTGCCGTCCGCAGTGCCGTGCAGCCACAGCTCGTTGGTGGGCAGCTTGGACGTGTCGCCAGCGGCGATCTTGTCCCGGTTCGCCTGATGCTTGACGTACGCGCCCCACGTGTCCGCGCCGTGACCCCCGCTGCCTGTGTTGCGGCTGTCGAAACAATTCAACCGGTCCCGGTCGTGGCGGTGTAAGTTGCGGTAATCCGAGAACGCATCGACATTGAACGTCACCCAGAGAGCACTCACCGTATGGCACGCACCGTTCTCGCACACTTGCGTCCCCGACTCAGGCGGGGTGCCCGGCCAGTGGAACTTGTACTGGTACGATACCTGCGCCCCGCCCTCTTGCAGCTTCACGATGGGGTTCAAGGTCGGCACCCAGTTCGTGTCGCCGTCCGGGGCGTTCGGGTCGCACGTCCTGCCTTCCGGACACACCCGGAACAGGAACCCCGCCGGGCTGTTGTCGTCCAATATCGACAGGTCAAACCGCTCATTCGGGTCGATCACCTCTTCCACCTTGAACACCGGCGACATGGCGTAGAGCGGGCGCTCGATGGTCGGCGGACCAAAGTTTTCTTCCAGCGGGCTGGCTTGCGCTATCGGGCTGCCCGTGCCGACGGTACCGGAGGTGCCCAAGGGCATGCTGCCCGACGTGCCGTTATCGCCGCAGCCCGTAAACACATCGGGGGCGCTGGATGGCTGAGCGCCGGTCTCCTCGCGGATGCTGGCCTCCACCTGGTTGTCCCAGTTGCCGTCGTAGAAGTCGGCGTAGTCGTCGGCAGCCTTGACGCCGTTCAGCCAGTAGATCGGCGCGTCCAGGTCGCCGGCCTCGCTGTCGGTGTTGGCGCGCGCAGTCACCGCCGTGGTGCAGCCCACCACCATGAAGCCGCCAGAGAACTGCTTGATCGCCCCCTGGGCTTGAGCGTTGTTCGCGGCGTTCTGCACGTGCGTGTTGTACTCGCCAATGTCCGACGACGTGGCGTCGCGCTTGGACGACGTCACGAACAGCAGCCGGAACGTGTCGCCGGGCACGATTTCGGTGTCGGAGGGGATCAGCGGCCAGTCCGCGGGCACCGTGTAGGAGCTGTCGGGGTTGGCCGGGGGCAGGGGCGGCAGGGGTGGCGGGACAATCGAAAAGCCCTTGATCGCGATGCGCCTGGAATCCACTAACGGGGTCCAGCCGCCGTTGGAGTTCCAGTTCCTGTAACGGCTGCCGTTGTTGATGCTCCAACCCGACGCCGCGCCGGCGTCCTCGGCATCCGATTGCGTGTTGCTGACGCGGTTATTTCCGGAGGCGTTTGCGGTGTAGTCGAGGACCAGCCAGTACTGGGTGTTCGGCTCGAGGTCGACTCCCTGTCCCGGCGCCGTGAAGGTGAGTGACTCAAATGATGTGGCGGTTGTCTTGGAGGGATCCGTCAGCGTGGCGAGCACCGTCCCCGGACTTCCACTTGAATCGCTCCGAATGGTGACTGTTGACCTCGACCAGATTTGACCGTCTGCGATCTCGGTAAAGAAGATATCGGCGCTGGTCAGGGTGTATCCCAGGCTGTTGTCGCCGGTCGTGAACTCCTGGGCGTGATCGTGACTGCTATTGCCGGTTCCTTGGCCGACCTGTTGGACATTGCTGACCAGGGTCTGCGGAGTGGTCTGGGCCTGAACGTCAGATCGGGAGTAGCCAAGGAACAGGCCGGCCGCCAGCAGGGCCAGGACCGGTAAAATCGCCAGCCAGGCTCTCCTTTTCATCAGCGCGCCTCCTGATTTGCGGGGGGGGGGGGGGGGGGGGCTTAGAGGCTGAAAGGGGTAGGTAACGGCTGAACAGCTCACTAATCATTACTGACGTTCCTCACTTCCCGGTGGCTGCGGTCAGGCCGCAGCACGGGAGGATAGCCGGGTTCTCTTTGACCTATTCTCAACCAACAACCAACCGCGCTAACAGCAAACCGCGCCGCTGGGCGGCGATTGTTGCGGAAAACTATACAGGAATCCCCGTGACCCTGCCAAGCAGGGCCGGCGCCAATTCCAGGGCCTTTTCATTTTCTGAAACAAGTTTTAGAGTAGGGTCAAAGGCAGTGGTGAGGTGGGGATGATGAGGTTGCGAGAGGCAATGGACAGAGTGCCGGACCACCGGAGCAGCCAGGGTCGGCGGCACCCGATGGGAGCGATTTTGAGCTTGGCGGTTTGCGCCATGCTCTGCGGGGCCCGCAGCCTGTATGCCATAGCTCAATGGGGCCGGGATCATAGAATCGCCGACGGAGAGGCTTTGGGGTTTCCCTCGGGGAAAACGCCCTGTGTAGCCACCTTCCACCGGGTGTTCAAGGACTTGGACGTGGCGGCCTTCGAGGAGGTGTTGCGGGAATGGGTCACCAATAGCGGGGTGGACCTTGGGCCGGTGGTGTCCCTGGATGGCAAGACCCTGCGGGGGATTCACGGGGAGGAGATACCCGGGGTGCATCTGGTTTCGGCCTACGCAACCCGGAGCGGGGCGGTGCTGGCCCAGGTGGCGGCGCCGGGGAAGGGTCAGGAATTGACGGCGGCCAAGGTGGTGCTGGGTCAGGTACCCCTGGAAGGAAAGATAGTGGTGGCGGATGCCTTGTTGACGCAACGAGAGGTGTGCCAGCAGATTGTGGGCGGTGGCGGGGACTACCTGTTGCCGGTGAAAGAGAACCAACCCACGCTGTACCGGGACCTGGCCGACGTCTTTTCCCCCACTGGAGAGTGAAGGGGTCAAGGGGCCGGCAGTGCCCTTGTGGCAGGCGCGGGAGTGGGGGCAACGCGGGGCCACGCTTACGGTGTGGGTGGATGAATCGCCGAAGCAGCGTCATGGCCGGTGGGAGCGGCGGGAACTGTGGGCTTTGGCCGACCCGGAGTTGAACCGGTATCTGGGCAGCGCCGGGGAGGTGGGGGAAGAGTGGCCCCACTTACGGCAGGTATGCCGGATAGAGCGGCGCCGGAGGGTGAAAGGACGAACGCAGGTGGAGGTGAGCTTCGCCGTGACCAGCCTGGCTCCAAGCGTTGCGGGAGCGGACCGCCTGTTGCGGACCCTTCGGGAGCATTGGAAGATCGAGAACCAGGTGCATTGGGTAAGGGACGTCACCTTTGACGAGGACCGTTCCCAGGTGAGAACCGCCGCCGCCCCTCAAGTGATGGCGGCCTTGCGCAACCTGACCAGTACCCTGGTGCGCTGGGCCGGCCACACCAACGTGGCTGCCGCTTTGCGCCGACACGCCGCTCACGTCCCTGAAGTCTTCGCCTTGGTAGGGATTCCCTATGCTACCGGAGAATGAAAAGGCCCTGGCGCCAATTCTTGAGTTTTTGCGGGGGGCAGGGAGAGCCGTGGCGCGAAAACCTGGTTCCTGAGACCGACCACCTGCTCAGGGAGGCGACGGCAGTACCGCCGGGCCATGCCTCCTGCTTGAACCTGATCGGATCAGAAGCATTCTCAATTGGGTACTGTGTTGTGGTCTTCCCTGCCCGAGGTTAACGGGTGGCGAACCCAGCTCCTGGACGGGGAGGTCACGGTATCAGCCCTGAGACTGGATTCAGCCACCGCCCCACCGGCCCGGGCGGAACCTCGGGCCGCTTATCAGAGCCAGCGGAGCCGACAACAGGAACATGCTGACCGCCGGCCGGGCACAGGACCGGCGCTGGACCGCACTGCTACCCCGCGCCTTCGCCCGCCTCCGGAACGATTATCTCAAAGCCGCCGGGTATCGACCACGCCAGCCGCGCGACGTGCCACACCTCCCCGCCGGTTAGTTCCGCGCCATCGAACCACTCGGCCACGCGGTCGTAATCGATGCCAAGGCGCTGGGCGAACTCCTCCCGAGACAGGCCGGCATGCTCGATCAGCCGCTCCAGCCGCTCGGCGAAGTCCTCCGGAAAGGGCGGTCCGCAGCAGCCCTCATCCTGGTCAATTTCCTTCATAGTTCTGCCTCCGTTTTCTCCGTACGCGCCCCTCTCGGCGGGCCTCATTCATCCCATAGAGGCGGCTCAATTCAAACCTGGAGATTCCGGCTCACCACAGAGTTAGTGTTGACAAGACTCACCGCTGCCCCGGCACACCGGTGTCGTCCATCAGCCTGCCGCCCAGCCCGTTTGCGCCGTCAGGCCTGCGCCAACTGCAAGCAGCCCGGCCATCAGGAAGTCAACCCCGCGCCTGACAGCGCCACATCCCGCAGCAGCAGGCCCGCCAGCTTTGCCAGTCCAGAGCCTGCTGACGGAGGCTCAAGAAACAGCCAGTTCCGGTCGTCCGCCCGCTTTACATTATATCCCCAGTGCCAGTTATGATGGGACTGCTTTCCTGGATTGTCGGGCGTCCCATTCGTTGCTAGAACGGCATCCTGTGACCCACCGCCGAGCGGCGCGGTACGCCAAGTCTGCGCCACCCTCGCCGATGCCATTGCCCTGTTGCGCCGCCGCCTGTGGATTGCCGTGGAGGTCTTTCAACGTGGCCGCTGCGTCTGGACGTTGAGGAGGTTGAGGAGGTTGAAAAAGCGCCCGCTGCTCTCTATGCCAGACTGCCAGGCTCACCGGCTTGCGCCGCCCGAGTTCACAAAGTCCAGTCAAAGGGGGTATTGCCGATGCCGCGACAGCGAATCAACTACATCAGGGATACCTACGTCTTTCCGGCGGACTTCCCGCAGCGTCTCAAGCGTTTCCAGGAGGAGTCGGGGTTGCCGTGGGCGGAGATCGCCCGTTGCCTCGGCACCTACCCCCACACCGTATGGCGCTGGAAGGAGGGCCTGGGAAGGCCCAACGCGCAGCACATGGTGGCGCTGCTGAAGCTGGCCGACGGCCACGGACTTGGCCACCTGTTAACCGACTGAGATGTGGCTCGCCGCCGCTGATTCCGCCTGTCCCCAGGAGACCGGAAGCTACAACGGGCCTGCATAGGATCAACGATTCCGAGCCACCAATATGGTCTTCAGGCATTGAACCCGACAACATGAGTAATCCGGTCCAGCACCAGATCAGCCATAGTGTTGATGGCGATGGCGGCTAAACTTCAGATGTGCGACAGGCTGAAGTGTCGGGTCCCGTGGACCGCCACCTCGAGGTCGGGAAGCTCGTGGATGAAGTCGAGGTCAGGGAATACATGCCGGATGACCTGGAAGCAACCCTGGCGGCCCTGTTTGCATACCGGAACGAGATGTTCCACTTCGACTTTGAGTGGTCCACAAAAGAGCTTGAGCGATTTGAAAGATCCCGCTGGCCTTGCGACTGGTTCTCAAGGGCGACATCCAACGGCCGTCCCTGGATATTCTACAAGTCGCCGAAGTTCATCGACCGTTGCCTCGAATCGGTCAAGATGGTAGTCGAAAGCCTTGAGAAGTTCAACGCCAGGAGAGCGTCCGACTCTTAGGACAACAAGATCGCAAACGCAGCCCGTCGCCCCGAGTCCGGCGGCGGTTGATGGAAACGCCGGGCGTGGACGACTTCCACCGGTTGTCCATCATCTTTCCGGTGGGCGACGACTACGGCGGAGGGAAAGGGGCCACCGTCCCTTAGACGCAAAAAGACCCCATAAATGCGCTGTCGGGGAGGGACGCTATATCAGCGTCCCTCCCTATTTCCCTCACGTACAGGGCAAGTGGCCTCCCCTAGAACAGCCGGAGCGTCTCGGCCTGGGGTTGCTCCGGTTCGCCCGGCTCGGCGTCAGCGGGCGGGGTTGCTGCCTGCTGACGCCGGTTCCGGTTCCGCTGCCGTGGAGGGGGAGCGGGCTTCTCGTAGGCCGGATGCTGCGGCGTCTCCTCCCAGATGGCCCTAGCCCGTGCCACCACCGCCGGAAACTCATCGGCCAGCCCGAACAGGTCGGCATCGTCGAAGGCTTCGATGTGGGGGTCAGCCGAGGGCCGCTGCACTCCGATGGTGGCCCGGCCGCCCTTGATGGACAGGACCACCTTCAGCTCCTCCGATGCTTCCGTGTCGGCGGGGGCGGCCTGTTCCCCGGCGTCATCGGCAGCGTCGGGTTCCTCAATATCAGCCTCCGTATCCGTGTCAACGTCCGGTTCCCCGGCGGTTTCCGTGTCTTCGGCGTCGTCGGTCGCGTCTCCGGCGGGGAACTCGTGGGCAACCTCGGCGGGCGCGTCGTCCGCCGAGGTTCCGAAGAGGAACTCCTCGGCGCTCACCACGTCCGGGGAGCGAGTTTCCGTTCCGGTTTCGTCAGTCATGGTTTCACCCCCATCCGTTTCTTCAATGCGCCGCGAGGAATTCCGGGACCCGCGCTTGATTTCGCCCAGGGTCATGGGCTGCCAGTAGAGGTCGCGTTCCACGGCGGGCACGCCGCCGAGCACGGTGGTCTCGGCCAGCTCGGTGAGGTCGAAGTATCCCAGCTCCCGCTCGAACCCCTCCACCAGGCCGAAGCACTGGCCGGTCTCGCGGTCCAACTCGGTGATGTACCAAGTCCAGTTGCTGAACGGACTGAACAATTTGGCCCGGGCCAGCACGTCGTCGTAGTCGCGGGCCTTCTCAGTGGAGCCGATGGCGGGGATGGTATCCGCCAGCTTATGCGTCATCAACTGGTGCCCCCGCTTCCCGTCGTGGCGGTCCTGCCACATGGTCGCGGTGGTTTCCCTTTGGTCAGTCATGGTTGCTCATCTCCTTGCTTGTTCTGTGAATATCTTTGCTTGCGCCGTTCATGCGGCGTCAGTCCGGCCCACCAACCGAGCCACCGCCTCCGGCGTGACGTAGCTGGGGGTGACCGTGCCCAGGTCCATGTCCAGGTAGAGGCCCATAAACGGGCAGGTGCCCGCCACCATGCGGCGGACCACCTGCAATACCAGGGAGGCCATCATCTGGTTGATGGTTGGGTCCTGGTCGGTCAGGTCGAGAGCCGCCGCGCAGTCCACGTTGGGCGGACGGGTTGAAACCGCCGTCAGCAGGTCGGGGCGTTGCAGGGTGGGCGCCGGGGCCAGGTGGCAGGTCTCGCCGGTGAAGGGCGGTTCGTCCAGTTCCACTTGGTGGGCGATGTTGCCGACGAGCACCTGGCCCCAATTGGTGTCGTTGCCGGCGTCGATGAGCCAGCAGCAGGGGTCTCCCGGCAGGCAATCGGCCATGGCCCGTCTTGCGGCGGCGTTGTCGGCGCAGCCGATGACCAGGCCGTCGTGGGAAGAGAGGCCGGGGTAGCGGCACTCCTCCTCCCGGAATGGATAGACCGAGTAGCCCACGGGCCGGCGGTAGGCTGCGGCCAATCGGTCGGCCAGGACCTTGCTCTTGAACTCGCCCACGTCGCCAGGGTAGAAATTCTGGCGGAGCAGGTTGTGGGGTTCCACCCGGTCGTGGTCCACCAGGACGATGGTGGCGTCGCGGCCCTGGAAGAGGCGGCAGAGGCCCTCGGCGACGAAGCCGCCGGTGCCGCCGCAGCCCACCACGGTGATCCAGGGATTGTCCAGCAGGAATTGATTGTCCAGGTAGTAGGGCATGGTGGATTTACCTCCTTATATTTGGTGTCGGTTCTTGGTTCACCAGCCGCAGAGCCGATGGCGGCGGGCCGTCGAAGACCTGGGACCAGTCCAGCGGAGCGAAGTGGCCGTAGATGCCGAGCCGCAGGGTCAACTCCGGTTCGGGCTTGTCGAGGCGTCCGACGACGCCGTACACGCGGAACCCCTGCTCGTCCTTATCGTCGGTGGCGGAGAAGAAGGCCCGGTGGCGTCCGTGGGAGTGGAACTCGGCGATGACGCCCTGGGGCGGCCGGTAGGTCAGGGACGAACCCGTCCCCTCCTGCGGCGGGACCACCAGCCGGTATCCGTCCCCATCCCACCGGACGGCGAAGAACCGCTCGGTGCCCGGGGCAGCCAGCAGCCAGACCAGGCCCAACTCGAAGACGTGGGCCGGTATCGGGCCGTGAGTGAGAGCCAGCTTCTCCGTTACCGGCGTCAGCCCCCGCACTTTGGCAGGAACGGCCAGCGCCCGCGCCGTCAGGTGGGCGCTCTCGGACTGGACGTAGAGACCTCCCGCGCCCAGCACGTAGTCATAGCCGACGCCCTGGGTACCGGCGAGACCGGCGGGCCGGTTGACCAGGTAGCCCACCGGCGAAGCAGCAAGGTTAGGGGTAGTAGCCCCGTCTCCCTTCGGAGGCCGCCATGACGTGGCCCACGGTGCATTGAGCAACCAGGTCCTCAACCGGGTAGTCAGCCGTTCCATCCAGTTCCTCCCATAACGCTTGCAGGTTGTCTGGGTGCCGCTTCGACCGTTCCCTGGTATCTCCGGTAAGGGAGAAGAAGGACTGGAAGAAGGATTCGGGTATCAGCCCAACGTCTTCGGGGAAGCGGTGGCTGCCGGGGCAGACCCTCCCGTCGCGGAAGACGTTGAAGGCGGGAGCGCGGTAGAGCTGCTTCCCGGCGTCGGTGGGCCGTTCCAGGGCGGCATAGACCCAGGGCGCCCGGCCCGGCGAGCAGACGAAGACCAGCCCCGGCATGGGCAGCCGGAGCCTTGCGGGAGGCTGGAACGCCTCCCGTTGCAACGCCACCGGCCAGACCTGGGGCGGGCGCCACAGGGCCACCACCTGGCCGGTCTCGCCCTGGTTCCACCAGAGAGCGTTTTCGGGCAGCAGCCCGGACGAGAAGCCCAGGTGCCGGATGAACACGTTGGCGATCTCGTCCGCCGAGACGGTCCTGACCCAGTTGCGGTCGGCCTCGAAGCCCCGCAGCAGGACGGTTTCCTGGTAGACCTCCAGTTGGACCTGGAGGGTGTCCCGGGGCAGATCGTCCTGGACTGGCAGAGACCACTCGGTCCGGTGGGTGTCATTGGTCGTCATCATCGTTTTCCTCCTGCTGTTGGTCTGGTTCAGGCAGCCGGGGCAGGATGAAGTCCAGCATCTCCGCGAAGCGGCCTGGCAGGTCCTCTTCCAGCCGGTCGGCCAGCTTGAGCACCGAGTCGGTGAGGGCGCTGGCCTTCCGCCATTCCTCGGTGCCCTCCTGGATGACTTCCTCCTCCCATGGGTCGCAGAAGCCGTCGTAGTCGCCATCCTCAAAGGAATGGTCGAGAAAGAAGTTGCCGGTCTCCGCCCGCACCCAGGCGGCGGCTCTGGCCGCCGCCTGGTATTCGGTTTCCTGTACTGCCTCAGTTAAGGTTTCCAACGGAATACCGCCCTTCGGAATCCGCTCCAGCGTCCCCTGCGGGATGCGCTGGGCGGCGGCCTCCAGCCAGGCCGTGCGCAATCCGCCGGGTTCGTCGTAGTAGGCGTCGGGGGGTTCGGCCAGCAGCGCCAGGGCCGAGAGGCCCTCCCGGTAGCCGTCCCACATCTCGTGGAGGCCGTCGTAGCCGATGCCCATCAGCTGGAAGGGAATGCCCCGCCTGAGCCAGGTGAAGGGCGGGTCCTCGTCCTCGTCCACGAAGAACTCCAAGTAGGGCGCGTAGAGGGGGAAGTGACGTTCCTCGAAGAGCCGGGCGAAGCCTTCCAGCCGCTGGCCCACGTCGGGTATCGCCAGTATGGTTTCCCCCTCGGCGGGAAAGAGGCGGCGGACCAGCGCGGCGAACCAGGCGTAGTCCTCGGCGTAGCCCAGCCGGACGATCAGCTCCTGCAGCGACGGCGGACGCCGCAGGAGCCTTTCGGCCAGGTTGCTCAGTACCGGCGGGGCCGCAGTTGCCATTTCATCGCCTCCAGCAGCCGTTTGGTGGTGGCGGCGTAGTCCTGGGCCTGGGTGCAGGCCAATTCCACCTCCGGCTGCCGGGCCGCCGCCGCGTCCAGGTCCAGCCCGCCGTCGGGGAGGGTGAGCTCCGCCGCAAGCTCGATAATCTTGAGGTCCGCCGGAGGTACATCCGCCAGCAGACCCGCGAAGGTCAGGTTGTCCATTTCTGTTGCCTCCTTTAGCGACCGGCGGGGTTGAAGGCGCCCTTGGTGCCCACCCGCCGCTGGAACTCGTAGATGGTGTCGTCGCCCCGGCTGGTCTCCTTGACCGAGGCGTTGGCGATCTCGCCGTAGAAGTCGGCCAGCGTGGACTTCACCTGCTCGACGCTCATTTCGGGGTCCGGGTCGGGGAACTCGCGGTCGTCGTACACAAAGATGCGTGCCATGATTGGTCTCCTTTAATGAATGGTGTTGTTACGCCTGTTGCCGTGTCTGCGGAGTCCCGTTGAGGAACGCCGTTCGTGCAGAGAGGGGACATCGCTCCAACAGCGATGTCCCCTCCCGTCGGTTACGGTCTAGCGTTCCGCGCCCACCAGTTCAGCCTCCCGTTCCTGTTCCTTCTCCAAGGCCCAATCGAACAGGGAAGCGGCGGCGGGTTTGGCCTTGCCGTTCCATCCCCTGGGCCTGGCCGGTTCCTCGGACAGGAACTCAGCCCAGGAGAAGAGCGACTGCTGCCCTTCGGCGGGCGCGTCGTCGCGGTGGCCGTCGCCGTTGGCTCCGTTGCCGTTGGCTCCGTTGCCGTTGGCGTGGTGGCCGTTGCCCAGGACCAGGTCGACCGTCGCCTCGATACCGTCGCCGTGTCCGTTGCCGTTGGCATGATGGCCATTCCCGTTGACCGCAGTGGTCTCCGGCTCGACCTCGACGGCCTGCCAATCGCCGTCCACCAGGAACTCCTCGGCGCTGGCCTCGGCGTCTCTTGCCTTGGCAAACACGTCCTCCACCGACTCGCCATCGGCATCGGTCTCTTCCCCGCTGACGATCTGCCTTGCCAGGGCCAGCATCAGGTCGTCGCCGTCGTCCCCGAAGGCGGCCAGCCCGTCCTCGGGAAGCTCGCCCTCCACCGCCAGCGAGCTTTGCAGCTTCTTGGCAACGAGCTTCAAGGCGTCGGCCTGGAGAGTGTTCCGGTAAGCCATGAACACCACCTTCACCGGGCGTTTCTGCCCGATGCGCCAGGAGCGCCGCGACGCCTGGCGCATGGTGTACACGCTGTAATCCGTCTCGAACCAGCAGAGGGTTGGAAAGTCGATGAGGTCCAGGCCGGTCTGCACCAGCCGGGGGTGGCAGATGAGCACGTCCACCCCCTGCTTGACCCGTTCCTCCACCCAGCTTTCCCGCCGGTCCGGGGCCACCGAGTCCGCCTTGAGCACCGCCACCCGGAAACCGTGAGTGGTCAGGAACTGTTCCATCCGCTCGGTGATGTCCCTCGTGCCGGTGTGGGTGGCGTAGACCAGCACCTTGCGGCCCGCCAGCCGTTCCGCCGCCACCAGGTCCACCAGCGCCTGCTCCTTGGGGTAGAGCTTGTCCTCGGACAGGGGCGGCATCTGGATCAGGACGTTGCCGGTCTGGGGGTCGAAGACCGTCTCGCCACGGGTGCAGCCGTCAGGGTAGGCCAGGAGCGTTTGCAGGTAGGTGGCCAGCAGCCGCTTGGAACCCTTCTGAAGCGCCGCCGCCAGCGCCTGGCGCAGGGTGTCGAACACCACGTCGTAGGCCTTGCGCTGGGAGAAGCCGGTGAAGTCTGTCTCCCGGTCCATGCCCGAGAGCAGCACCTGCTCCTCGTAGGGCGGCAGTCCCGAGGCCACGTCGGAAAGACGCAGGAAGACCGAGTTGCCGATGAGATGGAACAGGGCCGAGGGAGCCAGGCCGGGTCTTTCACGGACGGTCTTGCGGTACCCCTTGCGGCGGCTGTTGCGCCCGTCCTCGAAGGAGTCGCCGTCATCGGAGTGGCGCACCGTCTGCTCCAGGAAGCCGTAGCGCTGTATCCAGCGGCCTTCCTCGGAGCGTCCGAACTCGGCCCGGATGTCGGGGGAGAAGCGGTAGAGCAGATGGAACAGGGTCGAGGAGTAGCCTCCGGTCAGGGTTCCGGTCAGGGTGAGGGACTTGCCGCAGGCGTCGGCCAGCACCCCGGCGGCGATGCCCTGGGCCGAGCCTCGACCCTTGAACTCATGCACCTCGTCCGCAATCATCAGGTCGAAGAAGCCCTTCATCCGGTGCTTCACGTAGTCGGCCAGCGGGTAGCGCCTGGGGCCGGAACCGTCGGCCTGCCACAGGGCCGAGCCGCACAGGTCGCAGTCGCGGCGCTTGCGGGAGAGTTCCGCGTCGGTGAGGGGAACGCCGTCCTTGTCCACCATCTGGGCGTGGCAGGTGGGGCAGCAGGGAACTTGAAACGGCTCGCCGGTCTGCTCGTCCCGCACCAGCTGGCCCCCGGCGGCGGCCCACCGCTGGATGACGGCGGGCTGCCAGCGGTAGGAGAGCTTGGCCCGTTCCCGGGACATGACGGCGAAGAGGGGCGCGGTACCCACGGACAGCCGAAGCCGTTCCAGGTCGGTGATGGAGGCGACGATGGCGGCCCTGGCGCCGGGCACCGTATCCTCCACTTCCCGCTTCCACTTTCGGGTAAGGTGCGGCGGGCACAATATGAGCACCCGCCGGAAACCGGCGGCGTGGGCGGCGGCAGCGCCGATGAAGGTTTTGCCAGTACCCATTTCGCCCACCACCGTGGTGCCCCGGTGGGCCTGAAGGGACAGGGCCGTGCCCTTGATGGCGTCCTCCTGGCCGCCCATCGGCGTGCGGAGCAACTTGGGCAGATTGACGGGGGTCTCCGAGGGGCGATAGAGGGGCGGGTAGGACTCCACCACCCTTTTGGCTATCGCTTCCTTAAAAGTGTCGATGAATCCTGATAGGTTCATTGGTGTTCTCCTGGTAGTGTGTGTGAACTGGGTTGTTGCGGGAGAAAAAGCGAGGTCCCGCAGGTCTTGTTCACCTGCGGGGCCTTCGTGTGCGGCTGGGATGGCAGCCGTCAATTCAGTTGTAGTGGCCGGGTCAGGCGGCTATGTCGGTGATCTCGCCACCGTCCAGGTCCAGGGCCACCACGGTGGTCTTCAGCCGCTCCCGGTAGACCTCGGTGTTCTCGGTCTCCTCGGCCAGAACCATCTCCTTGGTGGTTCGGCCCTTGACCAGGATGCGCTGGCCATCGGCCTCCAGGACCAGGTTGTCGAGGAAGCCCGCCGCCACCAGCATGGCCATGTGCCCCCTCCGCAGCGGCATGAGGGGCCGGGTGCGCCGGTCGTCGGCGGGCCACAGGGAGTCCCTGACCTCCTGGCTGGCCCAAAGGCCCGTTTTCCGGGCCTCGGCGACGGCGGCCAGCGGGTCCACCGTCCTGGTGGCGAAGAGGATGTCCCCGGCGGGAACCACCGGCGGGTCGTAGACGGGATAGGGACGGTACGGGAACTCCTCCGGCTCGCCGAAGGCCCAGGCCCGCACCTGCTCCTCGGCGTAGGGGTCGGGGCTGGGTTCGGCCTTGCGCCTGCCCACCAATACCACCTGGTCGAAGACCTCCCTTTCGGGATTCGGGAACGCCCAGCACCGCAGGTCCCGGTAGTGGGAGGAGAGGTAGCGGGCGGAAACGGCCAGCCGTTGATTCGGCACGATGAACAGCAGCAGCCCGCCGTCGGTCAGGTAGCGGGTCGTGTGGGTGAGAAAGGCGTGTTCCACCCGCTTGTCCTCCTTGTCCCAGTCATAGGGCGGATTCAAAAGGAGCACGCTGAAGGCGCTGTTGGCAATCGAGGTGGCGAAGAGGTCGCAGGTCAGGGCGCGGTCCAGGACGTTTGCCGCCTGTTCCGCCCGCTCCCGGTGCAGTTCCACCCCGCAGGTCTCCACGGGGACGGTGCTGCGGTCGCGCAGCAGGTCCGCGAACTGGGCCAGGGCGTCGCCGGCCCCGCAGCAAGGGTCCAGGACGCGCAGGGTGTCGGCGCTGCGGGGGCGGCCCCGCGCCCCGTAGAGCAGTTGGGCAACCAGGTCGATTACCCTCTGCGGGGTCGGGTAAAATCCCCCCTTGGCTTGAGCAGCGAGTCTCATGTCAGTCCTCCTTGTTGTTTGGAATGGGTTACTTGGTATCGGCGTTGGGCGAGTCGCCGGACCCGCCGGTGGACGGCGCCAATCGGCAGGGACCGGGCTTGCAGAAGTGGCAGCCCCACCGGATGTTTTCTGGTGAGGCCAGCATCTCCATGCTGAGAGCGACGAGGACCACCGGCGCGCCGCACTCGTTGCAGGTGTAGGTCTCACCAGCGTGGATGTCCTTGTCGGTTTCCTCCACTTGGGCGAACCGCGCCCCGCAGGCGGGGCAGGGGAAGTACAGGTTCTGCTTGTCGGCCATTGCGCTACCTCCCGTTGGTGTGGTTGCCGTTGATGTGGTTGCCGTTGGCGTAGTTATTCAGCCCCACCACCTCGCCCTTGGCCAGAGTCCGCTGGAAGCAGAGGACTTGGCTGGTGTCCTTGTCGGCGGCGCAGGCGGTGCAGAAGGCGGTGAGCAGCTCGGCGCGGCTGGCCACGGTGACCCGCTTGACCAGCACCTCGGAGCCGTCCTCTAGTTCGTGGCGGTAGAGCTTCTCGTTGGAGTTCCGCCAGTCCTCCTCGGCGGCGGGCCGGTAATAGTGCGGCTGCCCGCTCGACGTCAGGTGGTCGGCGGCCCCGTGGGGGCAGAACCGGCAGGTGTCGCCGTCCGGGGAGAAGAGCTGCCAGGCTTTCCAGTTGCGGGCGCGGCGGCGCTTGTTGCCCCGCTTCACCGGGTTCAGTGTCCTATCCATTGCTGTCTTCCTCCTTATTGCTGTCCTTGTTGTCACCGTTGTTGTCTTCGGGGTTGAGGGTCAACGTCCCCGCAGCCACCGCCGCCGACAGGTCGGCCTTGAGTTCCTCCCCCCTGTGGTTGCAGGTGTAGGCCAGCAGTCCGGCGGACTCCAGGGGGACGATCTCGCCGGTGTCCAGGCCCCGCCGCCAGAGCCAGTCCCGCCAGGAGCGGTGCAGGGGCAGGGGGCTTCGCCGGTCCAGGAAGCGGTGGTGCAGCGTTGGGGCGTCGGCCTGTTCCTGGGCCAACAGCAGGAAGTCGTCCCGCTCGAAAGAGAACTCTGCCAGTCGGGTGTAGACGAGGGCGTGCCAGCCCCGGCTGGCGGGGAGGCGGGCGATGCGGGTGGTCCAGGTGCCGACGGTGTGATGGGGGACCTGGCAGCGCTGGTAGCCTCCGCTCAATGCCATCCCCTCCACGCCCCGGATCAGGTGGGCCGTGTCCGGGGGCTGCTTGAGCAGGGAGGCCCAGATGGCCTTGAGCGCCGTCTGCGGCCCCACCATGGAGAGGAACCAGAGGCCGCCGGTGTCCGGGTCGCGGGCGAAGGCGTCGGCGGTGGCCGAATAGCCGCCGGCGGAAATGGTGTAGAGGTCCTCGCCGTTCACGGCGGGTTGGGTGGGAATCATGGGGTTGCCTCCTGTAGGCGAGAGTTGGGCAAGGAAGCGGGGGAGAGCGCTTTCCCCCGTGAGGACCGGCGGCGCTGCGCCGGTCTCGGTGGGCAGGTGGCTAGCTGTCCATCAGCTTCTTTTCCTTGAGGCTGACCCACTTGCTCTCGCCGATCACGATGTGATCCAGCAGGTCGATGCCCAGCAGCTTTCCGCCTTGGACCAGGTCCCGGGTGATGGACACGTCCTCGGGGCTGGGCGTCGGGTCGCCGCTGGGATGGTTGTGGGCGATGACGATGCTGGGGGCCGAGTCGATGACGGCGGCGCGCAGCACCTCGGCGGGGCGGACAATCGAGCTGTTCACGTTGCCCTGGTAGACAATCCGCTGGCCCATCACCTGGTTGCGGGTGTTGAGCAGCAGCACCCTCAGCTGCTCCTGGGCCAGGGCCGACATCTCCGGCCCCAGCAGGTTGAACACGTCCTGGGGAGAGTTGATCTGGGGCCGGTCGGCGGGGCGCTCCGGCTGGAAGTCCACCTGGTAGCGGGCCGCCAGTTCTCCCAGCAGGGCCAGGTTGGAGCGCAGGGCTTCCAGAACGGCCTCGCCCTCCGGCGTGGCCGGGACGGCGGCGGGTTCGGATATGATCAGGGGCATCTCTTTCTGCTTGGCTTGCTTCTTGCTGGGCATGGTTCACTTCCTTGCGAGTGAGATTGGGAAACGAAAGCGGGGCCGCTCCCTATCGGCAGGGAGCGGCCCCGTGTTGCACCCGCCGGTGGCAGGCGTCGCTATGTCGTTGACCGGCTAGAAGGGGAGGTCGTCGTCGGCAGGCTGACTGGCGCCGGTGCTGGCGTAGTTGCCGGAGCCGTTGCCGCCGCCGTTGCGGGAGGAGTCCAGGAACACCACGTCCTGGGCGTGGACCTCGGTGCGGTAGCGCCGCTGCCCGTCGTCCCCCTCCCACGAACTCTGCACCAGGCGGCCCGCCACGTAGAGCCGCTGCCCCTTTTCCACGAACTGCGCCACCGCTTCGCCGATCTTGTCCCACACCACCACCGTGTGCCAGTCGGTGGAGTCCTCGCCGTTCTTCCGCCCCCGGTCCGTGGCCAGGCGCAGCTGGGTAACGGCGATACCCGACGCCGTGTACTTCATTTCGGGATCGGCGCCCACGCGCCCCAACAGTTCAACCTTGTTGATGGTCTTCGCCATGATGTTTCCTCCGTTCCTTGGTTGGTTTGAGTTGTGACGTCGGCGGGGCCGCCCTTTCCGGTAGGAAGGAGCGGCCCCGTGTCGCGCTCCGGCATGCGGAGCGTCAGGATTCCGATGTCATCGGGGCCTAGCTGACCCGCAGGTACTCGGAGACGTTCTCGGTGACGATGCCCGCCCTGGTCTCCGGGTCCAGCAGCGCGTTCAGCCGCTTGTGGTCCACGTTGTAGCGGGTGGACTTCACCATCCCCACGGTGCGGATCTTCTTGCTGCCCTCCAACTTCGCCTTGTCCTCGCCCCGCTGCTTGAGCCAGGCCCGCAGCATCCCCAGCGCCCATTGCTTGTCCTCTTCGATGGCTTTCAGCATCTCCTGGGCGTTTTCGTACTCCAGGAGCGCTGCCCGCGCCTCCTCGTCGCTGACCGGCCCGGCGTCCTTGTCGGGTTCGTCCTCCGGTTCGTCGGCCACCACCGCCATTCCTGGCAGGCAGGCGTTCAGGAAGGGGCAGCGTTTGCACTGCCAGTCGTCGGCGGTGAAGTCCCGTTCCGGGAGGACGTAGGGGTCCGGCCCGTAGATGACGTGGTGGGCCGCCAGCTCGCCCAGCCGGGCGCAGGCTTGCTCGAAGGCCCGCTCCACCCGGTGCGCCGGTATCACCTCGTAGTCCCAAACCCGGCTGCCGGTATCCAGGGTGGCGATCACCACGTCCCGGGCCTGGTCGAAGGTCCCGTAGGTGTAGAAGGCGGCCTGCCAGACCGATTCCGGGTGGCTGCGCTCCGCGCCCAACGTCCGCCACTTCTTGTAGGCTTCCGGCCCCCGGGTCTTGACCTCCACGATGCTGGGTTCGCCCCCGAAGATGGGCGCGACGCCGGCGGCGTCCACGTGGCCGCTGACCAGCAGGGTTGGGCCGAGGCGCAGGGAGACCAGCCTGGGGTTGTCCCTGTCGGTGGGGGTGATGTCCCAACCGGCCCGCCGCATGGCCCGCAGCACCACCGGCTCCAGGGCGTTGCCCGCCTCCAGCATTGTCAGGGAGTCGTCGCTGCGCGGGTTGGTGACCTGGTGGCCGGTGGCCTCGTACCACAGGGCGCGGCGGCAGTTGCCCACCGCCGAGGCCCGGGTCTCCAGGGTCCCGTCCTCGCCGAAACGGGCGTTGGGCCGGGAGTAGGTGGCGTCCCTGATGTCGTCAATGGTCATGGTCATGGTGTTCGTTCCTCCGTGATGTTGTGTGTCCGGTAGATGAGAGCGGGGCCGCCCTCCGCAGAGAGACGGCCCCGTGCGCGCCTGTCGGTCGGTCCGTTTCAGCCGTTCAGTCGGCGGCCAGCTTGAGTTCCGCCCCTTCCAGTTCCTCTCCAGCTTTCAGGTGTTGTTTCAGCACGTGGGCGATGCCGTCGCCGATGCCCAGGACGAAGGCGCTGCGTCCGCCGGGCATGGGGTTGACGTAGGGCTGCATTTCCTGGATGCCCTGGCACTGGGCGATGATTTCCTCGACCGGAGTGCCGCGCCGCAGGTGCAGCGAGATGAGGCGGCAGGCCAGTTCGGTCACCCCGTACTGGAAGCTGCCGCCCTTGCCCAGGGAACCGAACACCTCGAATGGTTCCCCGTTTTCGTCCAGGCAGACGGTGACGTAGAGGTTGCCCAGCTCCGTGACCAGCTTGGTGGTGACGCTGGGCAGGCTGCGGGGCCTCTGCCGTGTGGTGGTGTCGGCGTTCATGGCGTTCCTCCCGTTTCCCGCAGGTAGGGCAGCGCCGGAGCGTAGCGGTCGAAGTAGCCCGCCACTTTCAGGGCGTACTCCCTTTCCCTCTCGTCGCCCAGGCCCAGCAGCGTCCGGGCGATGGGTTCCTCGCAGTCCTCCTCTGCGAAGCAGGGGTTGAGGAAGCTGTCCCGCACCAGGTCGGGGAGTTCCTCCCACCGCTCCCGGCTCAGCTTCAGCCCGCCGTGGCCGGCTGTGGAGACCCGCCAGACTCCCTCGGCCAGTTCCTCTATATCCTGGGACCAGCCCCAGGGGGTGTGGATGGTGGTTGCCGTCATTACCGTTTCCTCCTTTGTGTGGTGTCGTGTCCGGTAGATGGAAAGCGGGGCAGCCCCGCGATGGAAACGGCCCCGTTGAATGACGTCGGCAACGGTGCTAGCCGTTGCTGCCATCGGCGTTCTTGGCCCCGTTGACCTTGCGGGCGGCGCCCTCCACCAGGGGCTTCAGGTCCCTGGCTGGCAGGTCGTCCAACTCCTTGCCCGTCTGCTTCTTCACCGCCTCCCGCACCTGGTCTTCGCCGAAGCCCTGCTCCGCGCCCAGGGCGACGAGCCGCCCCCGCAACTTCTGGAGGTAGGAACCGTCACGCCGCCCATTGCCGTTGTTGCCGTTGTTGCTGTTGCTGCCCGAGCCGGAGTTGCCGTTGGCGGGAGCCTGCGCCCTGGACCTGTTGTTGGCCGCTGGCTGGTCCCCGTAGAGGCCGTTCCCGAACCGGTCGCCGAAGCTGCGCAGCGCCCGCTTCAGGCCGTCGGTCACCGCCCCCTTGGCGGCAGTCTCGTGGCCCTCAGGGGTGTCCTCGGTCACGACGTGGAAGCCGATGTCGGTGCGGGGCGGCGCTCCGGTGACCGTCACCCGCACCGGCGCGCTGTAGGCGTAGTTGACCTTGACCTCCCCGGTCCTCACGTCCACCTTCTCGATGCGGCGCAGGCCCACATCGCCCACCAGTTCGTAGCCCCAGCCTCCGTAGCCGAAGATCTTGTTGGCCTGGTCGATGACGGTGTGTCCCTCGATATAGTCGTACTGACGGTTGCCCCGGCCGTCGCGGCGGGAGACCAGCGCCGGGTCCAAGGGCTGCTCCAGGGCGTTGACCACCGCCGGGGGCAGCCCGTCCCACAGGAGATCGTGGCCGGTGATGTCGGCGACGCCGTTGCCGTTGCCGTTGCCGTTGCCGTTGTAGTGCCCGTTCTGGTTGTTGCCGTTGCCCATTTCGTTGCTCCTTTGCGTTGGGTTGAATCCGGTGTTGGGTTGAAGCGGCTCGCCCGATGGCAAGCCGTCAGTGGGGGCTGGCCCCGTCGTGCAGTTGGGTTGTGGGGAAAAGGAAAGGCCCGCCGGTGAGGGCGGGCCGATAAATGGGAAATTGGGGGTGAGCGGGTTGAACTAGCGGGCGTTGTACGCTGCCCTGGCCAGCAGTTGGTGGAAGAGGAGTTGGCCGTTGGGCAGCGTCGCCAGCTCGCCCACGTCGACAACGCCATCGGGCAGGTTGACCACGGCGGCGCGGCGGCCCATGAGTTGCTTGAGGCTCTCCGCCGCCGTGTTGCCCGCGTCGTCGTTGTCGAAGGCCAAGAATACCCGGGGGCAGCCCCGCAGCGCCGCCGCCACCTTGTCCATCCCCTGGGCGCCCAGGGCGGCCACGGCGGGGTAGCCCCAGCCCGCCAGCGTCAGCCGGTCAAAGACCCCTTCGGCGACAACCACCCAGGGCGGAGACGGACCCAGGGTCGCCAGGCCCAGCGCCGGCTTGGGGCCGGGCACCGCCTGGAAGCGGGGTTTGGCGCCGGAATCAACCGCCCTACCGGTGAGCCACCATGCCAGGCCGTGGGCCAGGTCGGGCACCGTGATCATCCCGGCGAACCGCTCCGCGCCCCGCTCCAGGAACAGGCCGGAGTCCCTGAGCCGTTGTTCATTGAAACCTGCGGATTGCAGGTACTCCCGCAGTCCGCCACCCGGGGCATAGCCCAGGCCGAGGCGCAGGGCTGCTTCAACGCCGACCCCGCGCGAGGCCAGGTACGCCCTGGCCTCAGCACTGCGCCGCAACTCACCCGCGTAGAACCGCGTCGCCGCCGTCAGCAGCGCCGGGTCCCTCGGCGGAAGCGGTGGAGAGGGTGACTTTCCGGACGCGACCGGCGCCGTTGCCACCCGCGTCGTCCCGTCATCCAGCCGGCGGATGGCTTCGGGCAAGGTCAGACCCTCCATCCGCCCCACGAAGTCCAGCACGTCCCCGCCGGCGCCGCAGCCGAAGCAGTAGAACTTTTCGGTGTCGGCGTACACGGTGAAACTACCTTCGGCCTCCTGGTGAAAGGGGCAGACGCCCTGCCTGACCCGGCCCTTGCCCCGCAGGACAACCCCGGCGGCCTCCACCGCGTCGCCCAGGGAGTGGCGTGCCTTGAGTTCCTGCAAGTCAACCGTGGCGTTGGCTGCCATCATGCCGCATCTCCCTTTGCCAAAGCCCTCAACCCCCGCAGGCTGTGCCGCGAGACCACCTTGCCCACCGGCCAGCGCATCCCCAGCGTCGCCGCCACTTCCAGCGTGGTGTTGTCGGCGCCGGCAGGAACCAAGACCGCCCCCTTTCCGGTGGACGGGCTGTAGAACATCACGTCGCTGCCGGCGAACCGGCGCCGGGCAATGTCCAGCCACTCGGCGTAGAGCCACCGCAGTTGACTGTCCGGGGCGGCAGAGGTGTCCAACCCGTGGGGGACAGCCAGCGCCCTGTCCAGATCGCCCGACTGCCGCAGGCGACGGGCTTGATGGATCACTTTGGCTACGCCGGGGTCAGTTACCGACTGTTCCGGTTCGTCCGGGAACAGAGCCGCTAGGAGCCGGTCCACCAATTCTTCCAACCGTTCCGTGGTAGATGGGGAGTCCAGGGTAATTGCCGTCATGGTGTGCCTCCTTGTTGCTGAGTTTGTTGGGTCCCTTGCTGGTGGGGGTTGCGCCTTTGTTGACGGTGGCAATGGCACCGGCAATTGGCCGGCCGCGCCTGCGCCGCCTTGCGCCGGTCATTGGCCCACATGATCCGCCGCACCACCAGGGCGGCGATGCCGAGGCCGATGAGGTTGAGAAAGAAACCTTCGCCGCCGGTCTTGGTGAGCAGAGGCCCGGCGATGAGCAGCGCCGCGGCCACCGCGAGCGACAGCCGCTTGTGACTCTTCACGAAGCCGACGACGCTGAGCGTGAAGGTCTTGACCTGATTGAACCGGTGTCTGATGTCCATGAACAACTCCTTGCTGCTGATGGTTGATGGGGATTGGCCGCCCGGTGCGAGACGCGCCCCTCTCAGGGACAGGTAGCGCAACGGGAAAGGCCCGATGGGGGTTGGCGCAAGACGCAACTCGACCACGTCGTCGTTCAGAAGAACGCGAACCATGGGGCTGCGATGACAGGGTGAGGAGAGAGGGGAACGCAGTCCGGCCAGCGGCCAGGTGTTAAGCCGCCGGCTCGAAGGGAACCGCGTTGCAAGAGTAAGCGTCCGGTCGGCTATTAGACCGCCGGGACCGGAGCGTGTGGGAAGCACGGCGGCGCTGCCCTTGTCAGACAGCTATGCCGTAGGTGCGATGAAGCGGCCGGAACTTGCTGTTAGTTTCCGCCGCAGTTTGAGGACCGCGAAGCAGTGGAGCTTCTCCGCGAGCTGAATCTGATGGGTGAGGGAATCCCGGATGCCGTCTTGTTCCTTGCTGCTACCTCCTTGACAACGCTGATGCGCCCTGGGTTGGGATGCCAAGCTGTTTCGGTGTTCTACCTCCTTCGATGCCAGGATGCGCCGTGGTTGAGATTCCGCCTGGGGCAGGGAGTGTCAACCACGCCAGCGCCCCAGCGATGCCGGAAGCGAAGCGCCGCTAAACGCTCCGTCTCAAATGCCCAGCAGCTAAAGCGATCAACACCGACTGCCGGACGGGTGTCCAAAGACCGGGGGACCAACGTCAAACCCCGACCACCGGACTGGACCGAGGACGGAGGACTTGAACACTCCGCCGGTTCGGCCCGCGCTGCCAGCGGAGAGCAATCTCAAATCCGCAGCGGCAGCATTCCCTCGTGGGCGACCCTTCCAGAGAGCGAATCAAATCCGTCAGGTCATGCCCGGGCAACAGGGACCGTGCCCCCAAGATTTCTATGGCGGGAAACCTCGGAAAAGCCAGACAACGTATTTAGTATCACCCACCTCCATGCCGATTTGCCAGACCCTGCGGGGGCAATCACCCAAATCGTTCACTCCAGTTCATAAAAACTTCAACAAAAGTTTCCTAATACTACAACGACGCGTTTAGGATGGTGGCTCCATCCTGCCTTCACGGCGGGCGGAGCGGCGTCTTTCGTGGGAACACCGGGCCCGTTCGTTGCGTAGCTGCGTATCCTCCAGCCACAGCAGCAACTCAGCCGGGCCAAACCGTTGCCGGGGCAGCATCTCCCGTACCACCCGGTGCACCTGGGGACGGGTGATCCGGGGCATCTTTTTCCCCCCAGTCCTGCTGCAAGCCCAGCAGGAACGCTCCACCCAGCAGGCACATGGCTATGTGATGATGCCAACCGGCCCAACTCCGGGTCTCGTATTCGTCCAAGCCCACATCGCCCTTTTCCGTCTCGAACTCCGTTTCAATGGGCCACCGGGAGCCTCCCACGTATGCCAGAGTCTCCAAGGAAGTGTCTTCGGCAGCGTTGGACAGGTAGTAGCGGGGTTCGCTGCCGTCCAGGTTCCGGCGGTAGACAGCCCATGCCTCCTGGCCCGGCTTGCCCTTCCGGGTTACCCGTACCCGCTGGGCGCAGAACATATAGCTCCGCGGCCCCTGGCTTCCCTGGGCCACCGTTATCTCCCGCCAAGCCTCCTCCGGCAACTCATCACTGCGCTGCTCCATGTTCCGCCGCTGCCCGTCCACCAGCCTGGGTTTGCGGGGGTGCCCCAACCCCGGATAGTCCGGACTGGTCCACGAAGGCGCCAGGGGCCAGACCGGCGTGCTTCCCGGAACGTCCAGCACGTAGCGCATCCCCAAGGCCGCCAAGGACTCCCGGAATGACGGCGACATCCCGAAGGCGTCGTCCCCGGCAACCCACTGGGCCTTGAGGTGGCCCAACTCCAAGGCTCGCTCCACCAGTTCCAGGGCCAACTCCGTCTTCGACCGGTAGCCCCGTCTCTCCTTCGGCACACCCGCCGCCGCACAGCGGCCCGGGTCCGATGTCCAACTCTCGGGCAGATACAGCCCTTTGTCCACCAACGCCCGTCCCCGCGGGCTGACGTAGGCCAGGAACATCCCCGCTTGGCAGTTGGCCACCTTCCCCAGCCTCCCGCAATACTGCCGGGCCACTCCCACCGACTTCCTCCCCTGCTTGGGAAAGTCGCTGCCGTCCAACACCCACACCGCCTCGGGGTGTCCCAGCCTGGGGGCCAGGTATTCCTGCAATCGACCGATGACTGCCTCATCGGACCACCGGGCCTCGGTGAGAAAGCGCTGCATCGCCCGTGCCGATATGCCTACCAATTCCGACAGGTTCTCGGCGTTGCGCCGCTCACCAGCCTGCACCAGCAGCCCCTGAAGATAGTTCCGGCTGTGCTCCCGCCACTGCTTACGGCCGAAGGAGGCCGCAAAGAAGGCGTGAAAGTCCTGAAAGTTGTCGTAGACCCGCTCGAAGCTCGCCCCATCCATCACCTAAACCACCCGCCATCATATGACCATCTATCCTAACAAAAACACGTCGTTGTAGTACTAACGCCGTCGGCGGCCCGCTCCAACACCAGCGCCGACTACCTCCGCCACCGCGCCGGGATGAGCCAGCGCCTGACCCTGAGCCACAGTTCCCGCCTGGCCCGCGTCTTCCGGGTGTCGTCGAGCGCCGTCCGACGCCAGCTTATCTGGCCGCTGCGGGCGAAGCCCCGCAGGGGCCGCTGCTCGGGAGGCAGGGTCAGCCCGTGCTCCTCCAAGAGCGCCAGCTCCACCTCCAGCAGCCGCTGCTCGTCTTTCAGCCACGCCGGGCCTCTGCCCTCGTTCGGGTGGGAATCTTTCAACTCCCGCCACTCGACTATCAAAGGCCAGGCGTCGCCGAAGACCTCCTCGTCGTCGTCCCCATGCTCCAACGTCGCCAGGTCGGGGTACTCCCGCCGTTGCGGAGGCCGCGATGGGGGATTCATCGTGGCGCCGGGCGCTTCCGAATTTCCCCGACCTGGGTTCCCTTGAACAGCAGCGGCGCCGTATTCTTCCGCGCCCTCACCGTCATTGCTCCGCAGGCCGCCGACCTGGCTCTCCACAACCGCCAGCCGCCGCCGCGTTTCCTTCCCCAACGCCTCGTGGTCCTGCTCAAGCCGCTCCAGCCTTTCTTCCAGCCTGTCGTTGCGCTCCCGCTGCCGGGCCGCCGCCGAGCCCACGCCCTCCTGGAGCGCCCTTTCCAGCGCCTGGCGCACCCGCCGTGTCAGCACCCCGGTCCGGGCGCTCTCGGCCACCGTCTGCTGGTCGATCTCCAAGACCCTTGCCGCGCCGTGGTGACCCTTGTCCCGCACCAGCTCCTGCAACAGGGTCATCAGCCGCAGGTGGTAGACGTTGGCCACGTCCCGGCTGTCGTCAATGCCGTGTCCCGTGGTTTTCATGGCTCCCTCCTTTCACAAGTTCGTCAGCCGCCGGGTCCCGGCCCCAGGGGACTTCGGGGCCGCTCCGGTCTCCGGCCCGCCCAAATCAAGCGCGTCACGCACCGGCACATCCCCGGCCATTTTGGGGACTTTTTCCAGGCCGGGGCCGTTTTTCGCCCCGTCACGCACCCCCACGTCAATCGGGTTTTCGGCTGCGAAACCGGAACCGGCCCTTAACTCCAAGTGTTTCCTATTTACGTCCTGTAGAGGGCGATTTCGGCCTGTTTCAGCTTTGAAACCACCCACCCGGAGGCTGCCTGCCAAAACTCAAACTCCTGTACACCCCCAGTACAGCAGGGGAGGGGCCGGATGCCAAGGGACCTGTAAGGGTTATCAAGATTGATAACCCTTACAGGTAGTTTTCGACCACCGTCCCCCCGGTCAGACTCCTTTGCGCCAGCGGCGAGCGACCGGTTCGCCGCAAAACGCAAGGGAGGTGACGGAATTGACTTTCAGACCAAGAACCCGGCTCGGCAGGAGGCTGGCGACGCTGGCCGCCGCCCTGCTGCTGGCGGCCCTGGTTGCCATACCGGCCAGCGGCGCGGCCCTGGCCCAGTCCCCACCGCCCGACGGCGACAACCTGTCCCTGGTCAACCGCGACCGGCAGATGGTGGAGCGCAAGAAGGACGGCGAGTTCATCGCCCGCCCCGTCTTCAGCGGCAAGATCGACGTCCTCCACTACGCCCTGCGCCACCCGGACACCGGCGAGTGGGTCACCAACACCTACCGGGTCCGGGGCGGCGAGAAGCAGCTCTCCGAGGGCTGGGAGTACACCTTCGAGTACCCGGTGGTGGACGGGCAGCCCGAGCTGCACCCGGAGCAGGCGTTCCTGATGGTGATGTCGGTGCCGAGAGCCGGCGGCGGCGACGACCACCTGTTTCACGCCCTGGTTCCCGTCCACCAGCCCAAGGGGCTGTGGGACCGGGTGCTGGGCGCCCTGGACCCGGACCGCTGGGCCCGGGCCGGAGCCCGGTGGGTGATCCAGGGCGTCCACGGGACCCTCTGCGGTGTGGTTGAGGGAATCACCCAGACCGACATCGCCGAGTGCGGGGAGGGGTAAGAGCTATGGGAGACATCCTCACCGGAACCCCACCCGGACTGACCTACGACCATCCGATTGTTCAGCAGGCATGGCTGGCGGTCTGGGCCGTGGCCTCGGGAATGCTGGTGATCATCCTGGGCTGGATGGGGCTGAGCTTCATCGTCCAGGAGCACCTGGGCCACCACCAGTCGGGCTGGCGGGAGATGGTGCCCCGGCTGGTGCTGGGCCTCACCGCCGCCGCGTCTTCCCTGTGGTGGTGCGCCCTGGTCATCGACGTGGCCCACGCCGTGTCCCAGTTCATCGCCGCCGAACTGGAGATCACCCCCGGCGACCTGCTGCGCGCCCCCCTGGACCCGCTGCTGAACGCGGTGATGGCGGCCAATACCGGCCTGGCGGTGTTCATCGCCCTGCTCTACCTGGTCTTCGGCTTCTTCGTCCTCTACCTGCTGGTGCAGATGATCCTGCGCCTGGCCCTGATCGACATCCTGCTGTGCCTGGCGCCCATTGCGTTGGGGCTGTGGATCCTGCCCCACACCGCCGGCTGGGGCAAGCACTGGCTCCGGCTGTTCATGACCGCCGTGTTCCAGCAGGCGATACAGCTCATCGCCATCGCCCTGGCTTTCGGTTTCCTGGACAAGTTCGCCGACATCAGCGGCGGGGAGGCGGCCCAGGACCTGGTGTGGATGCTGCTGATGGCCATTGCCTTCATGTACCTGGCGGGGCGCATCCCCTCGATGCTGGGGCATCACGGCACCTTCGACGCCTGGCTGCACACCCTCTACTTCGGCATGTCCCTGCCGGGTGGGATGGTGCGCTCGGGCCGCGCCCTGGGACTGCTGGCGGGGGGAGCCGCCGGAGGACCGGCGGGAGCGGCGGCAGCCGCAGCAGCGACCAATGCCGCCACCGGCACCGCCGGACAGGCGGTGAACACGGCGGCGCAGAGCGCCACCCCCGCAGCCCAGAGCGGACCCACGCCTCGGAGCCAGGGACCGTAACCGGCCAACACAACGACAACTAACGGCGCGAAATTCACTCGCGCGATCCGCCCCGGGAGGTGGAGCCATGTGCCAGTAGCAAACAGGGACTGACCTGCAAACACGAGCAAACCGAGAAAGCGAGAGACATTCAACAGAAAAGGAGAACGGACCTATGGACGACCTGACACAGACCATATCGAACCTGGTGGGCATCCTGCTGGGTCTCGTTGGTGTCGTAGGCGTGGGCTATTTCATCTACGGCGCCTACCTGTACCTGACCGCCTCCGGCGCGCCCAACCAGATGGAGCGGGGCAAGGCGGCCATGATGACCGCGCTGGCCGGCATCGTGCTGGCCCTGGTGGCCTACGGCGTCGTCGAGCTGGTGATGGACGCCGTGGTCGGCAATCCGGTGGACCCCGACGTGCCCGATCCCACCACCCGCATCGGCAGCGGCATCGACAGCGGCAACGTGTAGGAGGTGGGGAATGAGAGAGCATGAAGTACCGACCCACGTGCAGGCCGAGGACAAGGTGCTGCTGTGGTTCACCTTCCCCCAGATAGTGGCGGTGGTGGCGACCTGCGCCGTGAGCTACGGCGTCTATCGCTATTTTCCCTTCGGACCCACGGGGCTGAAGCTGGGGATAGCCATCGTTCTGGGCATTACCGGAATCGCCCTGACCGTGGGCAAGGTTGGAGGACGGGGGCTGCCGCTGGTGGCCGCGGACCTCTTGAAGTTCAAGCTGGGGGCCAGGCGCTACGCCGGCGCCCCGGCCCAACTGGCCCGCAGCGAGGCCCCGCCTGTGCCCGAAGCGAGACCCGACCCGCTGCGGCTCTTGGCCAAGAAGGCCGCCGGTGGAATCGTCAAGGCGGCCAGGGCCGTGGGGCGCAGGGGGCGTCCCCCCTTCCGGCCCCACATCTGGTTCGGCAAGCGGCGGCCCAGGGGGACGGAGGGCGCCAACGGCGGCCAAGGCGTCACGCACAAGACCCATGAGACTCAGGGAGGGAAACCCTGGTACAAGCTGCTGGCCGTGGCCGGATTGCTGGCGCTGACCCTGGTGGTCCTGCCGGGAACGGCATTGGCCGACGACCCCGACGACGAGGACCCGGGCTGGCGGCTGGGCGAGATCTACTTCCAGCCGCCGGAGCCGGTGCCCGGACGCCGCATATACATCGAGAGTCTGGCTGTCTCCGGCGACACCGCCACCGTCGGCCTGCGGGCCGCCCACGACCTGGACCTGAAGGTCCGCGTATTCGGCGGCAGGACGGGCAAGACCCTGAAGATGGGGGCGAACGCCATCGTCCATTCCGGGGAGCGGAAGACCTACAACCTGACCCTGAACGGCCCCAAGCCGTCCTTCACCTTCTCCTGGACGGATTCCCTTGGCCTTTCCGGAGCGGTTTCACTGAAGGGCGGCCAGATCCCCTATCCACTGCCCAGCTACGACGGCGGGCTGTGCGGCCTGGAAGTCGTCTCCCTGGAGTGGACGCCGGGGAGCATCGAAGGGGTCATCGCCTCGGAGTGCATCGCCCACACCAGGCAGGAGGTGGACCTGCCGGTCTACGGCGGCCACTTCAGCCAGTCGGTCCCCGCCCTGCTGGACGCCAGCGTCACCGGCATTTCCGGCACGGTGACCGTGGCCGCCGGATCGCACCGGACCGGCACGGCATTCGCCGCCAACGGAGAGACCCGGTTTGACCTGCCCGTCCCCGACCGCAAAGCCATCCACGACCTGGCAATCACGGCGGACCTGACGGCGACGCTGGACGTGCCGCTGCCGCCCATGCTCCAGACCGTCCACCACCCGGCCCGAACCGACGTGTACACACGGCGCGTGACCTGCCGCTGCGGCGAGAGCACCACGGTCAAGACGGTGCGCATCTACGTCCACCACCCGGAGCACGTGAGAGCGGTGGAAGTGGAGAGGGCCCCGGTCACCCGCACCCGCCATGAGACCCTGCCCCTGGTGGACGGTATGGGCGTGGGGGCCGACAACCCCTTCCAGTACCTCACGGTGCCACCACCCAAGCCGCCGCCGCCCCGGGCCGAGCAGACCACAGCGGGAGATTCCAGCGGGTGGGGCTGGCCGTGGTAGGGCGCTCTACAAACATCCTCCTGGCCTCGGCGGCGGCCCTGGCGTCGGTTGCCGCCGATGCACCGGAGGACAAGAAAGAACTGATGCTGGCCGCCTTCGACAAGGTGTTGACGGGGATGGCCTACGCCGGGGTGGGCCTGTGCCTCTTCGCCATCGTCTGGGCCGGGTTCGTGTTGATGGCCGAGGGTGCCGAGGGCGACGGACGTCGGGGGAAAGCGAGGAACGCCGTGGTCATGGCCGTCGTCGGCCTGGTGGTGGTGCTGCTGGCCAAGGCCATCGCGGCGCTCATCAGCGGCGACATCGCCCCGATCCTGCCCGGCCCGTAGGCGATCACCATCCAAACCATCCGATAGGAGGAAAAGAGAAATGAAAGCGACATTGCCGAACATCAAGAACCTGGCCCTACGCGCCAGGAAAGACCGGAACGACGGTCCCGCCGGCAACTTGGAAAACGTGTCAGCGGCAGAGTCGGCCCCGGAACCGCCCAAGCCGCCGCCGGACCTGAACCTGTTCTTCATGCTGTCCCACCTGGAGCACGACGGGCCGGTGCGACTGGACGGGGTGAAGCTGGCGGTCTCGGAGGTGATGGGGCTGGAGCTGGACGAACCCAAGCTGGGGGCCTTCGCCGGTTCCCTGAACGCCCTGGACTTCCCGGTGCAACTGCTGGTGCGCCAGCATCCACCGGTCTTGCAAGGGCTGAGAGACAAGCTGTGCGAGAGCCAACCCTCGGACCTGCCGCAGCAGACCCGCGACGCCGCCGACAGCCTGGGGCGGCTTCTGACCACGCTGGAAAACCGGGAGGGCATCCTGGACCGGCGGTTCTACGCCGTCTGCGAGCACAGCCGCATGGACGAGCTGCACGGGCTGCTGACCCGGGGCGGGCTGGGGGTGTTTCCCCTGGCCGGAGAGCCGTTGCGCCTGTTCTGGCTATCCGCCGCCCTGGGCGGTTCGCCGGTAGAGCGGAACGAACGCCTGGACACGGAAATCGAGGTCAACCGCCGCGAAATCCGCATCGGAGGCCGCCTGGTGCGCTCCTTGCACCTGGGCAAGTGGCCCAGGTCATTGGCTCCTGGATTCCTGCAAGGACTGATGGCGACGGGCGCGCCCATGGATTTATCCGTTCACCTGGGGGCCATCCCGGCGGAGCAGGCGGCCCGCACCCTGGAGTGGCAGAAGGTCCGGTTCGAGTCGGCCCAGAGCCTTTCCTTCAAGCGGGGCCGCTCCATGTCTCCCGAAGCCGAGATCGCCCTGGAGGACGTTTCACGCCTGCGCGACGAGGTGCAGCGGGGCCGCGAAAGGCTGTTCCACGCCTCCCTGTTGGTGACATTGCACGCCGATAACGCCGACACTCTCAAGGACCTTACACAAAAGGCCCGGGCCCACTTCGCCGCCACCCTGGGCAAGCTGGACAGCCTGGCCTTCCGCCAGCGCGAGGGACTGCTGTCCACCCTGCCCCTGGCCCTGAACGCCGTGGCGGTGTGGCGGACTTTGGACACCTCCAGCCTGGCCAGGCTGTTCCCCTTCTCGCCGCCGGACCTGGACACCCGTTCCGGCACCCTCTACGGCATCGACCTGCGGGCCTGCGCTCCCATCGTCTACGACCCCTTCGACGGCACCCACCTGAACGCCAACACCGCCGTCCTGGCCCGTTCCGGCAGCGGCAAGAGTTTCGCCACCAAGCTGGGCGTGCTGCGGGGCCTGTGCCGGGGCGTGCGGGCCTACGTCATCGACCCGGAGGGCGAGTACGCCGACATGGCGCGTGCCGCCGGTGGCCGTGTTCTCTCCCCCGGTGTCCCGGGGCAGGGCATGAACCCCTTCGTCATCGACCGGGGCGACAGCGAGGAACTGCTCCAGCGCATCGGCAGCCTGCGCCGGTTGATCGAGGTGATGGTCGGGGAGCGGCTGTCCGCCGAGCGGCGTTCCTCCCTGGACCATGCCCTGGCGGGCTACTACTCGGAAAGGCGGGAGCGCACCGGCTTCCGCGACTTCTACGCCTACCTGGAAAACGAGACCCCGGAGATCGCCCACCTGCTGCGCCCCTTCGCCACCGGCAGCCTGCGGGACCTGCTCTCCGACGAGGGCGACGACCTCTTGGCCCGCGAGGCGTTGGTGACGGTGTTCGACCTGCACCTGCTGGAGCCGGAGCTGCGCCCGGCGGCGGCCATGGTCTGCACCGAGACGGTGTGGGCCGCCGCCGCCCAGGACCCCAGGCCCCGCCTGCTGGTGGTGGACGAGGTGTGGAGCATCATGCAGCACCCCGAGGGCGCCGCCTTCATGGTGAGCGTGGCGAAGCGGGCCAGGAAGCACCGGCTGGGCTTGCAGTTCATCACCCAGGACGTGCAGGACCTCCTCTCCGAGGACTCCTCAAGGGCCATCACCGGACACTCCGGCCGCGCCCTGCTCCAGAACGCCGCCTTCAAGCTGCTCTTGCAGCAGGACGCCGCCGCCGTCAGCACCGTGGGGGAAGCCTTCGATTTGCCCGTGGAGCTGCAACGCTGGCTGCTGTCCTGTCCTCGCGGGGACGGCCTGCTCCTGGCGAGGGGCAACCGCTTTCCCGTGCGCATCGAGGCCACCCCCGAGGAGACCGAGGTCATCGAGTGGCGGCCAGGGCAGAGGCACTAACCCGAATCACCACATCCCATAGACGGAGGCAACCCTTATGAATATCAACATCAAGAAAGCCCTGTTCGGCGACGGACGCGACAGGCGCCCTCCCGTCCTGCTGGCGGTGACGCCGCCCCGGGCCGGGGAGCGCACGCTATTGGGCGTGGAGAACCTGCTCCAGTCCATCGCCGTCCCCGAACCATTCTCATTGGAGATCGCCGGGGACATGGACGGCGTGACCCTGCTGGCCCGCTGCCAGGACGATAGAGTCGTGCGTGGCCAGATCGCCGCCCACTACCCCCAGGCCCGCATCCGCGAGGTGCCGCCCGAGGACGACCCCCTGCGCCTCCAGGACGGCGAGCAGGCCTGGGGGATGACCCTGCGGGCCGACGGCCCGGAGTACGTGCCCCTGCGCACCTTCCGGGACGACGACCTGCTGGACCCGGGCTCGGACCCCCTCATCGCCCTGATGGGCGCCCTCTCGGCCCTCTACCAGGGAGAGCGGGTGGTGGCGCGGCTGCTGCTGCGCTCTTTGGGACCCGACTGGTCCCAGGCCCACCAGGTCCGCGCCCACAAAGCCGCCGTGTCCGAGAACCGCGAACCCTCCTACACCTACCAGACCGGGCCCCTGAAGCTGGACGGCGTGACCATGGCCGTGCTGGGCGTGGGCGCGCTGGCGGCGGTCAGGGGCTACCTGTGGGTCCAGGACGGGGAGTACCTGAAGGCGTCCCTGCTGGCGGCGGGTTCCCTGTCGGGCGCAATCATCGCCGGCTGGGGCTGGTGGCGCTGGAAACAGGCCCGCCGCCGGGTTTACGACCCGGTGCTGATCCGGGAGAAGGTCTCCCGCATCGCCTTTGACGCCGAGCTCCAGGTGGTCGCCGTCCTGCCCGCCGGCACCGGGCCGCAGCGGGCCAGGGAACTGCTGGATCCGGTGGCCGCCGCCTACCGCCACTACGACCATCCCGCCGGGGCCAGGTTCAAGGTGGGCAGGGTCGGTCCATTGGTTCCAACCGCCAACCTGCATCCCGCCGGCCCGGGCCTGTTGGGCAAACGCAGCGTGCTGGGAGTCCGCGAGGCGGCGTCCCTGTGGCACCCGCCCGGGGCCGGGGACGAGACTCCCCTGGTGGAACGCTCCGGCGCCAGGGCTCTGCTGCCCTCGGCCAGGGGAGTGCGGGGCGGCGCCCTGGTGGGCGACACCACCGCCGGGGCCAAGCGGGAAATCCGCTTCCCCGAGGACCTGCTGCGCCGCCACCACCTCTACGTGGCCCGCACCCGCATGGGCAAGTCCACCCTGATGCACCACATCGTCGCCCACAAGCTCCGTGAAAAGGCGGCAGGCAGGGACGGCGACGCCATCGTGGTGGTCGACCCCCACGCCGACCTGGTGGCGGGAATCCTGGAACAGGTGCCCGAAAGTTTGGTGGACAAGGTGCGGCTCATCGACCTGGCTGACGAATCCCGCTCCCCCGGCATCAACCTGCTGGACACCCGCGTCTTTGCCGACCGGGACCGCACCGCCGACTCGGTCGTAAGGGTTGCGAAGGGGCTGTGGGAGCAGTGGGGGCCACGGATGCAGTCCATCCTGGAGCAGACGGTCAAGACCCTCTACGAGGCCAACGAGCAGGTGGAGGCCGACCGGCAGTACACCATCCTGGATGGCCTGAAGCTCCTCTCCGACGACAACTTCCGCAAGGACGCGCTGAAGCGTGTATCCGATCCCTACCTGCTGGAGTGGTGGGCCCGGGACTTCGGCCGGTGGCACCACCAGTACCGGGCCGAGGCGCTGGCGCCGGTGCAGACCCGGCTGTCCTACTACGCCTCGTCGAAACGGGCGCGGGCCATCCTGGGTCAGCCCCGCTCCACCATCGACCTGCGCCGCACCATCCAGGGCGGCGGCGTGCTGCTGGTCTCCACCTCCCAGGGCACCGTGGGCCGGGACGTGTCCGCCCTAGTGGGGGCGTCCCTGCTCAACCTGGTGGACTCGGTGATCCGGGAGCAGGGCGGGCTGGCGTTCTCGCAACGCCGGGGCGCGCTGGTGGTGGTGGACGAGATGCAGTCCATGCCCGGCGTCGATTACGAGTCCATGCTCAGCGAGCTGGGCAAGTTCGGCGCCAGCTTCATCCTGGCCACCCAGAGCCTGGCCAAGCTGGACGACCTCTCCCCCACCATGCGGGACACCATCCTGGCCAACGTGGGCTGTTTGGCCGTCTTCCAGGTGGCGGGCAACGACGCCCGTCAACTGGTGTGGGAGCTGGGCAAGGAGCGAGTGGTCGAGGACGACGTCACGTCGCTGGACGTGCACCACTGCTACGTGCGCGCCACCGTGGGCGCCGAGAGGATGGCCGCCTTCTCCATGATGGTGCGCAAGCCGGAGCAGGGCAACCCGGACATAGCCGAACGCATCCGCGCCGCAACGGAGGGCTACACCGTTCCGGCGCGGCAGGCGGACTACGCCGACGTCGACAGCCACCGGAAGGTGGCCGAATATCACCAGGGCATAGAGGAACTGGACAGCGAAGGCGAAGAGCAAGAGGAAAAGCCGGAAGGCGAGCAAGGCCCCGCCCGAAAGGACCAGCGCAGCAGAAAGAAAGCGGCCTCCGTTGACGCAACCGGCGATGGCGCCGCCGATGGAGCCGAGCAGGACGACGACGAGGGGGACGGGAACCACAACTACGAAGCCATCGGGCCGGACGGTGCCATCGGGCCAGACGGTGAAGGTAAGGAGGCCGGGGAATGAGACCCGCAGGATGCGAGGCCGAAATGCTGCGCCTGCTGGCGGGGATGCCCTTCCTGGACCGGCTGGAGATGGTCGAGCTTTCGGGCTGGTCCCGGGGCGCGGTCTACGGCGCGGTGGAGAGGCTGGAGGACGGCGGGTTCTGCGCCCCGGCGCCCCACGCCGCCGCCCCCCTGCCGCCCACACGGAGGTTTCACCTCACCGCCGCCGGGCTGCGCCGCATCGCGGCAGAGGAGGGCCTGTTCCCGGAGGAACTGGTGCGCCGGTATCCCGTCTCCGCCCAGTGGCGGCGCAGCCTGATGGAGCGCCTGGACGCCCTGGCCGTGATCTACCGGCTGGCCTGCGCCGTCTCCACCGTGGCCTTCCCCATCCGCTTCCGCTGGTTCCGCTCCCTGCCCCTGGACGCCGGCCTGACCCTGCCCAACGGGAAGACCGTGGGCATCCTGCGGCAGGGCCTGACCGCCGACCGCACCGGCTTCGCCAAGCGCCTCTGGCGGCTGCGGGAGGGACCCCTGCCCGGCACGGTGCTGGTCCTGACGGCCGACGAGGTGCGGCTCCGGCACGCCCGCCGGCTGCTGTCCGCGTACCCCGTACCGGCCCTGCTGGCCGTGGAAAGCCAGATGGTCCCTGCGGCGACGGGCGACCGGATCTGGAGTCCCCCCGCCGTCAACGCCGCCCTGGACCTGCGCTACGTCCTGGAACGGGCCGGCCCCGGCGGGGAGCTTCCGGTAGAAAGGGAGCCGCAGCGGGCCACGCTGCCCGACGACTTCGCGGTGGAAGGTCCCGGCTGGGACATCCCCGACCACCTGCTGCCCGTGCTGCTCAAGGCCGCCGAGAAGCGCGCCCTGGACCTGGTGTCCGACTGGCCCTGGCTGGCAGTGAAGGAGCTGGCGGGAATTATGGGAGTCTCCCAGCCACGCGCCAGCCAGCTGATCAACCCCCTGGAGGGCTTCGGCCTGGTTGCCCGCCCCCGCGAGGCGGGAGGACGCATGGCCCTCACCGACCGGGGCCTGGCCCTGCTGGCCCGCCGGGACCGCACCTCCCTGGCCGTGGCCAAGAAACGGTGGAGCGTTGCCCCGGAGGACGCCCGGGCCGATTGCGGCTGGCGCAACGTCTCCGGCAGGAACGGCCGCCAGCTGCTCCGCAACATCGAGCACACCGCCGCCGTCCACGCCTTCCTGGCCGCTCTCACCGGCCAGGCCCGGCTGCTCGGCTGGGAGGTGTCGCAACTGGACCCGCCCAGGCGGGCCTCCCGCTACTTCCGCCACCAGGACCGGATGCGCTCGGTCAACCCCGACGCCTTCGGCCTGCTGCGCAGGGACGCCACCGACTGGCCTTTCCTCCTGGAGTGGGAGCGCCGCGCCGTGCGGCCCTCCACCATGTCGGCCCGCCTGGCCCCCTACCTGCGCTACTTCTCCTCCCACCGCCCCACCGACGACCACGGCGTCCGTCCCTCGGTCCTGGTGGTCTTCGACGACGACATCGCCGCCACCCACTTCCTGCGGGTGGCAAGAGAGGAGATGCAGTCCGCCGGGGTCGCCGTGCCCCTGTGGGTCTCCCATAGAGATGCCATCGAGAAGCTGGGGCCGCTGGGGAGCGCCTGGCGGTCGCCCGAGGATTGGGAGTCGCCACAGTCCATGCCGCCGCAATAAGGAATCGCCGGAACACCGGAATCGCCGGAATACGGAAGGAGGAGAACGATGCGTGAGAAAGACGGGAAAAACGATAGTCAGGGAGGGCTCCGGAGGGGCGGGGGACGGACCGTTGTCCGGCTCGACGCGGCGGCCCTCTGGGACCGGCTGGCACTGCTCAACCGCTCCCAAAACTGGCTGGCCAATGAGGCCGGCCTCACCCCGGGCTACCTGTCGAAGCTGGTCAACGAGGGGCGAGCGCCCTCCGGCCGCATCCGCCAGCGGATGCTGAAGGCCCTCGGCCTCGACGACTTTCACCAGCTCTTTCGATTGGAGGTGACCGATGAACAACAATAGCACCGGACCCACGGATGACGGGAGTCCGGAGCGGACCATGGAACACCAAGGGGAACACCAGGGCTACCTGCCCTTCTTCAGCCTGCTGCCGGACGACTTCCCGGAGCGTCTCGAACGCCTCCGGGAAGCCAGCGGCCTCACCTGGAGCGGCATGGCCCGCGCCCTGGGCGTGGGCCATAAGCAGGTCTACCGCTGGCGCAAGGGTGTCGAACCCTGCGGAGGAGCCGTGCAGGCCCTCTACACGTTCGCCAACCAGGTGCAAGGCGGCCTGGACATCCTCCTGGGGGAGGGCGTCCGCAGGGCCTGCTGCGGGAACTGACCATGCCATAGCCGCCGGCGCTCGCCCTGTCCGCCCGCGCCGGCGGCCCTGCCACCAACCCCCAACGAGAGGCCAGCGGCCCCGGGAAAGGCCGCTGCGATTATGCTACATGAAACAACCCGATGGAAAGAAGAAACCAGAGATACCCGACCGGAAGACCACCGATGCCCGCAAGGAAAGCCCGGCGGTGTCCTACACGCCGGAGCAGCGGCGGATGATCCGCAACGGGCTGCGCATCTGGGCCAGGGTCGCCATCCGCTCCTACCTGCGCCAGCGCGGATTACAGGCCCCGCCCGAGACTGAGCCGGAGGAGGAATTGTGATGCCTTGCCCGAACCCGCTACGAGTGCGAGGAACACTACGGCGAGCAAGCGGCCCAGCGATGGCTGGGCCGCAGCTCTTCACCCCATTAGGACGAGCCGCTCCTTGACAGGAGCAGGCCGGATGTCCGATGATAGGTAGTAAGACAATATCATACATTGACAGGCAAAAAGAGAGACGCCATGCCCCCACGCCGGATTTCCAGGACCATCACCTTTTCCCTGCCGCCCGAGATGTTCGAGCAGGTGCAGCGGGTCAAGGACGAGGAGAAGCGCGACATGAGCGAGCTGGTGCGCGAGGCCCTCCGACTCTACATGGAAGAGCGGGAGATTCGCCTCGAGCAGCGCCTGGAACGCCTGCGCTCCCGGCGGGAGGGGCAGGTTGACTTACTACAAGGTTGACTTACTACAAGGAGGAGACAACGATGAGTAACAAGCACGACGCCACCCCGGCAGCCCTCTACGCCCGGGTCTCCAGCGACCGCCAGGACGTGGACCTCTCCGTCGCCGCCCAGCTTCGGGCGCTGCGCGACTACGCCAGCAAGAACGGCTACCTGGTGGTCCGCGAGTTCGTGGATGAGGCCGAGAGCGGCCGCATCGCCGATAGGCCCCAGTTCAGGAAGATGATCGACGAGGCCGGCAGGTCCCAGGCCCCTTTCCAGGAGATTCTCATTCGACAGACACAAAAGCAACAGAAAACTGCACTACTCGTGGGGGGTCAATCTGGATGCCAGCATGTAAGATATCAGTAACACATCCTTCCTTCTTAAACATAAAAGCGATGGCTAAATCGAAGCCAAGGCGTAATACACAGACAGTGGGAGACTGGCGACGAGAACGGGTAATTCTCTTGGTACGGATGAGAGGAATCAAACTGCCCAGCCCAGCTGGTCATCATCGCCGCTTAAATGTAATTCCCGCCATGGCTTCGGTCTAGCAGCCGTTTGATGAGCGGCCGTTGCGAAGAGCAGTTCACGGGAGGGCAGGCCATGCCTCGACACCACACCGACCACGGCGGAATGGTATATGTCTTGCCAGACGACTTCCCCCAGCGTCTGAAGCGCTTCCAGAGGGAGTCCGGGCTGTCGTGGGAGGAGTTGGCCCGCCGCCTGGGGACATCTTCCTACACCGTTTGGCGCTGGCATGAAGCCGGGGTGCGCCCTATTTTTCGGCACTTGATGGCACTGCTGGAGTTGGCCGAGAGTCTGGGCTTGGGGCACCTGTTCACCGACTGGACCATCCCGGAGGAAACGGGGTGTGAGACGGACGTCACGCAACCGAACCGGAACCCGGGCAGACAAGTGGGAGGCCAGCGGCGCTGAAATGCAACGCCCCCGTACCGGCAAGGCAATCGCGTTTTGGTTCGTAATGATGTTTTCTGTCCCACTATCAGCAAATACTGCGGGTCGCATGTACTTGAAAGTGGGTCCGCCACTGGGGAAATAGGCGCTTTCGAGGGGAAGGCTCATGATTTTGTCAAGTGTGGCGAGGCATCGTAACAGTTCAGAGTTGGGGAGATAAATAAACGGAAAGTCGCCGAAAGAGCAGAGGGCAATGATTGGTCTGTTATGGTGGACCTACTACATGAAAACGAGCCTTGACCTGGAAGCCGCCCCTCGGGAGGTCTTGTTGGATATCATCGCCCAGTTGCAGCGGCGGATTGAGACCCTGGAAGGAAAGACCAAGCCTGGCGGTCCGAGGGGAATGCCTGGCATCAAGCCCAAATCGAGCCAGCGGCCCTCCAAGGAGAAAGGGCCGGAGAAAGAAGTCAAGAAAAGTCCCAGGAAGTCTCGGCCTCACGGCTTCGCCCGCCAGCGCATGACGCCCACCCGCCGGGTGGAGCACGTGCTGGAGTCTTGTCCGGAGTGAGGCTCTGGATTGACTGGCGGTTGGGTGCAGCGGACCAGGGAGGTCATCGGCCTGCCCGTAGCTCCGGCGCAAGTCGCCGAGCATGTCTATATCGCCCGGACTTTCCCAATGTGTGAGCAACGGCGGGTGCCCCCTGCGGACCTGGCGGGCGCGGCGCTGGGGAAGCAGCGGTTGGGTGTGAATCTGCTCAGCTTGATTACGGCCTTGCGCGAAGAGGGCCGGCTACCGTTGCGCACCATCCAGTGGTATCTGCGCACCGTGCATCAACTGCGCCTCAGCCTGGGGGCCATCGTCGGAGCGCTGCACCAGGTGGCCCGAAGGGGTCAACAGGAGTTGGCGCGCATTGTGGACCGTATTCGGGCCAGCCCAGTGGTCCACCCCGATGAAATCCGTTGGCGATAGGACGGGCGCAACGGCTACGTCTAGACTTTCAGCACCTCCACCCAGCACTACTTCCTGCGCCGGGGCCGCAACAAGGAAGTGGCGGATGAGGCCTTGGGCGATCCCTTCGCCGCAGTGTTGGTCAGCGACTTCTACGCCGCCTACCACCACTACGACGGCCCCAAGCAGCGCTGCTGGCAGGCTGCCAACCCTTCCTGGAAGACCCAGCGGCGATCCAGGGCAAGCTGTGCAGGCGCATCGAAAAGCACATCAAGGAGCTGTTCGTCTTCGTGGCGGAGCCGGAGGCGCCGTCGGACAACAACGCTGCGGAAAGGAGCCTGCGCCCCCTGGTGATCAGCCGGAAGATCAGCGGCGGCACCCGCTCAGAACAGGGCACCGAAAGCAACATGACCCAGGCTTCCCTCTTCGGCACCTGGCGCGCCCAGAACCAGAACACCCTTCAAGCCTGCCGCCAGTTGCTCCTTTCCCCTCAACTCTGAACTGTTACGGTCAATGCGGCAAATTCGCCCGAAAATGGATTGTTCAGCAGTCCTCTCGTTCTGCTCTGACGCCACCAGGAATCCAATATAGATTCATTAATCGAAGTATTCGTAGATGCAGATGAGCCGTTTTCCATCAAGAGTAATTTCATGCGCCAAACATTCCCCGTTGCTCCCAAGTAAACATTCCCCACCCGTGAGTTTTATGAAGTCCTCATAGTCGAGCCGATTTTCTTCACCTTTTTCCATGTTATACAGGTGAGTCTTGAAGACAGCAACGTAGAATATGGTTCTGTTGGCTTCCGAAGCGACAGTTCCCGCTGTCGCAGTCAATAACTGGTAGCCAACATTGGCAAATTTCGATTCACAGGGCTCATCAGTATCTGCCAAGTATCGCGAGAGCAATTCCTTTACTCTGGATGCCGCCTTAGATCTCGGATTGCTGTTAAGGTACTCGACGGCATCCTGATATCTTTCACATACAGTTTCCGATCCAAATGGCTCATCTACCTTGGCTTCTAACCCCACGAACATGCTTTCGCCTGATGCAGTGTGACCGAGTATCCCGATATCAAGACGGGCAGGTCCTCCGTATTGGTCAAACTTTGCCGCGTATTCCGGTGTACCCTGTTTCAGAACGACAGGCTGTGACAGTAAGGACGAAATTCGAGACGCCAGATGGTTGGCCCCATTCCGGTTCAGTATGAAGTCGGCAAGGGAATAAGCGCTGCGTCCTTCCTTCCAATGACTGCTCCTTACGGAGGTGCTCCACTGCTCCAGGGTATGTATGTCATTTTCTTTAGAATCATAGATTTTCATAAGCTCTCCAGCGGGGACCCTCTCTGTGGAAGTCGGAGCGAGCGTGGGTGATGGACTTGGTGTTGGAGTCCGTGTAGGTGTCGCAGGCGGTATTTGTGCTGGAGCCGGAACAGGCGTAGCGGTTGGCCGCAGGACAGCGGTTGGAGGAGCTTCGGGGGTTGGGATAGCCGCTGGCGGCGGTGTCGAGGCTGGAACGGGCGTAGCGGTTGGCCGCAGGGTAGCGGTTGGAAGAGATTCGGACGTTGGGGTAGCCGCTGGCGGCGGTTTCGAGGCCGGGGCAGGCGCAGGCGCATATGTGGCCATTAGAACGCTGACTGGCCTAGTGTTTTCGGTGTCGAATGGACTCGTTTCTGGACTGGATTCCTGACACGCCGCCACCGCCGTCACCAACAGAAAGATCGGCAATACCGCAATGGCCGGGAACAGCATCCTTTTGTTCAGCAGTTTCGGACCTTCCCTTGACCGTTACGGGCTATTCTAAATCCACGCCGACGGGTGGTCAATCGCGGCGAGTCGCTCTCTTGCTGATATAATCTCGAAAATCCACAACCCTTGAGACGATGAGAATTTTCATGCCCGACGACCTTTCCGGCATCCTCGAATCCCCAGAACATCCCCTTCTGGTCATCTGGGACGATCATCGGGGCCAGCGTTTCATTTCAATTGCTGCATGTTCCAGCCGCAGGACGGGCAAAAATCGAGTCCATCGAGACACTCTGAATCCTCGACTCCAAAAGTATAGAAGCGGTAATCCACACGGTGAGCCATCTCGTCTTCGTTTTGGTAGATTGTGATGTGGACGTTCTGGCACAGTTTGTTGTCGGAGAATAGTAGGTCCAATTTCGCCGCCAAATCCTGGCTGTTCAAGTAATCCTTTTCTCCGAAGGCGGAATAGGCAACCCAATTGAACTTGCCACCTTCTGCTCCACGCTCGAAGTTTTCGGCGTTAGCGTAATTCCCCGGCGCTAGGTATTTCTCCAGTTCGGATGGATCTGGTCCGTATGGCTGGGTTTTCAGCCCGTTAGCTCCACCGAGCATAGCAAGGATAGCTTCTTTCGTTTGCTGCATCGTCAGCATTTTCGATTCCTCGAATCCACGTCGTAGTTTCAATCCCTCGTTGTCAAATTGGTAGAAAGGTTGACGTGAAAGTGGGTTTGAGCTGGGACCTTCAGCAGCCCCTCAATACGGTAACAAAAGCGGCGGACCCATCATGTTGCCTTTTCGAGGCATTGTGCACCTTCTGCCATGATGGGCGGCGTTGAATTTCGGGTTCCCCAGGTTCACCAATAGCTCCCTTCGATTTCAATTATAACACTGAAAAGTATTGCTAATTTTGAAAAGCACGGCTATATTGCCAGTATGCCTCTGTTGCGGGACATAGCCTCAATTTCACAGGGTCTCTCACTGGCAGGACATGGGGCCGGCGCCAAACGAGGAGATTGGACGCTCAAAGTCGTCGAAAGCAGAAACGTCGGTGCAGACGGACGGGTGTATCTTGAAGACCTCCGAAGGGTCCAAGTGGATTGGAACAGCCGCTCCGAACGGCATCTCCTACGTCCCTACGACGTGCTGGTGACGGCGCGGGCCGGGTCAATCGAGGCAGCGCTGGTCCAGCCCGACGTGTCGCGAACAGTGGCAGGAATCACCCTGTTAGTGGTGCGTGCAAATAACCCGGACGCTGGCATGGGTCACTGGATATGGTACTTCTTGACGTCGGCATTTGGCAGAGCGGAGATGAACAGACGCTTGGTCGTAACCGCTACCCTCAAGGCGCTTTCTGCCAGTAGCCTGGGGGAGATCGGAGTGCCCGTGCCTGGTTTCGGCGAATTGGAAGGGATGGCCCGGTTGGTAGAAACATCCGAGGCTGCGTACCAGGCTACACTGGATGCTGCTAGGTTGCGCAGAGATACACTCAGGGATTCGTTGATTCGAAACATTATTGACAAAGACACTGGGGACTGGGGCTAGGAGAGAACAATGCCGCTGAGTAGATCGGAACTGGAGTCCAAGCTGTGGCAGGCCGCCGACATTCTGCGGGGACAGATCGATTCGGCGGACTACAAGAATTACATTTTCTCCGTCCTCTTCCTGAAACGACTCTCCGACCGGTTCGAAGAGGAGATAGAAAGTGCGGTGGCAGCGGGTGTGCCCAGGGAGACGGCGCTAACGGACCGGGACGAGCACGAGTTCTTTGTTCCGGAATCGGCCCGCTGGGAAGCAATCTGCGCCGCCGGCATGAACCTGGGTGAAGCCCTGAACATCGCCAGCCACGCCGTCGAGGATGCCAACACGCCCCGGCTGGACGGAGTGCTGGCGGGCACCAATTGGAACGACGAGACCAAGCTGGGCAGTCCGGCCAACCGGGAGCGCATCATACGCAGCTTGCTCAACCATTTCAGCGGCCTGGACCTGCGGGACGCCAATCTCCGCGACGATGGCGGCGCCGGGAACGTGCTGGGGGACGCCTACGAGTATCTCATCTACGAGTTTGCCGATGACGCCGGCAAGAAGGGCGGCGAGTTCTATACGCCCCGGGAGGTCGTCAGGCTTATTGTGGAACTCCTGGAACCGGGGGAAAGAATGCGGATTTGCGACCCAGCCGCCGGTTCCGGCGGAATGCTGATTTACGCCGCAGAGTACGTGAGAGAGAAAGGCGGAGACACCCGTAACCTGGTGCTGCATGGCCAGGAGCGCAACTTGGGAACCCTGGCCATCGGCAAGCTGAACCTGTTGCTTCACGACCTACGGTCGGCCAGGATGGAAGCCGGAGACGTGATTGCCGAGCCCGCGCTGGTGGACCCGACGGGACGGCTGTTGGCGTACGACAAGGTGATCGCCAATCCGCCCTTCAGCCTGAAGAACTGGGGCCACGACTTCGCGCCCACCGACCCGCATCACCGCTTCGACCGCTACGGGGCTGTTCCGCCCAAGACCAGGGGGGACTTCGCTTTCCTGCTGCATATGCTGGGAGTGACCAATGCCCAGGGTATGGTGGGCGTGGTGATGCCCCACGGCATTCTGTTCCGGGGCGGCGCCGAGGGAAAAATTCGGAAGGGTGTTGTGGAGGCCGACCTGTTCGAGGCGATAATCGGCGTGGCACCCAATCTGTTCTTTGGCGCTAGCATCCCGGTGGCCATCTGCGTGCTTAACCGGGACAAACCCCAAAACCGCCGGGGCAAGGTGCTGTTCGTGGACGCGGCCCAGGAGGGCTACTTCCGGCCCGGCAAGGCCCAGAACTACATCGACCCGGAGCACATCGCAAAGATAGTCAAAGCGTACCGGGCCTTCGAGGACGTAGACCGCTTGGCCCATGTCGCTGACCTGGAGGAGATTGAAAGCAACGACTTCAACCTGAACATCAGCCGTTACGTGGACACCACCGAGCCAGTAGAGGTGATGCCGGTGGAGGAGGCCCTGGCCCAACTGCGGGAGGCGGAACTGCGGCGGGACGAGGCGGTGGCCCGGATGGATGAACTGCTGGCAGAGATGGGGTATGCGCGGTAGGACGGTACTACTATGCCTGTGCTGTTGAGAGAAGGTCCATATCGTTTCTACATCGTATCGTGGGATAGGAACGAGCCTCCTCACGTCCATGTTCGGCGGGATGCAAGTTTCGCCAAGTTTTGGTTGAACCCGGTTGAATTACAGGAAAGCGGCAACTTTGGCGGCGCGGAAATACGGCGTATTCAGAGAATCGTCGAGCAACATGAAACTCACTTGCTGGAGGCTTGGCATGTCCATTTCAACCGTTAGCTTTGAAGTTCCCGGGGCTATGACGCTTGAAGTTTCCGAGGACACTTTGAGTGCCGAGTTATGTGACGGACGGATAATCTCCGTTCCCTTGGCGTGGTATCCCCGGCTGGTCCATGCTACGCCGAAGGAGAGGGATAACTGGGAGATTCACGCAGGAGGGCAACACCTGCACTGGCCCGACCTGGACGAGGACCTCAGCGTAGAAATGTTGTTGACAGGCCAGAAGTCCGGCGAAAGCCCCAGGTCCTTCAAGCGGTGGCTGGAAGCCAAGCAGGCCGGCCTTCCAGTGACCATCCACGAAATACGTCCCGATGCAACGGAAGAGGTCTGATGAAACCCTCCGGCGAACAGGGAAACATACCCGAAGGCTGGCGACTGGTGCGCTTGGGGGACGTAGCGGAAGTTGTTATGGGACAATCTCCTCCCGGAGAGTTAGTCAGTGATTGGGATGGCACTGATGGTCAAACCAGTGGGTTGCCATTCATTCAAGGAAACGCCGAATTTGGGGCCAACTTCCCCAATCCGGTGAAGTGGTGTACCCAACTTTTTAGGGTCGGACTTCCTGGTGACATCCTAATAAGCGTTAGGGCTCCGGTAGGTGAAACCAACAGGGCAGACAGGGAACTTGGAATCGGACGCGGCTTGGCTGCGGTTCGTTTCAACAAACGAGAGCAAGCATTTGGATGGCACATACTGAATCATGCGAAGGATGCGTTAGAGCGGGTAACCCAGGGTAGTACCTTCCAGGCAATTGGTGGCGGGGAACTGCGCAATCTTCCCACCCTCCTCCCACCCCTGCCGGAGCAGCGGGCCATCGCCGCCGTGCTAGACTCCATCGACGACGCCATCGAGGGCACTGAGGCCGTCATCGCCGCCACCGAGCAACTGCGCGACTCCCTGCTCCACCAACTGCTCACCCGCGGCGTCCCCGGCTGGCACACGGAATGGAAGGAGGTTCCGGGGTTGGGGACGATACCGGCGGGCTGGGAGGTGGTGAGATTGGGGGAGGTGGCGGAGGTTATCATGGGGCAGTCGCCGCCTGGGAACCATTGCAATCGCACAAGAGAAGGGATCCCGTTGCTCAACGGGCCTACGGAATATGGTATTGACCATCCTGCTCCGGCGCAATGGACTACTGACCCGAGAAAAATGGCAAGCGAGGGAGCCATATTGTTCTGTGTCCGGGGCGCAACGGCAGGCCGAATGAATTGGGCTGACCGCGATTACGCCATTGGACGGGGCGTTGCAGCCTTGACGCATTATGCTGGACCGTTGTATCAACGTTTCCTTCGTGCAGTTATCGATTTCAAGATGCCAGAACTTCTTACTGTTGTCACGGGTTCAACCTTTCCGAATCTGAGCCACGAACAGATAACACAGTTGAAAGTGCCGAGCCTACCACTACCGGAACAGCAAGCCATAGCTCGATTGCTGAATGAAGTTGATGTGACAGTTGCGGGAGCGAAAAGAGAACGAGATGGGTTAAAATTGTTGAAGGAAGCCTCCGCCGATGCCTTGCTGACGGGGCGGGTGCGGGTAAATGCCGAACACGCAAGGGTGGCACAATGAAAGGCGAGACTCTGATCGAACAGATCATGTTTTCTACAGTTAGGATACAAGCATATCTTGGTAATGATGAATGGTCTATAGGTACTGGTTTCATAGTTTCCCACAAGGTTTGCGAAGGTTGCGATAGGACTTTCCTTGTAACGAATAGGCACGTCATTCAAGGTGCCATATCTGGAAGATTTGCTCTCACTCAATCTATTTCAGACGACCCTATACCGGCATTAGGAAATACAATTAAAGTTGCTTTGGATCCGATTAGATGGGCATGGATCTGCCATCCGTCGCCAGATATTGACGTAGCCGTTCTGCCGTTGGATCCCATCTTTGAGTCATTGGACAGTGCTGGACATTCCTGCTTCGTCAAATCCATTCCTACGGATTTCTGCCCAACTCAAGGTTCTATAGCGGAATTTGATGCTGTAGAAGAGGTGCTGTTTGTAGGCTACCCCAATGGCATTTACGATTCGGCTAATAACTTGCCGATAGCGCGAAGAGGCATAACAGCTACTGCGTTGAGCGTCGATTATGAAGGGAGACCAGTATTCTTGATTGATGCATCAGTGTTCCCGGGCAGCAGCGGTAGCCCCGTATTCCTTTACAGCCCAAGTGCGCGGCTTAGCAGGCAAGGAGCTATCGGCCGAAGACAGTTTCATTGGTTAGGAATAGTGGCGGAGGTCTTCTTCGAGGAAGAATTCGGTTTCTTGGATTCAGACTCCATGGACGTAAAGATCAAGACAAAGCAGATGATCGACCTTGGTATCGTATTCAAAGCAAGAGTCGTGGTTGAAGCGATAGAGTACGCTCTCCACGCTGATCTTGAAAGCTTTCGGCCGTTGTAGGCTGGTTATATTCGTCATGACCACTCTCTTCCGCCTCAACCAACTCAACCACGCCGAAGACCTGCCCCGGCGACTGCTAGAGGGGGCCGTTTTGCTTACGGGTCCAATCGTGAAAGAATCAACCACCGACGTGCTGTTAACTGAGCAGTTGCGAGTGTTGGAGCGCAGGCATGTATAAAGAACACCCTCTCTTTGAATCTCTAGAGCCGGGACAAACTTTGTGGAGATTCTTGGATTTCACCAAATTCGTCTCTCTTTTGGACAGGAGCGCGCTATTTTTCTCAAGAGCAGATCAACTTGGAGACCCGTTCGAAGGGTCCTTCTCGAATGTGAACGTAGATCTGCGTCCCTACATATACCAGGACAACCTGCAGGATATACAGAAACTGGCTCAGATACACCAGCAGTTACCCAAATTCACACTGGTTAGTTGCTGGCATGGAAACGACTTTGAATCTGCCGCCATGTGGAGACTTTACGGCAGGGAACATGACGGTATCGCGATAAGGACAGATTTTAGGTCCTTGTCGGAAAGTTTGCTTGGCTCTGAGGACGTATTCATCGGAAAGGTGAGATACGTAGACTTTAATCAAACTTTTATCCCTGAAGGAAATGCGATGGGGCCGTTCTTGTACAAGCGTATAAGTTTTGAACATGAAAAGGAGATTCGTGCATTGATGCAAGACATTCCGCTCATTGACGGAGTGGCCAACGTGGCTCAAACGGTCCGTGATACTGGTAGATACCATGAAACAAATTTGTCGAAGCTTATTAACGAAGTTGTAACTTCTCCCTTTGCTCACGATTGGTTTGAGGAATTGGTCAAATCTGTCGGTAAGCGGTATGACTTGGAAGCTCCGGTGCGAAAGTCTTCATTGGCCGAATCACCAGTTTGGGGTTGAGAATCCATGACCACCCCCTCCCGCCTCAACGAGTTCAACCACGCCGAGGACCCGGCCAGGCAGTTGCTGGAAGGGTTGGGCTGGAAACACGCACCCCGGGAGGCGCTGGCGGCGGAACGGGGCGGCGAGCGAGAGGTTTTGCTGAAGGGGCGGCTACGGGCCGCCCTGCTGCGTCTCAACGAATGGCTAACCGAAGCCCAGGCTGACCGGGTTGTCTTCGAGTTGGAGAACGTCAACGCCACCGGCATGGCCCGCAACCAGGCCGTCCACGAGTACCTTACCTACGGTATGCCCCTGACCGTGGACGGGCCCCGGGGCCGAGACACCCGCACCGTCCGCTTCTTTGATTTCGAGCACCCCGAAGCCGGCCTCAACGAGTTCGTCGTTACCACTCAGTTCCGGGTGCGTCGGGGCAACGAGCGGGACGGCCCGGAGGACGACGAGCGATTGGTCATCCCTGACTTGGTGCTCTTCGTCAACGGCATTCCCCTGGTGGTCATGGAAGCCAAGTCACCGTCTCTGCTGGACGTTTGGAAGTCGCAGGCGATTCGCCAACTCCGCCGCTACCAGGAGGCTGGACCGGAATGGCAGGGCCAAGGCGCGCCAAGCCTGTTTCATTACAACCTGCTTTGCGTGGCCCACTGCGGGGCGGCAGCAGCCTATTCCACCCTGAGCGCTCCGGAAAACGCCTACTTCGAATGGAAATGGTTGGGAGAGTATGCCGAGGAAGAGGTGAGCCAGAAGTTTGGCGTGGAACCCCAGGGACAGGCCCAGCTAATCATCGGATTGCTGTCTCCATCTACGCTGCTAGACATTATGCGGGACTACGTAGTGTACGAGCCAGAGCGGGGACGGCTGGTCAAGAAACTGCCCCGCTACCAGCAGTACCGGGCGGTACGGGCGGCCCTGGCCCGCATCCTCACCGGCGACAAGCCCACTGAGCGGAGCGGCGTGATCTGGCACACGCAGGGTTCGGGCAAATCGCTGACTATGCTTTGGCTGGCCACCAAGATCCGCCGAACCCCCCGCCTGGCCGACTCCACCATCCTGGTGGTGACCGACCGGACGCAACTGGACCAGCAGATAGCCAACACCTTCGAGCGCTGCGGGTTTCCTGGCCCGGAACGAATGGAACGCTCCCGCCCTGAACCGGAAGAGCGAAGAGCGAGGCGGGGTCGGGAGCATCCCGGCAGACGCGATCCCCTGGACCTTCAAACCGCCATCCGCCAGGGCGGCAGCCGCACGGTGATGACCACCATCCAGAAGTTCGAAGAGGCCCTCACCGGCCCCGCCGGGCCTATGGACCTCCTGAACCCGTCCGAAAGAATATTCATCATGGTGGACGAGGCCCACCGCTCCCAGTACGGCGACCTGGGGGCGCTGATGTCCAAAGCCTTGCCCAACGCATCCCTGATTGGCTTCACCGGGACGCCTATAGAGAAAGGTGCCGGACGAAGCACGAGGCAGAGATTTGGGCACCTGATAGACTCCTACACCATACCCCAGTCTGTGGCCGACGGAGCCACGGTGCCCATCTACTACGAAGCCCGTCTGCCCGAACTAGTAATTGAAGGCCCGCAGTCCCTGGACAAGCTTTTCGACGCCATGTTCGGCGAACAACCGGAGAAAGTGCGGGAGCGGATTCGCCGCCGTTACGCCAACAAGGAAACGGTGGCGGAGGCAGAGCGGCGAATCGAGATGATTGCCCTGGACATCGCCGAGCATTTCAGGGAACGGGTGCGCCCCAACGGCTTCAAGGCCCAAATGGTGGCCCCCAGCCGTGCCGCCGCCATGCGCTATGCAGGCCGCCTGAGCGATTTTGGGGTGCGGGCCTATCCCGTCATCACCATCAGTCCCAATGATGGAGCTGAGTTTCAGCCGGCGCGGGAACTGGACCAGGAGACTATCATAAACGCCTTCGTTGATCCCGAAGGCGAACCGGAGATGCTGGTGGTGGTGGACATGCTGCTGACCGGATTCGATGCGCCGGTGGAGCAGGTGCTCTATCTTGACCGGGGGTTGCGGGAACATGGGTTGCTCCAGGCCATTGCCCGGGTCAACCGCCGCTTTTCCCACCGCAGGGATGGCGCGGAGACGGAAAAGGACTACGGGTTGGTGGTGGACTATCACGGAGTGTCCCATGACCTGGAGACGGCCCTGTCCGACTTCGACTGGCCCGACGTACAGGACAGTATGCGGGAACTGGAAGAAGACCCGGGGCCACTGATGGAGTCTGCATCGGTCCAAGCCGAGTCCCACTTCAAGGGCCGTGACCTGAACGACCCGTGGGCCTGCGTGGCCGCCTTCGCGCCCGACGCCAACACGGAAGGCGACTACAAGGCGGACCTGTACGAGATGTTCAACGGCGACTACCGGCGGTTCTCCCGCCTGATGGACCGCTTTCTGCCCGATCCCCGCGCGCTTGCATACCGGGACCGGCTGGCGCGCCTGACCGAAATAAGGGCATATTTCCAGGCCCAGTACCTGCGTGAGGACGCCGACGTTGACTGGAGCGAGGTTGGGGCGAAGGTCAAGAGGCTTGTGGACGAGCGAATCAGCGCCCAGGTGCGGGAGATGATGAAACCGCTCTCAATTCTCGACAGCGAATTTGAGCGGAAGATAGCCGCTCTTCCCCACGAAGAGGCCCGGGCGTCGGTGATGGAGCACGCCATCCGGGCGCAACTCCACGAGCGTCTGGCCGAGAATCCGGTTTTCTACGAAGAGCTGTCCGAGCGTCTGGCTCGCATCATCCAGGACCTGCGCAACCGGTTAATCGACGCCGCCGAAGCCTGCCAACGCATGGCAGTATTGAGGCACGACGTTCAGAGGGTAGCGGACGTCGCCGCGCAACTTGGCATGACCACGATGTCCTATGCCATCTACCAACTGCTGGACGGTCTTCGGGAGGAAGGCTTACCGCAGTCTGGCGCAGCGGAACAACCGGGCATGTACCGGACTGAAATCAACGAGCCCACCAGAGCAATTGCCGGACGGGTTGAGGGTGTCATAGCCAGGCACGGAGTCGTGATTGACTGGGCGGCTAACTTGGACGTGGTGCGGGAAATGCGCCGGGACGTCAAGCGGGAGCTGCGCCCAAGCGGAGGATATACCGAGCAACAGTTGGATGACCTCGCCAACCGCATCGTTGAACTGGCGCGTCAGGGAGGGCGCCGTGGATAATCTGGGACAGGTCCGTTTCGGCGGCTCAACCATCGAGTATCAGGTTCGCCGCAGTGAACGCCGCAGGAAAACCGTCCAGGTCACCGTGGACGCAACGGGCGTTCAGGTAGCCGCGCCCCTGGATACGCCGGACTGCGAGGTGCAATCCATAGTGCGAAAGAGGGCCGCCTGGATTCTGAGGCAGGCCCGCCCGGGGGTACCAACACAGGGGCCCAAGCGGTTCGTCAGCGGGGAAACGCTGCCCTACCTGGGGCGGAACGTTCGCCTGGTAGTTGAAGAAGCCGAAGGGCCGGCGCCAGAATTCCGGTTCGACCACTGGCGCTTTCGGGTTTCGGCGCCGGTAGGGTTGACAGAGGACGAGCGTAGGCTGCGCATCCTAACAGCCTTGGTAGGCTGGTACAGGTCGATGGCCGCCCCACGGTTGTCGGCCAGCGTCAGAAACTGGTGGCCCCGCTTGTGCAAAGGCGACGAACCTCGCATCCTGATCCGAGATCAACGCCGGCGGTGGGGGAGTTGTGCCCCGGACGGAACATTGCGCTTCAACTGGCGGGTGGTGATGCTGGAACCATCGCTGCTCGAATACGTCGTCGTACACGAACTGGCGCATTTGAGCGTCAACAACCATTCCCAGGATTTCTGGAGTTTGGTAGCTTCAGCAATGCCCGATGCGGAACATAGGCGCCGCCGGCTCAGGGAGGCAGGAAAAAACCTTCCCTTTTGAAAACGGCTACGAGACAAGAACAACCCAAAGTCAACCACTCGTAACCGTGGCGCGAGTAGTTGAAGCGGTGTATCGGGCCGACCAATGTCGGTTAGTGAAGCTGAAAAATGGAAGTTTTGAAAATGCAGGAAACTAAACGCGTTACCGTATCCCTCAAGCTGACCCGGGAGACCAAGAACACCTATCGCTATGATGCGGCGGACGAAGACGCGCCTGTGAGCAACATCTATATCCAAAAGAAGGCGATGCCGGGTGGCGCGCCGCCGGAATTGGAGCTTCAGTTGATAGCCAAGAATCCCTGACGCATTACGCAGGCTTGCCTTCCGCAAACAAGAGGCTGTAGCGCGACCGAACCATTTTCCGAAGGCTCGCTCCATGCTACGAAGGCGCATCAGGTATCGCAGCCGATTTACTCCTTTCCCGACGACTTCCCGCATCGACTGAAGCGATTCCAGTAGTAGTCTGGGTAGCCCTGAGCGGAGACCGCCCGGTAAGTGGGCGCCGACATCGAGAGCGAGCGACTCTGGAAAGAGGGACGGGCACGGACCAACGCGGAGCACATGGAGGCGCTGCACGGCTTGACTGAAAACCAAGGCCGCCTGCTCCGAACCTGAGAGCGCGAGGCCGAAACGACTAAAGGCGGGGCACACCAGGCTTCAGCATAGTGAAGGTCCCTTCCCAATGGGAAAGGGTATCTGTGCTTTGGCCACCGGCGCTCTCCGCGATGTTGATGCAACCCACTCCGGCAACGCGCCTGAGCCTTTCATCTACCGGCTCAGGTTACCCTCAGAGCGGCCCCACGGATTTGCTGACAGGCGGGCATTGCGCAATGGTAGAGACAGCCCCATCATAGATGTGAAGAAGCAAGAATCACGCCCGCCGGGCAACCCGTCCAGAGGCGTGAACCAGGAGCAACGGGAGGAGAGTCGTGGCCGGAGATGACGAAGGCATGGAACAAGGAAACCCGCCGGAAGACGACCTGGAATTCCGGCGGATGATGGACGCCCTGGGCCGGGATGGCCTGCTGCGGATGGTCGGGGCCATGACGGAGAATATCGAGGCGGACCCCGCCGACGCTGAATCCCTGCACCTGCGGGGGCTGTTGAATGGCCAACTGGGGGACCATCGCCGTTCGGCGGAGGACTACGGCCGGGTCCTCGCCCTGGACTCCGACGACGTGGAGGCCCGCCTGGGCCGGGCCCACGCCCACTTCGAGCTTAAGGACTACCGCCTAGCGCTGGAGGACTACGACGCTGCCGTCCGGCTTTCGCCCGGCGATGCGGCCGCGCATTGCAGCCGGGGGTCGTGCAAGGCGCATCTGGGAGACCTGGCCGGGGCGATGGGCGACTTCGACCTTGCAGTCCTGCTGGCCCCGGACGACGCCGAGGCCCACTACAACCGGGGGCTGACCCACGGCGAGATGGGAGAACCTGGCAAGGCGGTGGCGGATATGAGCCGGGCCATCGAGCTGGAACCGGAACTGCCCGAGGCCCATTACTTCCTGGGGATGGCCCACCGCGACCTGGAGGATATGGAGCAGGCCATCCGGGACTTTGACGCCGCCCTGGAATTGGAGGAGAACTACGGCCTGGCCTGGTACGCCCGGGGCATCACCAGGCTGAACCTGGGAGAATTCCAGGACGCGCTGGGGGACTTCGACGCCGTACTCCGGCTTGACCCGGACAGCGCTCCTGCCCTGCGTGGCCGGGGCGTGGCCCTGGGCAACCTGGGACGTTACGACGAGGCTATGGCGGAACTGGACCGTTCCTTGTCCCTGGAACCGGACAACGCGGAAACCCACGCTGCCCGAGGGCTGACCCACGCCAGCCGAGAGGAGTACGACCCGGCGATAGAGGACTACACCCGGGTCATAGAGCTTGACCCCAGCGACACCCGGATTCGCTACAGCCGGGGCATGTGCCGGATGGAGCTGGGCCGACCTGGGGAGGCGATAGAGGACTTCAGCGCCGTCATCGGCATCGACCCGGACAACGTGGCGGCGTACACGGGGAGGGGATTCGCCCGCACGGCGCTGGGGGAGCACGCGGGCGCATTCCAGGACTACGACCGCCTGGTGGAATTGACCCCTGAGGACGGGTTCGCCTACCACGCCCGGGGGTGCGCCCGCGCCGAGCTGGGCGACCCGCACAGGGCGGTGGAAGACTTTGGGCGGGCCATTGCCCTGGACCCGGGCAACGTCGAGTCGCTGCGAAACCGGGCAGGCTTGTACCGGGAATTGGGTCAGCCGGAAAAGGCGGTGAAGGACTACGACGAGATCATCCGGCTGGAACCCGGCGACCCTTCCGCTAAGGAGGAGCGACGGCGGGTCCTGGAGGAGTCGGATGGACGGTGATCCGCAGTTTGAAGGTGATGTCGACTGTTTCGGTTAGAAGAGTGCGGCGCAGGTTGGATTGATGGGTGCCTCTCGAACACCTCTTATGGCCACGAATCTGTTGCTGGCTCTCGTGCCGATCTGGGCTTTGGGTTGTTCTGGCGGGACAGGCGTAATTCCTGCAGATGAGTGCCCGGAGATTCCTGGACTGGACTTCGACGATTACCGTTCGAACATATTCGCGTTTGGCTCAAGATCGGGAACCGCGGCGCTGGGGAGCCAGGGAGGGATGAAGGGCGTATATGAGATCGAGGGGTCCGGCTTTATAGAGACCGGAGTGTCACCGGCGGAGATGATTCGGGAATATCGTAAGCGACTGGTGCAACCGGGTTGGAAGACCAAGAACGAAGGCTCAGGGGACGGTATTGCCTGGTTCTCATGGTCCGTTCTTGACGACGCCGGCCACAACTGGTCCGGGACCCTCGTTGTGGCCACTGTGGGAGAAGGGTGGCAACGGGTCTGGTTGTCGCTACACTCCGCTGAGCTGCGCTAGCCGTGCCCAAATCCGGCGATGAAATAACCGGGCCAGGCCGTAGGCATTACTTGGCGTGGGTCGTTCCCTTGACGTCGACAACTGCCTTCTTCATTTTCTTCGGGCAGTTCTGCCTGGAGGTGTGGCCCCGCGATGTACCTTCCTTGGGTTGGCGGGCGGTAACTCTGGCTGCCTTATCATTGGCGGTCCTGGCTGCCGGCGCTCTTTTGCTGGCAAGGTACCGCGTCTGGCTGCGGAATCACCCCGTAGGAGCCCCACTGGTCGTGGCGATGATAATCGCTGCCGCCTTGGTTGCCGGTCTGGCTTCCGGCACTGTCTTTGAAGAGGCGACGAAGGACCTGGGAAGAAATTACTTCAAGGCGCCCGCGGCCGACCGGTTGACTCCCTCCCTGACCGCCGCCCGGTATTTCGTGACGGTTGCCGCCTCCGGGCTGGTTGCTCTCTCGGTGGCAGTGGCCTTTACGATGGCGGCGCGGCGGGCTGCAAGTGGCCGGGTGGCCATTATCGTCATCACGGTGGCAGCTGCGGCTGTGGTGGCGTCGGCAACCTGCGCCTTGTTGGCCGGCCCCCTGGGAAAAGCGGACTGGCTCGCCGCAGTCAGTTCAGACTATACGGCTTACTGCGGGCGCCATCCGGCCGAAGCCTATTGCGCCAAGGGCAGTCCCCCGATATCCGACTACTTTCGGCCCTACGGCGAATTCACCTCCCTGGCAGGGCTGGCACTGGCCGTAGGGGTCGGCCTCCCCCTCGGCGTCGCCGGTGGAGCCACGGCAGCTCTTGGTTGCGGCAGCCGCCCGTGGCACACTCTTCTTGGAGCTGCATCAGGGACCGGTACTGTCCTGGGAAGCGGTATCCTTTCTGCGGCGTTCCTATACCTGGTCAACCTCAACAGCCCATTGACCTTCTCTTACTCCTATCATCCCCCGCCGGGCGCCGCCGCCTTCGGCCTATACTGCCTGGTGATGCTGGCCGGCAGCATTATCTTCGTCGTGGGAGCGCCGACGCTGTTGGCGCATTTCTCCATTCAAACCGCCGGACGGATGAGAGCGGAGGAGACGAGTGATGAGGGGCCAACCCGATGAGGATGTTTGCTCTGCCGGTAGAACATTGCCGGAACATTTTTGTAGGCCTGACGATGGCCTGTGGGATGCTATTGTTGTTGGGAGGATGTGCGCAGGACCCCAGTCATCCGGTACCTTCCACAAAGACTCCCACTGCCGCTCCGGTGGCGCCGCCAACGGTCAATGACACCGTCGTTGCGACTTCCACTCCCTCCCGGGAAACTTCAACACCGGTGGTATCCGCCGAGCCAACCACGCCTACCCCTGGGCCCGTCTCCCCGATGCCCCGACCCACGGTGGTCTGGCCCACCCTTTCCGCCGCTGAGCCGGCGTCAGCACCTCCCGGGGCTGGAGTGAAACTCTTCGGCTCAGGAGGCTACCTCTTTACCCCACCTGGCAGGTACGACGAAAGCGCCAGGACCTTTGAAGTTTCGTTTGACGGGGAGGTCACCGGAGCTGTGGAGTGCTACGCCAACCGTTGCCTGGGGGAAATCACCCTGCCTGACGACATTGAACCGGGGATTCATACGGTGACGGTGGAGGGAGGATCGCGAATCTCCGTCGACGTGAGCGGGGAACCACCGGAATAGCAAGGGTCCGTGGCCACCTGCGACGTTCGGATGGAACCGGAAGCCCCGGTAGTCTGCGAACAGGTTAACTCCGCCGTGACCGCAACCCTTTTCTACGCCGGATGGACTACCCCCGTACTGCCCGTCCGGCGAACAGGATCCGGTGCTTGCCCTGGATTCCGGACGGTGCGTCGGGCTCAGCATGTTTGGTGAGGCCTGCCGGCTGGGTCCTGCTCGCTGCGGGCCCAGGGACCGCCACTCTCTCCATGGATCTCACTCGTGAATCTTCCCTTCCTGACCATGACGGCGAATGCCGCTGGCAGTTTGCCGTCGACTGGTCGTCCCGTGATTAACGACATAGCGGCCTGTCCGCTCTCATGCAGACGAGAATTGACCAATTGGCAATCCAGTGACAAGGCGACAGAGTGGAGATCACCATTAGCAAAGACATTGGATCTAATCTGCGGTTAGAACCGCGGCCCGTTTTGACTCCCGCTACCCGCGCGAATTCATGCGAACTCGGGCTTGCTCAGGAAGGTTGGCCACAGGAGCAGTTGGAACCGGGAAGATTAGATGCCAGGGAAACAAGGGGGAAGTTGTCGCCGCTTTGGCGATGGCTTCCCCCTTTTCGAGTGCTGGCCGGGCGTTCCGCGCCGACCGCTCCTTTACGCCCTGCTCCGCTAATCCGCGTCCCGTTCCGGCCGTTTCAACATGGCGGAGCAGCCCCGCTCGTCCACGATGTGGTTTACGGAGACTCGTCCGTGGCTGTCGTATCCGGTGGTGTAGGCGAATTCCACCTGGGCGCCCCAGGGCACCCGACCGCCGGTCCGAATCGTGTCGCCGCCCGGCCCGCCGGCGCCCTTCACCACCACGCCGCTCTTCCCGCCCTTCTTCCAGGCCAGCACCTTCAACTCCACCGCGCCACCAGTTCCAACGGCGACGGGGCGAACAGCACCTCGTGGAGCCGCCGGAGCACCTTGGCCGAGGGCTTTCTCTGGCCGTTCATCACCTGGGACAGGTACCCGGTGCTGATGCCCACCCGCCGGGCCACCTCGTTCTGCGATATTCCGTGAGCGTCCATCCTTTCCCACAGGACCCGGGGGTCAATGTCGGCAACCTCAGCCGTTTCCACCTTCACCGGGGCCTGCAACACCGCCTCCACCTGCTTCTGGACCTTGGGGCTCAGATTGCGGTGTCCGCGCGATGCCTGGACCAGGTAGCCGTAGCTGATGCCGGCCCGGTCCGCCACCTGCCTTAGGGTCAGGCCCTGCTCCCTGGCCCGCTCCCGGACGTAGGTGGTCTCGCCGCCCTGCACCACGCCGCCCTGGCGGTAGACGATGCCCGGCTCGGGGACCTGGCCCAGGACGGCCTCGATCTTCTCGCGCATGAAGGGAGTGAGGGGCTTGATGCCCCTGGAGACCTGGGACAGGTGGGAGGGAGTTACGCCCATCCGGGCGGCCAGTTCCTTGAGGGTGAGGCCACGCTGCCGGGCGGCGGCGGCCAGGGCGCTTTCGGCCTTGCCGGTGGTTACGGCGGCTGCGCCGGTGGCGGCACCGGAGTCGAGCGCCTGCCCGTGGCTTTCCGCGACGTGGTGTCCGCTGCCGTTGTGGTTGTAGTTGACGTCGATGCTGGTGCTGGTGTTGTTGGTGAACATGTACATTACTCCGAAACGCAGCGAGCGGGGCCGCCTCCTTTCCGTGGGAAAGGGACGGCCCCGCTCGTGTGCAAACTTGTATTTGTTGGGTGTCAGTTTGTCGGTGACGGCTCACGCGGCCGCCCTGGTCTCGATCGTCTTACGCAAAGGAAGACGGTCCGGGACTACGCCCGGGTTGTCAGTTGCCAATACCTCCTTGGGTCAGGTTGGAATGGTCTCCTACAGCGCCCGGCCCGGCGCAAGACGCAATGCGCCCAAGGTCAGCCAGGGCATGGCCAGCCGTTGGGCTGGGGGCAGCGAAGGGCGCAGTTCGGCCAGGGCTTTGGTTGGTGGAAACAGCCGGGTGGGGAAAAGAAGGCGCACGCAGCCCTGCCTGGCGACCGCTTGGTCGGCGACCGGGTCAGGGGAACCGCGTTGCAGTGGAAGGCGCCCTGCTCGTCGCTGCGGAAGGACTGACCGGGGCAACGGGAAGCAGCGGCGGTGGCTGCCGTGGTTCAGCAGCTACGCCGCAGCGTTATGAGGCGCGCCGGAGCTTGCTAGGCGCTCCAGCGGCAGGGTGAAGGCAGGGCGAAGGCAGGGCGAAGGGCGTCAGCCGCTCCGCCAGTGCGGCCGGGATTGAGAATGTGATTCCAGGGATGCCGTGTTGCTGGGGATGCCGTGTTGTTTCTGTATGCCACCTCCTTGTCGATGTTGACGTTTACCTAGACCGTGTTGTTTGTCTGCGCCACCTCTTTAACGATGTTGTCGTTGCCCAGGGCGTGATAGCCCCGGTTGATTCCGGTTCCGGCTGGGGCGCCGCGAGGGAAACCCGCAGCGACTCAGCCTGTTTTAGGAACGAAGCGCCGCTAAACGCTCCGGTCCCCATCGTCCAGTGGCATGAGGGACTAGCTCGTGCCACCGGGCGGGTGCCCAGCGGCCGGAGTAGTCAACTCCGAGCCGCTGAACGGTGTCCGGGGAAGAAGGACTTGAACACTCCAGCCGCCGGACTGGCCAGGACGAGGGACTTAAACACCCCGTGCACCGGCCCGCGCTGCTTGCAGAGAGCTACGTCAAATCCGCAGCGGCAGCATTCCCTCTTGAGCGACCAAACGTCGAGCCCGGGCTTGAGGGAAACCCCCAGGTTTCTACGGCGGGAAACGCTGGAAAAGCCTGACAACGAGGATATTGTCGCCCAGCCCGACGCCGAAAATAAAGGGTTTGGCAGCCCTGCCGCCCAAAGTGTTCAGTTTATTTCAATAAAGTTCAACAGAAGTTTACTGACGCCCCTGCCCACACCCACGGCCAGGCCCACGCCGGTTATTTTCGCCACCACCCGAAGGTCAGCGCCCGGTGAAGCAGTTCGCGCCTGGCCCTCCGGCCCCGCGCGTCCTCCAGCGCCTTCCCTCGCCAGTTGACCTGGGCGCCCCGTTCCAGGCCCTTGAGCGGATAGGTCTCCGGCGGCAGGGTCAGCCCATGCTCCTCCAGCAGGGCCAGTTCCACCACCAGCAACCGCTCCTGTCTCCGCAGCCAGTCCAGGCCCTTGCCCCGGTTGGGGTGGTTCCTCTTCAACTCCCGCCATTCCTGAATCAATGGCCAGGCGTCGCCAAACACGTCCGGGTCGTCCCCGGCGGGCTCCAGGGTCGCCAACTCGGGAAACTCCCGCCGCAGCTGGGGCCGGGCCGTGAGTTGGCCGCCGGCGCCGGATTCCCCGCCGGATTCCCCGGAGGTTTTTTCGTCCTGAACGACTCCGCCGCTCTCCACCCTTGCCAGCCGGGATTCAACGCGCTGCAAAGCCTGCCCCTGTTCGTTCCCGAGCGCCTTCACCTCGCCCTGGACGGCGGCCAGGCCCTGGGTCAGATCCAGGCCCAAGGCCGCCATTCCCTCCTCCAATACCTCCACCCGCCCCTCCAATGCGTCGTTGCGCTCCCTCTGTTCCACCGCCGGAGACCCACCGCCCTCCAACAGAGCCTTCTCCAGCGCGCCGCGCACCCGCCGGGACAGCCGTCCGCTCTCCATGCCGGCGGCCAGCGTCCGGTGGTCCACGTCCAACTCCCGGGCCTCCCGCATGATCCCCTTGCCCTGAACCAGCTCGTTCAACAGCGTCATCAGCCGCAGGTGGTGCACGTCCTCCACGCTGCGGCTTTTCTCGAAGACCGGGTCCCTCGATGCCATGTCTCGCGCCTCCTTCCCGACGACTTGCCCCGACGACTTGCAAAAATGCCACTTTTGAACGGGGGACATGCAACTGCCTACCGCTCCGGCCGGTGGCAAAAATGCAACTTTCAGCTACGGAACATGTCAGCGCCCACCGGAACGCGCCCGCAAGTCAAGGTGTTCACTATTTACCTCCTGTAGGAGCCGATTTCGCGCCGTCTCAGCTACGAAACAGATACGAAATCACCCGACTTGCATTTTTGCAACTGACGTCAATTCCCTGTACACCCCAATGACATCACGCCGGAGGCCGGTTGCATAGGGGCCTATAGGCCCCCACATGTGTGGGACCCCATAGGCGGTTATGCAAGGGGCCCGAGTTGTTCACACTCTCCGGCGGCGACGGCGAACACGCCAGCCGCCCAGACCACGGAGAGGTGAACGACTTGGCGCTTGTACCCAAATTCCGGCCGGCCCGCCGGCTGATTCTCCTGGCGACGGCCCTGCTGGCGGCGACCCTGGTTGCCGTAACAACCGGCGGCGCGGCCCTGGCCCAGTCCCCGGACGCCGACGACATCACATTGGTCAACGGCGACCGTCAGATGGTGGAGCGGAAGAAGGACGGCGAGTTCATCGCCCGCCCGGTCTTCAGCCGCCAGGTCAGCGTCCTCCACTACTCCATCCGCCACCCGGACACCGGCGAGTGGATCACCGAGACCTACCGGGTGCAGGGCGGGGAGAAGAAGCTGTCCGAGGGCTGGGAGTACACCTTCGAGTACCCGGCGCTTTCCGAGCAGCCCGAGCTTCACCCGGAGCAAGCATACCTGCTGGCGCTGGCCGTGCCGCGAACCGGCGGCGGCGAGCGCCACGTCTTTCACGCCCTGATTCCCGTCCACCAGCCCAAGGGGTTGTGGGACAAGGTGCTGGGCGCTCTCAACCCAGACCGCTGGGCCCGGGCCGGCGCCAGGTGGGTGATCCAGGGCGCCCACGGGACTATGTGCGGCGTGGTGGAGGGAGTGGCCGGAGCGGAGGTGTCCGAGTGCGGCGGGAGTGCGCGGGGGCTGATGGGAGACATCCTCACCGGCACCCCGCCCAACCTGACTTACCAAAACGACACAGTGATCCTGGCGTGGCGCACCGTCTGGGCCGTCACCTCCGGGGCCTTGGTGGTGATCCTGGGCTGGATGGGGCTGAGCTTCATCGTCCAGGAGCATTTGGGACGCCACCAGTCGGGCTGGCGGGAGATGGTGCCCCGGCTGGTGCTGGGATTGACCGCCGCCGCCTCGTCCCTCTGGTGGTGCGCCCTGGTCATCGACGTGGCCCATGCCGTCTCCCGGTTCATCGCCGCCGAACTGGAGGTCACCCCCGGGGACCTGCTGCGCGCCCCCTTGGAACCATTGCTCACGGCGGTGATGGCGGCCAACACCGGGCTGGCGGTGTTCATCGCCCTGCTCTACCTGGTCTTCGGCTTCTTCGTCCTCTACCTGCTGGTGCAGATGATCCTCCGCCTGGCGTTGATCGACATCCTGCTGGCGTTGGCGCCCATCGCGTTGGGGCTGTGGATTCTGCCCCACACGGCGGGTTGGGGCAAGCACTGGCTCAGGCTCTTCATGACCACGGTGTTCCAGCAGGCCATCCAGCTCATCGCCGTGGCCCTGGCCTTCGCCTTTCTGGACGAGTTCGCCGACATCGGCGGCGGAGAGGCGGCCCAGGACCTGGTGTGGATGCTCTTGATGGCCATCGCCTTCATGTACCTGGCGGGACGCATCCCCTCGATGCTGGGCAATCACGGGACCTTCGATTCCTGGCTGCACACCCTCTACTTCGGGATGTCAATGCCCGGCGGGATGGTGCGCTCGGCCCGCGCCCTGGGGCTGTTGGCCGGGGGGGCGGCGGGCGGACCGGCGGGGGCGGCCGCCGCAGCAGCGGCGACAACCACGACGGCCAACACCGCCGCCGGCGCGGCGAACACGGCGGCCCAGAACGCCACCCCTGCCGCCCAGAGCGGCCCCACGCCCCGCAGCCAGGGGCCGTAGAGGTATGGCGACCAAAACGACAACTACCGCCGCGAAGGAGATTCGCGCCGGAACCGCCCGGGAGGTGGAGACATGTGCCAGTAGCAGAACGGGAATTGACCTGATCAAAGGCAAGCTCGCAAAGCGGAAAACGACTCGAAAGGAGAGAAATCTATGGAAGACCTGACCAAGACCATATCGAACCTGGTGGCCATCCTGCTGGGGCTGGTGGGCGTGGTGGGGGTGGCCTACTTCATCTACGGGGCCTACCTCTACCTGACCGCCTCCGGGGCGCCCAACCAGATGGAGCGGGGCAAGAGCGCCATGATGACCGCCCTGGCGGGCGTGGTGCTGGCCCTCGTCGCCTATGGCGTCGTCGAGCTGGTGGTCAACGCCGTGGTGGACCCGACCGTCACCCCCGACCTGCCAGAACCCGACGACGGAAGCTAGGGGAGGTACGGCATGAGAGAGCACGAAGTACCGACCCACGTGCAGGCCGAGGACAAGGCGCTCCTGTGGTTCACCTTTCCCCAGATCGTGGCGGTGGTGGCGGTGTGCGCCGTGAGCTATGGCGTTTACCGCTACTTCCCCCTGGGGCCAATGGGAGTGCGGTTGGGCCTGGCCATCCTGCTGGCCGTTCTGGGCATCGCCATGACCGCGGGCAAGGTGGGCGGCCGGGGATTGCCCCTGGTGGCCGCCGACCTGCTGAAGTTCAAGCTGGGGGCCAGGCGCTATGCCGGGTCCCCGGCCCAACTGGCAATCAGCGAGCCTCCCCCGCAACCCGAGGCCAAACCGGACCCGCTGCGGCTACTGGCGAAGAAGGCGGCTACCGGGGTGGGGAGGGCAGCCAGGGCGGTACGGCAACGCAAGCATCGCCGTCCCTTCCGGCCCCACGGCTGGTTCGGCAAACGCCGCCGGCCCAGGAGTGGCAACGACGCCAAGCCGAATCATCGTGAGAGCAACCAACGGAAACCCTGGTACCGGCTGCTGGCGGTCGCGGGGCTGCTGGCGCTGACCGTGCTGGCCCTGCCCGCCGCCGTTCTGGCCGACGACCCGGACGGCGACCCCTACGGCGACGCCTGGCGCCTGGGCGAAATCTACTTCCAGCCGCCGGAGCCGGTCCCCGGAATGCGCATCTACGTGGAGCGCCTCGCCGTCTCCGACGACACCGCCGCCGTCACCCTGCGGGCCGCCCACGACCTGGACCTGAAAGTGCGGGTCTACGGCGGCAGGACGGGCCGGACCCTGAAGATGGGCGCGAACTCCACCTTCGATGCCGGGGAGGCCAAAAGCTACAACCTGGTCCTGGACGGCCCATCGCCGTCCTTTACCTTTTCCTGGCAGGACGCCCCCGTATCAAGTACGGGGCAGGCTCTGGGCTTTTCCGGCGCGGCGTCCCTGAAGAGCCATCAAATCCCCTATCCCCTGCCCCGGGCCGACGGGGAGTTGTGCGACCTGGAAATGACCTCTCTGGAGTGGACGCCGGGACAGATCACCGGCGTCATAGCCTCGGAGTGCATCACGGAGACCCGCCAGGAGGTGGATCTGCCGGTGTATGGCGGCCACTTCAGCCTGAGGGTTCCCGCCCTGCTGGACGCCGCCGTAACCGGCATAGCGGGAACGGTCGTCGTCCGGTGGGGCAGCCACTCCACAACGGCGTCCTTCGTTGCGGAAGGAGAGACCCACTTCGCCCTGCCCGTCGCCAACGAGAAGGCGGACCACGACCTGGAAATCACGGCGGACTTGACGGCCACGCTGAACGTGCCCCGGCCGCCCATGTTGCAGACCGTCCACCACCCGGCCCGCACCGACGTGTACACCCGGCGGGTGACCTGCCGCTGCGGGGAAAGCACCACCACCAAGACGGTGCGCGTCCACGTCCACCACCCGGAGCACGTGCGGGCCGTGGAAGTCCAGCGCGCTCCCGTCACCCGCACTCGCCTGGAGAGCATCCTGCTGGCCGCTCGCGTGGGGGCTGACGACCCGTATCAGGCATTGCACATTCCCCCATCCACACCCCTGCCGCCCCGGGCGGAGCAAACCCCGGCGGGGGATTCATCCCGGTGGAGTTGGTGGCCTTGGTAGGGCGCATGGCAACCAGCCTGCTGTCCTCGGTTGCGGTGCTGGCCTCGGTGGCCGCCGACGCGCCGGAGGACAAGAAGGAACAGATGCTGAACGCCTTCGACGCGGTGTTGACGGGGATGGCCTACGCCGGGGTGGGCCTGTGCTTCTTCGCCATCGTCTGGGCCGGATTCGTGCTGATGGCCGAGGGCGCCGAGGGAGAGAACCGGGGCCGGGCCAGGAACGCCGTGATCATGGCCATCGTCGGCCTGGTGGTGGTGCTGCTGGCCAAGGGCATCGCCGCCGCGCTCAACAGCCGGATCATCGAAGTCCTCCCCGGCCCATAGAACGAGAAGGTAGGTGCCTGAAATGAAACCGAGAATACCGAACATCAAGAACCTGAAGTCCCGAGTGAGGAAAGCCAAAACCATTGAGACGGACGGCGGCGAATCCCCAGCCCCAGGGGAACCGAAGCCCCCGCCCCCGCTGCCCCTGTTCTTCATGCTGTCCCACCTGGAGCACGACGGCCCGGTGCGACTGGACGGGGTGAAGCTGGCGGTGCTGGAGGTGATGGGGGGGGGGGGGGGGGGGGGGGGGGGGGGGGGGGGGGGGGGGGGGGGGGGGGGGGGGGGGGGGGGGGGGGGGGGTGGGGGGGGGGGGGGGGGGGGGGGGGGGGGGGTGGGGGGGGGGGGGGGGGGGGGGGGGGGGGGGGGGGGGGGGGGGGGGGGGGGGGGGGGGGGGGGGGGGGGGGGGGGGGGGGGGGGGTGGGGGGGGGGGGGGGGGGGGGGGGGGGGGGGGGGGGGGGGGGGGGGGGGGGGGGGGGGGGGGGGGGGGGGGGGGGGGGGGGGGGGGGGGGGGGTGGGGGGGGGGGGGGGGGGGGGGGGGGGGGGGGGGGGGGGGGGGGGGGGGGGGGGGGGGGGGGGGGGGGGGGGGGGGGGGGGGGGGGGGGGGGGGGGGGGGGGGGGGGGGGGGGGGGGGGGGGGGGGGGGGGGGGGGGGGGGGGGGGGGGGGGGGGGGGGGGGGGGGGGGGGGGGGGGGGGGGGGGGGGGGGGGGGGGGGGGGGGGGGGGGGGGGGGGGGGGGGGGGGGGGGGGGGGGTGGGGGGGGGGGGGGGGGGGTGGGGGGGGGGGGGGGGGGGGGGGGGGGGGGGGGGGGGGGGGGGGGGGGGGGGGGGGGGGGGGGGGGGGGGGTGGGGGGGGGGGGGGGGGGGGGGGGGGGGGGGGGGGGGGGGGGGGGGGGGGGGGGGGGGGGGGGGGGGGGGGGGGGGGGGGGGGGGGGGGGGGGGGGGGGGGGGGGGGGGGGGGGGGGGGGGGGGGGGGGGGGGGGGGGGGGGGGTGGGGGGGGGGGGGGGGGGGGGGTGGGGGGGGGGGGGGGGGGGGGGGGGGGGGGGGGGGGGGGGGGGGGGGGGGGGGGGGGGGGGGGGGGGGGGGGGGGGGGGGGGGGGGGGGGGGGGGGGGGGGGGGGGGGGGGGGGGGTGGGGGGGGGGCTGGAGCTGGACGAGCCCAAGCTGGGCGCCTTCGCCGGTTCCCTCAACGCCGTGGACTTCCCGGTGCAACTGCTGGTCAGGCAGCACCCGCCGGTGTTGCAGGCGTTGAGGGACAGGTTGACCGAAGCCCAGCCCGAGGACCTGCCCCGGCAGACGAAGGACGCCGCCGACAGCCTGGGACGGCTGCTGACTACCCTGGAAAGCCGGGAGGGCATCCTGGACCGGCGCTTCTACGCCGTGTGCGAGCACGCAAGGGCCGACGAGCTGCGCTCCCTGCTGGTCCGGGCCGGTCTCGGCGTCTTCCCCCTGAACGGCAACTCTCTCAAGCTGCTGCTGTTGGCCTGCGCCCTGGGCGGCTCACCCAACGAGCGCGACGAAGACGCCGAAATGGAGGTGGAGGTCAACCGTAGGGACATCCGCATTGGGGGCCGTATGGTGCGCTCATTGCACCTGGGCAAGTGGCCCCGGTCGCTGGCCCCCGGGTTCCTGCAGGGGCTGATGGCCGCCGGAGCGCCCATGGACCTGTCGGTCCACCTGGGCGCGATCCCCACGGAGCAGGCGGCCCGCACCCTGGAGTGGCAGAAGGTCAGGTTCGAGTCGGCCCAATCGCTGTCCTTCAAGCGGGGCCGCTCCATGTCGCCCGAGGCGGAGATCGCCCTGGAGGACGTTTCACGCCTGCGGGACGAGGTGCAGCGGGGCAGGGAAAGGCTGTTCCACGCATCCTTGTCGGTGACATTGCACGCCGACGACCAGGACACCCTGAAGGACCTTACCCAGAAGGCCCGGGCCCACTTCGCCGCCACCCTGGGGAAGCTGGACAACCTGGCCTTCCGGCAAAGGGAGGGATTGCTGTCCACCCTGCCCCTGGGCCTGAACGCCGTGGCGGTGTGGCGGACGCTGGACACATCCAGCCTGGCAAGACTCTTTCCCTTCTCGCCGCCGGACCTGGACACCCGCAGCGGCACCCTCTACGGCATAGATCTCAGGGCCTGCGCCCCCATTGTCTACGACCCCTTCGACGGGACGCATCTCAACGCCAACACCGCCGTATTAGCACGCTCCGGCAGCGGCAAGAGTTTCGCCACCAAGCTGGGCGTGCTGCGGGGGCTGTGCCGGGGAGTGCGGGCCTACATCATCGATCCCGAGGGCGAGTACACCGACATGGCGCGGGCGGCGGGCGGGAGAGTTCTTTCCCCCGGGGTGCCCGGCCAGGGCATGAACCCCTTCGTCATCGACCGGGGCGACAGCGAGGAACTGTTGCAGCGCATCGGCAGCCTGCGCCGCCTCATCGAAGTCATGGTGGGGGAGCGCCTGTCCGCCGAGCGCCGTTCCTCCCTGGACCACGCCCTGGCCGGCTACTACTCGGAAAGGCGGGAGCGCACCGGCTTCCGCGACTTCTACGCCTACCTGGAAGGCGAGACCCCGGAGATCGCCCACCTGCTGCGCCCCTTCGCCACGGGCAGCCTGCGGGACCTGCTCTCCGACGAGGGCGACGACCTCTTGGCCCGCGAAGCCCTGGTAACCGTGTTCGACCTGCACCTGCTGGAACCGGAACTGAGACCGGCGGCGGCGATGGTCTGCACCGAGACGGTGTGGGCCGCCGCCGCCCAGGACCCCCGCCCCCGGCTGCTGGTGGTGGACGAGGTGTGGAGCATCATGCAGCACCCCGAGGGCGCGGCCTTCATGGTGTCGATGGCGAAACGGGCCAGGAAGCACCGGCTGGGGTTGCAGTTCATCACCCAGGACGTGCAGGACCTCCTCAGCGAGGACTCGTCCCGCGCCATCACCGGGCACAGCGGTAGGGCATTGCTCCAGAACGCCGCCTTCAAGCTGCTCTTGCAGCAGGACGCCGCCGCCGTGTCCACCGTGGGCGAGGCTTTCGACCTGCCCGAGGAGCTGCAACGCTGGCTTTTGTCCTGTCCCCGTGGCGACGGGCTGCTGCTGGCACGGGGCAACCGATTCCCCGTCCGCATCGAGGCCACCCCCGAGGAGACCGAGGTCATCGAGTGGCGGCCCGGCCCCCGGCATTAGACCAACAACAGATCAAAAACGACAACTATCAATCTGGAGGCAACCGATATGAACACCAATGTCAGCAAACTGCTTTTCGGCGAGAAACAGGGCAGGAACCCCCCGGCGCTGCTGGCGGTGACGCCGCCCCGGACCGGCGAGCGCACGCTGCTGGGCGTGGAGAACCTGCTCCAGTCCATCGCCGTCCCGGAACCCTTCTCCCTGGAACTGGCGGCCACCACCGAGGGCGTCACCCTGCTGGCCCGCTGCCAGGACGACCGGGTGGTGCGCAGCCAGGTCTCCGCCCACTACCCCCAGGCCCGCCTCCGGCAGGTGCCCGCGGACGAGGACCCCATCTTCGTCCACGACGGCGAACAGGCCTGGGGCATGAGCCTGCGGGCCGGGGGCCCGGAGTACGTGCCCCTGCGCACCTTCCGGGACGACGACCTGCTGGACGCCGGCTCCGATCCCCTGCTGGCGGTCATCGGCTCCCTGTCCGACCTGCGCCCCGGAGAGCGGGTAGTGGCCCGCCTGCTGCTGCGCTCCCTGGGTCCCGACTGGTCCCAGGCCCACCAGCAGAGGGCTTTCAGGAACCCGGGCCAGCAGCGGCCCGACCCCTCCTATACCTACCAGACCAAACCCCTGCAACTGGACGGCGTAACCATGGCCGTGCTGGGCGTGGGCGCCCTGGCCGCCGTGCGGGGCTACCTGTGGGTGCAGGACGGCGAAATCTGGAAGACCGCGCTCCTGGGCGCCGCCTCCGTCCTCGGCCTGACCGTGGCGGGCTGGGGCTGGTGGCGCTGGAAGCAGTCCCGCAACCGGGTCTACGACCCGTTGATCATCAAGGAGAAAGTGAGCCGCATCGCCTTCGACGCCGAACTCCAGGTCATCACCGTCCTGCCCGGCAGCGCCGGTGAACAGCGGGCCCGGGAAATCCTGGAGCCGGTGGCCGCCGCCTACCGCCACTACGACCACCCGGCCGGCGCGCGCTTCAAAGTCGGCAAGGTCCGGCCGGTAGTCCCCCTGGCCAACCTCCACCCCACCGGCCCGGGCCTGTTCGGCAGGCGCAGCGTCCTGGGCGTGCGTGAAGTGGCCGCCCTGTGGCACCCGCCCGGCGAAAGGGACGAGACGCCCCTGGTGGAACGTTCCGGCTCCCGGGCGCTGTTGCCCCCGGCCCGCAGCGTCAGCGGCGGGGCGCTGGTGGGCGACACCACGGCGGGGACCGGCCATCCCATCCGGTTCCCCGAGGACCTGCTGCGCCGCCACCACCTCTACGTAGCCCGCACCCGCATGGGCAAGTCCACCCTGATGCACCACATCGTCAGCCACAAGCTCAGGGAAAAGGCGGCAGGCAGGGACGGAGACGCCATCATCGTGGTGGATCCCCACGCCGACCTGGTGGCCGGAATCCTGGAGCAGGTACCCGAGTCCCTGGCGGACAAGGTGCGGCTGATAGACCTGGCCGACGAGACCCGCACCCCCGGCGTCAACCTGCTGGACACCCGGGTATTTGCCGATAGGGACCGCACCGCCGATTCCGTTGTCAGGGTGGCGAAAGGGCTGTGGGAGCAGTGGGGGCCGAGGATGCAGTCCATCCTGGAGCAGACGGTCAAGACCCTCCACGAGGCCAACGAGCAGGTGGAGGCCGACCAGCAGCACACCATCCTGGACGGGCTGCGGCTGCTCTCCGACGAGAGGTTCCGCGCCGGGGTGCTGTCCAAGGTCAGCGACCCCTACCTGCTGGAGTGGTGGGCGAGGGACTTCGGCGGCTGGCACCGCCAGTATAGGGCCGAGGCCCTGGCCCCGGTGCAGACCCGCCTCTCCTACTACGCCTCCTCCAAGCGGGCGCGGGCCATCCTGGGACAGCCCCGCTCCACCATCGACCTGCGGGAGACGATTCTGAACGGCGGCATCCTGCTGGTGTCCACCGACCAGGGAGTGGTGGGCCGGGACGTGGCCGCCCTGGTGGGCGCCTCCCTGCTCAACCTGGTGGACTCGGTGATCCGGGAGCAGGGCGGCATTGCGCTTTCCCAGCGGCGGGGCGCGCTGGTCGTCGTTGACGAGATGCAGTCCATGCCCGGCGTCGATTACGAGTCCATGCTGTCAGAATTGGGCAAGTTCGGCGCCAGCTTCATTCTCGCCACCCAGAGCCTGGCCAAGCTGGAGGACCTCTCCCCCACCATGCGGGACACCCTGCTGGCCAACGTGGGTTGCCTGGCGGTGTTCCAGGTGGCGGGCAGCGACGCGAGGCAACTGGTGTGGGAGCTGGGAAAGGACCGGGTGAGCGAGGACGACATCGTGTCCCTGGACGTGCACCACTGCTACGTCCGCGCCACCGTGGGCAAGGAGCGGATGCCCGCCTTCTCCATGATGGTCAGGAAGCCGGAGGACGGCGATCCCGCCGTGGCGGAGCGCATCCGGGCCGCCACGACGGCCTACACCCTGCCGGCCCGCGACCTGGCGGACCTGATGGAGGGAGACGCCGACGGCGCCCGGAAGGTGAGCGAGTACCGCCGGTTGCTGGCGGAGCGCGACCAAGAGGGCAGTGGCGGGGAGGCAGGGCGATGAATCCCGCCGGATGTGAAGGAGAACTGCTCCGCAGGCTGGCCTGGACGCCCTTCCTCGGCCGGAAGGAGATGGCGCGCCTCTCCGGTTGGTCCAGGAGCGTGGTCTACCAGGCGGTACAGAACCTGGAACACGGCGGGTTGGTGTATTCGGTTCCCCACGCGGCGGACCTCACGGCCCGGGCCCGCCGCTACTGCCTCACCACCGGCGGGTTGCGGCGACTGGCCAAGGACGAGAACACGACCGTTGACGGCCTGCTGCACACCCGGCCCGTCTCCCGCCAGTGGCGGCGAATCCTGTTGGGGCGGCTGGACGCCCTGGCTGTCCTCTACCGGCTGGCGGCCACCGTCGCAGGCACGGCCCATCCCGTCGGCCTGCGGCTGTACCGGGCCGCGCCCCTGGATGCCGCCCTGCTGCTGCCCGGCAACAGGACCCTGGGCGTGGTGCGGCAGGGACCCGCCGCCGACCGCACCGCCTTCGCCAAGCGCCTGTGGCGGCTGGGACAGGAGCCTCTGCCCGGTGCCGTCCTGATTCTCGTCTCCGACGAGGTGCGGCTCAGGCACGCCCGACGGCTGCTGAACGGGGCCCCGCTCAACGCCCTGCTGGCCCTGGAGCGCAACGCCGCCCTGGCCGGGGCCGAGGCGCCCGTCTGGCGTTCGACGTCGGGCAGCGCCAGCCTGGACCTGCGCCACGTGCTGGAGCGGCTGCGGCCCGGCGGCCAGATTCCCCAGGAGGAGCCGCCGTCCAGGGCGTCCCTCCCCGTCGACCTCGCCTCCGACGCGGCCCGCGCCCCGTCCGTCCGGCTCAAACCGGCGGAGAAGCGCGCCCTGGACCTCCTGGCCGACTGGCCCTGGCTGTTGCAGAAGGATATGGCCGGGCTGTTGGGACTATCCGAGGCCCGGGTCTCCCGGCTGGTGAACTCCCTGGAGGGGTTCGGGCTGGCGGCCCGTCCCCCCGCCGCCGGTGGCCGCCTGGCTCTCACCGACCCGGGGTTGGCCTGCCTGGCCCGCCGGGACCGCGCCTCGTTGGGCGTGGCCCGCCGCCGGTGGAGCGTCAACCCCATCAACCCCATCGACAATGGCAGGCCGATGGACTGGCGCAACGTCTCCGGCGGCAGGAGCCGGCAGTTGCTCCGCAACCTGGAGCACACCGCCGCCGTCCACGGATTCATGGCGGCCATGGCCCAACAGGCCCGCGCCCTGGGCTGGGAGCCGGCCCAACTCGACCCGCCCCACCGGGCCGCCCGCCACTTCCGATACCAGGACGAACTGCACCAGAACGGATTGCGCTCCATTCAACCCGACGCCTTTGGCCTGCTACGCCGTGGGCCGGTTGCCTGGGCCTTCTTCCTGGAGTGGGAGCGCCGCGCCGTAAGGCCCGCAACCATGGCGCAGCGCCTGGCCCCCTACCTGCGCTACCACTCCTCCCACCGTCCCATAGACGACCACGGAACGCGTCCCGAAGTACTGGTGGTCTTCGACGAAGACCTTGCCGCCACCCATTTCCTGACCCTGGCGGCCCGGGAGACGGCGCGGAACGGAGTGAGAGTTCCCATGTGGGTGTCCCACCGCAAAGCCGTCGGCGCCCTGGGTCCAATGGGCCGGGTCTGGCGCACTCCTGGCGATTGGGAACCCGTCCGACTGCCGCCAGCGCAATAAAACGCCCAAACAACAGCAGGGGAAGGGAGCAATTCGCCGGACCCCGTTCTCTTCCCGATAGGAGATGAATGGCCATGTTCTCACAACATATCAACTGCGAACGAGGCCCCCGGAGGCGCCGGGGACGGAGAGTCGTCCGGCTCGATACGGCGGCTCTCTGGGAGCGCCTGGCCCTGCTGGGCCGCTCCCAGAACTGGCTCGCCCAGGAGATCGGGGTCAGCCCCGGCTACGTCTCATTGCTGGTCAACGAAGGGCGCGCGCCCTCGGGATGCATCCGGGAAAGGATGCTCAAGGCCCTCGGCGTAGACGACTTTCACCAGCTTTTCCGATTGGAGGTAATCGATGACGAACCGCAACCCTGAACCCCGTTTCGACGGGCGCTCGCTCTGGATCAGCGTCGGCGGCCGCCTGCTGCCCCTGGAGAACGCCGTGTTCCCCGAGGACTTCCCCCAGCGGCTGCGCCGCCTCAAGGAGGCCAGCGGCCTCACCTGGGCCGCCTTCGCCCGGGCCATCGGCGTGGACCGCAAGCAGATGCGTCGCTGGCTCTACAAGGGCGTGGAACCCTCCGGCGGACCCCTGATGGCCCTGCTCCGCTTCGCGGCCCTCATTCCCGACGGCGGCCAAATCCTCATGGGCAAGGGCTACCACCTGACCTTCGTCGGGCCGGAGGAGGAAGACAGAAGCTAGAACCAACCACTCAGCCCCGGCGCCCGTCCCAATCGCCCGCGCCGGCGGCCCAGCCACTGACAAACGAAGAGAGGACGGCGGCCCCACGGGATCCGCCGTCAGGAGACATGAGACAAGACGAAAGAAAAAACGTCAAGAATGGAGGGAAGAGGCCCAACGGAGACGCCACGGAGATCGGCGTGGTCCGGGTCTTCTCCAACCCCGGGCCCGACGCCGAGGAACGGCTGCGCCGCCTCCTGTCCCTGATGGTCAGGTACGCCACCAGGGAGGCGACCACTCCCCCCGACCGGCTCCTCCAGGAGGAAGGTGGAGGAGAGCAGAACTGAAGGCTCATGCCTGAATCGCGGCGGCAAGGGATAGTCTGCAATCGGCTACGTCGTGTCGTAACACGCTTTGACGACGCCCTGCCCGTCGCGGTATCATCGCGGAAACAGGTTGGCCCGGCGGTGCTGACAACACCCCGGGCCGTGGCGCCACCTGCTTGAACAGGTGATGCGGTGGTATTGTACTACTCGCAGACCCGTTCCCGGCAGGGGCGGGTCTTTTTCTATCTCAAAGGTATCGAGCCAAAGGAGGAAGTCATGGAAAGAAACACACCCCAGCGCCCACCGCAGGAATACGGCGACCGGGCGGCCATCTACGCCCGCGTCTCCAGCCAGAGCCAGGACGGGGAGGACAAGACCTCCATCTCCGAACAGATCGGCGAAATGGAAGCCTACTGCGAGAGCCGGGGGCTGACCATCACCGCCCGCTACCAGGAGGTCGGCCGGGGCTGGTCCAAGAAACGCCCCGAGTTCCAGCGGATGCTGGCCGACGCCAGGAATGGACGCTTCGACGTCATCGTCTGCTGGAAGTCCGACCGGCTCAGCCGGGGCATGTACCCCGCCGCCGCCATCATGGAGGTGGTGGAGGCCCAACGGATACGCATCGAAGCCGTCATGGACGCCATCGACATGAAGACCTTCGGCCTCATGGCCGCCGTCGGCAAGATCGAGCTGGACAACTTCCGGGAGCGTTCCACCCTGGGCAAGCGGGGGACGGCCAAGCAGGGCCGGGTGCCCACCGGCGGCCTGCCCTACGGGTACCGCACCGGAGAGGACGGCCGGCCCGAGCTGATCGAGGAGCAGGCCGAGGTGGTCCGACGCATTTTCCAAATGTACGTCCACGAGGGCATGGGCTCCCCTTCCATTGCCGTGCGGCTGACCGACGAGGGGATTCCCACTCAGACCGGCAAGCTGCTGTGGCGCCAGTCCTACATTCACTACGTTCTGAGGAACGCAACCTACACCGGCACCTGGGTCTACGGCAAGGAACGCGTCATCTCCACCGAGGACGGGACCAAGGTATACCAACAACCGGAGGATACCTGGATTGAGGTCCCGGTCCCGCAGATCATCGACCATGAGACCTGGGAGCGAGCCCAGGTATTGAAGAAGCAGCGCAGAAGTAGGGCCAGGAGGAACACCAAGGTGCTCTACCTGCTGCAGCACCTGCTCAGGTGCGGCGAGTGCGGCCACAACTTTCACGCCAAGTCCACCTGGAGAACCTCCAGCGGTCGCGGCGAAAAGAGATACCGCTACGACCTGACCATCCCCCGCCGCTACTACAAGTGCAACGGGATGCAGAGCCTCCGCCTTCATTGCCGAGAGCGGCACTACATCCGTGCGGAACGGCTGGAGGAACCGGTATGGAGCGAGGTTAAGCGGGTGCTTCAAAACCCTGGACTGATCGCCGCCGGCATCGGCTCCCTCGATTCCCAGGATAAGAGTGGGTTGGAGGCGGATATCGCCCAGGCCGAGCGGGACCTGCGGAGCATCCAGTTGGAGGAGGACCGGGCCATCCGGCTGTTCGTGTCGGGGAAGATCACCGAGAGCCAGCTCGACCATCAGCGCAGGTTCATCACCGAGCGGCTGGAGAGCGCCAGGGGGAAGCTGGACGAATACCGAGCGCGGGAGGCTGGCGGAGTCGAGAAACGCCGCCTCATGGAGGCTGTGCTCGCATGGGCCACGGAGATAGGCAAGGGCCTGGACGACTTGACCGATGAACAGCGCAAGGACATTCTCCAGATGGTCGTGGAGCAGGTCGTAATCGACCGGGACAACAACGTGGATATCACCCTGGCCATACCCATCGACGATGATTCTCATGACCCGGAGTTCCTTGACCCCGATCCCTCTGGGCCCGATTCTGTCGCATTTGCATCCGCCATATCCTCGTCTGGAAATTTAGCAGGTTCACCCGCAAGCGGGAGCACGCCGTGGCCTTCAAGTCCATGCTCCGGCGCAAGGGCGTAAGGGTGGTCTCCATCACCGAGCACGCCGACGACACCCCCACCGGCAAGCTCATGGAGGCCATAATCGAGTCCGTAGACGAGTTCTATAGCGAAAATCTTGCCGAGGAGGTCAAGCGGGGAATGCGGGAGGCCGCCTCCCGGGGCTACTGGATGGGCAGCCGCACCCCCTACGGCTACAACCGGGTCATGGTGGCGGACGGGGCCAAGAAGCGCCCCACCCTCGAACTGGACCAGGGCGCCGTACCCGTGGTCAAGCGCATCTACGACCTGGCCGAGGCCGGCACCGGTATGCTCAAGATCACCCGCACCCTCAACGACGAGGGCATCGCCAGCCCCACCGGCAAGCTATGGTCCAAGAACGGCGTCCACTTCATCCTCAGAAACGAGGTCTACACCGGCACTTTGCTCTGGGGCAGCCAAGGGAAGGACAAGGCCGACCCGGTGCGCATCGAGAAGGCCTTTCCCGCCATCGTCTCCAAGGCCCAGTTCCGCCGCGTCAACAAGCTGATGCACTCCCGCGCCCCCAAGCGCACCCACCCCCGGAGGGTGGGCAGCACCTACCTGCTCAGCGGGCTGGTCAAGTGCCACAGGTGCAAGCGGGCCCTTTCCGGCCAGGACGCCAAGAGCGGCCAGTTCGCCTACTACGTCTGCCAGTCCCTGATCAAGCAGGGCAGCGGGGCCTGCGATTCCCCCAGGCTTAACGCCCGCCGCTTCGAGGAGCTGGTGGTGGAGAAGATTCGCTCCAACATTCTGACTGACGGCAGCATCACCGAGCTGGTCAAGGCGGTGGACGAGGAGATGGACGGCATTGCCGCCGAGCAGCGCCAGCGGCTGGAGACCGTGGAGACGGAACTGGAGGAGGTGAAGCGGAAGCTGGCCCGCGTCTGGCACTTCATCGAGAACAGCGACATCGAGATGGCCGACGCCTCGGACCGCATCAGGGAGCACCGGGAGCGGCAGGAACGCCTGGAGGAAGCGGCGGAGGAGGCCAGGGCCATCCTGGCAGAGCGGAGAGAGGTCCTGGACGACGTGGAGACCATCGCGGCCTACGCCAGGGATATGCGGGACTTCCTGGTCGAGAGCGAGCTCACCGAGCGCCGGGCCTTCATCGAGTCCTTCGTCAAGGAGATTGTCGTCACTCCCGACGACGCCCTGCTGCGCTATACCGTGCCAATGCCCGAAGATAGCCTAATACCCGGAGGGGCCACCGAGAAGGTGGCCCTCGACGGCGCGGTTCTGCCTATCGTCAAAAAAGGTGGGCCGGACTGGACAAAATCAAGAACCGAGGCCGATTCCGACGTCACCCCATCCTGCGGCATGGGGATGGTGTACGTCAGAACCGCCTCGTCCCCCACGATCTCGATGCCCTGCACGAAGTTGCGGATCAGGGCCTTCCGCTCCGGGAATGTGCCGTCTTGGAAGAGTGCGTGGAAATCCGCCACGTACCCCTTGATCTCCTTCGACGTGGGCAACTTCGCCCGACGCTGCTCCAACTGGGCCTCGGCCCCCTCCCGCGCCGCCGTCAACTGGTCCTGGCGGCTCTTCAGGGCGAGGATGCGGGGAGAGATCACCTCGATGGGCAACTGCTTTGTCTCCAGGGCCTGGTAGAGGTTCTCCAACCGGCTCTCCACGTCCGATAGCTCACTGTTGATGGCGGTCAGCCGCCCGTTGACCTCACCGGCCAGGTTGTCGATCTCCTCGGCGACCAAGGTCACCAACTCGGTGATGGTCTCCTCGGTGAGTATTCGCTCCCTGACCTTCTCGATCACCAGGTCCTCCACCTTGCTGGCGTTCAGGTAGCGCCCGTTGCTGCACGCTCCCGCTCCCTCGCGGAACAGGCTGGCGCAGACGTAGTAGGCGAACTGGCCGCTCTTGGCCCCCTGGGCCGAGTAGGGCCTGCCGCACACCCCGCAGCGGAGCAACCCGCTCAGCAGGTACTGGCTGCCCACTCGTCCGGGCCGCGCCACCGTGGGCGCCCGCTGGTGGAGTCCCTGTTGAACCTCGTCAAACAGCTCCCTTGAAACCAGGGCGGGCCAGGCGTTCTCCACCCTGACCGGCTCTCCCGCCTTCGCATCCTTGCTCTTGACTCCCCAGACGGCGGTGCCGGTATATGCCTCGTTGGTGAGCAGGTAGTGGATGACGTTCTTCTGCCAGCGTTTGCCCTTGTTGGTGATGCCCTGGCCGTTCAATTCCTTGCAGATTTCCGCGAGCCCGTTGCCCCTACGGGAACTCTCGAAAATCTCCTTGACGATGGGCGCGGCCACCGGGTCGACCTCCAGGGTGGGGCGGTCCTTCACCCCGTCGCTGACCTTGATGCGGTTGTAGCCGAAGGGGGCCTTGGAGGCAAGGAAATAGCCCCTGGACGCCGCTTCCCGCATTCCCCGCTTTACTTCTTCGGCAAGATTTTCCGAGTAGAATTCGTCCACGGACTCGATGATGGCCTCCATCAGCTTACCGGTGGGGGAGTCGTCAGCATGCTCGGTGATGGAGACGACGCGGATGCCCTTGCGTCTCAGCATGGACTTGAACGCTACCGCGTGCTCCCGCTTGCGGGTGAATCTACTGAATTTCCAGACAAGAATCACCTCAAACGGCGCCGTGGCCTTGCCGCCCTCGTCGATCATCTGGCGGAACTGGGGCCTATCGGCGATGCGGCCGCTCTCGGCCTCGTCCACGTACTCGCGGGCCACGGAGTAGCCGTTGTTCTTGGCGTAGTCTCTCAGCGCCCGCATCTGGGCGGCCACGGACAGGTCCACGTCCTGGCGGTCGCTGGAGACCCGGGCGTAGAGCGCCGCCGGGGTGAGGGGTTGGAAATGTTTCTTCATGTCGTCCTCCTTGGGCGAATATATGGAACCCAACCGGCTAGATTTCCACCAACTCTATGCGTTCACCGTAACGGCGAAAGTCAGCGGCGTTGAACGTCAGCAGCCGGCGCTCCCCACGGGCCAGCATGGTGGCGACGATGTTGGCGTCGTGAATCTGCCGCCCCCCGGCGGGAACCTCCCGGCACAGCGCCACCAGCAACTCGGTGACGGCGGGGCCGTCCTCAAGCACCTGGAAATTGCCGGTCAGCCTGCTCACGTCTTCCAGGGCTTCCTCGCGGGTGATGGCCACCGGCCAGGTCTGTGGACGGGTGACCACGGACAGGTACTCGCGTATGACCTGACGGCTGATCATGAGCGGTTCGGGGTCTCGAAAGGCTCGCTCCAGGCCTGACCGGGCCGCGTCGTGGTGCGGCGCGCCGGGGACGCGGGAGTTCACCAGCACGTTGGTGTCAATGAACATGGGAGGTCAGGCCCTATTCTCGTACAGGTCCTCTCGCCTGAGACTCAGGCCCTTCGGCCACACCGCAGCGGGGTGTACCGGCCATGCCTCGTCGAGAGTAAGCCTGGGTACGGGATTGAGGTCCGTTCGCCGGAACAGCAGCGTCTCGCCCTCCATATCGACCTCCGCCGTCTCCCAGCCGGCCACGCTCCAAGCGAGGGCGTGGCTGTGGCCATTGCCGCCCCGCTGATTGCCCCACCAGGGCCGGTGCAGCCGTGCCGACGGAGGCAGTTCAAACCCGATGACCGCTTCGACCTCGCTGAAAGAGGTCCTCCAATCCTGCGCCTGAAGGCCGCTGAGGTACTGGTACAGTGGCTGGTACTTGCCCCGGAGTACCATATCCAGGTATTTTCCCTTTTGGTCCAGGGCCATACCGTGCCTCCTAATAATGCGCTTACGGCCGGAAGATGGAAATCCAGAAATATTGTAGTGAGTTAGTTACGTCAGTGCAAGCACATCAGACACCGAAACGGGCCAAACTGTGAGGGCGTGAGGCATTGGGGGCTCGCTGTGGCTACTGGTCTTCAACCATTTCTCCGACTTCTCTTACCTGGCGGACGACATTGGACAACACACGACTATATTCTGCGCCCGTGGTCAAACGGATGGGCACTTCATAAGGCCGGTTGCTTCCGTATTTATTCACCGAAGGCAGGCTGACCCGCAGTTGAGGCGCGCCTGCCGAAAATTTACGGCTAATCCAGAGCCACAATGGAGTATCGCCGCTGTCCGCCCACCGATGGAAATTCACGCTCAGGAACAGGTCGCCTGGGAGCACGTCGCCCTGGTTGTTTCTAAATCTGAAGTACCGCCCATAGCCATACCGCTGGGGCGCGGCTCGCAACCCTCTGACGGACATCCAGCCTTCCTTTACCCCATGTCCATCCACAACATCGTCAATCAGCCGATTCAGCCACTGGACCCTGCGGGCCAGTGAAGGGCCAAGTTCATCCATGTTGATTGGCAGGAACGCCTCGCTGTCTTCCCTCTGGGCTAGGCCGCGAAGCTGTTGAATGTCTGAAGCAATCGGCGAATCAGATGGAACGGCAGCGGCCAAACGGTCCAGCAGCAGTGTCCAGCTAACCAGCATCAGACGCTTGTCCGATTCCGCAATCGTGGCCCTGCGCATTTGCTCCGCCGTTTCCACTACCTCCAATTGAACACCATCTGGGCCTGTTTCCATCTGGCGTTTGATCTCTGCCCACAACGTCTCCAATCTGGTGCTCGGGGCAATAAACATCAGGACCCCCGGTCCTTTTTCTTCCAGCTGGCCGAAATAACCGCTCGCTTGGCCCTGGAGGAGACTGGCCCAGAATTTCGACTCGACGAGCAGGAGTTTCTTACCATCCTGGTCATAGCCGACCATGTCAGGGCGAGACCCATCCTCGTAGGTGACCTGGGTTTGGAAATTGGTCAGCGAATCCACGTGGATGTCGCCATCCCGTACAAGGAAATCCAGGGTCTCTCGGCAAGCCGACGACTTGTTGAGGATGAAGGCCAAAGCGTCCGTCGCTGTGTCCTCCACCCGACTTGTCAGCCTGGGAATTAGGTAAGCCAGCAAGGTTGACTCTTGAACCATAGGAATACTCCTTTGCGCGAGCGTGCCATCACAATTGTTGCGGTGGGTTAACGGGGTAGTCCCCGGGGTTACCGGTATCTCCAGGCTGGATCACAAAGTCACGCCTGTCGCGGTAGAGACGGGCACCATTTATCACGTAGTCACCCTCGTCGTTATTCGGGTCAATGTAATTGTAATCGGTCATCAGCCAATACTTGTGGTCGTCAATGAAGAGGTAGATGTTTTTCATGCGAAAGAAGCGAGCGGACACGCCCTCACCGGCCCGGAACCGTTCGCATATGGCCTCAAGAAGTTCCCGCTGGCCGTCCTTTTCGGATAAAGCGTATTCGTGGGGCCAGGTCTCCCGATAGGTCACCGCCTCCCGCCAAGGGGCGCGGGCGATGAGTTCCATCAACTTCGGCTTCATATCACCGAATCCAAGATGGTTACGACATTGGGGAGCTCCGTGCTGGGCGACGGCCTGAAGGTGGTCTGCTCCTCTTTGCTACGTGCGGTACAGAGCAAACGCTTCGTGCGTTGAGAGGGGTGCGGACCCCGTGGTGTCAACTCTTCAATCATCCAAGGGTTCCTTGACTTCTATCTCTCTAATGGTTGTGGCGACACCGGTCAACCAATCGACGACGCTGGTCAACTGGTGTTCGTCGAGATGGTTGTCGGTCGCACATCGCAGATCGTCGCCTCGCCCCGCCGGTGAAAAGAGGCCGGTCGCCAGCGCATCTGATCTCAACGTTGCAAGCACGTCCGACGAGACCTGGAGTTTCTCCTTGATGGCGCCAAACCCGGTGTACAGACTCTGATTGTTAGCTGAGGGCGGATATCCCCAGCAGATGCCGATCCTCTTGCCGTTGGCGAGCACGTTCAGGGAAAACCCCTTCCTGCCCCAGCTTATGAGCAAGTCGTCTGACCTGCCGAGAGCCAGCACCCTCTCGTAAAACCTCTTTCCTGGCTCGTTCAGCGACTCCAGGAATTGAAGCTCGTCGGTCCGAGTCCGGCGCACCTTGTACTCGACTGCGGCATCCTGGTCTTCGTCTCTGGTTTCACCCACCGCAGTAGGGGGTCGGGGTGTTACGTCCCTGCCGGGCATAACCCGCAGAAGTACCTGTACCTGCTCCGGCTCAACCTCGAAAAACTCCCTGGAGCGGTTTCCTCGTTGTGGGCCAAAGGCGGTGTGCAGCGCGTTTTCTATCTCCCATGCATCCCGGCCCTCAATTTCCCAGGCGATGGCGCATTCGAAGGGAAATGGAACCCCGGTCGAGTAGAGGCTGTTCATTCTGGTCTGCACATCGGACCCGTCTGTCATCCCTATCTTGACGAATCCGGGCATCGCGGGGTTTGTCAGGACGTAGACAATGTTGGGCATACGGTGCTACTGCTCCCGGCTCTCTTTCGTTGTGGGGCTGGCCGGGCCGCCGGTTTCCACTGTAAGCTACGATTCAGCAAGTTCAATCGGCCAAGGAACGCCTTGGCCACGGCTGCCATTGTATGCCGCCGTCCTCCGGTTTCCTGGCGTTATGGCCTCTTGCCCAGTCCTTGCCCCAGATAAATCCCTTGGTTCGACCAACTTTCGGATCAAAGGAATTCCAGAAACGCCCTTTGGCGTCAATATTTGCGAGCCTTGGATCAGAGTAAGTTCCTTCCCGTAGTTGTCCCCTAGCCAAACTGTCCGTCAAACGCCGTAAGTCATCCTCCGGGTTCCCAGACCCGCCGAAGGGGAGCGTTTCCTTGAACCAGTTTCCAAGCCTCAAGGCCAGTTCGGAAGTGGTTGAGAAAGCCACCGTCAGGGGGGCGGCACCGGGGTTGTACGGCGTAAGCCTTATTGTCGGCCGAAGCAACTCGCAATAGCACTTCAAGTCTTTGTCCAAGCCGTAGCCTTCCTCGCGCGCTACCGCAAAGTCAGACTCCATCTGGTCGAGCAGGGTCAACATGGTGCTATGCAGTGGTGTGATTTTCCTTGAGTCCATTATTCACCCTTCCGTAGGCCTACGGAATAGGAAATTCACCTTGAGGCTCACCTGTCAAGTTTAAGCCGGGATTCCCAATATTGGGAATCCCGGCTAATATCTGCTCTAGCGTACCATACGGGATGTTGAAAGATGGAAGTACCATCTGATTATCAAGCGGGATACGACCAAGCACGTCTGATTGACCAGAGGACTGCGGACAACTATGTCGCTCACACCATCATTGGCGACCCGGTCATGGATGCTTTGGTGGAGGAGCTGGCAGAGTTACCCCAGGAACAGGTCCACAAGTTCCTCCGCGCCGGGATGGACGAAGATCGAGATGGATTGCAGGATGCACCGCAAGCACTGCGGAATTTCTTCGTCGACTCGCCGCAACCAGATCCTGATTGGCTTGACTACGACCTCTTTAGGCCGGGCATCCGTGGATTCCAGAAAAACTCTGTCCTGGTACTTTCGGCGTTTGTAACCGGGGTGCTGATAGACGGCTTTTCGACCCTCATAAGCAAGTCGTTTGTGCAGACCGGACGCATTTTCGACAATGGCGTATGGAGGCTCAAACAAAACAACCGCCACCAGATGGAGATATTCTGGCCAGGTGGTCTTGAACGGCATGGTGACGGTTGGAAATTATCAGTTCGCATCCGCTTCGTTCACGCTCAGACCAGGCGACTGCTGGCTCAGTCTGGTGAATGGGAAGAGAGCGCTTGGGGTGTGCCCTTGAGTGCTGCACACATGGGCTACGCGGTCGCCTGTCTTGCCGCCCGTACCGTCAGACATTCGGAGGCTTTGGGAGCTCAATACGACGCAGAGGAACGGGCTGGATTCCACGCAGTATGGCGATATGCCGGTTACCTGATGGGAATCCCCGAGACAATCCTCTTTGCCGATGAAAGCGACGCCCTGCACCTTTACAGGATCGGTTCAATTTGTGAGCCTCCCCCCACGCTGGAATCGGTTGTAATGACCAATGCTTTGATAAATTCCGCCCCTCTGGTCGCGGGGATCGAGGACCCCGAGGAGCGCAGAAAATTGGTGAAAAACATCATATACCCCATTTCCCGGGCGCTGATAGGAAATGATCTGGCTGACCAATTGAAATTCCCCCGAAAGAGACTGCCCTCTGCCCTTTTCTTGTTCAAGCTTGATCAGCGTATTCAGAGACTGCTTGCCAGACGGCGCAAGGAAGGGACCAAAGGTTTTTCAACCCTACTGGCAGCGTCGGCCTACCACGACTCCGGACTGTCTTACAGGCTGCCGGACCATGCACACTCAGAACGTTCCTTGGAGTGGTAGATTGAGTGTCAACATTCATAGATGACCAGCTGATAATCAACTAGCTGGACTTCGTGGCTTTGTCCCACTCAGGGCCGGTCTTGCTCTTCGAGGGCTTCAGACCGCGCTACGAGCGGGTCTCCATCGGGGTCTCCCCAATCTACTCTTAGACGAATAGACCGAGGTCTTCGGCTGGGAGAACTTGAACAGGGCCCTGCCGGTTTGCCTCACCCAACGCGTACATATCCTGGAGTTGAACGGTGAGAGCCACGGGCTAAAGCACAGCCGGCAAAACGCGGCGTTCCAGGCTCCAGACCCTCCTGAGCAAGAATGGGCCGCACGGTCACCACTGCCTCTTCCCTCTCCTGCAACTTCGCCGCTTTGCCTACTTGCCGCTGCCAACCGTCAGGCAGGTGGTACATGGTTACTTCGCCCCAGTTGTACATGATCTCGCCGCCCTTGGCGGTGGTCCGAGGCCTCATGGTTTGCCATCGGTATATCTCCCATCACCTCTTCCATTGGGACGGCGCTCCGTGGGGGCGGCACCCCCGAGACGCCACCAAGGGCCGAGCCATTCCTGCGCCGCGTTCAATTCGCCCACCAGCCCGGCGTTGCGCTGCCGCTCCCATTCAAGCTGCTCTTGGAGCAAAGAAACCTGTTTCTCCAGGCCGCGTGTCCGTTCTTGGGCCAACGACATTGCCGGGCCAGCAGCCCCGCCGTCCTCTGGCGGGTCGTCGTCCAGGATCACGTACACCCGGTGCCGCCGTCCGCGCGGCTCCCGTCTTACCGGCACCTCCCCGGCGGCGATCCGCCGGTTCAGCGTGGACAGGGACAAACTCAGCTCCCGGCAGGCTTCCGCCTTGGTCAGCAGTCTCATGTCCTCACCTCCCCTCGTGTCATCTCGTCTCATTTACGGGTCAATCCTCTTGTGTCATACGTGCCAGCGGCTTTTTCGTCCACAGGGACGGGACCGGTCCGCCTCTGCCGAAAGTCCCGATTTCTGCAACAAAATGCCGCCCGGAGGACTTTGGGGGTCAAACAGGGTTAGGACTGGGAAAACCCCTGTCATTCCTATTGGATGGTCCCGCTCCTACAGGAAACCCGGGGAACCGCTTCACCGGAAAAGTTGCACCTTGACCAGTCGCTGCAATTGCAGCCTTTCCCAGGGTTCCGGGGCGGGCGGCAGCCACGTGTCAGACAGGATGCCTCTCTGTGTGATGGTCTCCAGGTTGGAACTGGCAAAGGGGGCGTGGTCGACGTAGCTGGCGGAGTCCAGGAAGGCGTCCTCGTCGTCCTCCGTCTCGAACACGAACAGCACTAGGGGCAACTCACCGCCGTGGTCCCGGCGGGCATAACCGCTGTGGAAATAGCGGCGATAGTTCTCCAGACGGGCGCGCACCCGTCTTGGCGTGGTGGCCCGGCGCTCGAACTCCATAAAGCAGTGCCGGTATCCCTCGGGCAGGTCCAGGGTGAAGGACACGTCGGGGTGGACCACGTAGTTCTTGTCGTCGTGCCAGTACCCCACGGCGGAGCGGGAGGTGGGCAGCAGGTCCAGGAGGCCGTAGTCGCGGCTGTGGGAGCATTTGGAAGCGAGCTTGGCGGCCAGGGTGGTCAGGGCGTCGTGGTGCTCCGGCTGCGACGCCATCGCTCGCAGGGCGGTGCCGGCGTAGACCTGCGGGTTGTTGACGCTGGGTTCGGCGGTCCAGCGGTCCAGGACCTGCCCCACGGAGGCCCGGTCGCGGTGAACTGGCGAATCTCTCGCTGGCGGACCCGGCGCGTCGGACTGCAATCTTCTACAGCGGTTTTCCGCAGTGGGCGGCCTGAAAGGAGAAACGGAAGGATTGCATTGCAGTCATTGTAGTCCCGACCCATGGTGAGGCCAGTGAACGACCGCGACGAGCACGCTTTCGAGGTTGACCATGACGCCGGGGAGGAGCCTGACACGCCCCTATAGGACGACGCTCTATTGGACCTGCTGGACGCCGTGGTGGCGGAACGGGGCCGGGTGCCCGCTGCCGATACCCTGGGGGTGAACTACCGCACGCTGGCGTTGTGCTGCGACTCCCGGGGGGTGTCCCGACGTATGCGGCAGGCGCTGCTGGACTTACGGGATGCGGGCGGAGCCGACGGGCACGGGGACGTTGCGCCGGAGGTTGCGGGCGGTGATGCTGTGGAGATGGACGGCGATGCCGTGGAGCGGCGGATGGCTGAGCTGGAGGCAGAGGACGCCAGTTTGCGGCAATTGGTGGACCTCCAGGCGGCCCGAACTAGCCGCAAAGCTACTGCTTACCCGCCAACTCAATTGGCGGACGCTGCGGGATCATCGCGGCTACTGGCCGATGATTTCGTCAATGGCTCGGTTGAGTTCCGCGCTGTCTCTACTTTCGAACGCCGCATTGATCCTTAATTTGTCGTGTTCGAGCAACATAAAACGGAGACCCTCCCGACACGGCGGATAGACCCTATTGTCCACCTCTTGCTCTTTGAGGTCTCGAAGTGTGTCCAAGTCTCCACCGCTTTGCCTGAATATCCGCCCTTGTCGAAAACCAGGGTCATTAGATCAGTGGTATTCGCGATCATTAGGACATTCTGAACACCAATCATTTGAACTTGTATCAGGTCGCGGTGGCTCGGTCAATCACCTCCTGCAGTGGACATCAAGGCGAGGTGACAACACTGGCGTTCCCGGCAACTGCTTGCATCGATAACCATCTGATAGTTGGCGTAGGCGAGTGGTCGAGGCTCCCCTTCTACCGCAGCACGAACCACCACAGGAGAACGAGACCGACCAGCAGCACAAGCAGCACCAGAGCGCCTACGCGAGATGCCACGAGCGCCTCTTTCGTATCCTTGTGCGCATCGACCTCCCTCCGGTGCTCCATCTCAAGCTCGTAGTAAGGCCGGTTGGCGTTGGCGGCGGACTCCCGGGCCTCGTCCCGCTCTCGCTCCAACTCGGACGCCCTGAGCTGCCACTCGGATACGCTCCGCTCCAACTCCCGCACGGTCCGCCGAAGCTCCTCCTCTCTGGCGAGGGACCGGAGCAGCAGTTCCTCGTCGCTTGGGTACTCCGGCCCTTCCATCTGCACGTACACCCGGCGCCCCTCCCGGCGAACCTCGACCTCGCCACGCCGGATCATCCGGTCCAGGGTGGACATGGATACCTCCAGCTCCTCCGCTGCCTCCGCCTTGGACACCCAGCGGATTTGCTCTGACATAGCTTTTCACCTCGCTATGGGCTGACACGTCGGGGACCTGCAAGTGGTACAAAACTGGTACATTTTCCTCTATGTATTTTAGCCTCGCTTTTCATTATTGCACATGACTGGTCAAGCGATGCATCAACCCCATTCCGTAGCTGAAACCGGGGGGTTTGGGCCCTATTTCGGCCTTCCGCACCACCAAATCCGGGCCTGCGGGGACAGTTTTGCACACCCAGCGGGCGTAGAGGGCAGATGGGGCCGCGTCAGTTGCCCCATCACGTAGCCCCCTCTATTGGACGCATCCGGTGCCGCAGCGAGTCCCACTGGTATGCCCGCAGTCCCGACAGCGCCAGCCTCAGGGAACGCGATTCCCACAGGGGACGCCAGGACCGCCCCAGCAGCCCCCGCCGGGTCAGGGTGTCTGCGGATGACACCAGGATGGGCAGCGTCATCAGGTTCATCCCGGCCGCCGTCCTAGCGTAGGTCTCCTCCACCTCCTCGTTGTCCACCACGAACAGGGTGATGGGAAAGGGGGCCATGTCCTCCCCGGGAGCGTTGGAGTGGTAATAGCGGGTGTAGGGCCTCAGGCGGGCCAGGACTCCCTTGGGGTGGCGGGCGCGCAGCTCGTGCTCCAGGTAGAAGGGGACGTGCAGACCGTCAACAATGAGATGGCCCACGGCGTCGGGGGCGATGGCCGACTCCCCCCAGTCGAAGGCCCGGTCGGTCTTGGCCGTGGGGATGGACCAGGTCAGCTCGGAGTATGTTGTAGCCCGCGCTTCGGCAGCCAGCTCCGACAGGAACCAGGTCACCCCGTCGACGTGCCTGGTCTGCCTGGCCCAGGTCTCGATGCGGTGGCCCAGGTGCCGGGGCCCTCCGTGTTTGTCCGTGTTTAGCTCTGTGCTCCAGATGCCCCGCGTCGTCGGCAGTTCGGCCCGGTCCCGGTGGGTGACGTAGCGGATGCCCTCCTCCGACAGGGTGTAGCGGACGTCGCCGCGCTTGCCCCGGCGTTCGACAAGGCCGCAGGCGTTCACCAGGTTGTGCAGCATCTGGCTGACCCTGCCCTCGGAGACTCCCAGCCAGCGGACCAGGTGCTCCCGGGGAATCATCGGGTGGTCGGTGATCTGGTCCAGCGTCCGCTTTTCCGACGGGGTCAGGCCGAAGGCCGGCGCCGGTGAGACCAGGCGCTCCGGGTCGGGCAGCGACGCCCGCTTGCGCTCCGGCGCTTCCGTGAAACGCCCTCGGTTTGGGCTGCCGCGAGTGCTGATGAATTCCAGCGAGTAGGTCAGGCTGCCGAATAGCCATGAGGTATAGCGCCAGACGTTGCTGTTAGGGTACTCAAGCGCCTCCCGGGACTCCACAGCCACGTAGCAGTCGTCGATGTTCAGCTTCTCGCAGAACCGGGTCGTCAGCCGCTGTTCCCAGACGCTGGGGGTCAGCACCAGGACCGTGCCGGGGCGCCGCCGGTAGTCGTATCCGGCGATGGCCCGCAGCCGGTCGTAGAGGGAGCGCCGCCTTAGCGCCGGACCCTGGCGCACCACGCCGAAGCTGCGCCCGTCGTGCCGGGTGATCACGGCGTCGAACCGGCCCCGGCGGTGGAAGTCCACCTGTGTCCGCAGCCCGTCGGTCCCGGGAGACAGGGACGCGGCCAGGCGGTAAATGGAGGCCACGGCGTCCATCCGGCGGATGAGCAGAGTGAGCCACTCCCTGGACGCCGGGTAGGCCCGCACGTAGTCTGATGAGGTGTCGAATCCGAGAATACCGGCGGCTTCGCCGACGCCTTTCCTCGTCAGGTAGTATCGCTTGCTCGACGCCAGGTGGGCGGTGCCGTGGCCGACGCGCCCGGCCAGGCCGTCGTCCAGCAGGCCAGTCAAACCTCGGTGGACCGTCGCGTGGGCCTCCCCGGTGATCATCGCCAGTTCAGCAGTGTCCACGAAGGGCATCCGGCTCAGGTGGTGCAGCAGTTCTTGGTCTGAGACGCTCATGTATCGAGCGTAGCAGACCGGGAGCGTGGCGGTCAGCAGGCAGGTGTCAGTAGAGACGATTGCGAAATTGAAAATCCGACCTGCAGCTTTCGCCGGTGTCGGATTATACCTACTCAGCATCGTGTTGCGCAGTCCGGCGCCAGTAGCGCGAGTGTGAGCTGATTATGGCAGGAGTAGCGTTTTTGGTGGAGGAATCGGTATTGGAGGGTCGCGTGAGGCCAGGTGTGGGCGAACAGCTCATCCACCGACTACGGGCTCTAGCGTCGGTGACCACCGCGATGGCGCGCTCGCGGTGTTCCTCGGCCTCGCAACAGCCTGATCCGGTCGTTTCTGGTGGCCAGGTATGCCTAATGTAGCACTTGGCTGAAGTCGCTGTGCCTCTCGTATTCCCAACCCTGGGCGATGGCCACGGCTTTGACCATGTGGGCGGCGGCGCTCCAGCCCTTTTCGGACGCCCGATGCAGGTCGCCCAAGGTCAGGTACTCCCTGCTCTTGGCTAAGAATTCGCGGGTCTGATTCACGTGGTCCGCAACTGCCTCAGTGCCGGATGTGGTCAACGGTCCTCCTCCTGCCGGGGCTGTGCTGTGGGGGGTCATCGTCTCGGTGTAGTGTCGGAGATAAGAGTCAGAGGCCAGATAATGGGATTTCCTTGACCATCCTGAAGGCGATAATGCATGGTCAAGAGGTCTCCGATTTCCAGATGCTTCACTCGGGCCTTCCGGTCGTTATCCTTGTCTGTAATTAGTTCGTCAACCAGTTCGCCCACGTCGGCCCACGTGCTAACTATTTCGTCCGCCATGCCAATAACCGCCTTAAATCTTGGATATTTCGTTCTCGATTGCACTGGCCATGCGCAAAGCGGCATTGCCTGAGAGTTCCCACGTGGTCTCGTTTATTGTGTACCTGATTGTCTTTTCATCCCCTGGGCTCTTTGCCGCCTCAACTCTCAGCTCGCGAGACATTTGAATAGCTTCCATTGCATCTAAAGCCCAAGACTTATCGCCAATCCTGAGCAAGATCAACGGCTGTGTCCCTGGATTTGTTGGCTGGGTGGTGATAACGGTGATAGGAGTGCCGGAAAACGGTTGCGCAGTCATTGTTTTCTCCTTAAGGAAGACTAGGTGAATCGGCGTTGCGCTTCGCTACATCAACAGCGTAGTCCACTAGGGATTCCGCTGCTTTACCTGCAGACATTCCTTGCATGGATACCTGCCAGATTCCTTGGCTTCCGTCTGGTTCTCATACGCGGTGTTGCGTCCTTTCACGCTTCTGCTTGCCGTGCCCTTTTCAAATTTCCATATAGCCCCTTAATCGCCGCTGTCTGAGTTCCTCCATCCTTTCGCGCTGTTTGATTTCGTCATCTTTCAAGGCCGCGCTCTGTGCTGGGTCAAAGGTTGTGCGTATGATGAGGTCGATGGGAAAGGGTATTTCATTGCCAATGCTGTCTTTGCACAGGACTTGGAATTCCATCAATCCAGAGACGGTTGTCGCTCCTGTTGATTCCCGTTTCAGTACTTCTTCCACGAAATGGGGGTACCAAACCCTATCATCTTCCAAGAGGAATCTTGCCATCTGTCGTTCAGTTGCGAAGCTGAAAATTTTCTGGTCTGCCACAATAGTGCCTCCTACACCCCAATCTCCGCCAGCCTTGCAACGAGGTACTCTTGGGGGCGGTCGCCCTTGATGCGGTTGCAGCTTGAGCATAGTAGTTGCAGGTTGTCCAGGTGGTCCGTGCCGCCACGGGAGCGGGGCACGCGGTGGTCTACCTCGAACAGCTTGAACGGGAAATCGCCCTTGCAGCCGACGCACAGCCCCTCCTGCTGGCCGAACAGGACGTGCTTGTTCTGGCGGTAGGGAATGGGGGTGTCTATGTCCGTGCGGCGCGGGATGTCAGTGCGAGCGGTGACGTAGCCGTGGTGGAACAGGCTTCCCATGGTCTGCTGGAGTCGCATGTTGACCAGCTCGACGGCCTTGTGGGAAATGTCGATGCCGACCCACTTGCGTCCCAATTTGTCGGCGGCGATGCAGGCGGTGGCGCAACCGCAGAAGGGGTCGAGGACAATGTCGCCTTCGTTGCTGCTAGCCTTGATGATGCGCTCCAGTAGGGCCAGGGGTTTCTGTGTTGGGTAGCCGATATGTTCTTTCGATCGGTTGTTTACGTTCTGAATGTCCGCAACAAAGTCGGAAACCGCTTCACCTGGGGAAGCCGCTAAATACCGTTTTAGGCGTGGATACCCGTTTTGTGTCCAATCAATTAGCCCCTCTTCTTCCAAGGCGCCCAAGCGGGCGTGAACACCCTCAATTTCCTGGTACCCGGGTATGAGATTTCCGTCAATCCAACGCGCGTAATTGCCTCTTTTGGGGACACTCCAGCATCGCCCGCTTTGTCCGGGGTCGTATCCGCGCCAAGGTTCCCCTGATTCACCATTGGACAGTCCTGGCCCGGTCAAATTATCCATTCGATAGCGGCCTCGCGCATCAATGTAGCGGTAGTCACGAGACACGTAACCTTCCCCAAGGGTCAAATACTGCGTGTGCCATGTGGAACCGTCGGAGGCATAAAAGAGAATACGATCAGAGACGCTAGCAAACCGCCGGGCATCGCTGTGGGCGCTGGTTCGCTTCCACGTCAGCTCATTCCTGAACTGCCCCACCCCAAACACCGCGTCCATTAGCAGCTTCAGGTAGTGGCTAGCGGTGGGGTCACAGTGCAGGTAGATGCTGCCCGTGGGCTTCAGGACCCGGTGCATCTCCATCAGCCGCACAGCCATCATCGTCAGGTACGACTGCATTCCCTTGCCGTGGGTCAGGCTAGCCGTCTTGATCACGTGGGCCAGCGCGGGCTGCTCGTCGGCAATCAGCCCCATCCACGCCACGTCCAAGTCGGACAGCGTCCAAGTGTCCTTGAACGCTGCGCCCGCCGCCGCGCTGCCCACCGGGGCGGCGTAGTCCTGGTTGGAATTGAACGGCGGGTCGAGGTAAATCAGGTCGACGCACTCGCTGTTCATCCCGCGCAGGATCTCCAGGTTGTCGCCCGTCCAGATAGTCTTGTCGGCGAAGTTGGAGGTGGGCATGGGTTACACGTTAAACAGAAGGGAACTATTCATGCATCGCCTTCCCTTGTGGGTCCAAATTTCTTTTCATCAATAACAAATAGGGGGAAATTCACGAGAGAACCATCCTCAAGACTAATGCCAAATTTCATGGTCCAGCCCTCAGGCCCGCCAGAGATTTCAATATCAATGGTATTCGCATCAACATTAGTAGAGGTCAATACTTCCGAGTATGGCACGCCTTTCAACGCCCTTTCAATCTCGGAACTTACCGCACTCTGTGGGTCATCTTTTCCTACGCTCGGCGGAAAGTCCACCCCATAGTCAGGCTCGAAGGCTTCTCTCCCTTTCCCAGTATGAAGTCGGGATGCTATGCCCATATAGGCAAAAGCTGGAACTCCTCCGACAGTGTCATTCTCAAAAATGTCATTTCCACCTGGACCTACCTGCCGTCTCACCGTTGGCTCCTGTCTGCTTACTAATTTTCTTTCATGCCGACAACGTTACTGCAATGGATGCCCCGCCACATGCAACAGAACCCCCAAAGTTCACAACTCCAAGTCCACATCCCGTAGCAGCTGCTCCAACTCCCGCAACGTCAGGCCCGTGTCCTCCACCTTGCGGAAGGTGCTGGAGTCAAATCGCGGGCACCAGTGGCCGTGACTATTCTACAGCCCTGACTCGTCGAGTATATCAAGCTCGAAAAATAATTGTAGCAGGGCGCGCTAAGGACGCATTGCTTATTTGCTCAAAAAGCAGAGGATTGCCCTGTCACATCAGTGATAGAGCTGCCCTTCTGGCCGAGAGCGCCTGTCTATGAAGCCATACGCCGGGCTGATCACACGGAAGTTTGATTTAGGCACAACACAAAGCTCCACCTCAATCCTGAATGTCCACACGAACTGGTGTTCATCCAAGAACTCACACCAATGACCTATCAGTTACCGGCCCCGACCCGCCGCGAACCCCGATTCCCGGTCTCGCCACCGAAAACGCCGCCGCTGCAACCAGCGCAGACTCGCGCCGCTTACGTTGTACTGCGTAGCACGACACCGAGCAAGCGGAATCCAACACCAGCGAACGACGCAGGCCGGATTCTAATTTCGCAATCGTCTCGTCGGTAATGGCATGGCCCATATCAGACGCAGCCTATCCTCCAGGTCTCGGCCAAGGGCTTGGGTTTGGCAGCGGCCCGGCGCCGGACCTGGCGGACGGCGGTCATGGCCCACGCCGCTGCTGCGATGGCGCCGGTGTCGTCGCCGACGGTCGTGGTCACCGCCCTGGGCAGGGATTTCCCCAGGCGCCCCCGTTGCAGGCAGCGCCACAGGGTGTGGCAGGACACGCCGAATCTCTCGGCGGCCTTGGCCCGGCTGTGCCACAGGACGTAGGTGCGAACGTAGTCGCGGACGGCGCCGTCGAGGTCATTGTTGGACAGTTCTTCATCCACCGGAATTGGCGTGTTGGCCCTGGTAATAGTCATTCGCGTTCCTCCTGGGATAGTGGCCCAACACTCCATTGTCCAGGAGAAATTGTTCGCTGGTAATGCCTCGCAAGGAATTGTCTTGGAGGCAGTTTTGTGGTACGGGATGGCGCTGGGAGCCTCACCTGGTGGGACGGGCCTTGTGGGGGACGGCGCCGCAGATGGCGGAGGGCGAGAGCAATCCCGGCGCCCTTGCCGACGAATCAGCGGAGCGCCGGTTGACGGGTGGTTCAATGCCGGGATTCGCCTGCCGCCGGGGGACCTGGGGCGGGTGCGCTGCTCCGTTCCGCCTGACGCCCCAGGTGAGTGCGGGCGATGATCCTGGCCAGGATGCGGAGCCCTTCCTGCATCCTCTCCCGCTGCGCGTCGGTGTGCTGCGGAGATGTTGACCCTGGAGTATTTCTGTCCGCAGTAACGGATTTCCGGTTGCTCCCGGAAGGACGCGTCTTTCCGTTTGTTCTCGTCTTGTCTCGCATAGCCTCTCGTTGGGGGTCAGCAATTGGGCCACCGTGTCGAGCTGGGTTATCGGATTGAGGAACATGTTGTTCACCTAGGTTTCGTATTGGTGGGATTGGGCCACCGACATCGTCCCCGGCTCCGCTATTGAGTGTGCGTCACCGGGACGCCGGAAAGAACCTCTCACAGGGGGCCGCACGAGTGCGGGTCCCTACAAGCCCCGTCTTTTTTGTCTCCCTTTCTTTCCTACAGCAGGATCTTGGCAGGATGGAATACCGATTCCCCGCCGTTGCCTATGGCTATGTGGTGTTCAGCGGCCAGTCTGCGGGCCGGGAGAACCGGCCGTTATCCCTCGGAAGGGATTTCATTGATGTAATGGTCCTGGCGCCTCCCCTGATGCCTCGGTCCCATCTCCAGGACAATGCTGAGAAAAAACGTTGCGAGGTCAGGGGGTTGTACAGGAAAGTGGTTTGGACGCAAGTTTGCAGATGCGGGCAGTTTCAAAGCTGAATTCAAGGGAAATCACCCTCTACCGGACCGAAACAGCGAATACTTTCTGTCAAGGGCCGGTTGCGGCGAGCGAGCAAGGCCCACATTGGAAAACGACAAGTTTGCGTTCGTCGGAACTGCCCCGGGTGGCAGGCCCCCAGCCGAAAACGACAAGTTTGCAGGGGGTTGAGGATCGTACAACGGAGCGATGGGGCCAGGATCGCAGACGGCGGCGACCGGCCGGACCTGCGGCTGATGCTCCTGCCCCCGGAGACGGTGCCGCCGTGGGACCTGGACCGCAACGAACAGTTGTGCTGGCGGTTGGGGGAACTGGCCAAACTCCGGCGCAGGCGCGCCAGTCTGGAAATGCTGCGCCGGGCTCGGCGGTGGGTCATCCCGGGGGCTGTGGCGGCGGTAGCGGGCTGAGGTGAGGATAATGACGACGCCTTGCCGGTGGTATTGATGGTGGTCTACGCCTTCGCGGGCCCGTGCTTAGAGTCTTGCGAACAGTTTGAGGGCGATGGCGGCAAGACCCTTGAATTCGGCCTCGTGGTGCCGGATACTGGAATACGTGATCAGGCTTTTGCCAGTGCTTCCTGCCGAGAAAACTGGAGGGTCCCGTCCCTGGACCCGGGTTTGGCCGCATAGGATTGAGCCCAGCTCTCCGAACGGCCGCCCATGCCGGACCGGCTCAGCGGGATCGAGCATCGCGCTCTCCCGATGGGCGTCCGCGAGGGACGTTAACCCAGGCGCACGGAGCGTCTCACCTGGTATCCCTACCCAAGTTGGATTCCCTGCCCCACGGACTGAATCGCGGAGGTGGCAACCGGAAACAGCACGGCGTCCCTTTCTCTAACGGTTTACCAGGCGTAGCAGATGACCTGCTTCGCTGTCCTTGAACGCTCGGGTTGGAGTTGATCACCAACTGCTAACCCTCCCATTCCCTATGCGGAATAGCTGTTGGACAGCATTGAACAGGCCGCTGATCCCACACGCTCCGGTCGTTTGAGAACAGCGGACCGGACGCTTAATATTGCGACGCAGTTACCACCGGCGCGTTATCTTACGGCGTGGCCGCTGGTACCACTGCGACCCTATCCCTGTCCCCCTAACGCCAGTTACCCGGCAAGTTTCCCCCTCGGCTAACTGCGCCCTGCGCCAACCCCAAATCCGTCGTTACGAGATGCGCCAACCTGCCCCTGAGGGCAGTGTGTCCGGAGTCGGGCGACTGGATTGAGCGGCTGACCTCTAACCTGGGCGATCCGCGCCTTGCGCCAATCCCCCACCGTCATTTCCTGTTGCGCTGCCCGGCCCTGGGCGTATTGCGCCATCCGCATGGCCTGGTTTGACCCGCTGACCACCACCCTGGGCGCAGTGTGTCTTGCGGGGGATGGCGTGAGCCGGCGTCCGTTGCGGCGTCAGGGGCCATACATTCTCGTGGCGTTCGCCAAGCGACGCCGGCACGGGCGGGTTGGGACGGGCAACGGCGTTGCCTGCAATGCGGCGCAGTGGGTGGCAGGGACCAGGGTCAAGCTACCGGTACAGGTTGTCGCGCCAATCATTAGCGCCGTCGCCGTCGCCGTCGCCGACGTCGGCAACCGGATCGGCAGCGGGCAGAACGTCAGCAACAACGGCGACAACTACAACCAGATTCACATCAATGAGGTGAACGACAGCAAAAACAACGATCATGTGAATTATATGTCATCACGGGCCGGTTGCAGCAAACGGTGAACCGGCGGTAATCCAGGCCCGTCGCATTTCCGGCGGCGTGGCGGCAAACGTGGTGGCTTAATGGGCCGCCAATGACAATCGAATAGGCGCCAACGAGCGGGGTCGTCTCTCCCAACTGCGGGGAGGCGGCCCCGCTCTTCGTGTTTCGTCGCCGGCGGACACACCTAAGCGGCTGAATGGACCGCACCCAAAGACCTGCATCTTTAACCGGAGAGCGAGGTCGGTCCATTCGGGCCGGGCTCGCTTTCTGCCTTTCGGAGGAAGCGACATGAAGGCTACTACCAGCATCGACAGGACGGAGAGCACCCACAACCCGGAGGGCACACTCAACGCCCTCGGCGACATTGACACCCTACAGGACAGGGACGCAAAGGCCCGGGCACAGCAGGAGACGGCGCACCGGGGCAAGCCCGAGAGCGAACTGCGGGCCGCCGCCAGGCGCCACGGCTACACCCTTAAGGAACTGGCCCGCTTGATGGGCGTTAACTACAGTTACCTGTCGCAGGTCAGCAGCGGCCGCAGGCCCTGGACCCCCATGCTGCGGGAAAGGGCCATGGCGGTCCTGGGCGAAGTGCCCGGCACTGGCGTCGTCTACCGCCAGGGCGGCGTGATCCAGGTCGGTGAAAGCAGCTACATCCGGGAACGGGCCCGGGAGAAGGGCCTGAGCATGGGGGAATTGGCGGACTTGGTCGGGCTGTCTCGCGGCTACCTAACTCAGGCATCTCGGGGCGAGAGGTGTCTGAGCCCGTCGGCCCAGGCGCGCGTGGAGAATGTCCTGGAAGCCCCGGTCAAGGTGGAACCGGCCCAGCTTCCCACCGTGGACCCGCAGGCACTGTGGGAGCGAATGGATGCTCACGGCTGGAGCCAGAACGGGGTGGCCCGGCGGGCGGGCATCATTGTCTCCTATCTCTCCCAGATCATGAACGGCCGGCGCACACCGTCGGGACCCGTGCTGCGGCGCCTGCACGCCGTCCTGTTCGCACCGACGACACAGGAACTGGTGGCCCCGGTGGAGCTCAAGGTGATGGCCTGGAAGAAGGGTTCCCGCAACGGCGTGGTGGTCCAGGGAGCCGGCGGGCCTGGGGCTGACACGATTCGCACCGGCGGGAGGGTGCCCTGGGGCGCCGAGGTGGAGTTCGCCTACACCACCGACTACGACAGCCGGGGCCGCCTGTCGATGAACCACATCGTGGACGAAAGGGGCTGTTCAGTGATGCTGGGTAAAACAACGGACGGCGGTGATGATCACCACGCGGAGTAAATCTCCAGCTTCGGCCGCCAATCAAAAAAGCCAGCGCGGGCAGCCTCGCCAATGACACCTATGCCAGCCAGTGTGAGCAAAGCAACGGCAGCACTTGGGGCTATTCCAAGTTGTCGCCGTTGCGCGTTAATCCAACACCTTAGCTGTTACGAAACCGGCGCAGTTCCTCTTCCAACTCCCGGTTGCGGGCCTCGGCCCGGATGCGCGATTCCCGCTCATTGTCGGCGCGGGCCTCGGCTTGGATACGCGTTTCCTGTTCACGTAGGCGCGCCTGCCGCTCCTCCTCCAGGGTTGCGATGGGCCGCCCCGTGGCCGGGTCGTGCCACGCCAGCCGACCTGCCTCCCATCGCAGGTTCAGGTTCAATGCGGGGCTGTATCCCTGCAACACTCCGCCCGGCAACTCCTCTATCTCCACCGACACGTACCTGCCCTCCACCAGCACGTCCCCGGCCAACTTCGCGCCGTGGTACTCCCCAGTCTCGTCAAACCGCCAGTATTCCCCTATTCCCAGGGCCGCGTAGTAGTCCCTCTTGGGACCCACGTCCATCTCCCCCGTGCTCTCCGACGCCACCTCCAGCACGAAGTCCGGCGCCTTCCCCTGCTCCGAAATGATGTACCCGTTGCTGGCCTTGTAGGCCGCCGGGTTCACGTTAAAGGCCACCAGCAGGTCGGGGTAGCGGGCCCGGCGCTTGTCGAAATCAGTGGTGGCGACGACCCAACGGTCAGCCTCCACCAAAGTGGTCTCCGGGTTGCCCAGGTGTTGAGCCAGGTAGTGGGCGCTGCCGGTCTTCGTAATCTGGTCGTATTGAGTCACTTCATCTGGCTCGCGCTCTGGTATGTCCGGCAGCCGGAAACGCTGCTGGACTTTGGGTGTCTGGCCGGTCGTGTTGGCGGTGGTCATGCCGAACCTCGGTGGGTCTAGCGTGGGATTGCGGTGGGCGATGGACCTGCTTGTTGAGGCCATTATACCCTCGCCGGTTCCGGCCTGGGTAGGCTTGGCTCGACTCTGCCGGAGCTATCCATGGAGCATCCCACCATCCGTTCCTTCGGCTCTAGACGTTGACCGAGGCCATCCCGGCGAAGGTTTGCCAAACCCTGCCGCGCCATTCGGCGCCCGGATTCACGCCTTCTCAGCAATGGCGACGGATGGATTTCACTGCTCTGATCGCCCCGGGATCCGCCTCCGGCCCTGACTGTCTTGTTCCTCCCGGAGCTCACGGGTAGGCCAATCGGCCTGGCTCCGCGCTGCGCCGGACCACGACGCCGAGATCAAGGGGCAGCCGGCGCAACTGCCGGCGGCCTTCCCTGATTGACGATGCGCGGCCGGTTCCGTTTACCGTGGCTGGTCTTCGTCTATGATGGTCATGGTGTCCACCCGTCGGCTATGGTCGCGCCTCCCGCGTCGGCCATCGTGAAGGTGGCCGACGAGCAGAGATTGGGGCGAAGGTCGTACTGCCATCCTGATCGGGCCCGGGTTCCGGCTGGAGCGCTGTCAACAGTCAGCTAGTAGTCTTCCACATATTGGATGGCATCGGCGATCCCTTCCCAATGGGGATTGTCCTGGGGCGTGGTGCGCCGGTTGGTCGCCTCCTTCACTCCGACCGGGTTGCCGTTGTAGTCGGCGTACTCAGGCACGCCCAGGGTCATTAGCACCCGGCTGAGGTCGTGGGCCTCACCCTGATAGTTGGGGCTCTTCATGTCCGTCTTGATGCGATCAATCAGGTCGGCGTACTTCACCAGGGGGTGGTCCGCCGGTAGTTGTTCGTCGTCCGTCACGGCTATCGTGGCCGAGGCCGGCGTACCGACGGTGTAGCCGGTGCCGGCCTGCACTGTGGCGGTTACCGTCCCGTCGGCCTCGTCCACCTGGTCGTCGCTGGTGGCGATGGTGTAGGTGGTGGTCGCGCCGCTCACGCTGACCGTGGCCGCGCCCGTCGCGTCCCAGTCGCCGATTTCGCTGACGCCGATGTTGATGGTGATCGCGCTGGCCGGGGCCGGGCTGGCCGTTATGGTGAAGCTGGCCGAACCGCCCTCGGTGATGCCGCTGCCCCCGCTGATGGTGATCTCCGGCACGTCGTCATCAGAAACATTGACCGTGGCCGTTGACGCCGTCCCTACGGTGTAGCCGGTGCCGGCCTGAACCGTGGCCGTTACCGACCCGTTGGCCTCGTCCACCTGGTCGTCGCCGGTGGCGATGGTGTAGGTGGTCGTGGCGCTATTGACGCTGACCGTGGCCGCGCCCGTAGCGTCCCAGTCGCCGGTTTCACTGACGCCGATGTTGACCGTGATGGCGCTGGTGGGCGCCGGACTGGCCGTTATGGTGAAGCTGGCCGAACCTCCCTCGGTGATGCCGCTCCCTCCGCTGATGGTAATCTCCGGCGTTGCCGGCGCAGGACTATCAGCGGCGGCTACCGCGTCGATGATGGTCATGGTTCCTTCCTCCCGGGCTATCGTTGCGCCTACCGGGGAGTGGAGGTACACCGTGAAGACTTCGTCCGGCTCGTCCTGCGAGTCCTGATACAGCCACACGGCTCCCGTTCCACTGGTCTCGCCCGCGCGAATCTTTATCTCTCCGCTCATATCCCAGTAGTCCTGCCCGGCCCGCGCCCGGCGGTTAGGGTCATTTGACGTAAGGGTGCGCCACTGCACCGTGATGTCCTCATCCGACGCCTCGGAAAGGGTCACCCGGAACACCAGGTCTGAAGCACTTTCTGACGCTGAAGCGTCCTCGATGGAAATGGTAATCGAACTATCCAGGACCGGGTCGTCGTCAGCCACCGCGACGGTCGCCGATGACGCCGCGCCTACGGTGTAGCCGCTGCCCGACTGCACCGTGGCCGTCACCGACCCGTTGGCCTCGTCCACCTGGTCGTTGGTGGTGGCGATGGTGTAGGTGGTGGTCGCCGCGCTCACGCTGACTGTTGCCGCGCCGGTGGCGTCCCAGTCGCCGGTTTCACTGACTCCAATGTTGACGGTTATCGCGCTGGCCGGCGCGGGGCTGGCCGTGATGGTGAAGCTGGCCGTGCCGCCCTCGGTGATGCCGCTGCCTCCGCTGATGGTGATCTCCGGCACGTCGTCGTCCGCCACCGTTACCGTCGCCGTGGACGCCGTGCCGATGGTGTAGCCGGTACCGGCCTGCACTGTGGCCGTCACCGACCCGTCGGCCTCGTCCGCCTGGTCGTCGCTGGTGGCGATGGTGTAGGTGGTCGTCGCGCCGCTGACGCTGACCGTGGCCGCTCCCGTCGCGTCCCAGTCGCCGCTCTCACTCACGCCGATATTGACGGTGATGGCGCTGGCGGGAACCGGGCTGGCGTTGATGGTGAAGGTGGCCGTGCCGCCCTCGGTGATGCCACTGCCTCCGCTGATGGTGATCTCCGGGGTTGCCGCGGCGTCGTAGTCCAGCTTGTACTGGATTGCCTCGGCGATGCCTTCCCAGTGAGGATTGTCCCTGGGCTTGGTGCGCCGGTTGGTGGCCTCCTGCACGCTGACCGTGCCGCCGTCGTAGTTCACGTAGTCGGGGTCGCCCAGTGTCTTCAGCACCCGCTTGAGGTCATGCGCCTCACCCTGGTAGTTGGGGCTCTGCATGTCGGTCTTGATGCGCTGGATCAGCGTGGCGTACTTTTCCAGCGGGGGAGTCGCCAGAAGTTGGTCGTCCTCTGTGTCGCGCAGGGTGATGCGTCCATCGCCCGTGCGGCTGCCCGTCACCCCACCGTACATTCCCGTCTCGATGATGTGAACCGGGCTGAGTGTGTACCACTCCGGTTTCCAGAGGGGAACCTTCGTGACAGCCCCCGTCGGGATGTCCACCGTCACCACCTTGTTGTCCGTATCGCTGTCCGGCAGAGCCGTCAGCAGCAGGGTCACCTCACTGGAGGTTGGCGTCTCCCAACGGTCATATATGTCCGAGTCTGTGGTTCGGAAGATGACCCTGTCGCCATAGAGCCTCACCCCGTGTGGATCGCCGTCCAGGGACAGCGTGAAGTCCTGGCCCAGCACACCGCCCGAGAAGAACAGTGGAATTTCCAGCCGTTCAAACTTAGAGGGGCCAGCGAGGCCCCGGTTCAGCGTCAACACGATCCGTGCCGTGTCGTCGGCATCGCCCTCGGTCGCCGTCGTGTCCGGCGTCGTCAGCTTGAGAGTCGTGACATCGTTGTCATGGACGACCACCGGCACTGTCTGGAGCTGGTTGGTCCCCGTGCCTTCGGGGTACTCCCAGTGATCAATCGCGACATAGTCATCGCTTGGCTCGATCCTCACCAGGAGCTGGCCATTCGTTTCGTCGATTTCATCGTCGACTGTCTCGAACATGACGGTTTCGGTGGTGGCGCCCGCCTTAATGACAATCGTCTTGGCAATCGTCTTGCCGCCTTCCTGGTCAGGGGTCAGGAATGACTCGCCGTATACACCCCGAGCGTCGATCACCGTCAGGTTCACGGTCAAATCCGACGCTGGCGCAGGAGCCGAGGTCACCGTTAGCGTCGCCGACTCGCCTTCAGTGATGATCGCATAGTCCAGCGGATGCTCGGCGCCCGGCACATCCACACGCGGGAGTATCGAGAGACATGGCTTGTTCGGGTCAGGAGAGGGGCATGGCCCATCTTGATTGGCGATCCTGATCTGGGCGGTGCCGCTGCCCATCACGCCACCCGGGATGCCCTGCGCAATCAAAAGGGGCACAGGGTCCTGCTCGGTATTGCTTCGGGTTCTTACCCCATCCACAGCTGTATTTGAAGTCGGGATGCTTACCCTGAGCAACTCATCTTGCGCGTCAGGATCCTCCATAGCCGTCAACTCGACCGTCGCCAGGCCCGCGGACGGACCCGTGAAGGTCACCATGGACCCGGTTAGCGTCACGCCGGTGGGGGTGCCTGTAAGAGTCAGCGTGAAGTCGTTGTCAAGGCCGTCCTGGTTGGCCACCGGGACCGTGCTGCCCTCGGCGGTCATCTTCTGCTGATCCTGGATCATCACCTGCTGGCCCTGCTGTTGCGGGCGATTGTTTCCGTCATTTACAGGCCCTTGAGGTTCGGGCGTGTCGTCCTCTGTGTCGCGCAGGGTGATGCGTCCATCGCCCGTGCGGCTGCCCGTCACCCCACCGTACATTCCCGTCTCGATGATGTGAACCGGGCTGAGTGTGTACCACTCCGGTTTCCAGAGGGGAACCTTCGTGACAGCCCCCGTCGGGATGTCCACCGTCACCACCTTGTTGTCCGTATCGCTGTCCGGCAGAGCCGTCAGCAGCAGGGTCACCTCACTGGAGGTTGGCGTCTCCCAACGGTCATATATGTCCGAGTCTGTGGTTCGGAAGATGACCCTGTCGCCATAGAGCCTCACCCCGTGTGGATCGCCGTCCAGGGACAGCGTGAAGTCCTGGCCCAGCACACCGCCCGAGAAGAACAGTGGAACTTCCAGCCGTTCAAACTTAGAGGGGCCAGCGAGGCCCCGGTTCAGCGTCAACACGATCCGTGCCGTGTCGTCGGCATCGCCCTCGGTCGCCGTCGTGTCCGGCGTCGTCAGCTTGAGAGTCGTGACATCGTTGTCATGGACGACCACCGGCACTGTCTGGAGCTGGTTGGTCCCCGTGCCTTCGGGGTACTCCCAGTGATCAATCGCGACATAGTCATCGCTTGGCTCGATCCTCACCAGGAGCTGGCCATTCGTTTCATCGATGTCATCGTCGACTGTGTTGAAGCTGATGATCCCGGTGGTGGCACCCGCGGGAATGACCAGTGTCTTGGCAATCGTCTTGCCGCCTTCCTGGTCAGGGGTCAGGAATGACTCGCCGTATACACCCCGAGCGTCGATCACCGTCAATTTCACGGTCAAATCCGACGCTGGCGCGGGATTCGAGGTCACCGTTAACCTCGCCTCCTCGCCTTCAGTGATGATCGCATAGTCCAGCGGATGCTTGGCGCCCGGCACATCCACTCGCGGCAGTATCGAAAGGCATGGCTTGTTCGGGTCAGGAGAGGCGGGGCATTTCGACTGCTGTGTGCTGGGGAAGACGCCGTTTGTGAAAATGAGCGGGACCGATAGGGTCTCTCCCACGGCCAGCTCCCGGTCAAGGATTAGCGTGAGCTCGGCCTTATCGGTCTCATCACGCCGGTCTGCCTCGACGTCCGTGGCGGCGAGCCTCACCGACACCGGCTCCGGTTGCTCGTCGTCGGTGATGGTCACGCTGGTAGCGGTAACCGTTAGCCCCGCGGCGGCGCCGGTGATGGATAGGGTCTCCGAGCCCTCGGTCAAGGCATCGTCGATCGGAGTCAGGGTAAAGGCGCCCTGACCGCTCCTCTGCCCCGCCGCGATGGTAATGGTGAAGTCGCTGACCGCCGTATAGTCGGTTCCCGACACGGCAGTGTCACCCTGCTTGCCCACTGTCACCGTAATCGTCTTGACATCGGAGAAGACACTGGTTCCGTCCACGGTGGCGGTAACCGTCATGGTGGGCGCCGTCTGCACGTTCTCGGCCACGCTGGCGGGGCTGATGCTGAGGCTCACCGCCGTGGCCCCGTCGTCGTCGGTGATGGTGCCCGTGCCCGTGTCCCCGTCGGACGCAATGGCGGCGTTGGTGGGCGCGGAGAGGACGACCAGGAAGGTCTCGTCCTCCTCGTCGACGGCGTCCTCGGTGGTCTGCACCTCCACCTCGACGCTGCTGGCCCCCGCCGCGACGGTGGCCGTCTCGGCCGTGCTCACCGCGGTGTAGTCACCCGCCCCGGCCGGGTGATCCCCGTCGCCGTCGGCGGCGGTGGCCCACTTGACGGTGACTACCCGGTCGGAGATGGGGTCCAGGGTGATGGTGAAGGCGGCCTTGTCCCCCTCGTCGGCAGCGGCGTTGCCGATGGAGAGCTGGGCCGCGTCGTTGTCGGTAATGGCGCCGCTGGCAGTCAGGTCTGTTGCCGTACTCGAAAGGGCTGCATTGGTAGCGTCGGTCAGGGTCGCGGTGATGGTCTCGTCCAGCTCGTCCACCACGTCGCCCTTCACCTGGATCACGATATTCGCCGTCTCCGCCCCCGCTGCGATGGTGATGCTCTTCGTCGTGGGGTCGATGTAGTCATCGTCAGCGGTGGCCGTCCCGCCCAGGGAGTAGGTCACCGTGACGTCCCGGCCGCTGACGGCGCTCAGCGTCACCGGGAAGGACATATCCACCGTGGTATCAGGGTCATCGCCCTCGTCGACCGCGGTGGCGGCGGCAATGCTCACCGACGGCTCTGGGTCGTTGTCGGTGATGGTGAATAGAAGATCAGTGATTTCGATCCCAGTCAGGGAGGCTGATATCGTCAGCGTTTCAGCATCTTCATCCAGCAAATCGTCAATGGGGTCCAGTGTGAAGCTGCCCTGAACGCTGCTGGCTTCGGCGGGAAGTGTCACGTCAAAGTTCTGGACCGCCGTGTAGTCCACCCCGGATACCGCCGAGTCGCCACTCTTCCCGACGCTCACCGTAATGGTTTGGGGAGTACTGTACGTGGTCTCTGCCAAAGATATGGTGAACCGCACGGTCGGCGCGGTTATCACGCCCTCGCTCACCGAGGTGGGTGTATCGGAAAGAAGTTTGATGACATTTATCTTGCGGTTAACCCCGTCGTTATCGACGATGCGGGCTGTAGCGGTGGATTTGGTCCCCAGGACAGCATTTACCGGCCCGCTCAGCACCACCAGGAAGGTCTCGTCCTCCTCGTCGATGGCGTCCTCGGTGGTCTGCACCTCCACCGTGGCGCTGCTGGCCCCCGCCGCGATGGTGGCCGTCTCGGCCGTCGACACCGCCGTGTAGTCGCCCGCCCCGGCCGGGTGGTCCCCGTCGCCGTCATTGGCCGTCTTCCACTTGACGGTCACCGGCCGGTCCGAGATGGGTTTCAGGGTGATGGTGAAGGCCGCCTTGTCCCCCTCGTCCGCCGCCGCGTCCCCGATGGACAGCTGGGCCGCGTCGTCGTCGTTGATGGTCCCTGAGCCCGTCAGGTTGGCCTCGGTGCTGTGCAGCACCGCGTTGGTCGCCCCGGTCAGGGTCACCGTGATGGTCTCGTTCAGCTCGTCCACCACGTCGCCCTTCACCTGGATCACGATGCTGCCGCTCCGGCTCCCCGCCGCGATCACCGCGCTCTTGGTCACGGGGTCGATGTAGTCGCCCGGAGCCGCCGCCGTCCCGCCCAGGGAGTAGGTCACCGTCACGTCCTTGCCGCTGGCCGCGCTCAGCGTTACCGGGAAGCTCAGATCCACCGTGGTCCCCGGCGCGTCGCCCTCGGTCACCGCCGTGGCCGCCCCCACGCTGACCACCGCCGTGGCCGAGTCGTCGTCGGTGATCGTCCCCGTGCCGGTGGAGGCAGTTGCGTCCAGGGCCGCGTTGGTGGGGGCGCTCAGCACCACCAGGAAGGTCTCGTCCTCCTCGTCGATGGCGTCCTCGGTGGTCTGCACCTCCACCGTGGCGCTGCTGGCCCCCGCCGCGATGGTGGCCGTCTCGGCCGTCGACACCGCCGTGTAGTCGCCCGCCCCGGCCGGGTGGTCCCCGTCGCCGTCATTGGCCGTCTTCCACTTGACGGTCACCGGCCGGTCCGAGATGGGTTTCAGGGTGATGGTGAAGGCCGCCTTGTCCCCCTCGTCCGCCGCCGCGTCCCCGATGGACAGCTGGGCCGCGTCGTCGTCGTTGATGGTCCCTGAGCCCGTCAGGTTGGCCTCGGTGCTGTGCAGCACCGCGTTGGTCGCCCCGGTCAGGGTCACCGTGATGGTCTCGTTCAGCTCGTCCACCACGTCGCCCTTCACCTGGATCACGATGCTGCCGCTCCGGCTCCCCGCCGCGATCACCGCGCTCTTGGTCACGGGGTCGATGTAGTCGCCCGGAGCCGCCGCCGTCCCGCCCAGGGAGTAGGTCACCGTCACGTCCTTGCCGCTGGCCGCGCTCAGCGTTACCGGGAAGCTCAGATCCACCGTGGTCCCCGGCGCGTCGCCCTCGGTCACCGCCGTGGCCGCCCCCACGCTGACCACCGCCGTGGCCGAGTCGTCGTCGGTGATCGTCCCCGTGCCGGTGGAGGCAGTTGCGTCCAGGGCCGCGTTGGTGGGGGCGCTCAGCACCACCAGGAAGGTCTCGTCCTCCTCGTCGATGGCGTCCTCGGTGGTCTGCACCTCCACCGTGGCGCTGCTGGCCCCCGCCGCGATGGTGGCCGTCTCGGCCGTCGACACCGCCGTGTAGTCGCCCGCCCCGGCCGGGTGGTCCCCGTCGCCGTCATTGGCCGTCTTCCACTTGACGGTCACCGGCCGGTCCGAGATGGGTTTCAGGGTGATGGTGAAGGCCGCCTTGTCCCCCTCGTCCGCCGCCGCGTCCCCGATGGACAGCTGGGCCGCGTCGTCGTCGTTGATGGTCCCTGAGCCCGTCAGGTTGGCCTCGGTGCTGTGCAGCACCGCGTTGGTCGCCCCGGTCAGGGTCACCGTGATGGTCTCGTTCAGCTCGTCCACCACGTCGCCCTTCACCTGGATCACGATGCTGCCGCTCCGGCTCCCCGCCGCGATCACCGCGCTCTTGGTCACGGGGTCGATGTAGTCGCCCGGAGCCGCCGCCGTCCCGCCCAGGGAGTAGGTCACCGTCACGTCCTTGCCGCTGGCCGCGCTCAGCGTTACCGGGAAGCTCAGATCCACCGTGGTCCCCGGCGCGTCGCCCTCGGTCACCGCCGTGGCCGCCCCCACGCTGACCACCGCCGTGGCCGAGTCGTCGTCGGTGATCGTCCCCGTGCCGGTGGAGGCAGTTGCGTCCAGGGCCGCGTTGGTGGGGGCGCTCAGCACCACCAGGAAGGTCTCGTCCTCCTCGTCGATGGCGTCCTCGGTGGTCTGCACCTCCACCGTGGCGCTGCTGGCCCCCGCCGCGATGGTGGCCGTCTCGGCCGTCGACACCGCCGTGTAGTCGCCCGCCCCGGCCGGGTGGTCCCCGTCGCCGTCATTGGCCGTCTTCCACTTGACGGTCACCGGCCGGTCCGAGATGGGTTTCAGGGTGATGGTGAAGGCCGCCTTGTCCCCCTCGTCCGCCGCCGCGTCCCCGATGGACAGCTGGGCCGCGTCGTCGTCGTTGATGGTCCCTGAGCCCGTCAGGTTGGCCTCGGTGCTGTGCAGCACCGCGTTGGTCGCCCCGGTCAGGGTCACCGTGATGGTCTCGTTCAGCTCGTCCACCACGTCGCCCTTCACCTGGATCACGATGCTGCCGCTCCGGCTCCCCGCCGCGATCACCGCGCTCTTGGTCACGGGGTCGATGTAGTCGCCCGGAGCCGCCGCCGTCCCGCCCAGGGAGTAGGTCACCGTCACGTCCTTGCCGCTGGCCGCGCTCAGCGTTACCGGGAAGCTCAGATCCACCGTGGTCCCCGGCGCGTCGCCCTCGGTCACCGCCGTGGCCGCCCCCACGCTGACCACCGCCGTGGCCGAGTCGTCGTCGGTGATCGTCCCCGTGCCGGTGGAGGCAGTTGCGTCCAGGGCCGCGTTGGTGGGGGCGCTCAGCACCACCAGGAAGGTCTCGTCCTCCTCGTCGATGGCGTCCTCGGTGGTCTGCACCTCCACCGTGGCGCTGCTGGCCCCCGCCGCGATGGTGGCCGTCTCGGCCGTCGACACCGCCGTGTAGTCGCCCGCCCCGGCCGGGTGGTCCCCGTCGCCGTCATTGGCCGTCTTCCACTTGACGGTCACCGGCCGGTCCGAGATGGGTTTCAGGGTGATGGTGAAGGCCGCCTTGTCCCCCTCGTCCGCCGCCGCGTCCCCGATGGACAGCTGGGCCGCGTCGTCGTCGTTGATGGTCCCTGAGCCCGTCAGGTTGGCCTCGGTGCTGTGCAGCACCGCGTTGGTCGCCCCGGTCAGGGTCACCGTGATGGTCTCGTTCAGCTCGTCCACCACGTCGCCCTTCACCTGGATCACGATGCTGCCGCTCCGGCTCCCCGCCGCGATCACCGCGCTCTTGGTCACGGGGTCGATGTAGTCGCCCGGAGCCGCCGCCGTCCCGCCCAGGGAGTAGGTCACCGTCACGTCCTTGCCGCTGGCCGCGCTCAGCGTTACCGGGAAGCTCAGATCCACCGTGGTCCCCGGCGCGTCGCCCTCGGTCACCGCCGTGGCCGCCCCCACGCTGACCACCGCCGTGGCCGAGTCGTCGTCGGTGATCGTCCCCGTGCCGGTGGAGGCAGTTGCGTCCAGGGCCGCGTTGGTGGGGGCGCTCAGCACCACCAGGAAGGTCTCGTCCTCCTCGTCGATGGCGTCCTCGGTGGTCTGCACCTCCACCGTGGCGCTGCTGGCCCCCGCCGCGATGGTGGCCGTCTCGGCCGTCGACACCGCCGTGTAGTCGCCCGCCCCGGCCGGGTGGTCCCCGTCGCCGTCATTGGCCGTCTTCCACTTGACGGTCACCGGCCGGTCCGAGATGGGTTTCAGGGTGATGGTGAAGGCCGCCTTGTCCCCCTCGTCCGCCGCCGCGTCCCCGATGGACAGCTGGGCCGCGTCGTCGTCGTTGATGGTCCCTGAGCCCGTCAGGTTGGCCTCGGTGCTGTGCAGCACCGCGTTGGTCGCCCCGGTCAGGGTCACCGTGATGGTCTCGTTCAGCTCGTCCACCACGTCGCCCTTCACCTGGATCACGATGCTGCCGCTCCGGCTCCCCGCCGCGATCACCGCGCTCTTGGTCACGGGGTCGATGTAGTCGCCCGGAGCCGCCGCCGTCCCGCCCAGGGAGTAGGTCACCGTCACGTCCTTGCCGCTGGCCGCGCTCAGCGTTACCGGGAAGCTCAGATCCACCGTGGTCCCCGGCGCGTCGCCCTCGGTCACCGCCGTGGCCGCCCCCACGCTGACCACCGCCGTGGCCGAGTCGTCGTCGGTGATCGTCCCCGTGCCGGTGGAGGCAGTTGCGTCCAGGGCCGCGTTGGTGGGGGCGCTCAGCACCACCAGGAAGGTCTCGTCCTCCTCGTCGATGGCGTCCTCGGTGGTCTGCACCTCCACCGTGGCGCTGCTGGCCCCCGCCGCGATGGTGGCCGTCTCGGCCGTCGACACCGCCGTGTAGTCGCCCGCCCCGGCCGGGTGGTCCCCGTCGCCGTCATTGGCCGTCTTCCACTTGACGGTCACCGGCCGGTCCGAGATGGGTTTCAGGGTGATGGTGAAGGCCGCCTTGTCCCCCTCGTCCGCCGCCGCGTCCCCGATGGACAGCTGGGCCGCGTCGTCGTCGTTGATGGTCCCTGAGCCCGTCAGGTTGGCCTCGGTGCTGTGCAGCACCGCGTTGGTCGCCCCGGTCAGGGTCACCGTGATGGTCTCGTTCAGCTCGTCCACCACGTCGCCCTTCACCTGGATCACGATGCTGCCGCTCCGGCTCCCCGCCGCGATCACCGCGCTCTTGGTCACGGGGTCGATGTAGTCGCCCGGAGCCGCCGCCGTCCCGCCCAGGGAGTAGGTCACCGTCACGTCCTTGCCGCTGGCCGCGCTCAGCGTTACCGGGAAGCTCAGATCCACCGTGGTCCCCGGCGCGTCGCCCTCGGTCACCGCCGTGGCCGCCCCCACGCTGACCACCGCCGTGGCCGAGTCGTCGTCGGTGATCGTCCCCGTGCCGGTGGAGGCAGTTGCGTCCAGGGCCGCGTTGGTGGGGGCGCTCAGCACCACCAGGAAGGTCTCGTCCTCCTCGTCGATGGCGTCCTCGGTGGTCTGCACCTCCACCGTGGCGCTGCTGGCCCCCGCCGCGATGGTGGCCGTCTCGGCCGTCGACACCGCCGTGTAGTCGCCCGCCCCGGCCGGGTGGTCCCCGTCGCCGTCATTGGCCGTCTTCCACTTGACGGTCACCGGCCGGTCCGAGATGGGTTTCAGGGTGATGGTGAAGGCCGCCTTGTCCCCCTCGTCCGCCGCCGCGTCCCCGATGGACAGCTGGGCCGCGTCGTCGTCGTTGATGGTCCCTGAGCCCGTCAGGTTGGCCTCGGTGCTGTGCAGCACCGCGTTGGTCGCCCCGGTCAGGGTCACCGTGATGGTCTCGTTCAGCTCGTCCACCACGTCGCCCTTCACCTGGATCACGATGCTGCCGCTCCGGCTCCCCGCCGCGATCACCGCGCTCTTGGTCACGGGGTCGATGTAGTCGCCCGGAGCCGCCGCCGTCCCGCCCAGGGAGTAGGTCACCGTCACGTCCTTGCCGCTGGCCGCGCTCAGCGTTACCGGGAAGCTCAGATCCACCGTGGTCCCCGGCGCGTCGCCCTCGGTCACCGCCGTGGCCGCCCCCACGCTGACCACCGCCGTGGCCGAGTCGTCGTCGGTGATCGTCCCCGTGCCGGTGGAGGCAGTTGCGTCCAGGGCCGCGTTGGTGGGGGCGCTCAGCACCACCAGGAAGGTCTCGTCCTCCTCGTCGATGGCGTCCTCGGTGGTCTGCACCTCCACCGTGGCGCTGCTGGCCCCCGCCGCGATGGTGGCCGTCTCGGCCGTCGACACCGCCGTGTAGTCGCCCGCCCCGGCCGGGTGGTCCCCGTCGCCGTCATTGGCCGTCTTCCACTTGACGGTCACCGGCCGGTCCGAGATGGGTTTCAGGGTGATGGTGAAGGCCGCCTTGTCCCCCTCGTCCGCCGCCGCGTCCCCGATGGACAGCTGGGCCGCGTCGTCGTCGTTGATGGTCCCTGAGCCCGTCAGGTTGGCCTCGGTGCTGTGCAGCACCGCGTTGGTCGCCCCGGTCAGGGTCACCGTGATGGTCTCGTTCAGCTCGTCCACCACGTCGCCCTTCACCTGGATCACGATGCTGCCGCTCCGGCTCCCCGCCGCGATCACCGCGCTCTTGGTCACGGGGTCGATGTAGTCGCCCGGAGCCGCCGCCGTCCCGCCCAGGGAGTAGGTCACCGTCACGTCCTTGCCGCTGGCCGCGCTCAGCGTTACCGGGAAGCTCAGATCCACCGTGGTCCCCGGCGCGTCGCCCTCGGTCACCGCCGTGGCCGCCCCCACGCTGACCACCGCCGTGGCCGAGTCGTCGTCGGTGATCGTCCCCGTGCCGGTGGAGGCAGTTGCGTCCAGGGCCGCGTTGGTGGGGGCGCTCAGCACCACCAGGAAGGTCTCGTCCTCCTCGTCGATGGCGTCCTCGGTGGTCTGCACCTCCACCGTGGCGCTGCTGGCCCCCGCCGCGATGGTGGCCGTCTCGGCCGTCGACACCGCCGTGTAGTCGCCCGCCCCGGCCGGGTGGTCCCCGTCGCCGTCATTGGCCGTCTTCCACTTGACGGTCACCGGCCGGTCCGAGATGGGTTTCAGGGTGATGGTGAAGGCCGCCTTGTCCCCCTCGTCCGCCGCCGCGTCCCCGATGGACAGCTGGGCCGCGTCGTCGTCGTTGATGGTCCCTGAGCCCGTCAGGTTGGCCTCGGTGCTGTGCAGCACCGCGTTGGTCGCCCCGGTCAGGGTCACCGTGATGGTCTCGTTCAGCTCGTCCACCACGTCGCCCTTCACCTGGATCACGATGCTGCCGCTCCGGCTCCCCGCCGCGATCACCGCGCTCTTGGTCACGGGGTCGATGTAGTCGCCCGGAGCCGCCGCCGTCCCGCCCAGGGAGTAGGTCACCGTCACGTCCTTGCCGCTGGCCGCGCTCAGCGTTACCGGGAAGCTCAGATCCACCGTGGTCCCCGGCGCGTCGCCCTCGGTCACCGCCGTGGCCGCCCCCACGCTGACCACCGCCGTGGCCGAGTCGTCGTCGGTGATCGTCCCCGTGCCGGTGGAGGCAGTTGCGTCCAGGGCCGCGTTGGTGGGGGCGCTCAGCACCACCAGGAAGGTCTCGTCCTCCTCGTCGATGGCGTCCTCGGTGGTCTGCACCTCCACCGTGGCGCTGCTGGCCCCCGCCGCGATGGTGGCCGTCTCGGCCGTCGACACCGCCGTGTAGTCGCCCGCCCCGGCCGGGTGGTCCCCGTCGCCGTCATTGGCCGTCTTCCACTTGACGGTCACCGGCCGGTCCGAGATGGGTTTCAGGGTGATGGTGAAGGCCGCCTTGTCCCCCTCGTCCGCCGCCGCGTCCCCGATGGACAGCTGGGCCGCGTCGTCGTCGTTGATGGTCCCTGAGCCCGTCAGGTTGGCCTCGGTGCTGTGCAGCACCGCGTTGGTCGCCCCGGTCAGGGTCACCGTGATGGTCTCGTTCAGCTCGTCCACCACGTCGCCCTTCACCTGGATCACGATGCTGCCGCTCCGGCTCCCCGCCGCGATCACCGCGCTCTTGGTCACGGGGTCGATGTAGTCGCCCGGAGCCGCCGCCGTCCCGCCCAGGGAGTAGGTCACCGTCACGTCCTTGCCGCTGGCCGCGCTCAGCGTTACCGGGAAGCTCAGATCCACCGTGGTCCCCGGCGCGTCGCCCTCGGTCACCGCCGTGGCCGCCCCCACGCTGACCACCGCCGTGGCCGAGTCGTCGTCGGTGATCGTCCCCGTGCCGGTGGAGGCAGTTGCGTCCAGGGCCGCGTTGGTGGGGGCGCTCAGCACCACCAGGAAGGTCTCGTCCTCCTCGTCGATGGCGTCCTCGGTGGTCTGCACCTCCACCGTGGCGCTGCTGGCCCCCGCCGCGATGGTGGCCGTCTCGGCCGTCGACACCGCCGTGTAGTCGCCCGCCCCGGCCGGGTGGTCCCCGTCGCCGTCATTGGCCGTCTTCCACTTGACGGTCACCGGCCGGTCCGAGATGGGTTTCAGGGTGATGGTGAAGGCCGCCTTGTCCCCCTCGTCCGCCGCCGCGTCCCCGATGGACAGCTGGGCCGCGTCGTCGTCGTTGATGGTCCCTGAGCCCGTCAGGTTGGCCTCGGTGCTGTGCAGCACCGCGTTGGTCGCCCCGGTCAGGGTCACCGTGATGGTCTCGTTCAGCTCGTCCACCACGTCGCCCTTCACCTGGATCACGATGCTGCCGCTCCGGCTCCCCGCCGCGATCACCGCGCTCTTGGTCACGGGGTCGATGTAGTCGCCCGGAGCCGCCGCCGTCCCGCCCAGGGAGTAGGTCACCGTCACGTCCTTGCCGCTGGCCGCGCTCAGCGTTACCGGGAAGCTCAGATCCACCGTGGTCCCCGGCGCGTCGCCCTCGGTCACCGCCGTGGCCGCCCCCACGCTGACCACCGCCGTGGCCGAGTCGTCGTCGGTGATCGTCCCCGTGCCGGTGGAGGCAGTTGCGTCCAGGGCCGCGTTGGTGGGGGCGCTCAGCACCACCAGGAAGGTCTCGTCCTCCTCGTCGATGGCGTCCTCGGTGGTCTGCACCTCCACCGTGGCGCTGCTGGCCCCCGCCGCGATGGTGGCCGTCTCGGCCGTCGACACCGCCGTGTAGTCGCCCGCCCCGGCCGGGTGGTCCCCGTCGCCGTCATTGGCCGTCTTCCACTTGACGGTCACCGGCCGGTCCGAGATGGGTTTCAGGGTGATGGTGAAGGCCGCCTTGTCCCCCTCGTCCGCCGCCGCGTCCCCGATGGACAGCTGGGCCGCGTCGTCGTCGTTGATGGTCCCTGAGCCCGTCAGGTTGGCCTCGGTGCTGTGCAGCACCGCGTTGGTCGCCCCGGTCAGGGTCACCGTGATGGTCTCGTTCAGCTCGTCCACCACGTCGCCCTTCACCTGGATCACGATGCTGCCGCTCCGGCTCCCCGCCGCGATCACCGCGCTCTTGGTCACGGGGTCGATGTAGTCGCCCGGAGCCGCCGCCGTCCCGCCCAGGGAGTAGGTCACCGTCACGTCCTTGCCGCTGGCCGCGCTCAGCGTTACCGGGAAGCTCAGATCCACCGTGGTCCCCGGCGCGTCGCCCTCGGTCACCGCCGTGGCCGCCCCCACGCTGACCACCGCCGTGGCCGAGTCGTCGTCGGTGATCGTCCCCGTGCCGGTGGAGGCAGTTGCGTCCAGGGCCGCGTTGGTGGGGGCGCTCAGCACCACCAGGAAGGTCTCGTCCTCCTCGTCGATGGCGTCCTCGGTGGTCTGCACCTCCACCGTGGCGCTGCTGGCCCCCGCCGCGATGGTGGCCGTCTCGGCCGTCGACACCGCCGTGTAGTCGCCCGCCCCGGCCGGGTGGTCCCCGTCGCCGTCATTGGCCGTCTTCCACTTGACGGTCACCGGCCGGTCCGAGATGGGTTTCAGGGTGATGGTGAAGGCCGCCTTGTCCCCCTCGTCCGCCGCCGCGTCCCCGATGGACAGCTGGGCCGCGTCGTCGTCGTTGATGGTCCCTGAGCCCGTCAGGTTGGCCTCGGTGCTGTGCAGCACCGCGTTGGTCGCCCCGGTCAGGGTCACCGTGATGGTCTCGTTCAGCTCGTCCACCACGTCGCCCTTCACCTGGATCACGATGCTGCCGCTCCGGCTCCCCGCCGCGATCACCGCGCTCTTGGTCACGGGGTCGATGTAGTCGCCCGGAGCCGCCGCCGTCCCGCCCAGGGAGTAGGTCACCGTCACGTCCTTGCCGCTGGCCGCGCTCAGCGTTACCGGGAAGCTCAGATCCACCGTGGTCCCCGGCGCGTCGCCCTCGGTCACCGCCGTGGCCGCCCCCACGCTGACCACCGCCGTGGCCGAGTCGTCGTCGGTGATCGTCCCCGTGCCGGTGGAGGCAGTTGCGTCCAGGGCCGCGTTGGTGGGGGCGCTCAGCACCACCAGGAAGGTCTCGTCCTCCTCGTCGATGGCGTCCTCGGTGGTCTGCACCTCCACCGTGGCGCTGCTGGCCCCCGCCGCGATGGTGGCCGTCTCGGCCGTCGACACCGCCGTGTAGTCGCCCGCCCCGGCCGGGTGGTCCCCGTCGCCGTCATTGGCCGTCTTCCACTTGACGGTCACCGGCCGGTCCGAGATGGGTTTCAGGGTGATGGTGAAGGCCGCCTTGTCCCCCTCGTCCGCCGCCGCGTCCCCGATGGACAGCTGGGCCGCGTCGTCGTCGTTGATGGTCCCTGAGCCCGTCAGGTTGGCCTCGGTGCTGTGCAGCACCGCGTTGGTCGCCCCGGTCAGGGTCACCGTGATGGTCTCGTTCAGCTCGTCCACCACGTCGCCCTTCACCTGGATCACGATGCTGCCGCTCCGGCTCCCCGCCGCGATCACCGCGCTCTTGGTCACGGGGTCGATGTAGTCGCCCGGAGCCGCCGCCGTCCCGCCCAGGGAGTAGGTCACCGTCACGTCCTTGCCGCTGGCCGCGCTCAGCGTTACCGGGAAGCTCAGATCCACCGTGGTCCCCGGCGCGTCGCCCTCGGTCACCGCCGTGGCCGCCCCCACGCTGACCACCGCCGTGGCCGAGTCGTCGTCGGTGATCGTCCCCGTGCCGGTGGAGGCAGTTGCGTCCAGGGCCGCGTTGGTGGGGGCGCTCAGCACCACCAGGAAGGTCTCGTCCTCCTCGTCGATGGCGTCCTCGGTGGTCTGCACCTCCACCGTGGCGCTGCTGGCCCCCGCCGCGATGGTGGCCGTCTCGGCCGTCGACACCGCCGTGTAGTCGCCCGCCCCGGCCGGGTGGTCCCCGTCGCCGTCATTGGCCGTCTTCCACTTGACGGTCACCGGCCGGTCCGAGATGGGTTTCAGGGTGATGGTGAAGGCCGCCTTGTCCCCCTCGTCCGCCGCCGCGTCCCCGATGGACAGCTGGGCCGCGTCGTCGTCGTTGATGGTCCCTGAGCCCGTCAGGTTGGCCTCGGTGCTGTGCAGCACCGCGTTGGTCGCCCCGGTCAGGGTCACCGTGATGGTCTCGTTCAGCTCGTCCACCACGTCGCCCTTCACCTGGATCACGATGCTGCCGCTCCGGCTCCCCGCCGCGATCACCGCGCTCTTGGTCACGGGGTCGATGTAGTCGCCCGGAGCCGCCGCCGTCCCGCCCAGGGAGTAGGTCACCGTCACGTCCTTGCCGCTGGCCGCGCTCAGCGTTACCGGGAAGCTCAGATCCACCGTGGTCCCCGGCGCGTCGCCCTCGGTCACCGCCGTGGCCGCCCCCACGCTGACCACCGCCGTGGCCGAGTCGTCGTCGGTGATCGTCCCCGTGCCGGTGGAGGCAGTTGCGTCCAGGGCCGCGTTGGTGGGGGCGCTCAGCACCACCAGGAAGGTCTCGTCCTCCTCGTCGATGGCGTCCTCGGTGGTCTGCACCTCCACCGTGGCGCTGCTGGCCCCCGCCGCGATGGTGGCCGTCTCGGCCGTCGACACCGCCGTGTAGTCGCCCGCCCCGGCCGGGTGGTCCCCGTCGCCGTCATTGGCCGTCTTCCACTTGACGGTCACCGGCCGGTCCGAGATGGGTTTCAGGGTGATGGTGAAGGCCGCCTTGTCCCCCTCGTCCGCCGCCGCGTCCCCGATGGACAGCTGGGCCGCGTCGTCGTCGTTGATGGTCCCTGAGCCCGTCAGGTTGGCCTCGGTGCTGTGCAGCACCGCGTTGGTCGCCCCGGTCAGGGTCACCGTGATGGTCTCGTTCAGCTCGTCCACCACGTCGCCCTTCACCTGGATCACGATGCTGCCGCTCCGGCTCCCCGCCGCGATCACCGCGCTCTTGGTCACGGGGTCGATGTAGTCGCCCGGAGCCGCCGCCGTCCCGCCCAGGGAGTAGGTCACCGTCACGTCCTTGCCGCTGGCCGCGCTCAGCGTTACCGGGAAGCTCAGATCCACCGTGGTCCCCGGCGCGTCGCCCTCGGTCACCGCCGTGGCCGCCCCCACGCTGACCACCGCCGTGGCCGAGTCGTCGTCGGTGATCGTCCCCGTGCCGGTGGAGGCAGTTGCGTCCAGGGCCGCGTTGGTGGGGGCGCTCAGCACCACCAGGAAGGTCTCGTCCTCCTCGTCGATGGCGTCCTCGGTGGTCTGCACCTCCACCGTGGCGCTGCTGGCCCCCGCCGCGATGGTGGCCGTCTCGGCCGTCGACACCGCCGTGTAGTCGCCCGCCCCGGCCGGGTGGTCCCCGTCGCCGTCATTGGCCGTCTTCCACTTGACGGTCACCGGCCGGTCCGAGATGGGTTTCAGGGTGATGGTGAAGGCCGCCTTGTCCCCCTCGTCCGCCGCCGCGTCCCCGATGGACAGCTGGGCCGCGTCGTCGTCGTTGATGGTCCCTGAGCCCGTCAGGTTGGCCTCGGTGCTGTGCAGCACCGCGTTGGTCGCCCCGGTCAGGGTCACCGTGATGGTCTCGTTCAGCTCGTCCACCACGTCGCCCTTCACCTGGATCACGATGCTGCCGCTCCGGCTCCCCGCCGCGATCACCGCGCTCTTGGTCACGGGGTCGATGTAGTCGCCCGGAGCCGCCGCCGTCCCGCCCAGGGAGTAGGTCACCGTCACGTCCTTGCCGCTGGCCGCGCTCAGCGTTACCGGGAAGCTCAGATCCACCGTGGTCCCCGGCGCGTCGCCCTCGGTCACCGCCGTGGCCGCCCCCACGCTGACCACCGCCGTGGCCGAGTCGTCGTCGGTGATCGTCCCCGTGCCGGTGGAGGCAGTTGCGTCCAGGGCCGCGTTGGTGGGGGCGCTCAGCACCACCAGGAAGGTCTCGTCCTCCTCGTCGATGGCGTCCTCGGTGGTCTGCACCTCCACCGTGGCGCTGCTGGCCCCCGCCGCGATGGTGGCCGTCTCGGCCGTCGACACCGCCGTGTAGTCGCCCGCCCCGGCCGGGTGGTCCCCGTCGCCGTCATTGGCCGTCTTCCACTTGACGGTCACCGGCCGGTCCGAGATGGGTTTCAGGGTGATGGTGAAGGCCGCCTTGTCCCCCTCGTCCGCCGCCGCGTCCCCGATGGACAGCTGGGCCGCGTCGTCGTCGTTGATGGTCCCTGAGCCCGTCAGGTTGGCCTCGGTGCTGTGCAGCACCGCGTTGGTCGCCCCGGTCAGGGTCACCGTGATGGTCTCGTTCAGCTCGTCCACCACGTCGCCCTTCACCTGGATCACGATGCTGCCGCTCCGGCTCCCCGCCGCGATCACCGCGCTCTTGGTCACGGGGTCGATGTAGTCGCCCGGAGCCGCCGCCGTCCCGCCCAGGGAGTAGGTCACCGTCACGTCCTTGCCGCTGGCCGCGCTCAGCGTTACCGGGAAGCTCAGATCCACCGTGGTCCCCGGCGCGTCGCCCTCGGTCACCGCCGTGGCCGCCCCCACGCTGACCACCGCCGTGGCCGAGTCGTCGTCGGTGATCGTCCCCGTGCCGGTGGAGGCAGTTGCGTCCAGGGCCGCGTTGGTGGGGGCGCTCAGCACCACCAGGAAGGTCTCGTCCTCCTCGTCGATGGCGTCCTCGGTGGTCTGCACCTCCACCGTGGCGCTGCTGGCCCCCGCCGCGATGGTGGCCGTCTCGGCCGTCGACACCGCCGTGTAGTCGCCCGCCCCGGCCGGGTGGTCCCCGTCGCCGTCATTGGCCGTCTTCCACTTGACGGTCACCGGCCGGTCCGAGATGGGTTTCAGGGTGATGGTGAAGGCCGCCTTGTCCCCCTCGTCCGCCGCCGCGTCCCCGATGGACAGCTGGGCCGCGTCGTCGTCGTTGATGGTCCCTGAGCCCGTCAGGTTGGCCTCGGTGCTGTGCAGCACCGCGTTGGTCGCCCCGGTCAGGGTCACCGTGATGGTCTCGTTCAGCTCGTCCACCACGTCGCCCTTCACCTGGATCACGATGCTGCCGCTCCGGCTCCCCGCCGCGATCACCGCGCTCTTGGTCACGGGGTCGATGTAGTCGCCCGGAGCCGCCGCCGTCCCGCCCAGGGAGTAGGTCACCGTCACGTCCTTGCCGCTGGCCGCGCTCAGCGTTACCGGGAAGCTCAGATCCACCGTGGTCCCCGGCGCGTCGCCCTCGGTCACCGCCGTGGCCGCCCCCACGCTGACCACCGCCGTGGCCGAGTCGTCGTCGGTGATCGTCCCCGTGCCGGTGGAGGCAGTTGCGTCCAGGGCCGCGTTGGTGGGGGCGCTCAGCACCACCAGGAAGGTCTCGTCCTCCTCGTCGATGGCGTCCTCGGTGGTCTGCACCTCCACCGTGGCGCTGCTGGCCCCCGCCGCGATGGTGGCCGTCTCGGCCGTCGACACCGCCGTGTAGTCGCCCGCCCCGGCCGGGTGGTCCCCGTCGCCGTCATTGGCCGTCTTCCACTTGACGGTCACCGGCCGGTCCGAGATGGGTTTCAGGGTGATGGTGAAGGCCGCCTTGTCCCCCTCGTCCGCCGCCGCGTCCCCGATGGACAGCTGGGCCGCGTCGTCGTCGTTGATGGTCCCTGAGCCCGTCAGGTTGGCCTCGGTGCTGTGCAGCACCGCGTTGGTCGCCCCGGTCAGGGTCACCGTGATGGTCTCGTTCAGCTCGTCCACCACGTCGCCCTTCACCTGGATCACGATGCTGCCGCTCCGGCTCCCCGCCGCGATCACCGCGCTCTTGGTCACGGGGTCGATGTAGTCGCCCGGAGCCGCCGCCGTCCCGCCCAGGGAGTAGGTCACCGTCACGTCCTTGCCGCTGGCCGCGCTCAGCGTTACCGGGAAGCTCAGATCCACCGTGGTCCCCGGCGCGTCGCCCTCGGTCACCGCCGTGGCCGCCCCCACGCTGACCACCGCCGTGGCCGAGTCGTCGTCGGTGATCGTCCCCGTGCCGGTGGAGGCAGTTGCGTCCAGGGCCGCGTTGGTGGGGGCGCTCAGCACCACCAGGAAGGTCTCGTCCTCCTCGTCGATGGCGTCCTCGGTGGTCTGCACCTCCACCGTGGCGCTGCTGGCCCCCGCCGCGATGGTGGCCGTCTCGGCCGTCGACACCGCCGTGTAGTCGCCCGCCCCGGCCGGGTGGTCCCCGTCGCCGTCATTGGCCGTCTTCCACTTGACGGTCACCGGCCGGTCCGAGATGGGTTTCAGGGTGATGGTGAAGGCCGCCTTGTCCCCCTCGTCCGCCGCCGCGTCCCCGATGGACAGCTGGGCCGCGTCGTCGTCGTTGATGGTCCCTGAGCCCGTCAGGTTGGCCTCGGTGCTGTGCAGCACCGCGTTGGTCGCCCCGGTCAGGGTCACCGTGATGGTCTCGTTCAGCTCGTCCACCACGTCGCCCTTCACCTGGATCACGATGCTGGCCGAGGACGCATCCTGCGGAACGGTCAGGGTCAGCGGGTCGGGCGTGGTGTAGTCGTCGCCCGCCGTGGCCGTGCCGGCCACGGTGTACGTGACGGTCACCTCCTTGCCGCTGGCCGGGCTCAAGGAGACCGGGAAGGACATATCCACCGTGGTGTTCAGGTCGTCGCCCTCGGTCACCGCCGTGGCCGCCCCCACCGACACGACGGCCGCCTGGGCGTCGTCGTCAACGATGGTGCCCACTATCCGGACTCCGCCATCAATGACGGCTACGTTGTCAACTCCTCCATAAAGTTTAGGCAGATCCACGAGATTTCCATTCACCGTGAAACTGGGTTCCGTCGAAACGACCGTGCTGTCGCTGCCGGTCGCCTTGGCATCCGTCAGCCGAAGGATGAAGGTCTCGTCATGCTCGTTCAGGGTGTCCTGGATTGTGGGGATGGTTATCGTTTGCGTGAGGGCGTCGCCGCTTGCCCCGGCTGGCCACGTGAGCGTGCCGCTGGTGGGTGTGCCGTAGTCGCTCGTTCCGGCGGGGTGGTCGCCGGCATCGTCCGGTTCGATAGCCCACGCCAACGTTACGACAGCGTCTGCGGGGGGACTGCTGAGCGTTATGGACAGGGATACGGGGTCCCCTTCAGCCACGGGATCAAGTTTGTTCATGTCGAGACCGAATTCGCCTACATCGTGCACACTTATACTCAGCGTGGCTCTTGCCGGGTTGCCGTTGGCGTCGGTGGCGATCACCGTGATCTCGTACATGTTGTTCTTGTCCACGTCGGCCGGGTTTTCGTAGTCCTGCGCGGACATCGTCACTTCGGCGATCTTGGAGTCGTTGGCATCAGGGGTGATGGTAAAGAGAGCGGCGTCATCCCCGGACTTGGTCCAGGTGATTTCGCCCACCGGGCTGCCGCCAACGCTGAGGGCGGGTCTGCCAAAGTATTCCTCGTTTTCGTTGACAGTCCGGTTGTTCGGGAGATTCACGTAGAAGTCGCCTTCGTCGTCGATGATCGTCCCCGTGCCCGTCGACGCGGACGCGTCCAACTCCGCGATGGTCGGAGCGGAAAGCACGACCAGGAAGGTCTCCTTCTCCTCCTCGTCCTCGTCATCAGTGGTCTGCACCTGCACCGTGGCCGTGCTCTGGCCCGCGGCGATGGTGGCCGTCCGCGCCGTGCTCACCGCCGTGTAGTCGTCGCCTGCGGTGGCCTGGTTGGCGCCATCGGCCGTGTCGTCGGCCGTATTCCACTTCACGGTCACGGGCCGGTCCGCCACCGGGCTGAGGCTGATGGTGAAGGCGATCTTCTCGCCCTCGACGGCTTCGGCGTCGCCGATGGACACCTTCGCCGTGTCGTCGTCGGTGATGGTCCCGCTTCCGATCAGTTCCGACAAGTCGTCGGGCCCGGAGGCGTTGGTGGAGTTGGTGACTTTCACGATGATGGTCTCGTCGGCCTCGTCCACCACGTCGCCGCGCACCGGGATGACGATGTTGGCCGTCGTGGCCCCGGCGGGGATGGTCAGTTGCTTCGTGCCCGGGTTGAAGTAGTCGACGCTGGACTTCGCGGTTCCGCCCAAGCTGTAGGTCACCACGACGTCGAGCCCGCTGACTGCGTCCAGCCTCAGGGGGAAGCTCATGTCCGTCGGCGTGAGCGGGTCGTCGCCCTCGTCGACCGCCGTGGCGTTGCCTATGGTCAAGACCGGAAACTTGTCATAGTCGGTGATCGTCCCCGTGCCCGTCGACGCATCGGCGTCCAGCGTCGCGTTGGTGGGCGCGGACAGGACTACCAGGAAGGTCTCGTTCTCCTCGGCGAGGGCGTCCTGGGTGGTCTGCACCTCCACGGTGGCCGTGCTCACGCCCGCCGCGATGGTGACCGTCTGCGCGGTGGAGACCGCCGTGTAGTCGACGTCCGCAGTGGCGGGGTGGGCGTTGGCGCTGCCGTCCGCCGCGGTGGCCCACTTGACGGTCACGTCGCGGTCGGAGACGGGGCTCAGCGTGATGGTGAAGGTGGCCTTCTCGCCCTCGTCGGCCGTCGCGTCCCCGATGGAGAGTTTGGCCGTATCGTCGTCGTTGATGGTGCCGGAGCCGGTCAGCGCCCCCTCCACAGACGACAGAGTGGCGTTGCCGGTGACACTGACCAGCGTCACGGTGACGGTCTCGTTCTGCTCGTCCAGCACGTCGCCCTTGACCTTGATGACGATGTTCGCGGACGTCTCGCCCGCCTCGATCGTGACGCTCTTGGGATCCGGGTCGATGTAGTCGCCGGGGGCCGTCGCCGTGCCGCCGACGGAGTAGGTGACGGTCACGTCATTGCCGCTGGCGGCGCTGAGGGACACGGGGAAGCTCATGTCAACGGTCGTGGCGGGGTCGTCGCCCTCGGTGACGGCGGCGGCGGCGCCCACGCTCACGAGCGCCGTCGCGTCGGTGATGGTTCCCGTGGCGGTGGAGGCGTCGGCGTCCAGGGCCGCATTGGTGGGGTCCGAGATCGTCACCAGGAAGGTCTCGTCCTCTTCCACGTCCATGTCACCCGTGGTGCTCACCTTCAGCTCGGCGGTGGTTTTCCCGGCCGCAATGGTCACCGTCTGGGCCGGGCTCACCGCCGTGTAGTCGGTGCCTGCGATGGCCTGGTTGGCGCCGTCCGTGTCATCATCCGTCGTTTTCCACTTGAAGGTGACGTCACTGGAGGAGGGGTGGGACAGGGTGGCGGTGAAGACGGCCTCGGTACCTTCTGGCGCGACGGGGGCATCCGCCACCGACAGCGTCGGCGCGTCGTCGTTGTCGTGGATGACGCCGATGCCGTCCCGCCAATCCGTCACCGCCGAATCCTTCGGAGTTGTCGAGTCCACCGGTCTTATCGACACGATGAAATACTCGGTTTCCTCGTCGACCGTGTCGTCCACAGGGGTAAACATGAACGACCTCGAGTTCCCGCTTCGGAAGAATAGTTTCCGCGGGTTGTCTTTGCCTCCTCTCGAAGAATCAAAGTCGATGGCATCAGAACGACTAAAGTCGTTGGCGTCAGCGCTTGTCCCTTCCCCGGAGTAGCTCTTGAGGTACCACCAGAACGCATCGGTCGACGAGTCTGGGCGGGTTACGGTGAACGTGATAGCCTCGCCCTCGGTGGCCTCACCTCCGGTGATCCTCAGGCCGCCGGTGTCGCCCGTTCGAGAGAACTGGACGTGGGCCGTGACGTCGGCGGCCGGGACGTCGCCGTAATCGGCGCCGCTGACGGCGTGGGTGATGGTGGAGATGTGGCTGGCGGCGTCGGGGTCGTCTATGGCGGTGACCGTCACCGTCTTGGGATTCATCCAGTTGCTGTTGTTGAAGGTGAGGGACGCGGGGGAGATGTTGATCTTCGTGCCCTTGTCCGTGCTCCCCGGGGTGACCGTCACCGTGCCGCCATTGGGTTGCGATTTCAGCTTCACGGTGTAGGTGTCGCCCGCGGCAACGGTGGCGTCCACGTTGATGATGCGTTTCGAGACAATAACGCCCCGGACGTCGTTATCGGTAAGGATGACGTTGACTACATATTCCGGCTGCCCCGGCTCTCCAGCCACAGACGACCAGTCAGGGCCGATGGGACCCCAATGCAAAATGCGGAATCGGCGCTCGACGCCTGGGTTGACCGTATTGTCGTCCATGCTGGTAATGCTTACCGTCTGGGGCTTGTTCCAGTCCGCGGGTTGGAAGGTGAGCGTGCGTGGCGCCACTGTTACTGGGCCTTGCACGCCGGTCGGGAACACAAAGATAGATATCGCTTCCGTGGGCATGGCGGTCAGCGTCACGTCGTAGGAGCCGGTGCCGCCGTTTTCGTCCATGGTCAGGGTATTGGGCGAGAGTTTGACCCCCGCTACGTCGTTGTCGGTGATGACGACGCCCACCTCGTCTTCTATGGCGACGGTGAAGCCGCTGCCGGTGCTCTTGTGCACGATGGTGGCGGCGCGCGGGTCCACCACGTTGTCCAGGAAATCGTCCACGCCGCTGACGGTGACGGTCTGCGCGTCGTTCCAGTTGGCGCTGGTGAAGGTGAGCTGGGTCTTGTCCAGCGTGAAGGCCGCAGTGGCGCCCTTGGTGGTGATGTCCACCGTCACGTCGTCCCCGGCGACCGGCTGGGAATCGAGCTTGACGGTGTAGGTGGTGGTGGCGTTCTCGGCTAAGGTTACGGACGTTTCGGAAATGACCAGGCTGCGTCCGATTATAGATACCTTGACGGTCTGCGTATCGCTATTGCCGTCCTCGTCGGTGGCCCGCACGGTGGCCTCGTACACGTTGTCGCCGTTGTGGTCTGCCGGGCTCTCGAAGCTCTGGGCGGGCAGGGTGACGACGCCGGTGTCGCTGTCGATGGTGAAGTCGCCGCCGTCATTGCCCTCCAGCGTCCAGGTCACGTGGCCGTCGGGATCCCCCGATTCGGTGGGAGTCCCCGACGACGTCCATACCGCGCCGGCCCGGACGACGCCGTCCTCGTAGGCGCTGATGCTGACGGTGTTGTAGTCGTCGTCGCGGATGGTGACCATGGGGGCATGGATATAGCGGCTGCCGCCGGCGCGCCGCCCGTCGTACTCCAGCGTGCGGGTGGACGTGAAACTGTTGAGGACGAGACCGATGTCCTCATCGCCCTCGACCTCGGTGTCTTCCAAGGTGGCGAAGTAGCCACTGGCGCCGGAATCGCCGGCCGCCATCCTGATTGGCTTGGTTGCCCATTCGTCGGCGTCATAGTCCCCGGCGGATGCCGGGTCGCTCACGCCGGTGAAGTCGGTATTCACCGTGAACTCGATGTTCCATCCGGCCACGTTGGGCAGCCGGTCCGAGAGGTTGAACATCACCGGCATGGTGTCACCCTCGTCCACCACCCGGTCGGGGATGGTCAGGGCGATGTCACTGGCTTCGTTGATGGTGACGATGGCCTCCTCCTGCCGCGGGTCGATGTTCAGTCCGCTGGAGGCGTCATCCAGGAAGACGAAGAGGGTCTCCTGGTCGCCTTCGATCCGGTTGTCCGCGATGAGGGGAACGCTCACCGTTTTCGAGGTCTCCCCGGCGGCGAAGGTCACCCGTTCCCGGATATGGGCGTAGTCCTGGGCGGCGGTGGCGGTTCCGTCCCGGGTTTCGACGAACACCGACAGAGCCTGGCTTCCCGCCTCGTTGAGGGCGACCGTCACCTGGGCGTTGGTGTCGTCTTCATCGACGGTGGCCCCGGTGATGGTCGCCTGGGGACGGTCGTCGTCGATGATGATGACGCTGTAGGCCAAGCCGTGGTTTGCTATATCCGGGCCAAGCACCCGCCAGGGTCCGGTGTTCGGGACAATCCATACGGTGAAGCGTTCGTTGTTTTCCGGGGTGTCATCGGGTCGGACCCGGAGATACAGCTGCCCCTGGCGGGTGTCGAAGGGAATACGGAGGGTGGTGTAGGCGGTTTCCGCCCGGGGCTGGCTGCATCGCGAAGTGCCCCCAAAAGTATTGCTGTCTCTGCCGACTTCCACGTCACCGCCCGCCCATGAGGTCACCTGGCTCGCCAATGACCCCGGCGGGGGGAGAAGGCCCACATAGGAATGGGAGAGGGGGGTTGGCACATCCAGCTCGCACCGGAGCGCGTTGAAGTGAGTCCAACCCCTGGCGTCATCAGCACTTAATTGGTCATGTTGCAGATTCAAGGTATAGACCGGGATGTTACCGGAGCCGGGGTCTCCCTCCACGATATATTTGGGCCAGGAGGTTTGCGCATAAAGTTCATAGGCGTCGTCGTCGTCAATGGCGCCGTGGGCCGTCGGGGAAAGAAAGAGAAACTTGGATGCGTCGCCGCTCAGCAGCACGCGGAAGGTTTCCGTGGCTTCGAAGTCGGAGTCGTTCAGGATGCGCACGGAGACGGTCTTCTGCGTCTGACCTTCGGCGAAGGTGAGGTTCGTCTTCCCCTGCGCGGTGTAGTCCTTCCCAGCCTCGGCGGTGTAGAAGCCCGTGTTCAGCTCATCGGCCGTCTCCCACTGGATGGTGACCGCCGACGTCTGGGGCGGGAAGATGCGCACCGTGAACACGGCGTTCCTTCTGGGCCCCTCGGTGACCGGGTCGGGCACGTCTATGGAAACCTCGATCTTGTCGTCATCGCGGATCACGCCGATGGCGGTGGGGTCGCGGAACCGGGCGTTGGGCGCATGGAGCAGCTGCACCTTGAACCGCTCCGGCGTCTCCGCCTTCCGGTCTTCCACGGTCTGCACCGTGATGGTCTTGGTCGTCTCCCCCGGCGAGAAGGTGACGGATTGCCGCTGCTCCATCGGGTGGTAATCGCGGGCATAGCCCACGCCGGTGGCCTCGTCGTCCTCCGTCAGCCAGTGGGCCACCACCTCTTTTTCGGAAGCGGCGGACAGGGATACGGCAAAGCTGAGGGGGTCGCCCTCGTCGGCCGAGGCGTCGGTGATGGACAGCCCGGGCCGGGAGTCGTCGTCTCGGATCGTGATGACGGCCGTCGTGTCGTCGTCCTGGGCGCCGCTGATCGACTCCAGCACGACGCTGAACTGCTGACCCCACTCGTCGACCGTGTCCTGCAGGGTCTGCACCGTGCCCAGGTCGACGCTGGTCGCGCCGGCGGAGATGGTTGCGGTCTGGGCGGCGCGGGCGGTGTAGTCCTTGCCGGCCACGGCGGTGCGGGCGCTGTCCGTGTCGCCGCCGCCGTCCTGGGTCTTCCACCGGAAGGTGACGTCGCTGGCCGCCGGCTCGCTGAGGGTCGCCCGCAGCTGCACCGGCTGCCCCTCGGTCACCGTGTCCTTCACGCCCTCCACCGACAGGGCCGGCCCGTCCACGATGGTGACGACGGGCATGGTGACGCTGGCAATTACCTTCTCGATCTCGTAGTTGGCGCCGAACATCTGCTTGCGGGGAGTGGGGTTGTCCGGGGATATGCCCAGGAAGAACAGGGATTTAAGTGTCCAGGTGAAGGTCTCGCGGTCCTCGCCGCTTTCCCCGTCGTCGTAGACCGCGATCCGGTTGATCCCCGTCGTGCGGCCTTTCCGGATCGTTATGGCAAACCCGCTGGTCCGTCCTCCATAATCGCCTGTGGCGGTCCCACCCGTGGCCGTTATGTCCTTGGTGTTAAGGGTTGCCGTCACGTCGTAGGGAATGGGCCGGGAGAGGGTGAACCGGATAACGGCGGTATCGCCTTCCCGCACCGTGGGGTCGTCCACGGTAAACGACAGTTTCACGGTGCTGTCGTTGTTGCGGATGAGGCCATAGGAGGTGACGCCGCCGCCGGCGCAGGAGCCGGTGGTGCTGAAGCAGGCGTTTTCGGGACTGTGGAACTGAACGCTCACCAGCTCGTCGGGTTCCTCAACGTAGTCGCCCTTCACGGTGATGGCGAGGGTTTGCTGCGTCTCCCCCGGCGCAAAGGTGAGGGTGCCCGGTTGGAAGGCCTCGAAGTCGGTCCCGGACGTCGCCTCGTCGTCACCGCCCTGGAAATGGTGGGCGTAGTCCACCGTCACGGACTTGGCGCTGGGCACGTCCAGGCGCGCGTCCAGGGTGAGGGTGGCCGTACCTCCCTCGTCGGGTTCCACCACCCCAACGGCGTTGTTGGGGAACGACAACGTCGGCGCATCGTCGTCGTCCTCGATTTTCACCTTGACCCAGACCGCGCCGGGTTCTTTGGATGTGGGGGTGATCTGGTCGGTTCCGGCGGTAACTTGAATACCCTGAGGCGCGTAATAGGAGACCAGCAGACATTCGGTATGCTCGTCCGTGATGTCCTCCAGGGTCTGCACCTTAAAGCTCTTGGACGAGTCTCCGGGTCCAAAGACAAGGGTCATGGAAGCCGGTACGCGGTAGTCCAGCCCCGCCACCGCGTGCGCCCCTGACGCAGTGGTAGCGCAACTCTCGGCGGGGCGGACGCCCACGGATATGCTGGCCGACTCGTTGGCCACCAGGGACCGCGTCAGGGAGAGGTTCACCGTGGCCACACTGCCCTCGGTCACCGTGACGTTGCTGACGGTTGCCCCAACCGTGTCGTCAGGATCAATGACACCCTGGACTCTGAGGGTCGTATCCGCCGTCCCGTCCCGGTTCACGTCGGGAAATTCCAGGCCGTCGCTGGGGTTGCTGAGGGTCAGGATTACGGTCTCGGCCTGCTCGACGAAGTTGTCATTGACCGGGTTTACGTAAAGGGTATGCGTCCTGCTTGTCTGAGAGGTCCCACCATCCAGCCCCCCTCCCGGGGTACCGCGAAAGCTGATGGTGCCCGACGCGCTCATACCTGGCTCAAACCCATAGTCGTCGGCGTCGGCGGTGCCAGGGGTTATGGCGTAATCGACGGTTGGCGTCGTGCCCGCGTCAGCGGGCGCGGGTATGCGGATCTCGAAGGCAATCTTCCCCTCGTCCTGGTCAATGCCTGGCGCCAAGCTCCATTTTTCCGAGCCGCTGGCGCCATTGGCCGGGCTTCCGTTGCCGGCGTTGATGGTGATCGGGGGCTTCCGGTCCTCGATGGTGATCGGGATTGTAAATTCAGTCCGGTTTCCATCCTGGAAGCGGATGTTGTCACTCGTGTTCAGGGCATGGAGCCGGAGGGTGAAGCCTTCCTCCGCGTGATCCGTATGCCCGCTAGCCCATTCCCAGGGGATGATGACGGTGAGGGTTTCTTCCGGCTGGGCGTCCGCGGTGGTGTCGCCGGTCACGGTAATCGTGCCGGAGGCCGCCTCGAAGTCTGAACCTGCTACGGCTTTATCGGAGCCAACTATGTTTTCCCTAAACTCGTATGCGAAGGTGGCGGTCCCGGCTCGTCGCGCCTCGCGAATGGCGAAGGTGAAAGTCAGCTGTTCCCCTTCCTTGATCTTGACCTGCGTCACTTCTCCATGGGTGTTGGTGTCGGAGGCGGATTGCGATTTCACGGAGATGTGGCCCTGAGCGGTTTGGGCCGAGGCGTCGCCCGCCAGCAGGAGTATCAGGGCAGCGGCCAGGGCCGCCAGCAGGAAAACCAGGCTGAATGGCCGCCACCGGCGGGCGAGCGGCGCTAAATCGGAGGGCCTCATGCCGTCACATCCAGGAGGATATGGGCGCGAAGCTCGGCGAGGTTGGGTTTACTGCAGGAAGAGTCGGGGGGGGCCTGAAAGGGGTAGGTAACGGCCGAAATTGGGCCTGCGCCTAGCTTGGGAAGGCGCATCAGCCTCCGGCATCTTGGTTATGACACGACCAGATGCCGGAGACCCTCGGTGCTCCTTACCAGAGAACCGTGTCTGATTTGGCAACCAATCGGAAACGGTTGACTTTTCTACGTTGGGGTTGTTAGCGATTGCTTTCCAAACCCTTAATTGATGGTAGACTTTGGGGTAGCGCGTGATTGTGTGGGGTGGGACATGGCAGCCCATATTGCCCGGGGACGGAGGGAAGGCTGAGCAGAGGTCCGGGACAACCGCCTGTTTCTGAACGCGGTGTTCTGGATCCTGCGTACCGGGGAGCGCCTTGGGAGGACCTGCCACCCGATTACGGAGACTGGAAGAACACCCAATAGATGCTCTTGCCGCTGGCGGGATCGCGGCTTCTGGGAGCAACTGCTGGATGCCGTCATCGACACCCCCGATTTTGAATGGCCGAAAAAGCATTTCTACGCCTCAAACAATGGAGGGCGGTATCTACCCGATATGCCAAGAACGAAGCCTCTTTTCTTGCCATCTGTCATAATGGGCCTTTGGCATGCTGGACCGGATAATTTTGATGACACGCCCCTTGGGCTCAGGTAGCCGGGCAGCGTCCGGTCTTGTGAAGCCACCCTCGGGAAGTGGCTGACCCGGTAGAGAAAGCGTGAATGCCATAGATTATCTAATCATTGTAAGTGCAATTAGTCAATGTTAAAATATCTAATATATATGTTATTGTCAACTGTTTTCCCCGGTGGGACCAGGGCTGGGGAGGGCCCGGGAGAACGACCATTCGATGTCGACGCCGGAAGGCATCCGGGGGTTTGGATCGTGACGCGAGGAGCCGGTACATGGACATGGGGCGCAGGTAATCCATGGGGCAAGCAGCTGCAATTGACGGGACGACCGGAGTCACACCCGGAGCGTCGCACGGTAGTTTAGGGATCCTTGGTCTGGCAGTCGAAGCGCCGCGCCGTCTTGCGGAGCAATCACAGTGAATTGTTCGGCTACAACGGCCTGATTCGACCGGCGTTGCCCCCCATGCAGCATAGCCAAGAAGACTCAAGTGTTGAGGCAGGCTTGCTTTCCCTAGCAGCAGGCTGTGCGCCGGGCCAAGGGCGCCAATTGCTTCAGGACACACAGGAAAGTGGTTTGACTCTGAACGCACCACAACCGGAAGGTGGAACAGACGGGGTCTCTTTGGGAGACTCGCTGCTGCTTCGGATCATCCACCTGGGTGTGGTGGTAGGAAAGGAGGCGGCGGAGAAACTGTCTCCCTACGAACTCTCACCAGCCGAGATCTCGATTCTGTGGGCTTGTAGAGAGCACCCCGGATGCACGGCCGTAATGATTTCTCAGGTGGTTCCCATCGACACGCCTTCCATAAGCCGCAACGTTCACCGGCTGGTGGGGAGAGGGCTATTGGCGAGACGCCGGTCGAGTCATGACCGGCGCGAGGTGCGGTTGCGGCTTTCCTCCGAAGGAGAACAGACGCTTGATGCCCTGTTGCCATTGCTGAGTGAAGCGGAACGACAGGTCTTGCAGGCGCTGGACGAGGAGCAAGTTCGCACATTTCGGCTCTATACGGATGCCTTGTTCGCCGCAAACTTCCTGCGCGCGGAAGGCGAGTGGACGGATGGAGACGACGGATAGCAGCGGGATTGCCCCTGCCTTTGGTGAGGACAGCCTTGGCCGGAATCCGTTTCGTGGTGTGGCCGCTGCAAGGCGGCCAAGGCTATTGAAGCCGGGCGAACCGGATTCCTGAGCATGCCGAAAGCCTCTACGGCACCGTATTCCGCGCCATCAGAAACTGGGAAGGCACGGATCGGGTGACGCCACAATGTCCGAGTCAGGGCTTGACGGCCAGCGCCTCTCCGAAGGCGAACGCACCCATGGCTTGAGGGGCATTGTACCAGCGTTTTCTTGACTGCAGGATTTCGTCTAAGAATTGTTGAGTGGCTGCCCCGTACTGGGTGGCGGGAGATTGCACGTCAGGCGTGAAAAACCACTGGTCGCCGAGGTCATAGAGCAGTTTCAGCCTCTCGGGACCTGTGAACATTTCGAACGAGGCAGACACTTGAATGTCGGTGAATCCGGATTGGTCAAGATGTTCGGCCAATTCCTTGCCCATTTGAGGGTGCCCATCGTCGGCCTCGAGGGTGTCGGCGAAGACGGCGTATGCCTTGGCCGCAAAGTGTGGCTCCGGGTCTGGATGAGTCAGGAACAAGTCCATGATGATCTCCCGCCAGGCCAGAATGCCTCCGGATTTGAGCACCCGTTTCATTTCGTTCAGGGCAGCCTCAGTGTCTGGAATATAGGCTAGGATGTCGCTGCAATGGACGACGTCGAAAGCGCCGTCCTCAAAGGGAATGGCATTCACATCGCCAACGCTGAACTTCGCGTTGCTCAACTCCTGCTCTGCAGCCGCCTGCGCGGCCATCTCCACCTGCAACGGAGCGATGTCGATGCCGTGCAACTCACCCGGAGCTATCGTCTCAGCCAACCCTGCCGATATGGATCCCGGCCCGCAACCCACGTCAAGCACGCGAAGACCAGGCTTCAGGTGCGGCATCAGATAGCCGCATGCGTCTGCAGCGCTGCGCGCAGAGAGAATTCGCAGGTAGGCCTCGGAGTATCCCATTATGTAAAAGTCAGCCATAGAAATCACGCATCCTAGAGACGGGGCGAACAGCGAAGCCAGCAACATTCAGAGCCAGGGAGTGGGCGCGAGGCTCCACGAGGCCGCGTTTAGGGCAGGAATAGTCGGGGGGGGGGGGGGGGGGGGGGGGGGCTGAAAGGGGTATATAACGGGTGAAGAGGTACTCAATCATATTGACGTGCATAGCTTCTCGGCAGCGGCCATACCGCCTCACAGTATTGTTGCCGGTTGTCATTCGACCAGTTCTCAGCGAACAATGAACCGCGCCGCTATACCGCTGGCCGTCGATTATTGTGCGATAACTATACAGCTATTCCGGCTACCCTGCCAAGCAATTCCCGATCCAATGCCTGGTGCTGGTGCTGGAGAGCCGTGGCCTGGGGACGGGCATAATACGGCGAAATTTCCGGCCAGGGAGTAGCCACCCTCAGTGCATCTACCTGGCGCCCCTCAACCATTGAGGAGTTCTACCAAGTTAGGGCGGGGACACCCCGCCAGCCCAATAACCGAGTCGCCGGTATCCTGCCTGACCAGACGAAGCCACACTCACTCGTCGCTGTTTGGATGACGGCAGATTCGCCAAGCTATAGGGCCAACTCGAACCTGATCGAGAAGGTTCTTGATTTTGTCCAGTTTGGTGGGCCTAAGGGGACTGTACGCAGTACCACGTTTGAACTGGTGGTGGCGATTTAACTCCCCTGATTTTTTCGCACTGCCATCCGAACGTTATTATAATGAGCCGGGATGGATTGGGCAATACGATCCCGGCAATCCTTCAGGGCCTTTTCATTTTCTGAAACAAGTTTTAGAGTTGTGGCAAAGACAGTGATGAGGTGGGGAGGATGAGGTTACGAGAGGCAATGGATGGAGTGCCGGATCATCGTAGCAGCCAGGGCCGGCGGCACCCGATGGGAGCGATTTTGAGCTTGGCGGTTTGCGCCATGCTTTGCGGTGCCCGCAGCCTGTATGCCATAGCACAATGGGGCCGGGACCATGGAGCCGCCACTGGAGAGGCTTTGGGGTTTCCCTTGGGGAAAACGCCCTGTGTAGCTACTTTCCACCGGGTGTTCAAAGACCTGGACGTGGCGGCCTTTGAGGCCGTGTTGCGGGAATGGCTGATTGACAGCGGGGTAGAGCTTGGGGATGTGCTGTCTTTGGACGGCAAGACCCTGCGAGGGATTCATGGAGAGGAGATAGCCGGGGTGCATCTGGTGTCGGCCTACGCTGCCCGGAGCGGGGTGGTCCTGGCCCAGGTGGCGGTGCCGGGGAAGGGTCAGGAATTAGCGGCGGCCAAGGCGGTGCTGGGTCAGGTGCCCCTGGAGGGAAAGGTAGTTGTGGCGGACGCCTTGTTGACGCAACGAGAGGTATGCCAGCAGGTAGTGGGCGGTGGCGGGGACTATCTGTTGCCGGTGAAAGAGAACCAACCCACGTTGTACCGGGACTTGGCGGACGCCTTTTCCCCCACTGGAAACTGAAGGGGGCCAGGGGCCGGCAGTGCCCTTCTGGCAGGCGCGGGAGTGGCGGAAACGGGGGGCCACCCTTACGGTGTACGTGGATGAATCGCCGAAGCAGTGCCACGGACGCTGGGAGCGGCGAGAAATGTGGGCTTTGGCCGACCCGGAGTTGAACCGGTATGTGGGCAGTGCTGGGGAGGTGGGCGAGGAGCGGCCCCACTTACGACAGATATGCCGGATAGAGCGGCGCCGGACGGTGAAAGGACGAACGCAGGTGGAGGTGAGCTTCGCCGTGACCAGCCTGGCTCCAACCGTTGCTGGAGCGGACCGCCTGTTGCAGACCCTCCGGGAGCATTGGAAGATCGAGAACCGGGTGCATTGGGTAAGGGACGTCACCTTTGACGAGGACCGTTCCCAAGTGAGAACCGCCGCCGCTCCCCAAGTGATGGCCGCGTTGCGCAACCTGACCACCACCCTGGTGCGCCGGGCTGGCCACACCAACGTGGCGGCCGCTCTGCGCCGCCACGCCGCTCACGTCTCTGAAGTCTTCTCCCTCGTAGGGATTCATCCCCACCTTACCCGAGAATGAAAAGGCCCTGGGCAATCCTTTTTCCACTGCCTATGCGGTCAAGCAGTTCCTAGCCATAAGGCGCCGAACTAGTTCCAGGACGATTGCAAAGTGTTGAGAAAGGCGGTGCTTCTCAGCTCATCCTGAGCCTGTCGAAGGATGGCTTGACAAGCTCACCATGAGCACTTGCGGGAACTCATCAGCCGCCCTGAGTCGGGAAAGCCTTATCTGCAAATTCTCTGGATTCCGGCGAAAACCGGAATGGCGAAAGATGTATTTGACGGCACTCCCTATGGGGCGCACAAGCGGTCCAGCACCGGAGTTCCCTTGAAGTCTTCCCGCCCCTGCGCCAGTTGACACGGCGTGCTGCCGTCATCGTTCTTGACCTCGACGTCGGCGCCCCGGTCCAGCAGCAATGCCACCACCTCCGGGTTGTCATTAGACTCGGCTGCATAATGTAGCGGCGTCTCACCGACACCGCCCTTGGCCTCGATGTCGGCGCCCCGGTCCAGCAGTAACGCCGCCACCTCCGGTTTGTCGCTAAAGTGGGCTGCGAGATGCAGCGGCGTCCAATTGATATGGTTCTTGACCTCGACGTCGGCGCCCCGGTCCAGCAGCAATGCCACCACCTCCGGGTTGTTATTAGACCCGGCTGCATAATGTAGCGGCGTGGCGAAGTAATTGTCCTCGGCCTCAATGTCGGCGCCCCGGTCCAGCAGCAATGCCACCACCTTCGGGTCACTATTAGACTCGGCTGCGTAATGCAACGGCGTGCCGCCGTAGAAATCGTTCTCGGCCTCAATGTCGGCTCCCCGGTCCAGCAGCAGCGCGACCACTTCCGGGTTGGCCGCCCCGACTGCAAAATGTAACGGCGTGCCAATGGAATCAGACTCGGCCTCAATGTCGGCACCCCGGTCCAGCAGCAACGCCGCCACCTCCGGGTTGTCGGCTGCGAAATGCAGCGGCGTGCCGCCGAAGAAATCGTCCTCGGCCTCAATGTCAGCACCCCGGTCCAGCAGCAACGCCGCCACCTCTGGGTTGTCACTAAACTGGGCAGCGAGATGCAGCGGCGTCTCTCCTTGATCGTTCTCGGACTCGATGTCGGCGCCCTGGTCCAGCAGCAGAGCCGTCACCTCCGGGTTGTCATTATCCCATGCTGCATAATGTAGCGGCGTCCAACCGCTATTGTCCTCGGCCTTGACGTCTGCGCCCCGGTCTAGCAGCAGCGCCACAACGTCCGGGTTGTCATTAGATTGGGCTGCATGATGCAGCGGCGTCCGACCTACATGGTTCTTGGCCTTGACGTCTGCGCCCCGGTCTAGCAGCAGCGCCACAACGTCCACATTCTCGTTAAGCCAGGCCGCATAATGTAGCGGTGTGCCGCCGAAGAAGCCGCTGAAATCGTCCTTGGCCTCTATGTCGGCCCCCCTGTCCAGCAGCAGCGCCACCACCTCAGGGCCGTCGTTCAATGCAGATGCCAAATGCAATGGCGTTATACCGCTAACTGCAAACGTATTAATTTGCACCGTGGCCGTGGCGTTCACGTCCGCCCCTTTGTCAAGGAATTCTTCGGCATACCACCATTTCCCGGCGATTACTGCCCCGTGCAACGGCCCTCCTTTGGCAAGAACAGCCCATTCTTGAGCGCGAATTGCGGGCGTGGGTGTCGGCGCAACGGCCGTTGGCGTAGCCGGGGCTGCTGCGGGGGTTGGCGTATGGGTCGCGCTGGGTCTGGCCACCAAGTCGTCCTGGCAGGCAGCAGTGAGGAGCAGCAGCGCCACCACTATCCCGGCAAGCAGTGCTTTTTTGATACCCATACATCCTCCGCCCTTGACATCCCGGCTCCAAACAAGGTTTTCCATGGGAACAGGATAAGTAGACACACTGTTAGTTCGGGCGCCTCTCCAAAGTATTGTCTGAATCAGGACAGGACCTAGTATTACAACGACGGTTCTCAAGAAAAGGACCCTGAGCACCTCTTCATGGCGACCTACCCATGCCCGTGACAGCCTTGCGGCCTTGTCTTTCGCGAAGCGATTTCCGGCCAAAAACTGACCAAATCGAAGAAGCGTCGTTGTAATACTAGGCAGTTGGCTACAATTCCCGCTCCCATAGGGAGCGGGTTAGGCGTGTCCTAGCTTGCCGAAGGGGAGAGGGCGAAGCCTTCAACTATGTCACTGCTATCAGGATTCACAGGATTATAGGATAAGCAGGATGGAGATTCCATCAGTGAAATCCTCAAATCAAATGAATCGCAGTTCAGACAGCGACCTTTCAAACGTCCTGGAACCAGTTCAGGGCAGTCTTGACTTGCGAACATTAGTTCTCTACTATTTCCGGGGGAATTGCTGCCGGGCTCCTTACCTCCAAGAGGTAATTTTCCGGCCCCCTGCCAGTCGGGGCAACCTTGAAAGCAAATGAAGAGCAAATGTGACTGAAGAGGCCAAGACACGGAGAACAGCCGATGAACCGAGAAACCAGGAAAGCAACGTCAGGTCTCGACGATACCGGGCGTGACCTGCTGGAAACCATCACCGACCTGATGGAACAGAACCTGACCGTGAAGGAAATCGGCAGGCGCGTGGGCCTGTCCGAATGGCGGGTGAGGCGGTTCGCCTATGACCACGGGCTGACTAGACCCGCGGACCCGGGGGAAATGCGACTGAGCCAGCGGCAGGCCCAAATCCTGGCGTTCATCCAGAACTATACCGCTCACCAGGCATATCCGCCTACGGTGCGGGAAATCGTGAAGGCCTGCGAACTCAGCAGCACCTCGGTGGCGTTGTACAATCTGGTGTCCCTGGGGCAGAAGGGGTATCTCACGAGAATTCGAGACGTAGCCCGGGGTATCGCTCTGACCGAGCGAGGCAGGTCCTGGTCGCAGGTCCCTCCGGAGACCCCGGCGAAAGAGGCGGCGTAAAGATCGCCTGCGTACTGATCACCCACCTGCGGGCCAAGGTGGAGCTGAGAAGGCACCCCTATCTCAGGGACCGGGCCGTCGTCATAGTGGACCGATCCCGGGGGCGGCCCCTGGTCATCGACCATTTTCCCGCAGCTTCCCACGTGGCTGCCGGAATGACCCTGGAACAAGCCCTGTCCCGCCAGGGCGACGGCGCCGTGCTGGAGGCCGACGAGGCCGCCTACCGCACAGCGTTCCACCGGATGCTCATTCGACAGACAACAAAGCAACAGAAAACTTCACTATCCGTGGGAGGTCAATCTGGATGCCAGCATGTAAAATAACAGCGAAACATCCTTTTCCCTCAAGTGGGATGGCAAAATCGAAGCCCAGGTGAAATGCGCAGAGGGTGAGGAGACAAGCGACGAGGACGGGTGATTCTCCCGGTACGGATGACAGGAATTAAGGATACTCTGAACAAGGCCCACCTTGGCCTGAATTGCAGGTGACCGATGGGTAAGGGGCCGAATTCACCGTCGCTGACTGGTCTGGTTTTGTTCAAATCTCAGCATTTCTCCCCCTTCTGAGGGTAGTTGTAAGTTAGTCTTGGGATAGATGGTCGGTGGATATTGCCGCGGGGCCCACTACCCCCTCGGTTGACCCTCTGCAATCAACAGGTTGCCCAGCCCGAACAGCAAGGCCAGTCGCTCCGTGTTCTTCGTCAGCCCCCGGTAGCGCACTTTCCAATACCCGAACTGGCGCTTCAACCTCTGGAAGGGGTGCTCAACCTTCGCTCGCACCGATGCCTTCGCCTTCTCCGTCCGTGCCTCTTCGCTCTCGGGCTCCAGCATCCGCCGTTTCCCAGGCCGCATGGCCACCTGCCATTCCACCTCCAGTTCCAGGTTCTCCTCCCGCTTGTGAACTCCCTGATAACCCGCATCTCCCCACACCACCGTCTCGTCCCCGTGCAGCAGATTGTGGGCCTCCGTGACATCGTGAGCGTTGGCCGACGTCGTGCTCATGCTGTGGACTATCCCCGTCTCTGAGTCCACTCCGATGTGGGCCTTCATTCCGAAATGCCACTGATTCCCCTTCTTGGTCTGGTGCATCTCTGGGTCCCGCTCCCTGTTCCGGTTCTTGGTGGAGGACGGCGCCTCTATTATGGTGGCGTCCACGATGCTCCCCTCCTTGAGTTTCAGTCCCTGGCTTTCCAGGTGAGCGTTGATCTCCTCCAAGAGGCCCTGCCCCAGATGGTGCTTCTCCAAGAGATGACGGAAATTGAGAATGGTGGTCTCGTCGGGCAGCGGGCCGGTCAGCTTCAGACCCACGAACCGCCGCACCGGGTCGGACTCGTAGAGCAAGTCCTCCATGCCCGGGTCGCTCAGGTTGTAGAACAGTTGGACGCAGTGAATGCGCAGCATGACCGTCAATGGGTAGGGATGACGGCCCTTGCCGGCCTTGGGATAGCAAGGCCGTATCCGATCTTCCAGTCTCTGCCAGGGAATCAGGCCGGCCATCCGCTCTAGGAACAACTCCCGGCGGGTCTTGCGCTTCTTGCCCTGGTATTCCAGGTCGGAAAATGTCGGCTGGTCCATCGAATCCCCTCTCTACAGGTCTTTCCTCCGTTCCTTCTGCTATGCCACAATGACGCCTACTTGTTCAGAGCATCCTTAACCCGCGCAACCAGGTCGGTCATCATCGCCATTCAAATGCACATCCCGCCATGGTTTCAGTTTGGCAGCCGTTGGATGAGCGACAGTTGTGAAGAGCAGATCGTGGGAGGGCAGGCCATGCCGCGACATCACACCCACCACGGCGGAATGGTATACGTCTTTCCAGACGACTTTCCGCGGCGTCTGAAACGCTTCCAGAAGGAGTCCGGCCTGTCGTGGGAAGAGTTGGCCCGCCGCCTGGGGACATCTTCCTACACCGTTTGGCGCTGGCACGAAGCCGGAGTGCGCCCTATTTTTCGGCACATGATGGCGCTGCTGGAACTGGCCGAGAGCCTGGGATTGGGGCACCTGTTCATCGACTGGACCATGGCGGAGGAAACGGGGGGTGAGCCGCCCGTTCCGGACGTCCCGCAAAGTAACCGGAACACGGGGAGACAGTTGAGAAGCCAGCTGGGCTGAAATGCAACAACCCCCGTATCAGCAAGGCAATCGCGTTTTAGTTTGTAATGATGTTCCCCTTCCACGATGAGAACCTGCGGCGGGTCGAATGTACCCGAAAGTGGTCTCGTCTCCGGGGAGATAGGCACTTTCGAGGGGAAGACTTTTGCTTTTGTAGAGTGTGGGGAGGCATCGTGGACGCCATCATCGTCGAGGCGCCGTCGTCCACCAAGAACCGGAACAAGGAGCGGGACCCGGAGATGCACCAGACCAAGAAGGGGAACCAGTGGCATTTCTGGATGTAGGCCCACATCGGAGTGGATTCGGAGACTGGAATAGTCCACAGCATGACTACCACGGCGGCCAACGCCCATGACGTGACCGAGACGCACCATCTGCTGCATGGGGGCGAGACGGTGGTGCGGGGCGATGCTGGGTATCAGGGGGTTCACAAGAGGTAGGAGAATCTGGGGTTGGAGGTGGACTGGCGAGTGGCGATGCGGCCTGGGAAACGGCGGAAGCTTGATCCAGAGAGCGAAGAGGCACTGACGGAGAAGGCGGAGACGTCGGTGGGAGCCAAGGCGGAGCATTCCTTTCTGAGGTTGAAGCGGGTGTTCGGGTATGGCAAGGTAATCTACCATGGACAGGCGAAGAACACCGAGCGGGTGGCCTTACTGTTTGGACTGGGTAACCTGCTTAAGTCGGAGGGACGGCTGAGGGGGTAGCGCGCTTTGCATCAATCCAAACCTGGACTCAGCCCTTGCCCAAGTCCCTGGGAACTGGGCAAGGGGCCGAAGAAGCGGCGCTATACGTCATCCGCGCGCTCCCAATAGAGCCATTATTGAAAACAATGAACTCGATCTCGGTCCCATTTTCCTCGTCGTGTTGGCGACACTGGATCCTATGGCCGGCTCACCGGCTCGCTAGAAATTCTAAAATCTGACCGAGATGCCCCACATGGGTTTGTAGTTCACGCGCATTTTCGAGCAATCCCTGAATTCCATCTTCGGTCAATACTATAGTCTCGCCATCGTGTTCGATTTGGAGTCGTGAACCTTGGTCTCTGCTGCGTTCGCCGTCGTCATCCCCGATAGTGAAGGTAGTCAAGCCCACCTGCACCAATTGGCCATGGGCAAGAGCATTGCGTTTGTTGCTGATTTTGCCATATGCGCTGACAATAGCGTCGATACACTCTTCCAACGCTTGCCCACTATCGGCTGATTTTGCCGAAGCTGACGCCACTATTGCCGCTTTGTGTTTCCTCAGACGTTCGATATCAACTGACAGGTAGCTGCGATTATTATGACCGGGCAGGTCCACCATAATGGCTCGCAGATTGTTCTCGACAAGTGCGTAACCGATCAATATCTCTCCGACCGCGTTGTTTACGTTGGAGTTGACAGACGAAACGATGTTTGGAAAACGGGTCAAGTAAGCCCCTAGCTTAAACTGCGCGTTGAATGTTATTTGGCGAATACAAGGCGTAGTAGTTCCCGTGTCCATGCCACAGTTTGCGCAAAGATAGTGGCAAGCTCCGCTGGGGTGATCGTCGGGGCCAGCGTTACATATCAGATGCTGCGTGTTCCAGCCACACGATGGGCAAAAATCGTGCCCATCAGGACCCTCAGGGTCTACGACGCCGAAAGTGTGGAAACGATATTCCACACGGTGAGCCATTTCGTCTTCGTTTTGGTAGATGGTGATGTGGACGTTCTGACATAGTTCGTCATCGGAGAACACTCGTTCAATTTTCGCTGCCAAATCCTGGCTGTTCAAGTAATCCTTTTCCCCGAAGGCGGAATAGGCAACCCAATTGAACTTGCCACTTTCTGCTCCACGCTCGAAGTTTTCTACGTTAGCGTAATTCCCCAGTGCTAGGTACTCCTCCAGTTCGGATGGATCTGGTCCGTATGGCTGGGTTTCCAGCCCGTTAGCCCCACCGAGCATAGCAAGGATAGCTTCTTTCGTTTGCTGCATCGTCAGCATTTTCGATTCCTCGAATCCACGTCGTAGTTTCAATCCCTCGTTGTCAAATTGGTAAAAAGCTTAATGTGACTGTGGGTTTGAGCTGGGATCTTCGACAATCCCTCAATACCGTAACGAAAGCGGCAGGTCCAGAATGTTACCTCTCTGAGGCGTTGTGCACCTGCTGTCAAGGTTGACGGCGTTGCATTTCGGGTTCCAAAAGTGCTCCATCCGGCTTTGATTATAACACTGAAAAGTATTGCTAATTTTGCAAAGCACGGGTATATTGCCGGTATGCCTTTGTTGCGGGACATAGCCTCAATTTCGCAGGGTCTCTCACTGGCAGGACATGGGGCCGGCGCCAAACTAGGAGACTGGACGCTCAAAGTCGTCGAAAGCAGAAACGTCGGTGAAGACGGACAAGTGTCTCTTGAAGATCTCCGAATGGTCAACGTGGATTGGAACAGCCGCTCGGAACGGCATCTCCTTCGTCCCTACGACGTTCTGGTCACGGCGCGGGCCGGGTCAATCGAGGCGGCGCTGGTCCAGCCCGAAGTGTCGCGAACAGTGGCAGGGATCACCTTGTTGGTTGTGCGTGCAAATAACCCGGACACTGGCATGGGCCATTGGATATGGTACTTCTTGACGTCGGCCTTTGGCAGAACGGAGATGAACAAACGGTTGATAGTATCCGCCACCCTCAAGGCGCTTTCCGCCAGCAGTCTGGGAGAGATCGAAGTGCCCGTGCCTAGTTTCGGAGAATTGGAGCGGTTTGCCAGATTGGTAGAATCATCTGAAGCAGCGCACCAGGCTACACTGGATGCCGCCAGGTTGCGCAGGGATACGCTCAGGGATTCGTTGATTCGAAGCATTATTGATCAAGACAATGGGGACTGGGACTAGGAGAAAGCAATGCCGCTGAGCAGACCGGAATTGGAGTCCAAGCTGTGGCAGGCCGCCGACATTTTGCGGGGGCAGATCGATTCGGCGGACTACAAGAATTATATCTTCTCCATCCTCTTCCTGAAGCGGCTTTCCGACCGGTTCGACGAGGAGATCGAAAATGCGGTGGCTGCTGGTGTGCCCTGGGAAACGGCGCTGTCGGATCGGGACGAGCACGAGTTCTTCGTACCGGAGTTGGCCCGTTGGGAAGCTATCTCCGCCGCATCGATGAACCTGGGGGAGACCCTGAACATCGCCAGCCATGCCATCGAGGAGGCCAACACGCCCCGGCTGGACGGAGTTCTGGTGGGCACCAACTGGAACGACGAAACGAAGCTGGGCAGCCCAGCCAACCAGGAGCGCATCATCCGCAGCCTGCTCAACCACTTCAACGACCTGGACCTGCGTGACGCCAGCCTGAGCGGAAACAACGGCGCCACCGGCAACGTTCTGGGCGACGCCTACGAATACCTCATCTACCAGTTCGCCGATGACGCTGGCAAGAAGGGCGGCGAATTCTATACGCCACGCGAGGTCGTCCGTCTCATCGTAGAGTTGCTGGAACCCCAGGAGGGAATGCGCATCTGCGACCCATCCGCCGGTTCCGCCGGAATGCTGATATACACCGCCCAATATGTGCGAGAGCAGGGTGGCGATGCCCGCAACCTAGTGCTGCACGGGCAGGAGCGCAATCTGGGAACCCTGGCCATCGGCAAGCTGAACCTGCTGCTCCACGACCTGCGCTCCGCCCGTATGGAGGCTGGCGACGTGATCGCCGAGCCGGGCCTGATTGACCCGTCTGGGCGGCTGCTGGCCTATGATCGGGTAATCGCCAATCCTCCCTTCAGCCTGAAGAACTGGGGGCAAGACTTCGCGCCCAACGACCCCCACCACCGCTTCGACCGCTACGGGGCTGTGCCGCCCAAGACCCGAGGTGACTTCGCCTTCCTGCTGCACATGCTGGGAGTGACCAACGCCCAGGGAATGGTGGGCGTGGTTATGCCCCACGGCATCCTCTTTCGGGGCGGCGCCGAGGGGAAAATACGCCGGGGCATCGTGGAGGCCGACCTGTTCGAGGCGGTTATCGGTCTGGCCCCCAACCTGTTCTTCGGCGCCAGCATCCCGGTGGCCATCTGCGTCCTCAACCGGGACAAGCCCAAGGAACGGCGGGGCAAGGTGCTGTTCGTGGACGCGGCTCAGGAGGGCTACTTCCAGCCCGGCAAGGCCCAGAACTACATTGATGCGGAACACATCACAAAAGTAGTTCAGGCGTACCGGGCTTTCGAGGACGTAGACCGCTTGGCCCATGTCGCCGACCTGGAGGAGATTGAAGGCAACGACTTCAACCTGAACATCAGCCGCTACGTGGACACCACGGAGCCGGTGGAGGTGATGCCGGTGGAGGAGGCCCTGGCCCAACTGCGGGAGGCAGAGCGACGCCGCGACGAGGCGGTGGCCCGCATGGACCAACTGCTGGCCGAGATGGGGTATGCGCGGTAGAATACGACCATAGTCGTGGCTATGGTCAATTACTTTCCAAACACGCGAGAGGAAGTGGCATGGCAGGGTCAACTAACGAAACGGGCTGTCAGCGTACGATCAAGGCGTCCGAGTTCAAGTCTAAATGCTTGAAGCTCATGGACGAAGTGGCCAATAACGGCGTTGAAATCGTCATCACAAAGAACGGAAAGCCGGTGGCGAAGCTGACCGCCTTTCAAGAACGGCCCAAGACCCTCTTCGGCGCTGGACGTGACCGGATGAAAATCCTGGGCGACATCATCAGTCCCATAGACGTGGAATGGGAAGCTCAGGCCAATCCCGACCGGGTGATCAATCCATGACCCTCGCCGACACTCATGCACTCATTTGGCTCTGGACCGGCGATGACCACCTGGGAGTAAGCGCTAGACAAGCCATCGATAGCGCACTTCAAGAGGGGGACCTTGCCGTGTCCGCCATGACCTTTTGGGAAGTGGCGATGCTCCGTGACAAGGACCGGCTGGACTTCCCTGAAGACGTCACGGCATGGCGCCGGGAGCTTCTCGGCCAGGGCGTGGTCGAGATTCCTGTTAACGGCGATATTGGGATTCGCGCCAATGAGTTGGCCGGTTTCCACGCCGACCCGGCCGACCGCATCATCGTCGCCACCGCTATGAACGGCCACCAACTGGTAACCGCCGACGTCAGAATCTTGGACTGGCCCGGCGAACTGCGACGGTTGGATGCAACGCGATGAGGCAGCGGTCCACATCAGCCTACTTAAGACCAAAATGAGATATGGCAGTAGGATGATGGTTGAACTATGCCGGTATTATTGAGAGAAGGGCCCTACCGCTTTTACATCGTATCTTGGGACGCAAACGAGCCCCCACATATTCATGTCCGGCGGGATGCAAGTTTCGCCAAATTTTGGCTGAACCCCGTAGAATTACAGGAAAGCGGCAACTTTCGTGGTGCGGAAATCCGGCGCATTCGGAGAATCATCGAGCAACACGAAATCCAACTGCTGGAGGGTTGGCATGACCATTTCAACCGTTAGCTTTGAAGTGCCCGGGGCGATGACGCTTGAAGTTTCTGAGGACACTTTGAGTGCCGAATTATGTGACGGCCGGATAATCTCCGTTCCCTTGGCGTGGTATCCCCGGCTGGTCCATGCTACGCCGAAGGAGCGTAACAACTGGGAGATTCATGCAGGAGGGCAACACCTGCACTGGCCGGATCTGGATGAGGACCTCAGCGTAGAAATGTTGTTGACGGGCCAAAAGTCAGGCGAAAGCCCACGCTCCTTCAAGCGTTGGCTGGAAGCCAAAAGGGCCGGCCTCCCCGTCACCATCCACGAGATCCGTCCTGCCTCTGCGGAAGAAGAGGCCTGATGAAACCCTCCGGAGGACAGGGAACCGTACCCAAAGGCTGGCGGTTGGTGCGGCTGGGGGATGTGGTGCAATTCAGGCAAGGCGGTACACCATCCAAGTCCCGGCTGGACTACTGGGATGGGGACATTCCTTTCGTTACAGGAGCAGACCTACGGGAATCCTACATTGGCCGGGATGCAGCCCGCTCATTCTTGACACAGAAGGGTCTGGACTCGGGGGCCACCGCGATCTGTGAGGAAGGGGGTCTCCTGTTAGCAACAAGAACTCGGGTGGGATTGGTTGCAATTGCGGAAGAACTAATGGGAGCAAGCCAAGACATTACGTTGCTCCTGCCGACAGAAGCTGCCTACGGACCCTACCTTTGCCGAACACTGGTCAAATCTGCTCGGTTGCTGCAAAAACGTTCAAGAGGAACAACCATACAAGGAATATCCAGGGAAGATGTAGATGCACTCCCCACCCTCCTCCCACCCCTGCCGGAGCAGCGGGCCATCGCCGCCGTGCTGGATTCCATTGACGACGCCATCGAGCGCACCGATGCCGTCATAGCCGCCATGGAGCAACTGCGCGACTCCCTGCTCCACCAACTGCTCACCCGCGGCTTCCCCGGCTGGCACACGGAATGGAAGGAAGCGCCGGGGTTGGGGACGATACCTGCCGACTGGGAGGTGGTTAGGTTGGGGGAGGTGGCAACCGTAGAAAGAGGAAAGTTTGCGCACAGGCCTCGGAATGAACCACGATTCTATGGAGGAGACATTCCATTCATCCAGACTGGTGATGTGGTCAAGGCAACTGGGCAAATTCTAGAGCACAGCCAGACGCTTAATGAGTTGGGGCTGTCGATAAGCAGGCTTTTCCCCGCAGGGACTATCATAATCACCATTGCGGCAAACATCGGTGAGACAGCAATCGCCTCCTATCCTGTTGCGTTTCCTGATAGCCTGGTTGGGATAACTCCCGACGCGGTAGACGCTTCATTCCTGGAGTACTTTCTCAGAACCCGCAAGGCTTACTTAAACGAGCTAGCCCCGGAGAGCGCACAGAAAAACATCAACCTAGAGGATTTGCGTCCGCTCTTGACTCCTCTTCCATATCCCAAAGAGCAGCAAGAAATCGCCGCTACGCTGAACGGAGTGGGCGCGGCTGTCGACGGTGCGCAGGGGGAACTGCAAGGACTACGTTTACTGAAGGAGTCAATCGCCGACACGCTGCTGACGGGGCGGGTGCGGGTGGGAACAGTTGCTGAAGATGCCGAAGGGAAGGGGTAAGCTGTGTACCAGACTCACGATAGTTTCATTACCCCTCCCCTCGACGCCGTTCTTTGGAGGTACGTCGACTTCACGAAGTTTGTATCTCTTCTTGAGAAGGAAGCCTTATTTTTCTCGAACGTGGCAAACTTCTCAGACCCATTCGAGGGGACTTACCCGATGGGGAACCTTTATCTGGTTCCAGAGGAGGATCGTTCTAGGTTGCAGGCTTTTTCAAAGTCCGTCGAAGACCACCTGTTCGTCAACTGTTGGCATTTAAGCAAGTTCGAGTCGGCAGCCATGTGGCGGATTTATTCGGCTTGGGACCGAGGAATCGCTATCAAGTCAACAGTCAATGGGTTGTCCAAGAGCTTAATATGCGATGCCGATGTCTACGTTGGCGCGGTCAGCTATATCGACTATGGGACTGAGGAAACCGAATGGGGGAATGCATTCGTTCCATATTTGACAAAGAGGAAAAGCTTCGAGTACGAGCAAGAAGTGCGAGCGATTACCATAAATGCTGTCCCGCACGACATTGAGAGATTGGGGATTTCAGCACAGTGGACTGGGACGGGGATATATTTCCAGGTAGACCTTAACTTGTTAATCGAGGAGGTGCTCGTTGCGCCCCAAGCTGAGGATTGGTTTGTTGACCTCGTTCAGTCCGTCGTCAAGAGATATGGACTCAAAGTTCACGTAACCCGCTCCGATCTTGCCAGTTCTCCGCCGTATTTGGTACCCAGGTCTCAGACTTTTCCGGCGTTACTCGACAAACTAAGCCAAGTGTTGGGGGAAGACTTTGAACTGATTACATCATCAGATGCTAAGGTTTCGAATCAATCCCATCAAGGACAAGGGGTGAATTATGCAAGTTATGATAGCTACTATCGCCTGAATTATGGAGAGCCGAAGTCTGATACCGAGGCTTATCCATGACCACCCCTTCCCGCCTCAATGAACTCAACCACGCCGAAGACCCGGCCAGGCGGTTGCTGGAAGGGTTGGGCTGGAAACACGCACCCCGGGAGGCGCTGGCGGCGGAACGGGGCAACGAACGTGAAGTTTTACTCAAGGGGCGGCTGCGGGCCGCCCTGCTGCGTATCAACGAATGGCTAACCGAAGCCCAGGCTGACCGGGTTGTCTTCGAGTTGGAGAACGTCAACGCCACAGGCATGGCCCGCAACCAGGGCGTCCACGAGTACCTTACCTACGGTATGCCCCTGACCGTGGACGGGCCCCGGGGCCGAGACACCCGCACCGTCCGCTTCTTTGATTTCGAGCACCCAGAAGCCGGCTTGAACGAGTTCCTAGTCTCCACCCAGTTCCGGGTGCGTCGGGGCAACGAACGGGACGGCCCGGAGGACGACGAGCGGTTGGTCATCCCTGACTTGGTGCTCTTCGTCAACGGCATTCCCCTGGTGGTCATGGAAGCCAAGTCACCGTCTCTGCTGGACGTTTGGAAGTCGCAGGCGATTCGCCAACTCCGCCGCTACCAGGAGGCTGGACCGGAATTGCAGGGCCAAGGCGCGCCAAGCCTGTTTCATTACAACCTGCTTTGCGTGGCCCACTGCGGGACGGCAGCAGCCTATTCCACCCTGAACGCTCCGGAAAACGCCTACTTCGAATGGAAATGGTTGGGAGAGTACGCCGAGGATGAGGTGAGGCAGAAGTTTGGCGTGGAACCCCAGGGACAGGCCCAGCTAATCATCGGATTGCTGTCTCCATCTACGTTGCTAGACATTCTCCGGGACTACGTAGTGTACGAGCCGGAGCGGGGACGGCTGGTCAAGAAACTGCCCCGCTACCAGCAGTACCGGGCGGTACGGGCGGCCCTGGCCCGCATCCTCTCCGGAGACAAGCCCACTGAGCGGGGTGGCGTGATCTGGCACACGCAGGGTTCGGGCAAATCGCTGACCATGCTTTGGCTGGCCACCAAGATCCGCCGAAACCCCCGCCTGGCCGACTCCACTATCCTGGTGGTGACTGACCGGACGCAACTGGACCAGCAGATAGCCAACACATTCGAGCGCTGCGGGTTCCCTGGCCCGGAACGGATGGACCGCTCCCGCCCAGAACCGGAAGAGCGAAAGGCGAGGCGGCACAGGGAGCGTCCCGGCAGACGCGACCCTCTGGACCTGCAGACGGCCATCCGCCAGGGCGGCAGCCGCACGGTGATGACCACCATCCAGAAGTTCGAAGAGGCCCTCACCGGCCCCGCCGGACCGATGGACCTCCTGAACCCGTCCGAAAGAATCGTCATCATGGTGGACGAAGCCCACCGCTCCCAGTACGGCGACCTGGGGGCGCTGATGTCCAAAGCCTTGCCCAACGCATCCCTGATTGGCTTCACCGGGACGCCTATAGAGAAAGGTGCCGGGCGAAGCACGAGGCAGAGATTTGGGCACCTGATAGACTCCTACACCATACCCCAGTCGGTGGCCGACGGGGCCACGGTGCCCATCTACTACGAAGCCCGTCTGCCCGAACTGGTAATTGAAGGCCCTCAGTCCCTGGACAAGCTTTTCGACGCCATGTTCGGCGAACAGCCGGAGGAAGTGCGGGAGCGGATTCGCCGCCGCTACGCCAACAAGGAAACGGTGGCGGAGGCAGAGCAGCGAATCGAGATGATTGCCCTGGACATCGCCGAGCATTTCAGGGAACAGGTGCGCCCCAACGGCTTCAAGGCCCAAATGGTGGCGCCCAGCCGTGCCGCCGCCATGCGCTATGCAGGCCGCCTGAACGATTTTGGGGTGCGGGCCTATCCCGTCATCACCACCAGTCCCAATGATGGAGCTGAGTTTCAGCCGGCGCGGGAACTGGACCAGGAGACTATCATAAACGCCTTCGTTGATCCCGAAGGCGAACCGGAGATGCTGGTGGTGGTGGACATGCTGCTGACCGGGTTCGATGCGCCGGTGGAGCAGGTGCTCTATCTTGACCGGGGGTTGCGGGAACATGGGCTGCTCCAGGCCATTGCCCGGGTCAACCGCCGCTTTTCCCACCGCAGGGATGGCGTGGAGACGGAAAAGGACTACGGGTTGGTGGTGGACTATCACGGAGTGTCCCACGACCTGGAGACGGCTCTGTCCGACTTCGACTGGCCCGACGTACAGGACAGTATGCGGGAACTGGAAGAAGACCCGGGGCCACTGATGGAGTCTGCAGCGGTCCAAGCCGAGTCCCACTTCAAGGGCCGTGACATGAACGACTCGTGGGCCTGCGTGGCCGCCTTCGCGCCCGACGCCAACACGGAAGGCGACTACAAGGCGGACCTGTACGAGATGTTCAACGCCGACTACCGGCGGTTCTCCCGCTTGATGGACCGCTTTCTGCCCGACCCCCGCGCGCTTGCATACCGGGACCGGCTGGCGCGCCTGACAGTAATTAGGGCCTATTTCCGGGCCCAGTACCTGCGTGAGGACGCCGACGTTGACTGGAGCGAGGTTGGGGCGAAGGTCAAGAGGCTTATCGACGAGCGAATCAGCGCCCAGGTGCGGGAGATGATGAAACCGCTCTCAATTCTCGACAGCGAATTTGAGCGGAAGATAGCCGCTCTTCCCCACGAAGAAGCCCGGGCGTCGGTGATGGAGCACGCCATCCGGGCGCAACTCCACGAGCGTCTGGCCGAGAATCCGGTTTTCTACGAACGGCTGTCCGAGCGTCTGGCTCGCATCATCCAGGACCTGCGCAACCAGTTAATCGACGCCGCCGAAGCCTGCCAACGCATGGCAGTATTGAGGCACGACGTTCAGAGGGTAGCGGACGTCGCCGCGCAACTTGGCATGACCACGGTGTCCTATGCCATCTACCAACTGCTGGACGGTCTTCGGGAGGAAGGCTTACCGCAGTCTGGCGCAGCGGAACAACCGGGCACATACCGGACCGAAATCAACGAGCGCACCAGAGAAATCGTCGGGCGGGTTGAGGGTGTCATAGCTCAACACGGAGTTGTGATCGACTGGGTGTCGAACTCGGACGTGGTGCGGGAAATGCGCCGGGACATCAAACGGGAGCTGCGTCCGACCGGAAGTTACACCGAGCAACAGTTGGATGACCTCGCCAACCGCATCGTTGAACTGGCGCGTCAGGGAGGGCGCCGTGGATAATCTGGGACAGGTCCGTTTCGGCGGCTCAACCATCGAGTATCAGGTTCGCCGCAGTGAACGCCGCAGGAAAACCGTCCAGGTCACCGTGGACGCAACGGGCGTTCAGGTAGCCGCGCCCCTGGATACGCCGGACTGCGAGGTGCAATCCATAGTGCGAAAGAGGGCCGCCTGGATTCTGAGGCAGGCCCGCCCGGGGACACCTACACAGGGGCCCAAGCGGTTCGTCAGCGGGGAAACGCTGCCCTACCTGGGGAGGAACGTTCGCCTGGTAGTTGAGGAAGCCGAGGGGCAGGCGCCAGAATTCCGGTTCGACCACTGGCGCTTTCGGGTTTCGGCGCCGGTAGGGTTGACAGAGGACGAGCGTCGGCTGCGCATCCTAACAGCCTTGGTGGGCTGGTACAGGTCGATGGCCGTCCCACGGTTGTCGGCCAGCGTCAGAAACTGGTGGCCCCGCTTGGGCAAAGGCGACGAACCTCGCATCCTGATCCGAGATCAACGCCGGCGGTGGGGGAGTTGTGCCCCGGACGGAACATTGCGCTTCAACTGGCGGGTGGTGATGCTGGAACCATCGCTGCTCGAGTACGTCGTCGTACACGAACTGGCGCATTTGAGTGTCAACAACCATTCTCAGGATTTCTGGAGTTTGGTAGCTTCAGCAATGCCCGATGCGGAACAAAGGCGCCACCGGCTCACGGAGGCAGGAAAAACCCTTCCCTTTTGAAAACGGCTACGAGACAAGAGCAACCCAAAGTCAACCACTCGTAACCGTGGCGCGAGTAGTTGAAGCGGTGTATCGGGCCGACCAATGTCGGTTAGTGACACTGAAAAATGGGAGTATTGAAAATGCAGGAAACTAAACGCGTTACCGTAGTCCTCAAGCTGACCCGGGAGACCAAGAACACCTATCGCTATGATGCGGCGGACGAAGACCCGGCTGTGAGCAACATCTACATCCAAAAGAAGGCGATGCTGGGTGGCGCGCCGCCGGAATTGGAGCTTCATTTGATTGCCAAGAATCCCTGACGCATTACGCAGGCTTGCCTTCGGCAAACAAGGGGCTGTAGCGCGACCGAACCATTTTCCGGAGGCCCGCCCCATGCTACGAAGGCGCATCAGGTACCGCAGCCGATTTACTCCTTTCCCGACAACTTCCTGCAGCGACTGAAGCGATTCCAGGAGTAGTCTGGGTTACCCTGAGCGGAGACCGCTCGGTAGGTGGGTGCCGACATCGAGAGCGAGCGGCGCAGGAAAGAGGGAACGGCACGGACCAACGCGGAGCACATGGAGGCGCTGCACGGCTTGACTGAAGCCCAGGGCCGCCCGCTCAGAACCTGAGAGCGCGAGGCCGAAACGACAAAAGGCGGGACACACCAGGCTTCGGCATAATGGATGTCCCCCTCCCAATGGGAAAGACTAACTCTTCCTTTGCCACCGCCGCTCTCCACGATGTTGATGCAACCCACTCCGGCAACGCGCCTGAGCCTTTCCTCTGCCGGCTCAGGTTACCCTCAGAGCAGCCCCACGGGTTTGCTGACAGGCGGGCATTGCGCAATGGCAGGGACTGCACCATCATAGATGTGAAGAAGCAAGAATCACGCCCGCTGGGCAACCTTTCCAGAGGTATGCACCAGGAGCAACGGGAGGAAAATCATGGCCGGAGATGATGAGGGCATGGACCGGGGAAACCCGCCGGAAGACGACCTGGAATTCCGCCGGATGATGGAAGCCCTGGGCCGGGATGGCCTGCTGCGGATGGTCGGGGCCCTGACGGAGAAGGTTGAAGAGAGTCCACACGACGTGGAATCCCCGCGCCTGCGGGGGCTGCTGAACGGCCAACTGGGGGAACACCGCCGTTCGGCGGAGGACTACGGCCGGATAATCGAGCTGGACTCCGACGACGTGGAGGCACGCCTGGGCCGGGCCCACGCCCGCTTCGAGATGGAGGACTACCGCCGGGCGCTGGAGGACTATGACGCTGCCGTCCGGTTGGCCCCCGGCGACGCGGATGCGCATTGCAGCCGGGGGGCGTGCAAGGCTCACTTGGGCGACCTGGCCGGGGCGATGGGCGACTTCGACCTGGCCGTCCTGCTGGCCCCGGGCGACGCCGAGGCCCACTACAACCGGGGCTGATCCACGGCGACCTGGAGGAGCCTGGCAAGGCGGTGGAGGATATGAGCCGGGCCATCGAGCTGGAGCCTGAGCTGCCCGAGGCACACTACTTCCGTGGTATGGCTTACCGAGATCTGGGCGAGATGGGGCGGGCCATCCGGGACTTCGATGCAGCCATAGACCTGGAACCGGACTACGGCCTAGCTCTCTACACCAGGGGAATCACCCGCCTCAACGTCGGGGCCTACGACGATGCGCTCCGGAACTTCGATACGGCGCTGGTCCTAGACCCCGACAACGCCGCCGTGTTTGGGGGGCGCGGCGTGGCCCTGGGCAACCTGGACCGCTGCGAGGAGGCGATTGAAAACTTCACCCGCTCCCTTGAGTTGGACCCGGACAACCCAGAGACCCTGACGGCCCGGGGGCTGGCCCGCACCTGCCTGGGCTAGCACGAGCTGGCTATCGGGGACTATACCGGGGCCATCGAGCTTAATCCCGGCGACGTCGATATCCTCTACAACCGGGGAACGGCCCACATGAGCCTGGGCCGGTACGAGCCGGCCGTCGAGGACTTCAGCGCCATCATCACCCTGCACCCGGACAACATCCAATCCCTCCGGCACCGGGCGACGCTGTATCGCTGCCTGGGCCGGCCAGATCAGGCGGTGCGGGACTACGACGAGATCATCAGCCTGGAACCGGACGATACCTCGGTCCGCCAGCAGAGACAGGCCGCCCTGGAGCAAGCTGAGGCGGAGGGAGGCTGAACCGGGGAGAGGTCAAGCCATGAAACAGCTCCAAGTATGCGCCGTCACATTAGCGCCAATAGGCTTCACAGCGGTATCGGTGTTTACAGACCCATTCAACGTAGGTCTGCTCTTGACCATCATTGGTGTCATCGCGACCATAGTAGCTTTCCTGATATTCAGAAAAAGGCATCGCGACATTGTTGGATGGCCATCAGCAATTTTGAATCGCCCGATCTGGCTCCTATTTCCCGTGACAGCCATAGCCACGGGAGGAACCTGCGGGATCTACATCGAACACAACCAACACATCCAGGATCGACTGATGCCGATAGAAGACGGTAGACCGTGGCGTGACGGACTAATTGCACGGGTCTACTGGAACAAGCAACCGTCCAAAGAAATGCGTAAAGGGTTCGGAGACACCGTCAAGTTGCTGGGATTCAGCTATCATGACGTAGATTCAGTCGAAGACGCCAACATGAGAATGTGGCTCAACAGTTGGAAGTATAACTGCAAGTGGCCAGCCACCGAGGGACTTGCATCCCTGGACCTCAACCCAAGCAATCTCGGGAGCCAGGTCGGCGACATACACATTTGTAGGGTCACGACACCATATACGTGGGATCGTCTGCCTGAATATTCGCTGATGGCGCACGAGACGGCACACCTGCTTGCCGCTCAGGAGCACATTGGCGATGGACTGATGGCGGAGGGAGGAGGAGACGGTTCGCGTTGGTTCAACGATTCGGAAATCCAGGCGATGTGCGAGAAAATAGACGCTTTTCACAGATCAGCAAGGTCAACGGCAGACCATTCAATCGACTGGTCTCACCAGAGGAGTGGGGACGAAAGTCCGGCCAAACCGGCATGCGGGAGTGAGGAACTGCGTCCCCAGCCGGAACCGCGCCCAGAAGGCTAACAGAACCCACAACCATTCCGTGGCAGATGATGAGGATAAGCCCGAATCCACCGAAAGGCTGGCATTGGGGTTCTTGCATGAGAGATTAGTGGGAGTGGAGGGTCAATGATTGGGGATTATATCGAATTTAACCCATAGCATTTGATATTCGGCAATCACGACGCAGTAGAGATACCGAATTATTTCCCGAAAGGCCCGCCCCATTCCGCGAAGGCGCATCAGGGCGGAGATCTCTCCCTGAGTGGGTGCCGACAGCGGGAGCGTGAGGTGCTAGAAAGAGGGATTCGCGCGCCCCAACGCGGAGCACCTGCCGGCGCTGGACGGCTTGGCCGAAGCCATGGGCCGACCTGCTCCGAGATTGAGATCTCGAGGCCGAAACGACAAAGGCCGGCGCACACCAGGCTTCAGCAATATGGATGACCTCTTCTCAATGGGAAAGCTCATCCCTGGTTTGGCCACCGCCGCTCCCCGTGATGTTGATGCAACCCCAACCGGCAACGAGCCGGAGCCTTTCCCATATCGGCTAGGTTACCCTCAATGCAGCCCCACAGCCTTGGTGACGGGCGGGCATTGCGCAACAGCAGGGACTGCAACATCATTTAGAGGTGAAGTTCTTGATTTTATCCAGCGTGTTGTATCTACCCGCCCGAAGGGCGCGTACCATCCAACCCCTAACCTCTGTGCGTGGATAGGAGGAAACTGGGTTTACCTCAATTGGAAGATGGCGCGGTGAGGCCTCGGGCCACTGTGCCCCAGCAGGCCACGGTGCCGTCGGCCCTGACCCCGCAGGTGTGGAGACTCCCAGCGCTGACCGACAGAAACCTACCCTCGGGCGGTGCGGCTTGGCCGAAACGATTATCTCCCCAGCAAGCCACGGAGCCGTCTGTCCTGACCCCGCAAGTGTGCGTGTCCCCCGCGCTGACCGAGGCGAACTCACCCGCAGGTGGCGTGGTCTGGCCGTCTTCATCATCGCCCCAGCAGGCCACGGTGCCGTCGGCCCTGACCCCGCAAGTGTGGATTTCCCCTGCGCTGACCGCCATGAACCTACTCTCGGGTGGTGTGGCCTGGGCATATTCGTCATCACCCCAGCAGGCCACGGAGCCGTCGATCCTGACTGCGCAAGTGTGCGTATCCCCCTCGCTGACCGACACGAACTCACCCCAGGGTGGTGTAGCCCGGCCGTAAGCGTCATCACCCCAGCAGGCCACGGAGCCGTCGGTCCTGACCCCGCAGGTGTGGATGGCCCCCACGCTGACCGACATGAACCTGCCCTCGGGCGGCATTGATTCGCCGTAATCGTTAGCGCCCCAGCAAGACATGGAGCCGCCGGGCCTAACCCCGCAGGTGTGGGTAAACCCAGCGCTGACCGAGGCGAACTCTCCATCGGGCATCGGGGCCTGAGTATAAGCGTAATCGCCCCAGCAGGCCACGGTGCCATCTATCTTGATCCCGCAAGCATAGGACGCATCGGCGGAGGCAACCGCTACGCTGACCAGGGCGAACGCACCCTCGGGAGGCGTGGCTTGGCCAAGACGGTCATCACCCCAGCAGGCCACGGTGCCGTCGACCCTGACCCCGCAGGTGTGGATACTTCCCGCGCTGACCGAGGCAAACCTACCCTCGGGCAGCGTGGCTTGGCCGAAACGGTTATCGCCCCAGCAGGCCACGGTGCCGTCGGTCTCAACCCCACAGGCGTGGGTATGCCCAACACTGACCGAGGCGAACCTACCCTCGGGAGGCGCGGTCTCGCCGAAATAGTCATCGCCCCAGCAGGCCACGGTGCCATCGACCCTGACCCCGCAACCGAAGGATGCACGGAGAGAGTCTTTTCCCGCGCTAACCGAGGCAAATTCACCCCCGGGCGATGTGCCTAGGCCGAGACGGTCATCGCCCCAACAGGCCAAGGACCCGTCGGTCCTGACCCCGCAGGCGTAGCCAGCGCCTGCGCTGACCAAGGCGAACTCTCCCTCGGGTAGTTTGGCTTGGTCGAGACGGTCATCGCCCCAGCAGGCCAGGGACCCGTCGGTCCTGACCCCGCAGGCGCCCGGATTCCCCGCACTGACCGAGGCGAACTCTCCCGCAGGCGGCGTGGCCTGTCCATTTCCATCATCGCCCCAGCAGGCCAAGGAGCCGTCGATCCTGCCCCCACAGGTGTAGCCAGCCCCCGCGCTGACCGAGGCGAACTCTCCCGCGGGCGGCATGGACTCGCCATAGCTGTTATCGCCCCAGCAAGACACGGAGCCGTCAGTCTTAACCCGGCAAGTGTGGGCAAACCCGGCGCTAACCGGGGCAAATCCCCCTGGCTCGGCCTCGTAAACAATGGAAGTTGCCGGGCCACAGTCCGGGCCGAGGGGTGCGACTCGAGCGGACAGGTAGTTGTTGGGGATGGCCGTCAGCCACTCCTGAAAGACCGTGCCCTTGAGAGAGCAGAGACCGGCATTCTCACCAAAGGCGAACCCTTCAAGCGCAGTTAGTTGTGTGAAGCTCGAAGGCAGCGATCCCGAAAACTGATTGTTGCTCAAGTACAGTTCCCGCAGGTTGGCCAGGCTGCCTAGGGAGGACGGAACTGGACCGCTCAACTCGTTCCAGTCTAGGGACAGGGCCTGCAGGTTGGCGAGGCTGCCCAACTCGGGTGGTATCTCCCCACCCAACCGGTTGGCGCTGAGGGACAACAATTCCAGGCTGGTGAGACTGCCCAAGGAGTCAGGTATCGCACCGCTCAACCGGTTGTCGCTAAGGGCCAACCCCTCCAAGCTGGCGAGACTGCCCAGGGAAGCAGGTATCGTCCCGGTGAACTCGTTGTTGCTGAGGTACAGCACTTGCAGGTTGGCGAGGCTGCCCAGGGAGGTTGGTATCGGGCCGCTCAATTGGTTGTAGCCAAGGAACAGATTCTCCAGGGTGGCGAGGGCTGCAAGGGAGGGCGGTATCGGACCGGTCAACTGGTTGTCGCTGAGGAACAGCATTTCCAGGCTGGCGAGATTGCCCAAGGAGGGTGGTATCGGACCGGTCAACCGGTTGTATTCGAGAGACAGCATTCGCAGGTTGGCGAGGCTGCCCAGGGAGGACGGTATCATACCCATCAGATCGTTCCAGCTGAGGTCCAGTATTCGCAGGTTGGCGAGATTGCCCAACTCCGGCGGTATCTCCCCGCCTAGCCGGTTTTCGTTGAGGGAAAGCCTTTCCAGGCTGGCGAGGCTGCCCAACTCCGTAGGAATCCCGCCTCTCAACTGGTTGAAGCCGAGGTTCAGCATTCGCAAGCTGGCGAGGTCTGCAAGGGAGGGCGGTATCGGACCGCTCAACTGATTTCCGTACAGGGAAAGCTCTTGCAAGTTGGCGAGGCTGCCCAAGGAGGAAGGTATCGCACCGCTCAACCGGTTGGAGTTTAGGTCAAGCATTTGCAGGTTGGCGAGACCATCCAACTCCGGCGGTATCTCTCCGCTCAACTGGTTGACGCTGAGGTCAAGCATTCGCAGGCTGGCGAGGTTACCCAGGGAGGACGGTACCTCCCCGCTCAACTGATTTCCGTTCAGGGAAAGCTCTTGCAGGTTAGCGAGGCTGCCCAAGGAGGAAGGTATCGGACCGCTCAACTGATTGACGTTGAGGACCAGCATTTGCAGTTTGGGGAGATTGCCCAACTCCGGCGGTATCTCCCCGCCCAATTGGTTGTCGCTGAGAAGCAGTTCGGTCACCCGTCCGCTGGCGTCGGTGGTGACGCCGTACCATTCTCCCAGAGGCCGGTCGCTAAGCCAGTGGGTCTCATTTGTCCAATTCGGGCCGCCGGTGGTGTTGTACAATGCAACCAGCGTAGCGCGGTCGGACGATTCAGCTTGGCATCCAACCAAGGACATTGCCACAAACAGTGCCATATGCCCAATGAACGCAACCTGAGGAACAAACGGTTTTCGGATTTGCCGCGCAGTTAGCAAAGAGAAGTAGTCCCTTCTTAGAATCGCCTCTTTGGTGGCTTGTTGACCAACCCGATAATTGTATCCCATTCTACCTACGGGGTTAGCCTGAAATTCAACTTGGAGAAACAGCCTTTACGCCGCCCGGGCAACCTGCCCGGAGGCGTGCACCAGGAGAACCGGGAGGAAGGTTATGGCCGGAGATGATGAGGGCATGGACTGGGGAGACCCGCCGGAGGACGATCTGGAATTCCGCCGGATGATGGATGGCCTGGGCAGGGAGAACCTGCTGCAGATGGTCGAGGCCCTGACGGAGAGGATTGAAGAGAATCCCCAAGACTCCGAATCCCTGCACCTGCGGGGGCTGCTGAACGGCCAACTGGGGGAACACCGCCGTTCGGCGGAGGACTACGGCCAGATTATCGCCCTGGACTCCGACGATGTGGAGGCCCGCCTGGGCCGGGCCCACGCCCACTTCGAGCTGGAGGACTACCGCCGGGCGTTGGAGGACTATGACGCTGTCGTCCGGTTGGCCCCCGGCGACGCGGATGCGCATTGCAGCCGGGGGTCGTGCAAGGCTCACCTGGGCGACCTGGGCGGGGCGATGGTCGACTTTGACCTTGCCGTCCTGCTGGCCCCGGACGACGCCGAGGCCCACTACAACCGGGGGCTGACCCACGGCGAGATGGGCGAGCCTGGCAAGGCGGTGGAGGATATGAGCCGGGCCATCGAGCTGGAACCGGAGCTGCCCGAGGCCCACTACTTCCTGGGGATGGCCCACCGCGACCTGGGGGAGATGGAGCGGGCCATCCGGGACTTTGATGCCGCCCTGGAGCTAGAGGAGAACTACGGACTGGCGCGCTATGCCCGGGGTATCACCAAGCTCAACCTGGGAGAATTCCAGGACGCGCTGGCGGACTTCGACGCCGTCCTCAGGCTGGACCCGGACAGCGCTCCTGCCCTGCGGGGCCGGGGCGTGGCCCTGGGCAACCTGGGGCGTTACGACGAGGCGATGGCGGACCTGGACCGTTCCCTGTCCCTGGAACCGGACAACGTAGAAACCCACGCTGCCCGTGGGCTGACCCATGCCAGCCTGAAGGAGTACGAACCGGCGATAGAGGACTACACCCGGGTCATAGAGCTTGACCCCGGCGACACCCGGATTCGCTACAGCCGCGGCATGTGCCGAATGGACCTGGAACGGCCCCAGGAGGCGATAGAGGACTTCAGGCCGTCATCGTAATCGACCCGGACAACGTGGCCGCGTACACGGGAAGGGGATTTGCCCGCACGGCGATGGGGGAGCACGCGGGAGCATTCCACGACTACGACCGCCTGGTGGAACTGACCCCTGAAGACGGGTTCGCCTACCACGCCCGGGGCTGCGCCCGGGCCGAGCTGGGCGACCCGCACAGGGCGGTGGAAGACTTTGGGCGGGCCATTGCCCTCGATCCGAACGACGTCGAGTCCCGGCGCAACCGGGCGGGCTCGTACCGGGAACTGGGCGAGCCGGACAAGGCACTTGAGGATTACGACGAGATCATCCGCCTGGAACCCGGCGACCGGTCCGCTAAGGAGGAGCGACGGCGAGCCATGGAAGAGTCGGCAGTGGAGCGAACCGGGAACAGCGGATGTACGCGCGGTCCCGTCCCTGCTCAGGAAGGCTAGCCCCAGGGGCAAGTTGGAACCGGGAAGATTTAATGCCAGGGATACAAGAGGGGGAAAGCATCGCTGGTGTAGCGATGGCTTCCCCCTTTCGCGTTTTGGCCTGGCCGTTTCGCACCGACCGCTCCTTTACGCCCTGCTCCGCTAACCGGCGTCCATATCCGGCCGCTTGAGCAGGGTGGAGCAGCCCCGCTCGTCCACGACGTGGTTCACCGACAGCCGGCCCCGGCTGTCATAGCCGGTGGTATAGGCAAACTCCACCTCGGCGCCCCAGGGAACCCGCCCGCCGGTCCGAATCGTGTCGCCGCCCGGCCCGCCGGCGCCCTGGACCACCACGCCGTTGCGGGAACCCTTCTTCCAGGCCATCACCTTCAGCTCCACCGGAGCCACCAGCTCCTGCGCGGTAGGCGCGAACAGGACGCCGTGCAGCTTCCCCAGCACCTCCCCCGAAGCGTTCCGCTGGCCGTTCATGATCTGGGAGAGATGGGCGGAGCTTATGCCCGCCAGCCGGGCCGTCTTGTTCTGCGAGTAGCCGTGGGCCTCCATCCGTTCCCACAGGGTGTGCGGCTCTACGTCGCGGGGCTGGGCCGCCTCTACCTTGACGGGAGCATCCAGGACGGACTCCATCCGGGCCTGGGCGGCCGGACTTAGATTACGGTGGCCCCTCGACACCTGGACCACGTACCCATAGCTCAGGCCCGTCCGGTCGGCCACCTGCCGCAGGGACATGCCCTGCTCCCTGGCCTGCTCCCGGATGTAGGTGCTTTGGCCCTGCACCGGGCCGTTGGAGCGGTTGGCGCATACGGCGGGGGCGATCTCCACCGGAGTGTCGAGCAGCCTCTCGACCTTGGCCTGCACCGCCGGGCTCATGTTCCTACGGCCCCGGCAGACGTCGGACATGTAGCCGGCGGACACGCCCACCTGCTCGGCCAGGTCCTTCTGGGTCAGGCCCTTCTCCCTGGCACGCTCCCGGATGCAGGTGCTTTCACCCTGGACCAAGCCGCCCTGGCGGTAGACGATGCCCTGTCCCGGGACCTCGCCCAGGACCGCCATCGCCCTTTCCCGCAGCATGGGAGACCAGGGCCGGCGCCCGCCGGCCACCGAGCACAGGTGGCTGTAATTGACGCCCATCAGGTTAGCCAGTTGCTTCAGGGTGAGGCCCTTGCGACGGGCGGCGGCCCGGAGTTCGCTCTCGGGTTTGCCCTGGTTCTCCGCATGGGCCTGGCGGGTGGTGTTGCCGTCCCCGCCGTCAAACTGTCCGTCACGGACGGCCTCGCCGCTGTTGGTGATTTCAGCGTGGTTCGCCTTTTCAATGCTGGTAGTGGTCATGTCGCTTCCTCCGAAACGCAGAAAGCGGGGGCCGGTCCCTTTCGAGACCAGCTCCCGCTTTGCTGTAAGCTGTGAATTTTTGGTTGTGTGTGGCGGCGCCCGCGGCCGCCTTGGCATTCAGGTTTCACGATCCCGGAAACGCAGAAAGCGGGGCCGGTCCCTTCGAAGGGAGATCGGCCCCGCTCAATTGCAAGCTCCGAGCCGTCAGTTGCGGCTCATGCAGCCGCCCGGCTCTCCGGCGCGCCGCCTGTCGGGCGACATGCCAAGGGTCCCTGCCATCTCACCGGCTCTGCCAGCCGGCTAAATGTCGTTTGCAGTCACCTCTTCTTTGGTCTCGTTAATCATCCGACTGTTGCCGTAGCTGGGAAAGAAACCGGCCGCTGGCCTGCCGTCCCGCCCGCTGGTCGAAAGGAGCGGCGCCAACTCGCCATCCGCCGGTCTCTCCTCCGTGCCGGATGCGCTACTCCCATCGTCCGATCTGCAACGGAAATGCCGGAGGGATATGGCGCAAAGCGCACTCCGCCCAGGGTGGGGCAGCGGGACTGAAAACGCCGGAAGGGAGTTGGCGGAAGACTCAGCTACACCACGACGTCTTGCTTGGTAAGCAGCAGCGCCGGGGAATGAGGGAACGACGCAGTCCCGTCGGCGGGACCTGCGGCCGAACGTGGAGCGTCCAGCCCGCGACTACGTGGCCGCCGACCGGAGCGTGTTGATCCTGCGGCGCCGCTACCGATGTTTCACAGCTACGCCGCAGTTGCGTTGAAGAGGCCGAAGCGGACGGTCCGCTCCAACCCCAGGGGAGAAGAGATGGCGAAGCGTGTCAGCCGCTTCGCAAGAGAATACTCAGGGACACCGTGCCAGGTCCAGCCGTCACCTCCTGAAATTGAGATTGCCTCGCAGCCAATGGTTGCCTGGGAAAGGGAGTCCGGAACGCCGTTTGTTCCGGTTGCCACCTCCGTGAATCCGTCCGTGGGGTTGGGGTTCCGCGCCTTGGGTTGAGATACCTGGTGAAGCGCGCGGCGCGCTTCGAAGGGTAATGGGTTCACCGGCTGCGGACGAAGGAAACGTCACTCCGTCCTGACAGCAATTCCCTCGCAGGCGCTCCGGGGAGAAGAGCTTCAATCCTCGCGGAGCAGGCCCGGGCGTACAGGGATCACGCCCCCAGGTTTCTATGGCAGTGGAAACGCTGAAAAAGCCAGACAACGCATTCAGTATCCAGTCCTGTCCGGCCCCAGGCAAGAGTTTCGGACCAATCCCGCCCACATCGTTGACATCCAGCGGCCATTTCTTGACCCCGGATTGTCGGGAAGTTGGCAGCCCCCGGCTCGTCCCGCCTGGGGCTTGGATTACCCGCGCCACAACCGCAGGGTCAACGCCCGCCACAGCCAGCGCAGCAGCGCCATCCTGGCCCACCGGCGGCGAAAGTCGTTGAGTGCCTTCCTGCGCCAGTTCAGCTGGGCGGCCCGGTCCAGGCCCCGCAGCGGCTCGGTCTCCGGGGGCAGGGTCATGCCGCGCTGCTCCAACAGCTCCACCTCCAGTTCCAGGATTCGCGCCCGCTTCGACACCCACTCCAGGCCCCGGCCCTGGGCGGGGTGCCCGCGCCACAGCCTGCGCCACTCCTGGACCAGGGGCCAGACCTCGCCGAAGACGGCCTCGTCATCATCGGCGGAGTCGGTGGTAACCAGGTCGGGGTAGCGATGGTGGGGACCGGCGCCCGGCCCGGGTTTCCGGCCCTGGGGTTCCGCCGGGCCCGCATCCCGGGCGGCCTCCGCCAGGGCGAGACGGACCTCCACCCGCCGCATCCCCTCGATCTGCCGTTGCTCCAGCGCGTCCGCCCGGCCCTGGGCCGCCTGGACCCCGTCGCGCAGTTCCTGGGCCAGCGACTCGAACCGCTCCCGAAACTCCCCGAATTCCTCCTCCAGCCGGTCCCTGGCGTCGCCGTCCCGCTCCACCAGCGCCCGCTCCAACTGTTCCCTGACCCGCCGGGACAGGCCTTCCCTAATGCTGGCGGCCACCGTCCGGCGGTCGACGCCCAGCGCCTTGGCCGCTCCCCGGTGTCCCCGCTTCCGGACCATCTGGTGCAGCAAGGCCGTCAGGCGCAGGTTGTAGGGGTCCGCAATGGCCTCGCCCGCCTGGTTCAGGAAGTCGTCCGGCTCATCGTCCTCAGCCGCGTCCGGGTTGGCGTCGGCGTCCTCATCAGGCCTGCCTGGCGCCATGCCGCCGTCTCCCTCCGCTGCCGGGTGTCTCTCATCCATGCGGTTCACCTCCTGGTACAAAATGTCGCGTTCACGAAGGGCAGTTGTTCACCCGCCGGGTCCTGTAGGGGGTACAGCAATGTCCCTTTCCAACAGGGCCGATGTACCCGCCTCCTGGAACCTGGACTGGAATCGAAGTGCTGCTTGCGATGGGCCTGAAATGGACCCCGCCGTCCCATTTCAGCTACGACATCCCCTCCGGGCGCTCCCAGGCCAAAAGCTCCGATTCCTGTACACGTCCATCACATCACGCCGCTCCCCGAAAATCCCATTCCCTCTAGGGAGGGGTTAGCCAACCCTTCCCTAGAGGGAATTATGTCCGGCCCGGCGAGCCGTCAGACTTGGTTGTCGAACATTCGGTCTCAATATCGACGACAGGAGGCAACCATGTTCCAGAGATTCATTCCAACTTCGGGCCGGGCCAGACGCCTGACCCTCTTGGCGGCGGCGCTGCTGCTTTCGGCCATCGTGGCCATACCGGCCAGCGGCGTCGCCCTGGCCCAGTCCCCGCCGCCCGACGGCGACAACCTGTCCCTGGTCAACCTGGACCGGCAGATGGTGGAGCGCAAGAAGGACGGCGATTTCATCGCCCGCCCCATCTTCAGCCGGAAGATCGACGTGCTCCACTACGCCCTGCGCCATCCCGACACCGGCGAGTGGGTCACCAATACCTACCGCGTGCGGGGCGGGGAAAAGCAGCTCACCGAGGGTTGGGAATACACCTTCGAGTACCCGGCGCTGGACGGCCAGCCCGAGCTGCACCCCGAGCAGGCTTTTCTGATGGTGATGTCCGTGCCGAGAACTGGCGGGGGCGACGACCACCTGTTCCACACCCTGGTGCCCGTACACCAACCCAAGGGGCTGTGGGACAAGGTGCTGGGCGCCCTGGACCCGGACCGCTGGGCCCGGGCCGGAGCCCGGTGGGTGATCCAGGGCGTCCACGGAACTTTGTGCGGTGTGGTGGAGGGTATCACCCAGACCGACATCGCCGAGTGCGGGGGGTAGCCGACTATGGGAGACATTCTCACCGGAACACCCCCCGGACTCACCTACGAACACGAAATCGTCCGGGCCGCCTGGACGGCGGTCTGGGCGGTCGCCTCGGGAATGCTGGTGGTGATCCTGGGCTGGATGGGGCTGAGCTTCATCGTCCAGGAGCACCTGGGCCACCACCAGTCGGGCTGGCGGGAGATGGTGCCCCGGCTGGTGCTGGGCCTCACCGCCGCCGCGTCTTCGCTGTGGTGGTGCGCCCTGGTCATCGACGTGGCCCACGCCGTCTCCCAGTTCATCGCCGCCGAGCTGGAGGTCACCCCCGGCGACCTGCTGCGCGCTCCCCTGGACCCGCTGCTGAACGCCGTGATGGCGGCCAACACCGGGCTCGCGGTGTTCATCGCGCTGCTCTACCTGGTCTTCGGCTTCTTCGTCCTCTACCTGCTGGTGCAGATGGTCCTGCGCCTGGCCCTGATCGACATCCTGCTGTGCCTGGCGCCCATTGCTTTGGGGCTTTGGATTCTGCCCCACACCGCTGGCTGGGGCAAGCACTGGCTGCGGCTGTTCATGACCGCCGTGTTCCAGCAGGCCATCCAGCTCATCGCCATCGCCCTGGCCTTCGGGTTTCTCGACAAGTTCGCCGAGATCACCGGCGGGGAGGCGGCCCAGGACCTGGTGTGGATGCTGCTGATGGCCATCGCCTTCATGTACCTGGCGGGCCGCATCCCCTCGATGCTGGGCCATCACGGCACCTTCGACGCCTGGCTGCACACCCTGTATTTCGGCATGTCCCTGCCCGGATCGATGGTCCGCTCGGGCCGGGCCCTGGGCCTGCTGGCGGGTGGAGCCGCCGGAGGACCGGCGGGAGCGGCGGCAGCCGCAGCGGCGACAAATGCCGCCACCGGCACCGCCGCCAACGCGGTGAACACGGCGGCGCAGACAGGAACTCCCGCAGCCCAGACCGGCCCCACGCCCAGGAGCCAGGGGCCGTAGACGGCCATAACGACAACTACCGGCGAGTCGTTGACTCGCGCCAACCGTCCCAGGAGGTGGAGCCATGTGCCAGTAACGGAACGAAACCGGCGGCAAGGAAAACGGGCATACCCGTAAACCGGGAAATCAGCAAACGGAAATCAGCAAACAAGGAGAAAAACCGTATGGGAGACCTGACACAGACCATATCGAACCTGGTGGGCATCCTGCTGGGCCTCGTGGGCGTGGTGGGCGTTGGCTACTTCATCTACGGCGCCTACCTGTACCTGACAGCCTCGGGCGCGCCCAACCAGATGGAGCGGGGCAAGGCGGCCATGATGACCGCCCTGGCCGGCATCGTGCTGGCCCTCGTCGCCTATGGAGTCGTCGAACTGGTGATGAACGCCGTGGTCGGCAACACCGTGGACCCGAAACTGCCCGACCCCAACAAGGTCAAGTAGGAGGGATGGGATGAGAGAGCACGAAGTGCCCACCCACGTGCAGGCCGAGGACAAGGTGCTGCTGTGGTTCACCTTCCCCCAGATCGTGGCGGTGGTGGCGGTGTGCGCCGTGTCCTACGGCGCCTACCGCTACCTGCCCGTCGGCCCCGCCGAGTTCCGGCTGGGCATTGCCATATTGCTGGGCATAGCGGGCATCGCCATGACCGTGGGCAAGGTGGGAGGCCGAGCGTTGCCATTGGTGGCCGCCGACCTCCTGAAGTTCAACCTGGGGGCCAGGCGCTACGCCGGATTCCCCTTCCAACTGGCCCGGAGCGAGACCCCGCCCCAGCCGGAAGGCAAACCGGACCCGCTGCGGCTGCTGGCCAGGAAAGCGGCCTCCGGCGTGGGCAAGGCGGTGAAGGCGGCGCGGCGGAAGGGCCGCCCGCCCTTCCGGCCCCACGGCTGGTTCGGCAAGCGGCGCACACCCCGGGACGGGAACGCCGCCAGGCCCAACATCCGGGAGACCAAGGGCAGGAGGCCCTGGTACAAGCTCCTGGCCGTGGCCGGTCTGCTGGTTCTGACCGTCACCGCCATTCCCGGCTCGGCATTGGCCGACGACCCCGGCGACGAGGACCCGGGCTGGCGGCTGGGCGAGATCCACTTCCAGCCGCCGGATCCGGTGCCCGGACGCCGCATCTACATCGAGAGGCTGGCGGTGACCGGCGACACCGCCACCGTCGGACTGCGGGCCGCCCACGACCTGGACCTGAAGGTGCGGGTCTTCGGCGGCAGGAACGGCCGGACCCTGAAGATGGGAGCCAACGCCATCCTCCACTCCGGGGAGCGGAAGACATACAACCTGGCCCTGAACGGCCCCAAACCGTCCTTCACCTTCTCCTGGACGGACTCATTGGGCTTTTCCGGGGCGGTGTCGCTGAAGAGCGAGCAGATTCCCTACCCGCTGCCCAGCTACGACAGCGGGCTGTGCGACCTGGAGGTGGTGTCCCTGGAGTGGGCGCCGGGGAGCATCGAAGGGGTCATCGCCTCGGAGTGCATCGCCGAGACCAGGTGGGAGGTGGACCTGCCGGTCTACGGCGGCCACTTCAGCCAATCGGCGCCCGTCCTGCTGGACGCCTCGGTGGCGAGCATCGCCGGCACGGTGAACGTTGCCGCCGGTTCGCACCGGACCACGGCCAACTTTGTCGCTGGCGGTGAGACCCGTTTCGACCTGCTCATACCCGACCGGAAGGCGATTCTCGACCTGGACATCGCGGCGGAGCTCACGGCGACGCTGAACGTGCCCCTGCCGCCCATGTTGCAGACCACCCACCACCCGGCCCGCACCGACGTGTACACGCGCAGGGTGACCTGCCGCTGCGGAGAGAGCAGGACGGTCAAGACGGTGCGCATCTACGTCCACCATCGGGAGCACGTGCGCGCCGTGGAGGTGACGCGGGCCCCGGTGACCCGCACCCGCCCGGAGTCCCTGCCTCTGGCTGACGCACTCGGGATAGGCTCCGACGACCCGTTCCGGTACCTCGTTGTACCTCCGCCCAAGCCACCCCTGCCAAAGGCCGAGCAGACGCAGGCGGGCGACTCCTCCTGGTGGGGGTGGCCGTGGTAAGGCGGTTGACGGCCCTCCTGCTGGCCTCGGTGGCGGCCCCCGTATCCAGTACGGGGCAGGCACTGGCGTCGGTGGCGGCCGAAGCGCCGGAGGAAAAGAGGCAGCTGATGCTTGACGCCTTTGACCAGGTGCTGAGCGGCATGGCCTACGCCGGGGTGGGCCTCTGCCTCTTCGCCATCGTCTGGGCCGGATTCGTGCTGATGGCCGAGGGAGCCGAGGGGTTCGGACGGGGCAAAGCCAGGAACGCTGTGGTCATGGCAATCGTCGGCCTGGTGGTGGTGCTGCTGGCCAAGGCCATCGCCCTGCTGCTCACCACCCAGGTCAGCGACCTGTTGCCCACACCATAAGGGAGGAAAGAGTGATGAAACCAACATTGCCGAATATCAGAACCCTGGTCAAGCGGACACGCACGGCACAGGAGACGGAGGCGACCCCGGAACCGCCCAAGCCGCCGCCGGACCTGAGCCTGTTCTTCATGCTGTCCCACCTGGAACACGACGGGCCGGTGCGGCTGGACGGGGTGAAGCTGGCGGTCTCGGAGGTGATGGGACTGGAGCTGGACGAGCCCAAGCTGGGCGCCTTCGCCGGCTCGCTGAACGCCCTGGACTTCCCGGTGCAGTTGCTGGTGCGCCAGCATCCACCGGTCTTGCAAGGGCTGAGAGACAAGCTGAGCGAGAGCCAACCCTCGGACCTGCCGCAACAGACCCGCGACGCCGCCGACAGCCTGGGGCGGCTGCTGACGACGCTGGAAAGCCGGGAGGGCATCCTGGACCGGCGCTTCTATGCCGTGTGCGAGGACAGCCGCATGGATGAACTGCATGGCCTGTTGGCCCGGGGCGGGCTGGGGGTGTTTCCCCTGGCGGGGGAGACGTTGCGACTGTTCTGGCTCTCCGCCGCCCTGGGCGGTTCGCCGGTAGAGCGGAACGAAAACCTGGACACGGAGGTCGAGGTCAACCGCCGCGACATCCGCGTCGGGGGCCGGCTGATCCGCTCGCTGCACCTGGGCAAGTGGCCCAGGTCCCTGGCTCCAGGCTTCCTGCAGGGGCTGATGGCAGCCGGAGCGCCCATGGACCTGTCGGTGCACTTGGGCGCCATCCCCACCGAGCAGGCGGCCCGCACCCTGGAATGGCAGAAGGTCCGCTTCGAGTCGGCCCAGAGCCTGTCCTTCAAGCGGGGCCGTTCCATGTCGCCCGAGGCGGAGATCGCCTTGGAGGACGTTTCCCGGTTACGCGACGAGGTGCAGCGCGGCAGGGAAAGGCTGTTCCACGCATCGTTGTCGGTGACGTTGCACGCCGATGACGCCGACACCCTCAAGGACCTGACCCAGAAAGCCCGGGCCCACTTCGCGGCCACCCTGGGCAAGCTGGATAACCTGGCTTTCCGCCAACGCGAGGGCCTGCTGTCCACCCTGCCCCTGGGCCTGAACGCCGTGGCGGTGTGGCGGACATTGGATACGTCGTCACTGGCCAGGCTGTTCCCCTTCTCGCCGCCGGACCTGGACACCCGCAGCGGCACCCTCTACGGCATCGACCTGCGGGCCTGCGCCCCCATCGTCTACGACCCCTTCGACGGAACCCACCTCAACGCCAACACGGCCGTACTGGCACGCTCCGGCTCGGGCAAATCCTTTGCCACCAAGCTGGGCGTGTTGCGGGGCCTCTGCCGGGGCGTGCGGGCCTACGTCATCGACCCGGAGGGCGAGTACACCGACATGGCCCGCGCCGCCGGTGGACGGGTGCTTTCCCCCGGCGTCCCCGGCCAGGGCATGAACCCGTTCGTAATCGACCGGGGCGATTCCGAAGAACTCCTGCAGCGCATCGGCAGCCTGCGCCGCCTCATCGAGGTGATGGTGGGGGAGAGGCTGTCCGCCGAGCGCCGGTCGTCTTTGGACCACGCCCTGGCCGGCTACTACTCCGAAAGGCGGGAGCGCACCGGCTTCCGCGATTTCTACGCCTACCTGGAGGGCGAGACGCCGGAAATCGCCCACCTGCTGCGCCCCTTCGCCACCGGCAGCCTGCGGGACCTGCTCTCCGACGAAGGCGACGACCTGCTGGCCCGTGAAGCCCTGGTGACGGTATTCGACCTGCACCTCCTGGAACCGGAACTGAGACCTGCGGCGGCAATGGTCTGCACCGAGACGGTGTGGGCCGCCGCCGCCCAGGACCCAAGACCCCGCCTGCTGGTGGTGGACGAGGTGTGGAGCATCATGCAGCACCCGGAGGGCGCGGCCTTCATGGTCAGCATGGCGAAACGCGCCCGCAAGCACCGGCTGGGGTTGCAGTTCATCACCCAGGACGTGCAGGACCTCCTCTCCGAGGATTCGTCCAGAACCATCACCGGCCATTCGGGAAGGGCGCTGCTCCAGAACGCTGCCTTCAAGCTGCTGCTCCAGCAGGACGCCGCCGCCGTCAGCACCGTGGGCGAGGCCTTCGACCTGCCGCCAGAGCTGCAACGCTGGCTATTGTCCTGTCCCCGGGGGGACGGCCTGCTCCTGGCGAGGGGCAACCGCTTTCCCGTGCGCATCGAGGCCACCCCCGAGGAGACGGCAGTGATCGAGTGGCGGCCCGGACCCAGGCACTGAACCAACAATCCAATCCATTAAAGAGCGAGGTAATCATTATGAGTATCAATGTGAAGCGGATGATCCTGGGAAATGGCAAGCAGGGGCCGCCGGTGCTGCTGGCGATCACGCCGCCCCGCCAGGGCGAGCGCACCCTGCTGGGCGTGGAGAACCTGCTCCAGTCTATCGCCGTCCCCGAACCCTTCTCCCTGGAACTGGCCGGCGACGCCGATGGCGTCACTCTGCTGGCCCGCTGCCGGGACGGCCAGGTGGTGCGCCAGCAGCTCACCGCCCATTACCCTCAGGCCAGGATCCACCAGGTGGCGCCCGAGGACGACCCCCTGCGCCTGCAGGACGGCGAGCGGGCCTGGGGGATGACGCTGCGGGCCTCCGGTCCGGAGTACGTGCCCCTGCGCACCTTCAAAGACGACGACCTGCTGGACCCCGGCTCCGACCCCCTCATCGCCATCATCGGCGCGCTGTCCAACCTGCGCCCCGGCGAACGGGTCTCGGCCCGGCTGCTGCTGCGCTCCTTGGGCCCCGACTGGTCCCAAGCCCACCGGCAGAGGGCCTTTCGGAACCCCGGCCAGCAGCGGCCCGACTCGGCCAACTCCTCCCAGAACACCCAGGCCCAGATTCACACCAAGGACGGAGTCACCCTGGCGGTGCTGGGATTGGCCGCGCTGGTGGGGCTGCGGGGTTACCTCTGGGTCCAGGACGGGGAGATTCTCAAGGCGTCCCTGCTGGCCGCGGGCAGCGCGTTGGGCCTGGTCCTGGCCGGCTGGGGCTGGTGGCGTTGGAAGCAGGGCCGCAACCGGGTCCACGACCCACTGATCATCCGGGAGAAGGTGGAGCGCATCGCCTTCGACGGCGAGCTTGAGGTGGTGGCCGTCCTGCCCGAGGGTACCGGTGAACAGCGGGCCAGGGAAATCCTGGAGCCGGTGGCCACCGCCTACCGCCACTACGACCACCCAGCCGGGGCGCGTTTCAGGGTCAGCGGCATCAGGCCCGTGGTTCCCGCCGCCCGCCTCCACCCGGCGGGTCCCGGGCTCTTCGGCGGACGCAGCGTCCTTGGGGTCCGGGAGGCGGCTGCCCTGTGGCACCCGCCGGGCGAGGGGGACGAGACGCCCCTGGTGGAGCGCTCCGGGTCCCGGGCCCTGGCTCCCACGGCCCGGGGCGTGAAGGGCGGCGCCCTGGTGGGTGAGACCACCGCCGGCCGGGCCCGGGAGATACGCTTCCCCGAAGACCTGCTGCGCCGCCATCACTTCTACGTGGCCCGCACCCGCATGGGCAAGTCCACCCTGATGGAGCACGTGGTCGCCCACAAGCTGAGGGAGAAGGCGGCCGGCCGCGACTCCGACGCCATCGTCGTGGTGGACCCCCACGCCGACCTGGTGAAGGCCATCCTGGCCCGGGTGCCCGAATCCCTGGCGGACCGGGTGAGGCTCATCGACCTGGCCGAGGAGCACGGCTCCCCGGGGATCAACCTGCTGGACACCCGAATCTTCTCCGACCGGGACCGCACCGCCGACTCGGTGGTGCGGGTGATGCACGGCCTGTGGGAGCAGTGGGGTCCCCGGATGCAGTCCATCCTGGAGCACACCGTCAAGAGCCTGCACGAGGCCAACGAGCAGATGGAGGCCGACCGGCAGTACACCATTCTGGACGGGTCCCTGCTGATTTCCGACGCCAGGTTCCGCCGCGAGGTCCTGGCAAAGGTCAACGACCCCTTCCTGCTGCGGTTCTGGGCCAAGGACTTCCTGAGCTGGAGCCGGGAACGGCGCGGCGAGGCCATCGCCCCGGTGCAGACCCGCCTGGCCTACTACGCATCATCCAAGAAGGCCAGGGCCATCCTGGGCCAGTCCCGCTCCACCATCGACATCCGCCAGACCATCCTGAAGGGCGGCATCCTGCTGGTGTCCACCGCCCAGGGCGCGGTTGGGCGGGACGTCTCCGCCCTGGTGGGCGCCTCCCTGCTCAACCTGGTGGACTCGGTGGTCCGGGAGCAGGAGCGCCTGCCCCTGGAACAACGCCGGGGCGCGCTGGTGGTGGTGGATGAGATGCAGACCATGCCCGGCGTAGACTACGAAGCCATGCTGTCGGAACTGGGCAAGTACGGCGCATCGTTCATCCTGGCCACCCAGAGCCTGGCCAAGCTGGACGACCTCTCGCCCACCATGCGGGACACCATCCTGGCCAACGTGGGCTGCCTGGCCGTCTTCCAGGTGTCGGGCAGCGACGCCCGGCAGTTGGTGTGGGAGCTGGGCAAGGACCGGGTGTCCGAGGACGACATCGTATCCCTGGACGTGCACCACTGCTACGTCCGGGCCACCGTGGGCACCGAGCGGATGCCCGCCTTCTCCATGAGACTGCTGAAGCCCGATGCCGGGGACCCGTCGGTCGCCGCCCGCATCCGGGCCGACGCCTCCGCCTACCTGCGGCCCGGCGGCGCCGGGGAGACCGAGGCGCATCGCCGGGTGGGCGAGTACCGGCGGCTGCTGGCGGAGCGGCATGGCGAAGCCGGTGAACCGGAGCAGCCGTCCGGCGGCGCCGCTCCCCAAGAAGCCGGAGACCAGGATCCCGGGGGCCAGAATCCCGAAGTCCGGAACCCTCACTCCAAGCAGGACCGCCCCGGCGCCGGGTCCGATGAGGAGGAGGAGGAATGACCCTCGCGGGTTGCCGGGGCGAGGCGTTCCGTCGCCTGGCGGAGTTGCCCTTCCTGGACCGGCTGGAACTGGCCGCCGTCTCCGGCTGGTCCCGGGGCGCGGTGTACCAGGCCGTGGCACGTTTGGAGCGCGGGGGGATGGTCCAGGCCATCCCCCACGCCGCGCCCCATGTGCCTCCCACCCGGCGCTACTGCCTAACCTCCGCCGGGTTGCGGCGACTGGCGGAGGCGGAGGGAGTGTCCCCGGACCGGCTGCTGGCCTGCCGGCCCGTCTCCGCCCACTGGCGGCGAATCCTGCTGGAACGCTTGGACGCCGTCGCCGTCATCTACCGGGTGGCCGCCGCCGTGTCCGACGCGGCCCACCCCATCGGATTCCGCTGGTACCGGGCCGCCCCGCCGGACGCCGGAATCCAACTGCCCGACGGCCGTTCCCTGGCCGTGGTGCGTCTGGGGAACGCCGCCGACCGCACCGCCTTCGCCAAGCGGCTGTGGCGGCTGTCCCAGGAGACCCGCCCCGGCGCGGCGCTGCTCCTGGTTCCCGACGAGGTGCGGCTGCGCCAGGCCCGGCGGTTACTGGACGCCCTCCCCATGCCGGGTTTCCTGGCCCTGGAGCGAGACGCGGCCCGCGCCGGGGCCGGCTCTCCGGTCTGGCGCGGACCCTCCGGCCCGGCGTCGTTGAGCCTGCGGGAGGCGCTGGCCCTCGTTCGCCCCGGCGGGGAGCTGCCTGCCCAGGCCAGCTCCCGCCGACAACCCCTTCCCGCAGACCTGGACTTGGAGGCCGCCGGCAACGCCCCGCCTAGCTTCCTGCTGCCCGCCACGCTCGGGCCCTCCGAGAAGCGCGTCCTGGACCTGCTCTTCGACTGGCCCTGGATGGCCCCGGCCCACCTGGGCGCGCTCATGGGAGTGAGGCAGTCCCGGCTGTACCAGGTCCTGGAACGGCTGACTGGGTTGGGCCTGGCCGAGAAAACGGTGCACGGGGAACGCCGCCTCCTGGCCCTCACCGACGCCGGGCTTGCCCTGCTGGCCCGCCGCGACCGCTCCTCCCTTGGCGCGGTCCGGCGGCGATGGAGCGTCTCCCCCCTGGACCCGCAGGCGCCGTCCGGTTGGCGCAACGTCTCCGGCTCCCGCAGCCGCCAGTTGCTGCGCAACCTGGACCACACCCAGGCGGTGCATCGGTTCATCGCCGGACTGGCGCAGCAGTCCCGGTCTCAGGGGTGGGAGGACGCCCAGTTCGACCCGCCCCGGCGGGCCACCCGTTTCTTCAGGCACCACGGCCGGCTCCACTCGGTGCGCCCCGACGCCTTCGGCGTGCTGCAACGGGACGGGAAGAGCCAGCCTTTCTTCCTGGAGTGGGAGCGCCGCGCGGTGCGCCCCTCCACCATGGCGGCCCGCATCGCCCCCTACCTGCGCTATTTCGCCACCAGCCGTCCCCTGGACGACCACGGCGTCCAACCTCTGCTGCTGGTGGTCTTCGACGACGAGCTGGCCGCCGGACACTTCCTGCGGCTGGCGGCCGCTGAGATGCGGCGCGCCAGGATCTCCGTGCCCCTGTGGGTCTCCGACCTGGCCTCCCTTGAACGGACAGGGTTGATGGGCGCCGCCTGGCATTCACCGGACGCCTGGGACCCGGCTCACGCCTTCGGCCCGCCTGCGGTCCACTGACAGCAGCCCGTTTCCCCTCCCGAACTTTCCAGTTACCATGAATGGGTCCACACCGGAACCTCTACGGACGAACGGCGCAGCCGGAATCGTTGACAGGTCAAGGGCCGGTTGGAATTTGGTCATGGTCTCCGACTCTACCGTGAACCAAGATTCTACTGCCATCTCTAACTTAAGAATGATCCAGCATCTCCAGGATGTGTGGACATTCAGGCCGCGTGAATTCTCAATCGAGAGGGGTTCCATGAACGATAGCCGCTACGGCACGGCCCTGGCCTTACTCTCGGGTATATTCCTGACCGTCGCCCTCGTCGCGTGCCAGGGAGAGGACGCTACTCGGACACCGGCACCCCATCCGCCTATCACCATTTTCGCGGCGCCGTTTCAATCAACACCCATCGTTCCTGGGGAAACCCAGGAGACCGCAAGCGAAGACCTGTTGGAAGTCCACAGGATTGAGCCGAACCTCGTCGGCAGCCTGCTGTTCATCGCCCATTGGGACGAAGACGCCCAACGCTGGCTGGTCTACGACGTTGCCGGGACTTTCACTCCGGACCAGTTGACGCCGCCTCCGGGCGTGACCATCCCACCCAATCCAGAGATTGGAACGCTCACTGGGATGGAGCGCGGGAAGCTCTATGACTTCCACGTGCGCGGGGACCAGATCGTAAACATCGTGGAGGGAGAGACCGGGGACTGGCCCTTCAACGCCGGCGCCAACTACATCAAATGGTCGCGCTGAATGTCCAAAGACCCTGGGTTGGAATCGGGCCACCGGGCCGCCGCTCCGCGATTCAGTCAGCAGGCAGGCCAGGGAATGCGGGAAAGAACCGGAAACGGCTGCGAACCGGAAAGCAAGATCCGGTAGCGGGAGGAGCAAACATGAAACCCGACGACGTGAAACAAGGATTGAGGAACATCGGAGAGAGGATAGCCTGGGCTGGGCGGGAGGCCGGGGTCACCCGCCGGGAGATGGGGGAGTTGGCCGGGGTTGACGAACTCACCGTGCGGTCCTGGGAGGAGACTCGGTCGAGGCCCACTCTTTCTCAGGTGAAGGAACTGGCCGCCCGTTGCGGGACGACTCCCGACTGGCTGCTGGGCCGGGACTTGATCGAGGGGCTGATGCCGGAGCAGGCCAGGCACGGCTACGTCCGCCAGGGAGGCATACCCCAGGAGGGGCTGCCCCTGGTGGACCTGGAGGTCACACGCCAATTCATCCTGTGGGTGTGGCAGCAACCCCACCGGGAGAGTAACCAGGCCGGCGATTTGGTGGTTACCGGCGAAATCCCCGACGACCGGGAGGCTGGCGCCGCGCCACGCCTCAGCCCCGATGCTATTGTAGAGTGAGTGTCGGCACACCTGAATCGATATACATGTCCGGCCGCGCTGGAGACAAACTCGACTTCGACGAATCGTCCCCGCCCCGCAGCCCTCAGGCAGGAACGACGCCGTCGGTATCGGCCCCAGGCTCCGACGATTCCTCCACCGGCTCCAGGTCCATGATGGACACGGTATGCCCCCTGCCGTCCACCTCGACGATGGCGGTGGGAAACCGGACCAGCCTGCCGATCTTGCTACTGATCTCCGGCCGCAACCGGCTCTCGGCAATGCGGACCATGCCCCCTTCGAAGAGTCCCCTGGCGGCGGCGCGCCGGTCCTCCGGGGATTCTCTCCCCAGGTCGATCCATACTTCCAGCACCCCGCCGCCGTCCTCGGACGCTTCATCGGGGCGCTCTCTTGCCCGGACCCGGCGCACCTGTCCCGGCGTGAGCAGCTTGACCACCTCACCGTCATTCACCACCACCTCCCTCAGTTCCGGCGGCCCTCCTTCCTCCAGCCAGACCCAGCAGCGGCCCACCCATTCCACCCCGACGCCACCGTCGTCCTTGAATCGCGTGACGGGAATGATGGGGCGCTCGGCCACCAGGTCGATGTCCAATTCGGCAATCTGCTCGTTCTCAGACATCTTCACCTCTTTTTGTCCTTATTCCGGGGAGCCGGCAGCGCCCCGTCAGCATGGATGGAATGATATTAACGCGCCGGGGAGATTAGCAAAAGCGGCAGGGAACGGGGCACAAAACAAGGCCGGGTGGCTATCACTCCACCCGGCCTTGCCGCCGCCTGCGAGGGTTCTGCTTGGGGTCATTTTCATTACTCACGGTTCACCATCTCCGGCAGTCCTCCGCCACTCCCCCGCGTCGATTCCTTGGCGGTCGTCCACCTCGGGCAGCAGCAGGTGCAGCAGGCCCAGCCTGGCGGCCAAGCTGAACAGGGCCACCAGGTTGGCCGAGTCCGGGCGCGTCCCCTGCCGCCACCGCCCCACCAGGCGGACGTCGATGCGAAGCCGCCTGGCCAGTTCCCGCCAGGACATCCCGGAGGCTTCCTTGAACCTCTCCAACCTCTGCGGAAAGTCCTCGGGGAACCGGGGCGGCTCGATGCGGTAGACCCGCTGCTGACGTCCCACGAATCTACCTCCTCTCCCGGCGGGTGTTTAACGTCAACTACTTTTGCCGGTTGGCGTCGATTATTCTTGCCGGTTCACCTCCTTATCCTGCCCCCGCTGCTGGGCCACTCCGGTCCGGTAGCTTGGGACGTCGAATTCCAAGATCACCGAGTGGTGCACGACGCGGTCGATGGCCGCCGCCGTGGCCATGGGGTTGGCGAAGATGTGCTCCCACTGGGAGAAGACCAAGTTCGAGGTGATGCCCAGCGACCGGCGCTCGTAGCGTTCGGCGATGAGGGTGAAAAGCACCTCCGACTCCTCGGCACCCTGGGGCAGATAGCCCAGGTCGTCCAGCAGCAGGAAGTCGTAGCTGTCCAGCTTGCGCAGTTGTCGCGGCAGGGCCAGGTCCCGCTTGGCTGCCAGCAGATCCTGCACCAGCCGGTAGGCCGGGGCGAAGAGCACCGACCTCCCTGACTCCACCAGCCGGTGGCCCACGGCGCACAGGGCGTGGGTCTTGCCGGTGCCGGGCAGCCCGAAGGCCAGGACGTTGACGCCGCGGTCGACGAAGCCGCCGTCGGCCAGTTCCCCCAGTTGCTGTCTGAGAGACAGAGGCACCCGGTCGTGCTCGAAGGTTTCCCATGTCTTGCCTGACGGCAGCCTGGAGGCGGTGCGCAGCCTGCTGATGCGCCGCTGCCTGCGGTCCTCGGCCTCCTGCTCCAGTACTTCCAGGAGAGTTTCCAGGGCGTCGCCGTGGCCGGCTGCAGTGAAGCGGGACACCGACTGAGCCCCCATGGTGGGCAGCCGGAACTGGTGGCACAGCTCCCCGATCCGCTCCTGTATGGCCACTGTGTCCGTCATCAGGGTGTCATTAGTCAGGGTGTCCAGCATCAGGCCACCTCCGCCAGCAGGGAGTCGTAGACCCTCAGGTCCGGCGTCCCGGACAGGCTGAGTGCTGGCGCCTGCAGCGGCGCGGGACTGGCCAGCTCCCTGACCGCGGCGTAGTCGAAGGGTCCGCCGGCCTCCAAGAGCAGGGCCAGGGCGCTGTCCACCGTGGTCTCCATGGTCGTCGCCGCCAGGTGCAGGATGCGCACGTACTCCACGTCGGCCCGCTCCCCACGCCATTCCCGGAGCGCATCGTAGGCCAGGCGGAAGGTCATGGTGGGAAACATCTGCTCCCGGAACCGGTAGCGGGCGAAGGCCCCGGGCTTGCGCACCAGGGAGCCGATGACGTGGCGGTAGTCGACCCGGGCCTCCCGCTCGCCCCGCACCCGCTCCATCCGATCCACGAAAGTGTCCTTGTAGTACACTTCCAGGTGCTCGGCGTACAGCCGGATCTGCACCTCCTTACCGATGAGCCGGGAGGGCACGGTGTAGGTCCGTCCGGCTGCCTGGATGGTGCTCCACTTGCGCACCCGGGCCCGGTGGTTGACGTACTCCGGCACCGGGGCTGGGGGCAGGGGACGCAGATGTGGGCGCTCTTCCTCCAGCTTCCCCATCACCAGCCGGTTGCGCCGATCCACCACCTTGCAGACGAAGCCGGCGTACTCCTCAAGGGAGATGAAATCGCGGCTGCCCCGCAGCATCAGGGCCTGGTCGATGGCGTCCTTGAGCCGGTAGTGGGCCTGCTCGGCAACGCCGTTCTCATGGGACTCCCCTGCGTTTATCAGGGTGGACTCGAGCCCGTAGTGGTCCAGAAGCTCGGCGTAGCTGTCGTTCAGAGCCCGGCCGCGGCTGCGCCTCATCTCGTGGGTGGCGGCCGAGGTGTTGTCCGAGCGGATCACCCGGGGCGCACCACCCAACTCCCACAGGGCGTTCTGTAGCCCCTGCTTCAGGGCCAGGAAGGTCTCCCCGGCGGCCACCTCAGCGTAGCGCCACCCTGAATGGCTCAGCACCAACTGGAACAGCCGGTGGCGATAGGCCAGACCGCCGACGGTCACTCCCAGGGAGTTGCAGTGGGTGAAGTCGATCTGGGCCTCGCGGCCCGGAGGGTGCTCTTGGGGGAAGTAGACCTCTTGGTCCGGGCCGTTGAGCGCTCGCCAGTCCTGTAATCGTCGTTGCAGGGTGCGCAGCTGCGAGGCGCTGAAGCGGCCAGGATGCTGGTCCTCCAGCCACTCGATAATTGTCGTTGCCCTGAGCCTACCGGCGGCCTCGCCCCGGAGCAGTGGCAGGATCTCCATCTCCCAGACTCCGTCGAAGGGATCAGGACGGGTGCGCCACCGGCGCTCAGTCTTGGTCTCCGACGGCAACGGGCCGCACTGCCACTTGCGGGCCGAGCGCTCGCTCATCCCCGCCATTGCCGCCGCCGTCTGTTGTGTCTTTCCTTCCATTCGTCTCTGCCTCAGTATTGCGACTTGCTGATCCGTAACCAATCCGGCACCTCCTGTACCGGATGATTACCACATGGGACCGGCAAAAATAGTCGTCGCCAACCGGCAAGACTAATTGTCGTTGATCAGCGGGTCACGATCAGGTCCCGGGCCAAGAGCAGGCCCAGTCCCTCCGGCACCTGCACCGACAGGTCCACCAGGGCCAGCATGGCCCCGCCGCAGGGGACAACTCCCTTGCTGCGCCAGCGCCACAGCTGCCTGGGGTCCGCGCCGATGATGGTGGACACTCCCTCCCAGGAGAGGCCGGTGGCCTCCTTCAACAGGATCAGCCGCTCTCCGAAGTCCTCGGGCATCAGGGAGACGCCGGGGACGTACAGGGACCGTTGAAATTGCCATGCGCTAATCATTGATCTCCTCCAAGATGAACAGTTCTTCGAACCCGGCCCCCAGCTCCTCCTGCATCCGCTGGCGCAGGGCCGGCGATGGGCACCGCGTACCGTTGAACACCCGGGACAGGTGGCTGGCGCTGCAACCCAGCAGGTCCGCCAGTTGGTTCTGGGACAGGTTCCGCGGGTCCATGCGGTCCCAAGCCACGGGAGAATTCAGCAGTATCCTCCGCTTCCGTCGCCTACCGGACATGCTCGCCGTCCTTCCCCGGAACATCGCGCGCCGGGCCTGTGGTGTCTTGGCCGCCGCCACTCTCACGGCCCGCTACCGCCCGCCCATCCAGGTGGGCGCGGACGATCATGCGGGCCAGGATGCGCAGGCCGCGCAGCCGGATCTCCTCCTGTTCGCGGGTGGGCCGCTGCTTCTTGCTCAAGGTGCAACCTTCCGGAAAATCCGGCGCTGGCCGCCGGTGGCGTAACCGTGCGCCGGGGTGTATAATCCCGCTAGAGAACGGGCGTTCTGTACTATCAGAGTGTACTAATATAGCAATCAGCAAGGCAATAGCCCAGCGCCCGTTTTTGGAAAGTATTGACAACTATTGACCTCGAATGTGACAATTGATTGACAGAATAGAACACACAGTAAGATTGCTATATTTGTACACTTAGACGCGGGGTGGAGGTCATGGAACAGCGCGACGAAAGCCGGGAACTGGGGCCGCACCTGCGGCTATTGCGTGGGGACATCAGCCTAAGGGACGTGAAGCGTCTCACCGGCATCTCCAACTCCTACCTGTCCCAGATAGAAAGGGGCGACCGCCGGCCCGGCCCCAGCGTGCTCAAGCGGCTGGCCTCCCTCTACGAGGTGGACCTTCAGGACCTGCTGCGGCGCGCCGGCTACCTGGACGACGCCGACGGCGTGGCGGCCCAGGACTACGAGCCCCAGGAGGTGGAGCGGGCCTACCAGTACGTGCTGGCCGACCCCCACTTCCGGGTGGGCACCCGGCCCGACGGTCCTCTCTCCCTCAGTGCCAAGCGGTTCATCGTGGAGATGTACGAACGCTTCACCGGAAAGCGGCTGCTGGAATGACGGACCCCACCATTGACGGCTTCTGCCGCGAGTTGCTGCGGGACGAATGTCCCGGAGCCAGGCTGGAGCCTGAGCGGCTGGCGGCGGACTTTGCCCGCCGGTTCGACTTGCCCCTGCGCGTCTCGCTGGACGACCTGGCCGTGCTGCTGGAGAACGCCGGCATCGGCACGATCTCTGGGGCGCGGCTGAAGAAGGGCCTGCGGGGCGTCCACTACAGCCTGCCCGACGGCAGCTACGCCATCCAGTACGAGGAGAGACAGTGGGAGGGCGGCAAGGTGCACACGGTGCTGCACGAGACCTGCGAGATAATTCACGAGCAGGTTTGGGACCGGCACGGCGGCTGCAAGCCCACAAGGGCCATTTGCCCGGAGGCCGACCGGTTCGCGGCGGCGGTGATGATGCCCCCGGACACCTTCGCGGCCTACGCCCAGGCCACCGGGCTGGACGTGCTGGCCCTGCAGCGGCTGTTCCGTTGCGCCTACCTGTCCGTGACCCGCCGGTTGGGCGAGGTGGTGCGCAGCCAGCCCCTTCTGGCCGTGCTCTACGAGCGCCGGGGCAAGAACCCGGCGGCCTGGCCGGAAGGGGCCGCCCCAAGGGAATTCCGGGCTACGGCGGTGGTGCGGACCCCCGGCTTCGGGGAGCGCTCCTCCCCACTGCTCTGCGGCTCCCGGGGCCGCGTTCCCCTGCCGGGCCGTCCCCCGCCCCCCGGCTCGTTGGCGGAGGGCGTGATCGTCACCGGCAGGCCGGAGTACGCCGAGGGCGAACCCAGGGGGAACATCCAGTACGGGGATGGGGTGGCCGTCGCCGTCAGGCCCGTCTTCTGGAACGGCCGGCTGGCCAAGGTCAGCCTGGTGGCCGTGCCCTACGAACTGCGCACGGCCCTGGCCCCGCAGGTCCACCGGGCCGCCTTTGACCTACGGGAGTTGCCCGCCAGGTCGCGGGCCGCGACGTCCCTGCCTTGACAGGCGGGGGTGTACCGGGGATGATGTTTAGTAAGACAAACCATTAGCATTGCAGGCAAAAAGAGAGAAGCCATGCCCGCCAAGCCCAGGAAGTCCAAGACCATCACCATTTCCCTGCCGCCGGAGATGTTCGAGGAGGTGCGGCGGGTGAAGAACATAGAGGGCCGCGACATGAGCGAGCTGGTGCGCGAAGCCCTACGCCTTTACATGGAAGAGCGGGAGCTGCGCCGGTAGCAACCCCTGGAATGGCCGCGCTCCCGCCGGCCAATCCGGGGAATCGAACCAATCCGGGGAATCGAACAGGGAGGAGAAGCAGATGAGTAGTTTCAATGACCTGGTACCCGTGGCCCTCTACGCCCGGGTCTCCAGCGACCGCCAGGACGTGGACCTCTCCGTAGCCGCCCAATTGCGGGCCCTGCGCGACTACGCCGACAAGAACGGCTACGCCGTCGCCCGCGAGTACATCGACGAGGCCGAGAGCGGCCGTATCGCCGATAGGCCCCAGTTCCGCAGGATGCTGGACGAGGCAAGCAAGAACGAGGCTCCTTTCCAGGAAATTCTGGTCTGGAAATTTTCCCGATTCACCCGCAAGCGGGAACACGCCGTGGCCTTCAAGTCCATGCTCCGGCGGCGGGGCATCCGCGTCGTCTCCATCACCGAGCACGCCGACGATACCCCCACCGGCAAGCTGATGGAGGCCATCATCGAGTCCGTGGACGAGTTCTACTCGGAAAATCTTGCCGAAGAGGTCAGGCGGGGTATGCGCGAGGCCGCCTCCCGGGGCTTCTGGATTTCCAGCCGCGCTCCCTACGGCTACAACCGGGTCATGGTCCAGGACGGGGCCAAGAAGCGCCCCATCCTGGAGGTCAACGACTCCCAGGCCGTCCTGGTACGCAGGATGTTCCAGATGGCCGACTCCGGCAAGACCCTGCTGGACATCACCAAGACCCTGAACCAGGAGGGCATCTCCAGCCCCAGCGGGAAGTCGTGGCGCAAGACCACCATCTACAAGCTGCTGACCAACGAGGTCTACACCGGCACCGTGGTCTGGGGCGCTCAATCCAAGGACAAGGCCCCGCCGGTCCGGGTGGAGAACGCCTTCCCCGCCCTGGTTTCCAGAGAGGTGTTCAGCCGCGTGGTGGCTTTGCTGGAATCAAGGGCGCCGGTCCACTCCCATCCTCGCCGTTCTGCCAGTTCCTACCTGCTCAGCGGCGTCGTGAAGTGCCGGACCTGCGGCAAGGCTCTCTCCGGCCAGGACTCCAAGAGCGGTCAGTTCGCATACTACGTCTGCCAGTCCCTGATGAAGCAGGGCAGCGGGTCCTGTGACGCCCCCAGGCTGAATGCCAGGAAGTTCGAGGGCATGATCGTTGACCAGATAAGGGAAAACATCCTCACCGAGACCAACATCCGGGACCTGGTGCGGCTGGTGGGCGAGGAGATGGACGGGGTGGCCCACGAGCAGCGGGAGCGGCTGGAGACGGTCGAGGCGGAACTGGCCGAGGTGCAGCGCAAGATGGACCGGCTCTGGCACGCGGTGGAAAGCACCGACCTGGAGATCAACGACATACTGCCCCGCCTGCGGGAGCACAAGGAGCGGCAGGAGAAGCTGGAAAATGCGGCGGAAGGGGCGCGGGCTTTGCTTTCCGAGCGGAGGGAGGTCCTGGACGACGTGGACGCCATCACGGCCTACGCCCAGGATATGCGGGAGTTCCTGCTGAAGAGCGACCTTACCGAGTCCCGCGCCTTCATCAGGTCCTTCGTCAAGGAGATTGACGTGGCCCCCGGCAGGGCCGTAATCCGGTACTCCATTCCCATGCCGGACGATAGCCGGATTCCCGGTAGGGACACGGAAGAGGTGGCCTTGGCGGGACAGGTACTGTCTACAATACCTTATGGTGGGCCGGACTGGACAAAATCAAGAACCGAGGCCGATTCCGACGTCACCCCGTCCTGCGGCATGGGGATAGTGTACGTCAGAACCGCCTCGTCCTCCACGACCTCGATGCCCTGCACGAAGTTGCGGATGAGCGCCTTCCGCTCAGGGAACGTTCCTTCCTGGAACAGAGCACGGAAGTCCGCCACGTATCCTTTTATCTCTTTACTCGTCGGCAACTCCGCCCGCCGCTGCTCCAACTGGAACTCGGCCTCTTCCCGAGCCGCTACAAGCTGGTCCTGGCGGCTCTTCAGGGACAGGATGCGGGGCGACAGCGCCTCGATGGGCAACTGCTTGGTCTCCAGTGCCTGGTAGAGGTTCTCAAGGCGGGTCTCCACGTCGGATAGCTCACTGCTGATGGCGGTCAGCCTGCCGTTGACCTCGCCGGCCAGGTTGTCGATCTCCTCGGCCACCAACGTCACCAACTCGGTGATGGTCTCCTCGGTGAGAATCCGCTCCCTGACCTTCTCAATCACCAGGTCCTCGACCTTGCTGGCATTCAGGTAGCGCCCGTTGCTGCACGCTCCGGCTCCCTCGCGGAACAGGCTGGCACAGACGTAGTAGGCGAACCGGCCGCTCTTGGCTCCCTGGGCCGAGTAGGGCTTGCCGCACACCCCGCAGCGGAGGAGGCCGCTCAGCAGGTACTGGCTGCCCACTCGTCCGGGCCGCGTCACTGTGGGCGCTCGCTGGTGGAGTCCCTGCTGCACCTCATCGAACAGCTCCCTTGATACCAGGGCGGGCCAGGCGTTCTCCACCCTTACCGGCTCTCCCGCCTTCTCGTCCTTGCTCTTGACTCCCCAGACGGCGGTGCCGGTATACGCCTCGTTGGTCAGCAGGTAATGGACCACGTTCTTCTGCCAGCGCCGTCCCCGGTTGGTGATGCCCTGGCCGTTCAATTCCTTGCAGATTTCGGCGAGTCCGTTGCCCCGTCGGGAACTCTCGAATATCTCTTTCACGATGGGAGCCGCCACCGGGTCAACCTCCAGGGTGGGCCGGTCCTTCACCCCGTCGCTGACCTTGATGCGGGTGTAGCCGAAGGGAGCACGGGACGCCAGGAAGTAGCCCCTTGACGCCGCTTCGCGCATTCCCCGCCGGACCTCTTCGGCAAGATTTTCGCTATAGAACTCGTCCACGGACTCGATGATGGCCTCCATCAGCTTGCCGGTGGGGGAGTCGTCGGCGTGCTCAGTGATGGAGACGACGCGGATGCCCTTGCGCCTCAGCATGGACTTGAAGGCCACGGCGTGCTCCCGCTTGCGGGTGAATCTGCTGAATTTCCAGACCAAAATCACCTCAAACGGAGCCGTGGCCTTGCCGCCCTCGTCGATCATGTTGCGGAACTGGGGCCGGTCGGCGATGCGGCCGCTCTCGGCCTCGTCCACGTACTCGCGGGCCACTGAGTAACCGTTGTTCTTGGCGTAGTCTCTCAAGGCCCGAAGCTGGGCGGCCACGGACAGGTCCACGTCCTGGCGGTCGCTGGAGACCCGGGCGTATAGGGCCGCCGGGGTCAGGGGTTGGAACTGTTTTCTCATATGGCCTCCCTTTCTTAGTTGCTAATACTTACCGAGTCTTACTAACTATCATCAGGCACCCGGTCAGTCATTGTCAAGGAGATAGCGGCATCCACCGGAACGGCCTGACCTTCCAATCGCTGTCCCCGGAGCGGCCTCGCGGGCCTACCCCAAGGCAAAGACTAAAGGGTGGCCTTACCGTCCGCTCTCGGTTGCCATGGCGTCCACTCCAGAGCAAATCTTGTCTCGCCGTTCAGGACTTGGGTCGCCTCGTCCCGTGGCACCCTGGATTCCCCGCTCCTGCGGCGATGTTCACCACACCATAGTTCCATGCTGCTCCATGCACCTCCTCTGGGATCCAGGTACAGGGATTCCCGAAAACGGCCGGCCACCACGTCGATCAATAATTCCGTAAAACCCTCGAATTCGTCCTCCGGCATTTCGTCGCAGGCGTCGCAACCGCAGGATGGGAACCAATCGGTGAGCCAACGACCCGCCCGGATGCCCAGACCGGGGAAGTCAGTGAAGGCGACGGTGACGGGCGCAGCAGAATCCTGTACCGGGGTGAGCTTTATTAAGGGCCTGGAAAGCGGGCGGAGCTCCAGGTATGGGTCGGTTACTCCGTCCTCATCCAGCCCGACTTCATACTCCGTTTGCAGCCGTACGATGGCCTCAAGGGCCCAGCCGTGCAACGGCGCGAACCGGTCCGGTTCCGTTACCCGTGAATAAGCGTCATCGGGCGGTCCCTCTCCGCTCCAGTCCCAGTTGAACCTTCCCACTTCGGTTCCTCCTCATGAATCCCGAATCTCCCTCCCTCTGTCCCATGATACAGCGAATGACATCCTGTTGGTCCTCCCACTGCCGTTCGGGTCGGAGTCGGCAGGGACTAACCTTCAGCAGTTGGAAGGGTGGGATTTGCCCTTCCGCTACCGGACCTGGTCCAGCGCCGACTGGTCCAGCGCCGACAGGAAGCGAGGGGCGTTGACGATGCTGGCGCCCCGGTGTTCCCCGATAGGAAGCAGATGCCTGCGGTCGCCGGTGACAAGGTAGTCGGCGTTGGCGTTGGCGGCGCACTCCAGGACGCGGTTGTCGGCATGGCCGCCCCCGATCACTTCCGCCAGTCGCGGCGGTTCGACGATGGTGGCGGCGTTCTGTAAGGCACTTATCGCCCGTACCGCCTGTTCCTGGCCCCAGCCGAATTTCCGCGTCAGCACCCCGGAGACCTCGCCGAGGATAAACCAGGAGAGGAACAACTCGAACCGGCCCCGCAGGGCCAGCTCCAGCACCAACCGCTCGTTGCCGGGGAAGTTCAGGCCGGAGACGATCACGTTGGTGTCCAGCACCACTCTCACGGCTGGGTCCGAGCAACCTCGTTCCGGTATTCCTCCACCAGCCCGGCCACGTCCTCGGGTCCGATGCCCCGCTCCCTGGTCCGCTCCTCGCCATACCGGAGCAGTTGCCGCCACTCGCACTCCTCGATGTAGCGCACCACGGCGTCCCGCAGGAACTCGCTCCGGGACCGGCCCTGTCCCTGCATGGCCTGGTCCAGGCGCTCCGCCATTTCCGGCGGCAATGAGAAGGTGATGGTCCTTGTCGTTCTTGGCATGGCTGAATCCCTGTTATCCAGTCTTACCAAGATACTGCTCCTTCCGGGTTTCCCTGTCAACGGCTCCTGCCCGGAAACCGGCAGTTTCACCGTTGCCGGAACTGCCACCAGGGGCGACGCCGTTCCTGTGCCACTTTCAACTGGTTGACCGGTTCAGCGTTGCGCTCTTGTTCAAGCTCAAGCTGTCCCTGCAACAACTCCACCTGTTCCTCAAGACCGCGTATCTGCTCCCGGGCCGCCGCCAGTGCCGGACCGGGGGTGTCGGTGTTCGCCACCGGGTCGTCGTCCAGCATTACGTACACCCGGTGCCGCCGTCCGCGAGGTTCCCTCTTTACCGGCACCTCCCCGGCGGCGATGCGCCGGTTCAGCGTGGACAGGGACAACCTCAACTCCCGGCAGGCTTCCGCCTTGGTCAGCAGTCTCATGTCCTTACCTCCCATTGTGTCGTTGCGTCTCATTTACGGGTCGATCCTGATGTGTCATACGTGTCAGCGGTTTTCTCGTCCGTGGTCGCCGGGCCGGTCTGCCTTTGCCCAAAGAGCCGATTTCTGCAACAAAATGTACCCGCTCCGGGCCTAGGGGATCTGACAGGGTCGGTACCAGGAATATCACCTTTGTCCGTAGCTCCCCTACAGGAAATGCCTGGAACGGGAAGGTACATTTTTGTATCCCTCGCCCAGCCGGTGCAGCGGCAGCCGGTCCGGGGCATTCGGCGGCGGCCAGCGCCATACTTCGCGCAACACGCCAAGGTCGTGGATCATCTCCAGGTTGGAGGTGCAGATGGGCAGCCGGTGGGCTCCGGCGGCACGCAGGAAGGACTCCTCGGCCTCGTGGGTCTCGAACACGAACAGCACCAGGGGCAGCTGACCGGCGTGGTCCAGGGCGGCCCAGCCGCTGGCGAAGTAACGGGGGTAGTTTTTCAGCCGTTCGCGGACCCGCCTGGGGGTGACGGCCCGGCGCTCGAACTCCAGGAAGTAGGGGCGCCAGTCGCCCCGGTGGGACAGCCAGAAGGTGGCGTCGGGGTGTATCACGTAGTCCTGGCCCTGGTAGCGGTAGCCGATGCTGGAACGGGAGGTGGGCAGCAGCTCCAGCAGGTGGTGGTCCTTGGACCGGGCTACCTCGGCGCTCAGGGCGGCGGCGAGGGTGTTGATGGCGTCCTGGTGGGCCAGCTGGGAGTCCAGGCTGCGCAGGGAGGTGCCGGCTATGACCGGGGCGCTGCCCCGGCTGCGGCGCCGCTTGCGGGGGCTCCAGCGGCCCAGGGCGATTCTCACGGCGGCCCGGTCCCGGCGGGCCAGGTGGCGCAACCCGTCGTCGGCCAGAACGTGGCGCTGGTTCTCCGAGTGGACCAGGGAACGTGCGTCCAGGGACCGGAGCACCTGGTTGGCCCGGCGGCGGGTGACTCCTCCCATCAGCCCGGCCAACTGGTCGGTGGTGCACAAGGGCCAGGCCGCCAGCAGGTCCAGGGCGTCCTTCTCGGTGCGGCTGAACTGGACGGCGAGGGAGTTCTTGACCTGCTCCGTTGGGTCTGGCATGGCGGTCCGCAGATGGGTGGGGTAGAGGGAATACGGGTCCGGCTCGGGCTGCCGCTTGTTCGGAGGGGTCCTGTCCCGGCGGTTCCTGGCGTCTCTGTCCACCAGCCAGCCGATGGAGCCGACGATGCTCCCCAGGGAGAGATGGGGGGCTATCTTCACCGGCACTCCCATCCCGTGGCCGCACTGCTGCCAGGCCCTGGCCCGGTGGTCCCCGGCCAGTTGCTCCCCCTCGGTGGCCGCGAAGTAGCTCTCGTGCTCCACCGGGTGGCCCAGGGTGCGGACGGCGCGGCGGGTTGCCTGGTCGGAGCCGGTGATCACCAGCGTCACCGTGGGCCTCTCGCTCGCGGGCAGGTTCTCGATGGTCCTGAGGCGGTAGCGCAGGTGGGCCGAGGGCAGGGTCGCTCCCTGGCGCAGGACACCCACGGAACGGCCTTGAGACAGCGTTACCAGCAGGTCGTAGGGTCCCTGGCGGTAGTGGTCCACCCGGACGGGGTCTCCCTCTGGGTCGGCGTCGGCGATGAGGGCGGCGACGTGGTAGAGCACGGCCACGGCGTCCAGGCGCTCGGTGAGCAGGCGGAACCACTGGCGGGACACCGGCCGGTCGGCCAGGAGACTCCTGATGCCCGACTCCAGGGCCGCTGCGGCGTGGATGCCCTCTTTCGTAGGGAAGTAGCGGCGCTGGGGCTTTGGGCCGAGGGTGGACAGACTGTGGGACACCGAATCCGCCAGTCCCAGTTCTGTCAATCTTTCCAGCCTGCCGCGCAAGGTCGTGGGCGGCGCCCGGTTGAAGCGGGCCAGCTCGCTCACGGTGGTCAGCGGGGCGGCGCACAGTTGCAGCAGAGCGTCCTCCTGCCCCCGGCGCAGGTTGGGACCCGCCGGGCGCCGGTTCCTGGCGGAACGGTCGAACTTGGCGGTGATGCGCTCCGAGGCCACGACGGCCCAGGTGGCCGCGTCAATGATCTCTACGCTATCGCCCACGCTGTCCAGGACGGCCCTGGGCAGGGCGCGGCCCAGGTGTCCCCGTTCCAGGAACCTCCAGAGGGTCTGGCGCGAGACGCCGAATCGCTCCATCGCTTTATGGCTGCCGCGCCAGTCGGCGTAGGTTTGCACGTAGTGGCGGATGGCGTTTTCGAGGTCGTCGCTGGAAAACTCGTCATCTTCCAGGATTGGCGTGTTGGTGTTGGTTGTTGTCATTCTCATTCCTCCCGAGGCAGTGGCCCAACACTCCATTGTCCCGGAGAAATTGTTCGCTTTTAATGCCTTGCAAGGAATTACCTTGGAGGCAGTTATGTGATATGGGCGAGAGCCTCGAGTGTGATTGTCCTGGGCCTTCGCAGAAGGCGAACCGCAGCCTGCGGACACGACTCCGGTTCCGCAGGTTGCTCAGCCGCCATTCTCCGGGTCGGGTGGCGGCCCCGGCCCGGAAACCTGGTTCCTCAGGTGGGCGCGGGCGATCATGCGGGCCAGGATGCGCAGCCCCGCCTGAATCTGCTCCCGCTCCGCGCCGGTGCGCTGCGGGGATGTTCTCCTTGGCGTTTTACTGCCGGCGGCGCCGGTTTCCGGGCTGCTCCCGGAGGGACGGTCCGGCTCGTTTCTTCCGGTGTCGTTTCGCATATCCTCTCGTTGTGCGTGTGTGATGGGGTCTCCGGGTCGTGTCGAGGTTCGAGTTTCACGATCATGTCGTTCTCCTTGCATCGGTTTGGATCATCGGTGTTGTGGCCAACGCCGCAACAGAGTGTGGCCAACGGGACGTCGGCGGAAAACTACCCGTGAGTATTATCAATCTTGATAACCCCTTCGGGTCCTCCGGCATCAGGTGTTTTTCCCGCTGTCGCGGGGGTGTACAGCAGTTTGAGTTTTGTAGCGATATCCTCATGTGGGTCCTCCCAAAGCTGAAACAGGGGAAATCACCTCCCTACCGGACGCAAAAGGGAAACACTTGGAGTTAAGGGCTGGTTCCGGTCTGGATGCGGAAAAAGCAATTGGCGTGGGGGTGCGTGACGGGGCGAAAAACGGCCTTGGCCTGGAAAAACACCCCAAAATCGCCAGGGATGTGCCAGTGCGTTACGCGCTGGTTGGGGCCGGTCCGGGTCCGGTGTGCAGTCGTCGGCAATTGGCGCTGCCTCCGGGTCTGGAGACTTAAGCCGTTGGCCGAACTGTTGCCTGGCGTCCCCGTCAGTCTGGGGCAGCATCTTGGCCGGGCCGGGCAACTGTTGAACGATGACGTTGGTCCAGTCCCGGCGCCCGTAATAGCTGCGTCCGGTGTTGCGGTTCATCATTTCTTACCTCCTCGCATCGGATCGGGAATAGGCGGATGCGTTTCTACCCCAGCATTGACGCCAGGGAAGTGTGAACGACTCGAAACGCCGGCATAACCGCCTGGGAGGTCCCTCATATGTGGGGGCCTACAGGCCCCCTGCCTTCCGGACTGCGCAGAGGTGTGCCGGAATCTGACGCCGCTTGCCAGAATGCGGGCCGGTATCGGGTTTCCGGGTCGGGTCGTTCACCCCGCCTTAGGCGGGCCGTCAGCGCCTTCGCCAGCGCCGCCACCGCATAGTGTGGACCAACCGGTCCCTCCTCATAACCTCCTCGACGTCCCCGCACGAATGCGGGGGCGCGCAGGGCCCCACGCCAGAGACCTCCTCCGGGACGTCAACGGGGTGTACAGGGAACGGACGCCGGTTGCAGAAATGCCAGTAGGGCCGTTTCGTAGCTGGAGTCAGGGGAAACCGGCCCTCTACCGGAGGTTGCCGGTTAACACTTTTCGTAAGTCCCCGTTCCAACGTCGGGTTGCATTGGCCGTAGCTGAGAGTTGCAGTTCTGCAACTGGCGGGACTGGCCGGCGGTTGCATCGGCTCCCTTGGAAAATTGCATTTCTGCAACCGGAGGCGGAGGAGGCGCCGGGGATGAATGCCAGGCAGCCCGGCATCGTCCAGAGCAAGAACATCGACGGCCTGCACCACCTGTGGCTGATGACGCCGCCGGACGAACTGGTACGGGAAATTGCAGCAAGCAGGTCAACTGCGAACCTGCACGTGGACCACCGGACTCTGACGGCCAGCCTGGAGAGCAGCGGGCTGACCCGGCGGATGCGGGTGGCCCAGGACGATACCGGGCGCAAGCTGACCAGGCGTAACATGCTGGACCGGGTGCGGCGGGTGCTGAGCCTGGGGATGTGGCGGAGGTGGCGGCAACGGGCCGGGTGCGGCGGGCCGATTGGCTTTAGTAAATTCGATTGAAGAAAAGTAAACACTTTTCCGATTGGGGGCGCGGAGGGGCTATGCAACGGGCCTGGAGTGCGCGACAATTGATCCGTTGTCTGGCTTTTCCAGGTTTCCCGCCATAGAAACCTGGGGGCACGATCCCTGTTGCCCGGGTATGACCTGACGGATTTGATTCGCTCTCTGGAAGGGTCTCCCACGAGGGAATGCTGCCGCTGCGGGGTGTTTAAGTCCCTCGCAGGCAGCGCGGACCGGATTGACGGAGTTGATGTAGCCCTTCGTCCCCGGTCCTGTCCGGCGGATGGAGTGTTTAAGTCCTTCTCCCGCCGGGCGCCGTTCAGCGGCTTGGAGCTGATCCCTCCGGCTGCTGGGCACCCGTCCGTTGATGGGAGCTGATCCCTCCTTCTCCGGACGGCGGGGACGGAGCGTTTAGCGGCGTTTCGTTCTCACTCAAGCTGAGGCGTTCCCGGGTTCGGCTCGCGGCGCCCCAGCCGGTGAACCCTTTACCCAAGGTACGGAACCCCGATCTCAATGACTGCAACAAGGAGGTGAACTGCTCCGGCGCCGGAAGGGCGCTTAGGTTTTGGGTCAACAAAAGACAACACTTTCCCGTCGGAACGCCTGTGGTCTTGCCATGGCCGACCAGGCGCCGGATACTGGATTACGTGATCAGGCTTTTGCCAGTGCTTCCTGCCGAGAAAACTGGAGGGTCCCGTCCTTGGACCCGGGACTGGCTGCATAGGATTGAGCCCAGCTCTCCGAACGGTCTCCCATGCCGGACCGACTCAGAAGGATCGAGCCTTGCTCTCCCGATGGCCGTCCGCGAGGGACGTTAGCCCGGGCGCGCGGTGCGCTTCACCTGGTATCCCTACCCGAGTTGGAATCCCTGCCCCACGGACTGAATCCAGGAGGTGGCAACCGGAAACAGCACGGCACTCCCTGCGTTCCTTTCCCTATTGGATTCACTGCGGAGCGGTTGACCTGCTTCGCTGTCCGTTCACGCCCGGGTTGGAGTTGATCACCAACTGCTGACCCTCCCATTCCCCATGCGGCATAGCTGTTGGACAGCATTGACCAGGCCGCAGATTCCAGACGCTCCGGTCGTTTGAGAACAGCGGACCGGACGCTCACCATTGCGACGCGGTTTCCACCGGCGCGCTGGCTGACGCGTGGCCGCTGGCCCCGTTGCGACCTTCTCCCTTTCCCCCTAACGCCGGTTACCCGGCAAGTTTCACCCTGGGCTAGCTGCGCCCTGCGCCAACCCCAAATCCGTTGTTCCGAGTTACGCCAACCTGCCCCTGGGAGCAGTGTGTCCGGCACCGGGCGGTCGGATTGAGCGCTTGGCCTCTAACCTGGGCGATCCGCGCCTTGCGCCAATTCCCCAGCCGTCATTTCCTGTGGCACTTACTGACCCAGGGCGTAGTGCGCGTTCCGCATGGCCTGGTTTGACCTGCTGAACATCACCCTGGGCGGAATGCGTCTTGTGCCGGATGGCGTGAGCCGGTGTCCGTTGCGGCTTCAGGGGCCATACATTCGCGTGGCGTTCGCCGGGCGACGCCGGCACGGGTGGGTTGGGACGGGCAACGGCGTCATCTCCAGAGTGGCGCAGCGGATGGCAGGAATCGGGGACAAGCCACAGGTACAGGCTGTCGCGCCAATCATTAGCGCCGTCGCCGCCGTCGGAAACCGGATCGGCAACGGACAGAACGTCAGCGACCACAGCGACAACTACAACCAGATTCACATCGAGGAGGTAATCGACAGCAAAAACAACGATCACCGTGAGTTATCTGTCATCAGGCGCCGGTTGGAGCAGCCGGTGAACCGGCGGTAACTCAAGCCCGCCGCCCGTAGCGCGGGGCGGCGGCAACCTGGGCGGCTTGATGGGCCGCCCCCGACAATCGAATAAGCGCCAATGAGCGGGGTCGTCTCTCCCAACTGCGGGGAGGCGGCCCCGCTCTTCGTGTTTCGCCACCGGCGGACACCAGCGCGGCTGAATGGACCGCACCCAACGACCTGCATCTTTAACCGGAAAGCGGGGTCGGTCCATTCGGACCGGCGTCGCTTTCTGCCTTTCGGAGGAAGCGACATGACCACCACCATTACCAGCATCGACAGAACGGAGACCACTCACAACCGGGAGGTCACACCCAACGCACACGGCGACATTGACACCCTGCAGGACACGGAGGCTAAGACCCAAGCACATCAGGAGACGGCACACCGGGGCAAGCCCGAAACCGAACTGCGGGCGGCGGCCCGGCGCAAGGGCCTCAACCTGAAGCAACTGGCGGACGCGATGGGCGTCAACTACAGCTACTTGTGCTCGGTTGCCAATGGGCGCAGGCCCTGGACCCCAATGCTGCGGGAGAGGGCCATAGCCGTCCTGGGGGAGGTCCCCGGGCAGGGCATCGTCTATCGCCAGGGTGGCGTGGTCGAGGGGAGGAGCGAGAGCACCTACGTTCGGGAGCGGGCCAGGGAGCGGGGCATGACCCTGCGCCAGGTGGCGGACCGGACGGGACTGAGCTACGGCTACGTCGTGCAGGCGTCGCGGGGCCAGCGCAACCTGAGTCCGGCCGCCCAGGCCCGGATGGAGTCCGTGCTGGATGCTCCCGTCAAGGTAGAGGCGGCCCAGACCCGCGACGTGGACCCGCAAGCCCTGTGGGAGCGAATGGATGCCCACGGCTGGAGCCAGAACGAGGTGGCCCGGCGGGCGGGCATCAGCGTCTCCTATCTCTCCCAGATCATGAACGGCCAGCGCACCCCGTCCGGGGACGTGCTGCGGCGCCTGCACGAGGTGCTGTATGCGCCGTCGGCGGCGGAGTTGGTGGCCCCGGTGGAACTGAAGGTGATGGCTTGGAAGAAGGGCGGGCGCAACGGCGTGGTGGTCAAGGGCGCCGGCGGGCCTGGTTCTAGCACGGTCCGCGTCGGCGGCCGTGTGCCCTGGGGCGCCGAGGTCGAGTTTGCCTACACCAGCGGCTACGACAGCCGGGGCCGGTTGTCGGTCAATCACTTGGTGGACGAACGGGGTTGCTCCGCCCTACTGGAGAAGCCGCACGCGACTGACTAAGGTTCAGGAGTGGTCCGCGGCTAAAAGTTCTCCGCGGACCCAGCCATTATTTCAGTAGTGCGCGGGTACTGCACGGGAAAGTCGCAAGCCCCGCGCTTACCGTAACCCGATCTTGGCGACTGTTTCCCTCAGGCGGGCCTCTATTTCACCGTCCAAGCGGGACTGCAATAGCTCGTCGCAGATTTCCTTCGCTCCATGCCAGACCAAAGGCTTTTGGTCTGCTTCGCCCAAATGTACCAGGAGTTTCGCCACTGCTTCAGGATGCTGGTTTACCAACTCAGTTTTTCCAATGCGGTAGATGATAGCTCCCCGTTGTAGTGGTACGTCTCGCATCTGGACCGCTAAATCCACGGCCTGCGGATACACAGCCGATAGTAGGGTAGTCCAATCAAGCATAGCCTCGACTTCGGTGTCGTCAAGCGGAGCCGGGACCCCCTGAAGGCGGTTTCCCCAGTAATCCTTGAGCCAGGTACTCCACCATTCATTCTGGCGGGTTTCGTCCAGTGAGCGTAAGTGGTGGCTTATTTCCGTGGCGAATTGGTGCCGCACCTCTGCGTCGCCGTAAGTGAATAACTTGGTTATCCACTCGTCTGTCGGACTGGCTGCGAACCAGGTGAGCACCCCAACGTATTTAGATACGAATTGTTGTCTGCGGGAGCCGGAGAATTCGCTGTTGACATGTTCAATCGCCTTCAGAAAAGGTTCCCGCAACAACTCAGCCGCTCGTGGCGTGACCTGCCCGCAATACGTCACGCCATCCCAAGCTGATGCGAAGTCGCCATGCCCTGGCTCCAAAAGAGGTACCAAGTTTTGCAACGCCCAAGTTTCGTCAACGTAGAGCAGAAACGGCAAGTTTCTGGCGAGAACCGTCCGTCCGAGTTTGCTCGCAATACTGCTATCCCGGGCGATGGTGTCCAGCGCGTCCCTGCATTGTTCATTGAGCGATGGTTGCGTCGTCTCTTGTTGACGGTGCCACCTTGCGATTCTCTGCACCCAAAACTCTGCAAGTTTGCCGGATGGATGATTGATTGCTCTGGAAACCCAATCGGTCTCCTGTGGGACTCCACCCACGTAGGCGGTGAAACTCGGAATATCGAGCTGAACTGCGTACCGGTGTAGCGCAACCGCTATCGAATTGGCTTGGTCTGGCAATTCCATTGCTTCCGAGGAGTTGGACTTCCGGGCCAGCACACAGAGGAGGTTGGCAATTTCCCGAGTGTGTTGCTGCTGCAGCACGCCGACTGAAAGGTGCGATAGTGTCCGTTGCGTGTTGTCTTCGTCCAGGTTCGCTGTTGACCAGGCGACAATCAAGTGGTACCACAGATCGGAATGCCACTCTCCAACCCCCACCAAGGCGTCCGCCAATTCAAGGCCCCATGAAGGACTGACCCGGGCGGTTTCTTCAACTTGACTCAGCATTGCCCCGCGGTCATCGCCGTAGAATCTTTGTTGGTCGGTCGGCCGATACTCGAGCAGGTCCGGCAATACTTCAGCTGCAGGCCGGGCCAAGAGTCCGTTGACAGTCCAAGAGGTCTGATCGAGGGACCGTGTACCGCTCCAGTGGTAATGGGTGAAGTCTGGGTGTTCTGACGCACGATATTCAGGGTATCGAACCTGAATGTCTGCTATGGTTTGCATCGCCAAATCGCAACTGGTGTCGGATGACCTCAACCAATGCAGCCATTGGAGGTGGTGATAGGCTGCGTAACGGTCATTTTCACTTTCGGTTTCATCCGGCCAGCGGAAGGCCAGCACGGCGTTGATGAAGTCTGATCGCCTTTCACTACTGGCTTGCGGGTAGGCGAAGCCGACTGCCCGGTATATCTCATGGTGGGTCGCAATTGCGTGAATGTCGCAATTTTCCAACATCCAGTCGATTTTCTCGTCGGCTGACAGGTCGGTTCGAGCTGACAGCGTGTGAATCGCCAATCTGCGCAAAAGCGGATTGGTGGAATTGATGCTACTTTCAGACCACCGCTCAGCGGCACTTGCCTGATGTACTACCAGCCACTCCAAGCACTCGCGGACAGTGTCAATCAGCGGGTCAACGTCTTGATTCAGATCATCCTGCTCGTGGGGTTCAATGGCCGATCTGCTGTAGTTGTCCCTATCCCAAGTCGCATCGCTTTCATCCCAAGCGGTAAACACGGCGTAACGTGCGTTAAGTCGCATAGTGGTCAGCGCCAGTAACGGTTCAGCCATTTCGGGGAGGTTAGGCTTGATCCGCTCCGAGAGAAATTCATTCAGGTAATGATGGAACATACCTGAGCTAGGCCAACCCAGGAGGGGCGGCGCTCGGTCGAGGCAGGCCGTTATCGCATGGTAAACCCGCAACAGGCTGTCGGTTGCTCCGACGCTGGCGGAGACTTCCCCCAACCATGCTAGGGCGGACTCGTCGGCGTCCATTGGAATAATACTGGCTAGGCAGAGAACCCAGCGGGTAATCACCGCCTTATCCGGTGAGTCTTGAATACTGTGCTGCATCTGCCAGCAGAGGTGATGCCAAAGCGCCGGGTTCAATCGGTGACCGTAACGTGCGATGAGCGCAAACAGCGCTCGGTCGTGGGTCATGGCAAAACGCGAGACCAACCACCGGACCAGCGTCTGGTCTCGCTGATTGAGATATCTATCGGCAAATAGGGCTTTCAGATGACCACGTCGGTCGAGCCACTCAATCCATTCCGGTAATTCGGCAGCATCCACGAAGAACCGCGTCATTACCGGGTCGGCAAGAGCGTATTCAATAACGCCGGCGCTCTCGTCATCAAGGGGAGGGCAAACCGCCGCGATTGTCGCGATCTTATGCTGCCAGTCGAGCAAGGTGAGTCGCCGGTGATTGGCCAACTCGGACACTGCGGCGTCCAAGCCGTCGAAATCGCTGGTGTCTGATTGGTGGAAGAGAATGGGTTGGATGCCCATCCTCGTCCAATGGTCAGGGTCATCCGTTAGATCGCCAACCAGCGCAAAGCGATTCTTGGCGTCATCCTCAGGCAACGCCCGAGCCACGTAGCTCATCATCATATCGCTGTGGCTGTAACCCACGAACAGAACCGTGTTGTTGGTGAAGAGTTCAAATACAAACCGACTGGCCCATCCGTCGGACCCGGTCAAATAGGCTTGTCCAAAGTCTCGGTCCGTGAGCACCATAGCCCTGGAATCTTTCACCGAACCGTGAATGTGGACTAAACCTTTGAAGCTTCGGCCTGGAGGTAACGTGGGAGCTTCAAAAACCGCTGGAGAGGAGTTGAAAACATCGCCGGCAGCATTCTCAAACAGCAAGTCAAAATTGGTGACGACAATACGAACATTTTCTGCGTCCGTGTAGAACCTCAACAAGTTGCGGTGCATTACGGTGGGTTCAGGGTCGTCTTCCTGCAAAATTCGGGCAGCCCGTCGGTGTACATCGGTTCCGCGGTCATTCAACCGCCCCAGAAACTCGTCTTCGCGTTCAAACTCGCCGATGGTCAAGGCGGTCCCACGTGCAACGTGACGTGCCAAGCCCTTGAAATCAGGCAACCCGGCCGGCGGCCCCATCGAGACACCGGCGCCGGCGAACACTACCAAGCGCCCGTCGCGGAGGGCGTTTAGCAAACGTTCGGGAAATTCCACGCCAGCGATTTTCACTTTTTATCCTCCCGACCGCTCTGGAGAATCTGGTATCGGAGGATGATGAAATGCCCTGGTCCTATCCCACATGGGCACGCCTGGCGCCAATTCCGCCCGTAACGCTGATTCCACGTAGTAAAGGGCCTGTTGTGCCAGCCAGGTGGCATTTTCAGGCGGGTCATTAACCCAGTGCGCTGTTACTAAGTTTCGCAACTCAGTTATCGCTTTCGCCAAGTGATCGTGGGGTTTCCCTTCTTCGATAAGACGCTTGGCTTCCTCTCCCCATCCTACGTAGTAGTATGGCCTTTCAACCGCTTTGGACCTCAGATACTGAGCAATGCCCTGCCATAGTTCGAGTCCTCTGCGTCCCGTTCTGAGACCGGAGTTCATAGCCAGCCTTTGGAGGATAGCCACTGAAGCAGTTACTGAACTTATCCAGTCTCCTCTGTCCAACGCCATAGTGTTATGCAGATACCGTTCTATCACAGGGTCGTGGTCTCTCCTGATGTTCCGAAGCACCTGTTCCAGAACCTTTTCAGCCTTTGCCTCTATGGGCATCCAATTCTTATGCCTGTTCTGCCTTGCAGGTAAAGTTGCTTGCCACGCGCCCCACACAGGCGTCCATGTTCCGAGCCAAACAGAGTCGGACCAAGTCTCTTTCCATGCAATGGCGACTTTAGCCTGGCACCAAGTGCTGTTCATAAATGACAGGCTGTGATTGATGGTCTCTTCCAGCGCCGTGACCGCCGCCAAGTCCATTTCGGCTTCGTCCGTCCGCCAGATGTGGAGGACGATATCTTTGATTTCAAGATCTTCGTATTCGACCTCGATTCTAGCGATGTAATCGTCCCACGTTATATCCCGGTCGGCTGCCGGAGCTATGGCGACCTTGATGAATAGATTGTCTTTATCTGTCCTGACGATTACTCCTTGATGGGTGTCGCCGATGTCCCATTCTATTGGGTCCTTCCCTGGTGTCGGGTTAGTAATGGCGAAAAAGAAATCGTTTGCGCCATGCGGAGGAATTTCGGTGGCGGAGACCCCCCCGTGCGTAATGGAGACAGCCTGTTTGTCCGAGTTGGTGTCCCATCCTTCCGCCCTGATTCCCTCGTACCACAGCGTGAGGGTCTTAGCCCTCACCGGATCAGTCAAGCTTATGCTTCTAGCGTCTATGACCCTCTCGGATTCTCCGCTCCCGAGAGGGATCGTGGGAAGACCGCCACTGAGGAGTCGAATTTCTCTACCGCAATCCAAGCCGTTGAAAGGATTGCCTACCGCGAAAAATCCGAACGGTGAAAATGCGGGAAGGGTCATGGTCGCTTCGGCACTGTCTGGCCCCATGGTCAGACCCGCATCCGCTTGTAACGTGACTTTCAGGCGGCCGTCTTGGCTTTCCGATATTTGGGCGATGGTTTCGAAGTCCTTCCCATCACTGGTGACGGCCGTTATGAAGGGCCTGTTCTCCACCGCGTTGAGAATCTTCTCAAAGAACTCGTCCTTCATGTGTATCCTCGGGTTCCCTATGATAGGGTTACGTTTATCCCTCTGCGCAAAAAGACCGTCGGGTTGCCGTACACTCCGCGCGATAGCGACCCCGGGTTGCGGTGCTCGATCAACGGCCCTTCGCCCATCTTGCTGCGCCATGCTCCGCCGGGCATTTGAATGCTCGCGTGCTGCCAGGTGCCGTCATCCTCGTAGAGGGCGATCTTTTGGTGGCCGTCTTCGAGTCTGCCGTCGTTGCATTGCTCGTATCCGAGGCCGACGAACACTTCAATCAGGCTGTCGATTCGGCCTGTCCTGGACGCATGGGGTGGCCAGTAGCGCCGGGGCGTATGGTCCCACCACTGGCTGGTGTCCCCTGCGGCGTAGGCGACGCAGTTGTAGCGGTCTGATGGTGGTTCGATTATCGTAAACCCTTCGTTGCGAAGGTAGGGGAATGACAGGTTGAGCCACGTCATCCACCTAGGCGTAACCATGGTCCTCGCCCCATTGCAGCCAGGAATTCTGCATCGCTGCAATGTTGCCGTAGTCGGCTGGCGATACCGGATCTGCTCCTGTTATCTGTTGTAACGCTTCAAACCAGTGCCCCCCCTCAGAACGCATTCTCTCTAGGATGAGTGGCACCGCAGGTTGCCCCATGCCGATGATTTCTTGGTGGGCCGGGTGTTCATTCTTGCGATCCGAGTTCGACAAGAACATGGTTTCCTCTCGCCACCGATCGGCTAGTTCCCGGAAGCTTTCGCGGTAGGCAGGTTCGATTTCCACTTCGTCGGTGTACTGGCCGTAGCTCAGACCGCGAACGTGCGGTTCTTGGTGGAGCAGGTGTCGTAGGCGGGACAGCTCGGCGGCATCCCAGCCCATTGCCTCGGCTACCGCTTCGTCCCAGAGGCGGCGCACCTCGCACTCGCCGTCGCGGAACTGTGGCACTTTCATGTCCTTGGTGCGCTCCCAGCAGTCGGCCAGGATTCGGCGGATGCGGGTGTCCTTCACATCGGAAATGCGGATGTTACCGACTTCTGCAGCGCTGTAAGTAGGAAACGGGATTTGTCGGCCCGGGTGTCGCATTAATTGCAGGCGCCCGGCGGTTGAGTTGATAAATACTGCCGCGGCCTTTGCTTCCTCTGATGTCAGACCTGTTACAGGCATCCAGCCGTTTCCGACGTATTTCTCGTCGCTGGCAGTAGCGGTCAGCCGGGCGCTGCTTGTCCGGTGTCCGGCGGTTATCAGCAGGTGACCTGCTTTCTCGAGGATTTTCTCCGTATCGGGGTAGGCACCACCGTTAGCCTGACGTATTCCTTCATCCCTTCTCTTGGGAACCCAATGTTCGTCCGGCGTGCTTTTAATGCTGGTTTGACTGTCTGATCCTTTGGATTTCACTATCGGAAAGCTGCCCGGGAGGCCGACTGCTGCCGGCTCGAAAGAGCCGCGCAGCAGTCGGCCGGTCGCGTGTACCACGCGACCGGCCAACTGGTCTTCAATGACTTGCAGACCGGCCGCCGTATCGGCGTATCGCCTGGCCGCTTCGGCCAACTCGGGGGAGCGCCAGATGGCGGGCGTCCAGTCGCCCTCGGCAACACGCTCTGCGGACCAGTAGGACACCTCGCCCCACTCGTTCGCTATCTTCCCTTGCGGACACTCCAGCAAGCAACGGTGCAATTCGTCAACCTCAACTTCGTCCACTGGCATTTTGTCCAGTTGAACGAATCGCGTCGGTGCTTTGTCCCCCACATTGCGAGTGGCGACAATGATGCTTTCGTCTATTTCGGTGTTCTGGCTTAGGCTGAACTCTCTCGGCCATCGACCAGTAAGCACGGTATGGATGTGGAAACGCTGGGCAAAGATCCGCCGCTTGTTAAGCGCAGATATCCCACAAAGGGCTACCGTCGGATTGATCATAGTCAAAACGCTAGCCATGTCCCTCAGGCATCTATCCGCCAAGGCGGTAAAAAGGGGTTCCAGAGCGTTCTTGTCAACAAAGTCATTCATGTCTGAGTCAGACCGGACCAGTATCCGCTCCATGTCGTCCACCCGCCTCCGCAGCGCCCACTGCATTTCCTGGGGAAACTTTTCGCCCATCTTGGCGCGGTTGGTGAACGGCGGGTTCATTATCACTACCTTGACGCCGTCTTTTACCGCGTCGACGGCGTCTTCCATGGCTTCTCCACCGTGAGTCCAGACCTCCTCCGACGCTATCCTATCGTCGGGCAGATCGAGTTCGCCGTGGCGTGAGACTATTTCTTTCTGTCCCAGGAGCTCCAGCGTTCCCGCCGATACCTTGGTCGGGTCGCTGGCGTCGGGGCCATAGGGCATCCGGTGTAGCCCCATACGGCGGTAGCCGATGTCCTGGTTGCCGGTGGTGAGTTGGGAGGCGGCCAGTTGCAGCGAAATGGGGTTAATGTCCATTCCCTTCAGCGTGTCTTCCACCGCCACCTTTTGTAGCCGGGCGATTTCGCCGGACGTTGCGCCCTGCTCTCGGGCCCGGCGCTTCATTTCGGTCAGCATGGCGGTGAGAAGCGTGCCGCTGCCGCAGGCTAGGTCCGCCGTCTTGTGTTCCTTCCACGTCTCCTCGTCGGTCCAGTCCTGCTCTCCCAGGGCGTCCAGGGTGAGGCGGGCAGCGATGGAGGCGGCCACAGGCCGGGTGAAGTAGGCGCCGTCGCTGGCCTGGTTGCCCATGACGCGGTTGAACAGGGGGCCGGCATGATCAGCGCCCAGGTCGGCATAGCTGGCGGCCAGTTCCTCGGCCTCCTTGGCGATGTGGCGGACAGCCTTGACCAGCCCGCCGGTCCTGCCGGTGCGCTCCACCACGCGAATGGCTTCCAAGGCAGGTTCTATAACCGGGCGGAAGTCCCGGGCCCGGATGGTGTTCCATTGGTCCTTGATTTCGCTCACCGGGTTGTTGGAATTCTTAATGACGTCCAGACTTTCGACCCCGTCCAGCCACCGCCCGGCGTTGATGCGCTGGTGGAGCATGGCGGCGTTCATCAGCAGCAGGGCTGCGATGGTGCAGCCGTCGGCCTGGTTCTCCCGGGCCTTGTAGTCCAGGTAGTCGAGGTTGAAATTCCGGTCCAGCGGCTCCTTGAGATTGTCGTTGCGTAGCTGGTGGGCCGCTTCGTAGATGCTGTCCTGGATCATGTTGGCGTCGCGTTCCGGGCGGTTTCCCCGGAGGCCGGACTTCTCCAGCAGGTTCATGGTGATAAGCTTGCTGCGCTCTTCGTTGGCGTCCAATTCCATGAGGCGCATGGCAGCCTGCTCGTTTATTTCTGCCTGGGTGCGCCTGGGGGTGCGTTCCCGTGCCGGCGTCACCACCGCACCTCCCTTTCCCTCGGCCATGTCTTTGATCCTGCTTTTCGTCTTGTCGATGTCCACCCTTCCCGGCATACCGGTATTCTCGTCGGGTTTTTCCCGCTCCACTCCGCCCATGCGGAGCTCGGTTTCGCCGTTTTCCTTACTCTTGCCGCTAAGGGTCTGACTTGGCTCTATCGGCCTGTCCACCGTCGCGGTCCGGTATTCGGCACCAGATTCCATAATTGCCTTGGGCTTGGGCGGCTCCGACACCTTGGCAAACACATCGCCGGGCTTCTTCGTCCCGTCCAGCACTTCCTGGAGAGCCTGTTCGGCCGCTCCGGGTTTGCCGACGTGTTCCCAGTAGCTCATCCTTTTAGTTTCTTCGTGGGCTATCCCCAGTATGGTCTTGACCACTTCCGGCTCGGGCGGCAGATAGAGGGTCATGAGTTCCGCCAGCCGGTCCTCGATCCGCTCATCGTGGGCCCGCAGGGCCAGCAATATGTCTCCCAGTTCCTTCCAACCGTCCTGCGGGTTGCTAGTCTTGAGGAAGTTCTCGGCGTCGGTGTCAAGGGGTATAACGATGGGACAAATCACGTACCCTATTTGCTTGCCGGGCGAGGTACGCATGGCCCGTCCCACAGCCTGCACCACGTCGATGGGGCTTCTCCGGGCTTCGAGGAAGGCCACGGCGCTGAGTGACGGCGAGTCCGTGCCCTCACCGAAGATACCGACGTTAATGATGCCGTAGGGGTTTTTCACCGTTCCTTCCGCCAGGCTGGCCTTGGCTTCTTCCCGCTTAGTCACGTTGCTGCTGGCGTCCAGATGGTTCAGCTTGTAGGCAGCCGCCGCCCTGCCGGTATACAGTTCCCGCACCCGGTCACTGAGCCAGTTCCTGACCAACTCGGTGTCCAGGGCCTTTACCATGTTGTCGGACTTGTCCACGGTGTTCATAAAGGCTATGCAGGACCTGATGTTGATTTCCTCGTCCTCGTGCCCCTTGGTGGCACCGCCCATAGCCAGGGTGAACGCCAGTCCCCGGAGAAAGTGGGATGACGTCAGGGGATTCCGCCCCTTGCTCTCGGTGGCGCTTGCCAGCGCGTTGGCGACTTCGTGGGATTCCGCCCCGCTGATTCCCACGGCGATGATGCGGTAGTCCGACAGCCATTTGTTCTCCACCGCGTCCCGGTAGCTCCGCCGGAACAAGTCCGGGCCGAAGATGCTCTGGTCGTCCATATTCCGGACTACCCAGTCTTCCTTCTGTTTCTCCCGCAGGGCTTTCTGGGTGTATATCTTAGGCGTGGCAGTCTGGTAGATGCGGTGCTTTGCCGGGAACCTATCATTGTCGTGGCACAGCGTAAAGTCTCTTATCTGGTCCACGGTAGACTTCTTTGTCCGGCGCAACCCGGCGGTGCGGTGGGCCTCGTCGCAGATCAGCACTTCCGCGGTTGTCACCGATGTCCGGAGTGCCTCGGCTATACGGTGACCGCTCTGGTAGCTGCCGAAGATGACGCTGACGCGTTCATCTTCCTGTCCTTCCCTTATCCATCGGGCGATTTCCATCGAGTCGGTGGTGACCTTACCCTTGATTTCGGCGGCGCTGACGTTGCTGGAGTCTGCGGTCACTTCCTCGAAGGTGTTTCTCTGATCCTCCTTCTTGGGGTTGTACCCGGCCGTTTCGTCGGAACACACCGCTATGGCCCGAATGGGGCTGTTAGCGTTCAGTAAGTATTCGCGCCGAATCTGTGCCACCAGCGCGATGGAGGGGCACAGCACCACGGACAGCCCGCCTGGCGGCGTCAACTCCTCGACGATGCGCAGGGAGATACGGGTCTTTCCCGTGCCGCAGGGCAGTATGATTTTGCCGCGAGATTGTCCAGTGGGGATACCGTCCAAGTCGGTTTCAAGCTGGCCTTTCAGCTTGCTCAAAGCGATGCTGACGGCGTGGTTCTGCATGCAGGTCTTGGACTGCCTGCGCCACTCGCCGTCAGGGTTGGGCTGGCAGTGGGGGCAATCCTCATCTTTGATGATCGCTTGCACCTGTGCCGTGAGGTTGGCGTGGAGGTTGATGACGTTGATCTTCTTGCTGAGTTGTGAGTTCGTGCGCTCAGCCCTGTCGTTGAGCCGGTTATCCCCGTTGGTAACCAGCCACCTTTCATCGTACAGTTCATTCTCGCTTTCAGATATGAAGCTGGTTATTTCCGGGCGGTCAATGTCCCTGCCACGTCCATTTTCGTCCAATTGCCTGGACTTGCACTGGATGGCGATATAGGCTCCACTGGAGCGGTTGACCGCTACGGCGTCTATGCCGTTATCTTGGTTTGTGGTCTCCGGAAGGAGCCTCTCCCGATCAGGCCATTCCGCCCATGTCCAGCAATCAGAAATATCCCATTCCTTGATGTAGGGTGCTATCTGGGCTGTCAGACGCTCCAGCCACTTCCCCCCGGTGGGTTCCGACTTTGCTTCTTCCAGTGTTTCCAATGCCTGGACGATTACATCGTGTGCAGTTTTCTCGCTCATCATCCCTGTTTCCTACGGGTCGGGGTTGCAGTGGGAACCGAATAGGCAGCCTTCAAGGGCGTATCTCTGCGGTTCCCTCAGCTTTTGCTTCCGATTGAGATAAATCCTAGAGAGTGTTTGATCCTGTTGCAGATGCTTTAGTTCCGATTCTAGTCGTATGGAGCGAGCATCTGGTTAGGGTATGCGTGAAGCAAGTGTGGCCTTCTTTGCTGACATCCCCAGCCTTACTGCCTCCCATAATCGACGGGCGCACTTCTCATTGAGTCAGCAGACCGCCCATCACTACTGTCTTGCATTCCAAGGGAACAGAGAACTTGGACAAAATAAAAAAGGGCAGGTTTAGGTTCTGTCCCTTTTCACCTTCCCCCTGAAATGCTGGCTACTTGCTCTGGGTCCCGAGTCCGTCCTGAAGCTGGAATGGTAGTTCCGGCTCAGGGCGGGAAAGCCATGCTTTCTGCCGGTCGGCTATTACCTCTTCTTTCTTTTCTGCTCGGTATTGCAGGCATTTCCTCCGAACCTCGTTCACATAGGCGAGCCATGTCCTTATGTAATCGTTCTCCGCTTTCTCAAAGGCTTTTTGTCTGGCAGAATCGCCGCCTATGACCGCCTGACCCCAGAACCAGTTCTCGTTTTCCATGAATCGATCATTAAAGTTCTTGACTTCCCGTGGGCTACGGAGCCCATAGAACCGGGCATGTAAGTATAGCTCTCGGGTCTTTTCCTTGTAGTGGTCGTACCTGTAGAGGAAATAATGCCAGTCATGTGGAGTTATCGTGTTTATCCAGTCCTGGGCATCCTGCCAGGCATAGTCCGCCCAATCTGGCTCGATTTGAGGATGCGGGGCTGACTGCTCAAGGTGTTCGATGATGTCGTCCATGTCTTCGTCGGTGATCTCCGTTCTGGCACGTTCCAGGGCGGCGGTGTAAGAAGTCAGTGCTTCGCGGCAGATCTGGGAGATGTTGGCTTCCGGGTCAAGTTTCTTGATCAGCTTGACAACCTTGTCCGGGACATTGATACCGATGCGCATACAGTCTCCGTATGTTTATGTTTGCTTTTATAGCATACAGAACGCCACAAGAAAAGTCTATCCGGCTGCCAAGCGAAAAGGGAACGTTGGTCTCGGAGAAAATCGGCTGGGCACCGGCGTCCGCGCCATTCGCCCTCGCATTGAAACTTACATCGTTTGATTTAGGCGGGAATTGGCCGACTTGGACCGAGAGATCCGCTAGCGGCCCGTGTGGCACGAGAAAAACAACCTGCTGGGCACCCTTCCCGGCGTAGGAAAGCGGCTCTCCCTCACAGCGCTGGCTTACCTGATAGAGTTGGGTACGTCGGACCACAACCAGATCACTGCCCTCACGGGCGTGGCCCCCTTCAACCGTGAGGTGGCCCCGGAATTTCGTACAGGTGGCTAAGTGAGAGTTCTGCCTCTAAGCCAAAGGGGCCTGTTGCTGTCGGGAAGGAGTGGGAAATGTCGAAAGGCGTCTCATATAGCCGCAGCCCCAGCAATGAGTTGCCAATTCGGCAAGATCAAGCACCAGAACCACCAAAGGAAAGCCCCTGTTCGCAAGACAGGGGTTGGCAGCATCTTCCTTCGGGTATAGTCGGAGAAACGGCCAGTTACACCGTCACCGGGAATCTGATGTGAAAGGTTCTTGATTTTATCCAGTTTGGTGGGCCTAAGTGTACCGTATTGCGAACTTTCCGGTGGGAGTTGCGGCTTTAGGGCGCTGGTTGCCGACCTCTTGTGGCCGTTTGAGATCATCAGCCCTGTAAACGGTTGGAGGCTCGTCCTTTGTAGTAAGAGCGGATTGGCCTACAACGTCAACTGCACTCGCTACCACCACGAACCAGCTGAATCCTCGACCGTGCCCCCCATTATCGCCGCCGCACCCCTGCCGACGCAATCGGAATGCGAGCCCCTCTTCTGTTTGGGCCGGAGACCGATAAGCCCAAGCGCTAGAAGCTCCCCTCTGGGTGCCCACGTCTGAATAGCCCTTCCGGTTCATCGAGTAGGATTCGTCCAGGCATCTATCCCCGTCCGTGAGGATCAGGCTGAAACGGCGCCAGATGCCCCGCAATCAACTGTGGACTTTCATGCGTCGAAGCCCATGTGTTCAAATATTGTATGGTCAACTATACAATAGAACGTGTTTACGAGAACGTGTTCACGACCTTACCAAACGAAAGAGTTGACCGGCGGTTGGGCAGGCTTCGCGACCGTCATACTGTGGACCACTCTGTGGCCCACATTTATGAGAACTCAGCACGGAACCGGAAAACGCATCCGCCTCATCGCGTTCACCGCGCGCGGGGCCAAGTTGATCGTCATGCCATCCGGCCCCGTTACCGAATGATCTATCCAGCCGCGTCCAAGCTGATGGCCACGCTGGCAATCGGAGTCTTACCTAACGGCTCCGCTGCGTCCGGGGCCAATCGTGCCGTTCTGCGCGCTACCGGGGGTTCTTTCGTTGATGTGGCATTGGTGGGGCGTTGGTGCGAATCGTCATCGTTTGTCTATGGCTTAAGACCGAAGGCAGGGGCGGGCCTTATCTTCCCGGCGCCCGGTCAGCGGGGTGAGCGAAGCCGGTTGCGCAACGTACACGGCCGACGGCGCAGCGGACTACTCCAGGCCGGTCAGGAGACCGGTCGGGAGAGAGGAGAGTTCAGTGAAACTTCAACGGAACAACGATATTGACGAGCTGAACAGGATATTTGAGCTCCAGGAGTCGAGCTACTCGCCTTCCCGGGCGCCGACCTATGGCGAGCGAATGGACCGGCTCAGCAGAATAGAGCGGCTTTGCAGAGACAACGTGGCAGCGATTACCGGCGCGCTGCAGCGCGATTTCGGGAGCAGAAACCCCGACTTGATCTTCATTGCGGACATCTACCCGCAGCTCGCTCATGCCAAACAGGTGAAGAAGAAACTCAAGCATTGGATGAAGCGACAAAAGACCCCGTCGGGACTGTTGTCGCTGGTCGGCCAGCGGACCTACCTGGTCAACGAGCCGCTGGGAGTCGTCGGCGTCATGTCTCCGTTCAACGCGCCCGTGAGCTTGGCTCTGGACCCGGCAATCGACGCCATAGCGGCCGGCAATAGCGTAATGATAAAGGTCTCCGAAAGCACGCCGCATACCGCAGACCTGCTGCAATCCCTGGTGGCGAGCCACTTCAGGGAGGAGGAGCTGGCCGTGGTCGTGGGCGAGATCGAGGTGTCCAGGGCCTTTGCGGCCCTTCCCTGGGACAAGCTGCTCTTCACGGGCGGTTCGGAGGTCGGCAAGAGGATACTGGCGGCAGCGGCCGAGAACCTGACACCGGTGATTCTCGAGCTCGGCGGCAAGTCGCCCTGCGTTGTATTGGACGATGCGGATATGGCGACGGTCGCCTGGAAGATCGGACGGGTGCGCCAACTGAACGCAGGACAGGTCTGCATTGCCGGCGATTACGTTATTCTGCCAGAGGGGCGTCTGGAACAGTTCGTCGAAGCCCTCATTGATGGCGACCGGGCGGCCTACCCGTCCATAAGGGACAACAGCGAATATACGTCCATCATAAACGAAGGGGCATTCGACAGAATCGTCGGCTATATCGATGAGGCCAGGGCTGCGGGCTGCCGGGTCATTCAATCCAAGCCGGTGGGTGAAGATGTGCCGGACCGCGCAACCAGGAAGATTCCGTTGACGGTGGTTGTCAACCCTCCGGAGCGTCTCCAGGTGTCACAGAATGAAATATTCGGGCCGGTTCTTTCCGTCTGCACCTATGAGAAACTGGACGGCGCAATCGAGCGCATCAACAGCCGGGAGAAGCCCCTGGCCCTGTATATCTTCGGCAGGAACAGGATCGCCATCGACCGGATCATCAATAACACGTCGAGCGGCGGGATTACCGTCAACGACCTGCTCCTCCACGCCGATTCCGAGACGATGGGGTTCGGCGGCGTGGGGTACAGCGGGATGGGCCGGTACAAGGGCGGCTTCATCGGGTACCAGGCGTTTTCGAACCCCAAGGCCGTCCTGGAGCAGGGGCTGATGCGGCGATTTTCGGGAGTCTTCTTCCCACCCTTGAGCAGCGACCGGGCCAGGAAGTTCCTCCGGCGGCGGGTTGGCGTGAAATAGCGGCGGCGCCATTGGGAGAACATGGAATCTCCTGCGTCAGTTCACATCGCCGCAGCTTTGCTTGTACCGCGGGTTGGGCGCGCCGCCGGATGAGGCTTCGATGCGCCGCCTGGACTCGAAAAGCGGGTCCACGGCCGTCAGATCAACAACCCGCCGAGAGCCCCCCGGTGGAGGATTCTGCCCGGCTATCTGCTTGCCTCGTACGAGGCCGGTAATGAGGAGAGAGTCTCCGCACCGCTCTGCTGATATTGAAGGCGGAGGCGTTGCGGCGCTCAAGGCCGTCTGCAACCGGTTCGACAGACGGCAACGGGTGTGGGGACAGCAGCAGGTGGCGGGATGAGGGTCGTGTGTTGACCGGCACGAGCCGGGAAGGGTGAATTGGCGCTCCGGGCGGGCAGCAAATGGGTTCGACGTGACCAGCGTCCCAGGCGCGGCGGCCAGCAACCGAACACCTGAAGAATTACACCCGAAGAATAGGTTAAGAGCAGGTTGGGCGGGCCAAAGGGCAGGCAGCGACATCCATAATAACCGTAAAGAGCTGCCGTTGGCTGGCGGACTGGAATTCCGGCCGGCCGCTGGGACGGTGGAAACCGGGCTGAATTTGCGCTGGCCGGTCGCTGTACACCTATCGCATATCGCAGGCGATTTCCTGACCCGCTGGAACTCCTGCTTAGAGACGATGGCGGGGAAGGCGCTCTTCACCCGCACCGGCTCCTGTCCGTCCCTGGCCTTCCGGCCCCATACCAGGATGTCCCTTATCCAATCAACTCAACATCAAGAACTCCGGTATTCCTGAGCGGTGAACCTTGGGCGCCTCTCTTTCCGGTCCCCTTCCCGGTGTTTTGAAGGCGCGGATTTCTGAAGAATTTCCGGTCTATGGGGACGCGACAAACCTTGCGCCGGCTGTGGCGGCAAGCGTATAGTCTAGTTTGCTATTTCTCGGTATGGCACGAAAAGCCATGAGTTCAGCGGAGACGCTGGTCAACCCTTTCCGGCAGCGCCAATCGGCGTATCGCCAGGCCGCCGGGCAACCCCAGCGTCAGCGTCGGCCAGTAGATTACACTGGAGTGTGGTTAAGATGTTGAGAGAGTTCTGCAGCCGTTACATACCCCTTTCAGCCTCCCCCCGACTCAGGGGGGTGCGGTTCATGAGGGGCGGCAACCGTCAGGCGTCGCCGGCGTCTCGATGGCGGCGGCGGGGAGGGTTATTCGGCGTTGGGCTGGTCCTGATGCTGGCGGCGCTGGTTCTTATGCCGCTGCTGGCGAGCGGGCCGGAGGAAGTCTCCGCGCAGGGTCTCCCGACACCCAACCCGGACGGCACCTACACCGTCCCGCGGGACTGGCCGCTGAGACCGGCCGGGATTAGCCCGGGCACTACCTTCCGGCTGCTGTTCCTGACCACCAGATGGGACGCCGCCACGTCCACCGATATCGCCATCTACGACGCGATCGTCCAGACGGAAGCCCGCAGGATCACCGGGAACCCGAACCAGATCGCGCATCCCGCGATCCGGCCCTATGCGTCGCTGTTCAGGGTGGTGGGATCGACGGCGACGGTGGACGCCCGCGACCACACCAACATGAACCCCGACACCGACGGCCCCGGCGTGCACATCTTCTGGTTGAACGGGCCGCTGGTGGCTGCGAACTACAACGGGTTCTGGAAGGATACTTGGGTAAACTGGGAGGAGGCCGACCGACGCGACCAGGCAGGCACCCAGTCCCCCAACGACTGGCCCTGGACCGGCACCAACAACGGCGGCACCAAGTCCGGAAACCCGCTGGGCCACAGCAGGGGAGTCACCCAAGGCCAATTCAAAGCGAACGCAGGCGATAGGGACCCGCTAGGCCATAATGTTGCCCCACGCACCCAAATGCACTCCTTCTACGGAATTTCGCCGGTGTTCATAGTGGAGGAGTTTGAGACTCTGGTACCGATCTTCGGCCGCGCCGACCCCAGCAAGACCACGGTGGAGGTGCTCCACTCCTCCATCGATGAAGTGGTCCGCTACTCCTACGATGGCATAGACCCCTACAACCGCAGCAACGTCTACGAAGACGAGCGGCCCGGGGCCTCCTTCATGGTGGATGAGCATGAGTCCTGCGCTCCGAATGAGGGTTCGGCGGTCGTGGGCGGCAACTGGCATCCGGACCCGTCTACCTTTGGCGAATACCGGAAGCTGACCTACACGGTGAAGCTGGCCCAGCCGCCGCCGACCCGGAAGAATGCGGTGGTGGCCATCTTCGGCCCCGACGACAAGCACCCGAGGGACCGGAAAGGATTCAAACAGCAGTACGAGGATATTTTCAAGAAACAGATGGCCATTACCGGCCGCACCAGCCCCATGAGAGGGATGGGCAATCAGTTGCCCGAGGGCCGCGTTACGGTGCCTACCTCCCGCCTGCTTTTCTCCTCGACCAACTGGGACGTGCCGCAAGAGGTCGAGGTGTGGGTGCGCTGCGCCAACCCGCATAACCCCTGGGAAGACATTCACATCTTCCACGGCGTGTACCCGCAGGGCACCACCGGCGCGCTTGGCAACCCGCCCGTCGCCGACTGGTTCGAGGTTACGGTGACGGTGATCGACGCGAATACGTCGCCGCGGCCATCGGACCTGAATTCGGCGGACGCGTATCCGGGGCGGATACGCATACACCGTGAGAGACTCGGCGGCGGTTTCAACATCGCTGGCGGGAACTGGCAGGTTCCGATCCAGCTGCACTGGCGCACCGCGCAGATTGACGCCTTCCAGGCCGGCGATGCCGCCGACAGGCTAAAGGTGAACGACGCCGACGCCGCCATGGGGAACTTCCGCAAGTTCGAGGTCAAGGTGGAGGGCATGGCCAAGGGCATGTCGGCTCCGCGCTCGGACGGCGGGCCGACCTACGCCGACGGAGACCGGCTGCCGACGACGCTGACGTGGGACGTGAGCCCGGAAAAGCTGGTCGCCGGGAGGGGCGACCCATTCGAGAATTACTACCCGGCATACTTCCTGACCCCGGACCTGACTATGGATTCGGTGGTGTACAGCCCGGGCAGCCCGATCTATCGGATGACGGTGACGCCGTACTCGATTCGCGGCTTCCGGGTGCCCGGCGAAGCGGTGGTGCAGTGCATCCACGTGCGCAGCCCCGACGAGGACCCGGTGACGGGGGCGGGCGCGACGGAGCACAAGGCCTTCTACCCAGTCGCCTGCCCGTCCAACTTCCCGAACGCGCCGGCGAGTCAGCAATTGGCGGAGCCGCCGATGCTGACGATTTCCAGCGCGTCGCAGTGGGTGGACGAGGGTACCGACGCCACCTTCACGATCACGGCCGACCGCACGCCATTGCTGGACAGGACGGTCAAGGTCTACCTCTCGCAGGAGATGGGCGAGGGCCTGAACTACGTCGGCGCCGAAGAGGCGACGACGATCACGCTGCCGGCCGGGCACCGCTCGGTCGACTGGGTGGTCACGAGCTACTCAGATGACCAGGAGCGCGCCGACGGCACGATCGAGGCGCGAATCAATCCCAGCGACGACTACGGCGTCACCAACCCGCGCGGCGTCAGCCTGCCGCTGATCGACGACGACAGCGGGTCGACGGCGACGATCAGTGTCAGCGCCGGCCCTGCGATCATTGAGGGCGACCCGGCCAGCTTCACGATCACGGCGACTTCGGCTCCGTCGGCTGACCTCGATGTCAGCGTGACGGTCAGCCAGAGCGGCGACTTCGGCGCGAGCACGGGCAAGCGCACGGTGACGATCCCGACATCGGGTTCTGCGACGTTGACGATCGCGACGAGCAACGATGGCGCGGGCGAGGCCGACGGCACGGTCACGGTGACCGCCGCGGCGGGGCCGCGCTACACGCTGCACGCCACGGACCACGCGGCCAGCGTCGCCGTGTCGGACGACGACTACCAGGTCAGCGCGGCGGTGCTGGCGACGGTCTACCAGCACACAGCCGACGACGGCATGGGCAACATGAACCGACGGGTCTGGCGCACCGTGCTGATCGCCTTCGGGCTCGGGGAAGACAACTGGATTCGCGGAGGCATGCGGGCGATGACCGCGGCCAACGCGAGAGCGCAATACGGCTCGGACCCCGTGTGGCAGCCGGTGATCGCCGAGTTGGATGCCTACGAAGCGGCAGTCCAGCAGCAGCAGAACGCCAGGCCGGTGATTAGCGTCACGGCCGGCGCCGGCATAACTGAGGGCGAGGGCGCGAGCTTCACGCTCACGTCAACCCCGGCTCCGCCGGCCGCCCTGTACGTCAACGTGTGGGTGGAAGAGACCGGCGCCTACGGCGTCACGAACGGCCGGCGGCAGGTGGTCGTTCCGACCACGGGCAGCGCCACGCTGAGCGTCGCCACCGACGACGACAGCAGGGGCGAGCCGGCCGGCGTCATCACCACGACGCTGAACACGGGCAATCGCTACACGATCGACGCGACGAACCGCAAAGCGAGCGTCGCGGTCGCCGACAACGACGGCGTGACGGTGGATCCGCAGCTGATCGCGGACGTGCGCAGCTACATGGCGGAGACCCAGCACGGCCCGGTCCACGTGAACCGCTGGAAGCGGGTGCTGGAAGCTTTCGGCGTGGAGGAGTACGCCGGTCTCGAACCGATGACGTCGGCGGAGGCGAAACAGAAATACGGAACCTGGGCCAGGTGGCAGCCGGTGATCCCCGTGCTGGAGGCGATTGAGGCGGCGGGTCAGACCGTTGTCACGCCTGTCACGCCCACGCCGGAGGTCAGTATCACGGCCGGCGCCGACGTGACCGAGGGCGGCAGCGCCGAGTTCACCATCTCCGCCAGCCCGACGCCGGCGGCGGACCTGCCGGTCAGCGTGACGGTCAGCCAGAGCGGCGAATACGGCGTGAGCACGGGCGTACAGACTGTGACCATCCCGACCACGGGCATCGCCACGCTGACCATCGCCACCAGCAACGACGCCGTGGACGAGACCGACGGGTCGGTGACGGCCACGGTAAACACCGGCAGCGGGTACACGGTGTCCTCGTCCCAGGGCGCGGGCACGGTCAACGTGGCCGACGACGACGCCACGCCGGTGACCCCGGTCGCGCCACAGCCGACGCTGGACCCGCAGTTGGTGGCGGATGTCCGCAGCTACGCCGGCGAGACGCAGCACGGCGCGGGTCACGTGAACCGCTGGAAGCGGGTGCTGGAAGCCTTTGGCGTGGAGGACTACCCGAATCTCGAACCGACGACAGCCGGCGAGGCCCAGGCCCACGCGGACATTGGCCGGGCGAGGTGGATTCCCGTGGCTGAGTACCTGGTCGCGCTGGAGGCGGCGAACCCGCAGCCGGCGCCCGCGCCGACGAGTGAGTCGGTCAACGCGCAGGTGCTCGCGGACGTGCGCAGCTACGCGGCCGAGACGCAGCACGGCGCCAAGCACGTGAACCGCTGGAAGCGGGTGCTCGAAGCCTTCGGGGCCGAGAGCTACCCCGACCTGGAACCGATGACGGCGGCGGCGGCGCAGGTCTATGCCGATGCCGGCTGGGGCCGGTGGGTTCCGGTGGCGGCAGAGTTGCAGGCCATTGAGTCAGCGACGCCGGCGCCCACGCCAACACCCGCGCCGGTGGTTACGCCGGAGGTGAACATCCTGAGCTCCGTTGGGGGTTCCGAGGGTCAGACCGTGACGTTCGGGATCTCCGCGAACCCGGCCCCCTCATCGGACCTCAATGTGGGCATCAACGTGGTGACCACGGGCGACTTCGGCTACGGCGCAATTCCGAGTAGCGTGACCATCCCCACGGGCGGCAGCGTCACGCTGAGCATCACCACGACGGACGATTCGGCGGACGAGCCGGACGGCTCGGTAACGCTGACGCTGAACGGCGGCAGCGGCTACACGGTGGGCGCACTGGCGTCGGAGACCGTCAGCGTGACGGATGACGACGCTACGGTCGCCCCGGTGGTCCAGGACCCGGAGGTGAGCGTCACTGCCGGGAGCGACGTAACCGAGGGCGGCAATGCCGAGTTCACCATCACGGCCAGCCCGGCGCCGGCGGCCAACCTGCCGGTGTCGGTAACGATCACCGCCAGCGGCGACTACGGCGCGAGCGCGGGCCAGCGGACGGTGACCATCCCCACCGGCGGCAGCGCCACGCTGACCATCGCCACCAGCGATGATTCAGTGGACGAGACCGACGGGTCGGTCACGGCAACCGTGAATACCGGCGACGGCTACACGGTGTCGAGCTCCCAGGGCGCGGGCACGGTGTCCGTGTCGGATAACGACGTTACGCCGGAGGTGAGCGTCACTGCCGGGAGCGGCATAACCGAGGGCGGCAATGCCGAGTTCACCATCACCGCCAGCCCGGCTCCGGCGGCCGACTTGGACGTCACCGTGACTGTCACCCAGGACGGCGACTACGGGGCCAGCACGGGCGCACAGACCGTGACCATCCCCACCGGCGGCAGCGCCACGCTGACCATCGCCACCAGCGATGATTCAGTGGACGAGACCGACGGGTCGGTCACGGCAACCGTGAATACCGGCGACGGCTACACGGTGTCCGGCTCCCAGGGCGCGGGCACGGTGGCGGTGTCGGACAACGACGTTACGCCGGAGGTTAGCATCACCGCCGGGAGCGGCATAACCGAGGGCGGCGACGCGGAGTTCACCATCACCGCCAGCCCGGCGCCGGATGCTGACCTGGACGTCAGCGTGACTGTCACCCAGGACGGCGACTACGGCGCGAGCACGGGCCAGCGGACGGTGACCATCCCCACCGGCGGCAGCGCCACGCTGACCATCGCCACCAGCGATGATTCAGTGGACGAGACCGACGGGTCGGTTACGGCAACCGTGAATACCGGCGACGGCTACACGGTGTCGAGCTCGCAGGGCGCGGGCACGGTGTCCGTGTCGGATAACGACGTTACGCCGGAGGTTAGCATCACCGCCGGGAGCGGCATAACCGAGGGCGGCGACGCGGAGTTCACCATCACCGCCAGCCCGGCTCCGGCGGCCGACTTGGACGTCACCGTGACCGTCACCCAGGACGGCGACTACGGGGTCAGCACGGGCCAGCGGACGGTGACCATCCCCACTGGCGGCAGCGCCACGCTGACCATCGCCACCAGCGATGATTCAGTGGACGAGACCGACGGGTCAGTCACGGCGACGGTGAATACCGGCGACGACTACACGGTGTCCTCGTCCCAGGGAGCGGGCACGGTGGCGGTGTCGGACAACGACGACGCGCCGGCGCAACAGCTGCCGGAGGTATCAGTGGAGGACGCCCAGGGTAGCGAAGGAAACTTATACCTGGAGTTCATGGTCACACTGAGCGAAGCGTCGGAAGAGACCGTAACGGTCTGGTATGAGATCCGCGAGGGAACCGCCACCAATGGGGTGGACTACGCCATCGGCAACCTCAAGGTGGTCTTCCAGCCGGGTTGGACGTGGGCCTATGCCGGCGTGAACGTCTACGACGACAGCCGCCGGGAGGACGATGAGACCCTGGAGCTGGTCCTGACGGAGGCGGAGGGCGCTGTCATCACCGACGGCACGGCCACCGGGACCATCCTGGACGACGACTAGTCCGGCTGGACCGTACTGCCCGGAAGTCCGGCGGGGCCGCCTCCTGTGGACACAGGGTACAATGCGGGGGCCGGAAGCAGGGAGAGCTGCTTCTGGTCTCCGGTGTGAAGGCAGCGGACAACGCAATTCCCGCTGCTCAGTCAAAGATACCCGGCGCGTGGGTTGGGTCTGCTGGGAGGTCCAGGACCGTCACGATGTCCTGAAGCGCGGGTATCCGGCGCAAGTCTGACCGGGCTACATCAGGGGCAGCACAGTATTCGAGGGATCGGAAACGGCGGCGCCCAGTTTAGAGTTTTCGGTCAGCCCGGATGGCAGGCAGACCGACCGCACCCGTGCTCTCGCACAACAGCCGGAAGCCCCCGCCGGTCCGGCGGGGGCTTCTCTGGAACTTCCCCCGGTCCCGGACCGACCATGCGTCCTTCAGGACCATCAATCGGCGGGTCCATCGGGAGGGGCCGGTTACAGTGCCAGTGCGAATACAATGGAAAAGGCTCTTGATTTTGTCCAGTGTGGTGGGCTGGCATTTTCGCAGGAACCCGCGCCGCCCTCCTGAGAAATAGAGCCTGGGCCGGGACTCGACACGGGGATGAGCGGCTTCGCGTCAGTTGCAGAGCAGTTCATCTTCGTACCAGGGGCTCCGCAAACTTCGGGGCCTGTTGGCCCGGATTGGGGACGAGGCGCTCCGCGCTGGTTGCTGGTTCGGAAGGCAGTTCAGTCCACCGGCGGTCAATGCCGGACCATCCCGACGTACCTGGGAACACGAATGGGCCGAAAACATGGAAGACGACAGGGCTCCGGGAGCAGCTACCGGCGGTCTCTTCCCTCCGGAGGCGGGAGAGGGAACTGGCCAGATGGAGACATGGGACGTGCCACGCAGACGGCGCTCATCGCGTGTCCTGCTGAAAACTGCAGCCGTGTGGGAGTTGCTGGACCGACTGGACCTTTCCCAGAACGAGCTGGCCCGGCGCTGCGGGATTTCCCGGGGCTACATGACTCGGCTGATGCGGGCCGAGCGCAGCCCGTCGCCGCGACTGCGGCGGCGGATGCAGGAAGTCCTGGGCGTTGATGACTTCCACGTCCTCTTCTTCATCGTGGAGGAGGAGGAGGACGGGTAGGGGCCGATGGGCGATTGGACTAGCGTCCCGGGCCGGAAACGCAAAAAGGCCGCATGCATGAGTAGCCAGGGGGAGGGCCGTCGCTGATGAAGCGATGCCCTCTCCCTCTGGCGTCGCGTTGCGAGGTGCCACGCCCACCGGACCAGGCTCAGAACAGCCTCAGCGTCTCCGGCTGCTGTTGCGCCGCCTCCCCTTCCCCTTCGGTGATTCCAGCCTGGGCCGTCGCCTGCTGGCGGCGGTTCCGCTGCCTGGGCGGGGGAGCGGGTTTCACGTAGGCCTGATGCTGCGGCGTCTCCTCCCAGACGGCCCGGGCCCGGGCCACCACCGCCGGGAACAGGTCGGCCAGTTCGAACAGGTCGAGGTCGTCGAAGGACTCGATGTGCGGGTCCGACGCGGGCCGCTGCACCCCGATGGTAGCCCGGCCCGCCCGGATGGACAGGACGACCTTCAGTTCCTCCGACGTTTCCGTCTCCGCTGGAGCGGACTGCTCCCCGCCGTCTTCGTTGGTAACATCGGATTCCTCAGCAGCGGTCTCCGTGTCGGCGTCCGGTGCCTTGGCGGTTTCCGTGTCTCCCGCGTCGTCCGTTCCGCCTCCGGCGGGAAGCTCCCCGGCAACCTCGGCAGGCGCATCATCCGGCGCGGTTCCGAAGAGGAACTCCTCGGCGCTCACCACGTCCGGGGAGTGGATTTCCGTTCCGGTTTCGTCAGTCAAGGCATCTCCTTTCCTGGTCTCGTCATCGTATGGCGAGTCCTTCCGGGACCCGCTCTTGATTTCGCCCAGGGTCATGGGTTCCCAGTAGAGGTCCCGTTCCACGGCGGGCACACCGCCGAAGACGGTAGTCTCGGCCAGCTCGGTCAAATCAAAGTACCCAATTTCCTTCTCGAACCCCTCCACCAGGCCGAAACACTGGCCGGTCTGCGGGTCCATTTCCGTGATGTACCACGTCCAATTCGAGTACGGACTGAACAATTTGGCGAGGGCCAGCACGTCGTCGTAGTCGCGAGCCTTCTCATTGGCGCCGAGGGCGGGGATGGTGTCTGCCAGCTTATCGGTCATCAATTGATGTCCCCGCTTCCCGCTGTGGTTGTCCTGCCACATCGCAGTCGCGGTGGCGTTTTCCTTGTGGTCAGTCATGGTCTCATTCTCCTTATAAGTTCGGTTTGTAGGGGTTGGTTTGCGCCAGTCAACCGGCGTCGGCCCGTCCCACCAGCCGCGCCACCGCCTCCGGGGTGACGTAGGAAGGCGTTACGGTGCCCAGGTCCATGTCCAGGTAGAGGCCCAGGAAAGGGCAGGTGCCCGCCACCATGCGGCGGACCACCTGCAACACCAGCGACGCCATCATCTGGTTGATGGTGGGGTCCTGGTCGGTGAGGTCCAGGGCCGCCGCGCAGTCCACGTCGGGCGGACGGGTGGACACGGCGGTGAGCAGGTCAGGCCGTTGCAGGGTGGGCGCCGGGGCCATGTGGCAGGTCTCGCCGGTGAAGGGCGGTTCCTCCAGGGCCACCTTTTCCGCTATGTTGCCAACGAGAACCTGGCCCCAGTTGGTGTCGTTGCCGGCGTCGATGAGCCAGCGGCAGGGGTCTCCGGGCAGGCACTCGGCCATGGCCCTTCTAGAGGCGGCGTTGTCGGCGCAGCCGATGATCAGGCCGTCGTGGGAGGAGAGGCCGGGGTAGCGGCTCCCCAGGGGGCGGTATTCCTCCCGGAAGGGGTAGACCGAGTAGCCCACGGGCCGCCGGTATGCTTTTGCCAGCCGGTCGGCCAGAGCCTTGCTCTTGAACTTGCCCACGTCCTCGGCGTAGAAGTTTTGCCGGAGCAGGTTGTGGGGTTCCACCCGGTCGTGGTCCACCAGGACGATGGTGGCGTCGCGGCCCTGGAAGAGGCGGCAGAGGCCCTCGGCGACGAAGCCGCCAGTGCCGCCACAGCCGACCACGGTGATCCAGGGGTTGTCAAACAGGAACTGGTTGTCCAGGTAGTAGGGCATGGTTGCGTTACCTCCTTATACATGTGGGTTGCTTGATGTTGGTTCGGGTTCCTGGCCCGCCAGCCGCAGCCACGGCGGGTGCGGGCCGTCGAGGACCTGGGACCAGTACAGAGCCGCGAAGTGGCCGTAGATGCCGAGCCGCAGGGCCAGTTCCGGTTCGGGGGTGTCCAGGCTTCCCACGACGCCGTAGACACGAAACCCCTGCTCGTCCCGGTCGTCGGTGGCGGAGAAGAAGGCGGAGTGGCGTCCGTGGGAGTGGAACTCAGCGATGACGCCCTGGGGCGGCAGGTAGGTGAGGGATGAACCCGTGCCCTCCTGCGGCGGCACCACCAGCCGGTAGGCGTCGCCGTCCCACCGGACGGCGAAGAACCGCTCGGTGCCCGGAGCGGCCAGCATCCAGCCCAGCCCCAACTCGAAGACATGGGCCGGGATGGGGCCGTGGGCCAGCGTCACCTTCTCGGTTACGGGAGCCAGCCCCCGCACCTCGGCGGGAGCGACCAGGACACGCGCCGTCAGGTGGGCGCTCTCCGACTGGACGTAGAGGCCGCCCGACCCGAGAACGTAGTCGAAGCCGATCCCTTGAGAACCGGCGAGACCGGGGGGGTGGCTCACCAGGTAGCCCACCGGCGAAGCAGCGGCGCTGGGAGCAGCGTCGTCGCTAGGCGTAGTAGCCCCTCCGTCCTTCGGAGGCCGCCATGACGTGGCCCACGGTGCATTGGGGAACCAGGTCCTCAACCGGGTACTCAGCCTGTCCATCCAGTTCCTCCCATAACGCTTGCAGGTTGTCGGGGTGCTTTTTCGACCGGTCCCTGGTATCTCCGGTAAGGGAGAAGAAGGACTGGAAGAAGGATTCGGGGATCCGTCCCACCTCCTCGGGGAAGCGGTGGCTGCCGGGGCAGACCCGCCCGTCCCGGAAGACGTTGAAGGCGGGAGCGCGGTAGAGCTGCTGTCCGGCATCCGTAGGCCGTTCCAGGGCGGCGTAGACCCAGGGCGCCCGGCCCGGCGAGCAGACGAAGACCAGCCCGGGCATGGGCAGCCGGAGCCTTGCGGGAGGCTGGAACGCCTCCCGTTGCAGAGCCACCGGCCAGACCTGGGGCGGGCGCCACAGGGCCACCACCTGCCCGGTCTCCCCCTGGTTCCACCAGAGGGCGCTCTCGGGCAGCAGCCCTGAGGAAAAGCCCAGGTGCCGGATGAACACGTTGGCGATCTCGTCCGCCGAGACGGTCCTGACCCAGTTGCGGTCGGCCTCGAAACCCCGCAGCAGGATGGTCTCGCCGTACACCTCCAGTTGGGCTTGGAGGGTGTCCCGGGGCAGGTCGTCCCGACCCGGCAGGGACCACTCCGCCCGGTGAGTGTCATTGGTCGTCATCATCGCTTTCCTCCTGTTCTGTCGTTGGTTCGGGCAGCCGGGGCAGGATGAAGTCCAGCATTTCGGCGAACCGGCCCGGCAGGTCTTCCTCCAGCCAGTCGGCCAGCTTCACCACCGAGTCCACCAGCGCGCTGGCCTTCCGCCACTCCTGCGTCCCCTCGGCGATGATTTCGTCCTCCCAGGGGTCGGAGAAGCCGTCGTAGTCGCCATCCTCAAAGGAGTGGTCGAGGAAGAAATTGCCGGTCTCGGCCCGCACCCAGGCGGCGGCCTGGGCCGCGCCCTGGAATTCGGTCTCCTGCACCGCCTCGGTGAGAACGTCCAGGGGTATGCCGCCTTTCGGAATCCGTTCCAGTGTCTCCTGTGGGATGCGCTGGGCGGCGCATCCCAGCCAGGCGGTGCGCAATCCGCCGGGTTCGTCGCTGTAGAAATCGGGGGGTTCCGCCAGCAGCGCCAGGGCCGAGAGGCCCTCCCGGTAGCCGTCCCACATCTCGTGGAGGCCGTCGTAGCCGAAGCCCATCAGCTGGAAGGGGATGCCCCGCCGCAGCCAGGTGAAGGGCGGGTCCTCGCCTTCGTCCACGTAGAACTCCAGGTAGGGGGCGTAGAGGGGGAAGTGGCGTTCCTCGAACAGCCGGGCGAAGCGTTCCAGCCGCCCGCCCGCGTCGGGTATCGCCAGCATCGTTTCCGCCTCTTCGGGAAAGAGGCGGCGCGCCAGTCCGGCGAACCAGGCGTAGTCCTCGGCGTGGCCCAGCCGGACGATCAGCTCCCGCAGCGACGGCGGACGCCGCAGGAGCCTTTCGGCCAGGCTGCTCAGTACCGGCGGGGCCGCAGTTGCCATTGCATCGCCTCCAGCAGCCGCTTGGTGGCGGCGGCGTAGTCCTGGGCCTGGGCGCAGGCCAGTTCCACCTCGGCCTGCCGGGCCGCCGCCGCGTCCAGGTCCAGCCCGCCGTCGGGCAGGGTGAGCTCCGCCGCAAGCTCGGTGATTTTCAGGTCCGCCGGCGGCGTTGCCGCCAGCAGACCCGCCAGGGTCCGGTTGTCCATTTGGTTGCCTCCTTTAGCTGTGGGCGATGGTGAAGGCGCCCTTGGTACCCACCCGCCGCTGGAACTCGATGATGGTGT